>DCXY01000019.1:506-98951 GCA_002329155.1 Stenotrophomonas sp. UBA2124 | reverse complement strand
AACGATTCCCTGCCGACCCTCAGTCAGGGCTATTACTGGAATGCCTACTTGCAGGCTTGTGAACTGCCTGACGTTGAGTGCCCAGCAGGGAAGATCAAGGATGAGTTTGGCGAGTGCAAAGAGCAGGAGTGTCCTGCCGGAATGGTTCTAAGTGCAGGTGGCACCTGTGAGAACAAGAAAAATGAATGTCCTGCTGGCAATGTGAAGGCACCCAGCGGTGAGTGTCTCCCGGGTGATGGGCAATGTGCTGCAGGTGAGGCCAAGGGCAAAGACGGGACGTGCAAGCGCGATGCTAACGGCGACGGCGTTCCGGACAGCGAAGAAGGGCCGGATGACCCGGACGAGGATTCAGCGTCTGGCGGTGAGAACTGCAATGCGCCGCCTAGCTGTAACGGAAATCCGATTATGTGTTTGCAGCTGCGTACCCAGTGGCGTATCGATTGCAACACGCGCCGAGACCGGAATATCAATGGTGGTGCCTGCGGGGCAATTCCGGTTTGTGTTGGAAAGGACTGTGATGCCATGGAGTATTCGCAGTTGTTGCAGCAGTGGAAGGCCGCATGTGCACTGGAAAAGCTTGCAAACAAGCAAGGCGACGAAGGCGGCGATGATGGCGCGCAGCCTGAGTGGACGAAAGTCAACGGCATGAACCAGAACCCCGGGGCAGGGCAGACCGCAGCCGATACGCCCACGGTCGGTGAGAAGGAATTCAGCGTCGGCGATCTCGACCAATCCGGCTTCGGTGGCGGTAGCTGCATCGGCATGGCCAGCGTTTCCGGGAGCGGGGCGGTTGCATCATCGTATGCCCAGGTATTCGCTTCACCCCCGGCGACGTGGTGCAACTTCATTGCGAACCTGCGTGCCTCGCTGATCATCGTGGCTTCGGCCATCGCCTGTTTTATCATCGCCAAGGGGATGTGATATGCCGCAAATTATCGGTGCGCTGATCGCAATGTTGATTGGCGCCGCCCGCGAATACCTGCCGGGCATCATCGGTCGCTTGCTCGCCGCGTTCGGCATTGGGTTGTTCACGCACAAGGTCGCATTGCCTGCGATGAAGTCTTTCATCAGCGCGTTGTTGCCGCAGCTTGGTTCAATCGGCATGGCCTACTTCGAAGCTTCCGGCATCGGTGCCGCGATCACCATCATCTTGTCGGCCATCGCTGCGGCGCTCGGCCAGAAGGTCATTCTTTCCAAGCTCAAGGGTTCCTGATGGCTCTGTATCTCGTTACCGGGCAACCCGGCCACGGCAAGACCGCGTATGCCATCGACTTGGCGTTCAAGTTCCAGAAAGAAGGCCGTGCGATCTACGCCAGTGGCATCAAGGATTTCGATTACCAGCGGGCAGGGTGGATGTGCATCGAAGACCCCACGGATTGGCAATCGCTGCCTGACGGCTCTGTTGTCGTGCTTGATGAGTGCTACAACGTGTTCCCCAACCGCAACCCCGGCAGCAAAGTGCCGCCGCATGTGGAAGCGATGGCGCGCCACCGGCACCGTGGTTTCGACTTCATCTTGATTGCACAGCAGGGCTTGCAGCTTGATCCGTTCTTGCGCGGCCTGTACGAAACCCACGTGCATGTTCGCCAGAACTCGGTGTTCCGCAGCAAGACCAAATTGAAGCGGTGGGATGCATACCAGGGCAACGTCAACGGCCCGTGTGGCGACGTGATCGACTGGATCAGGCCCAAGTACGTTTTCGACTTTTACACGTCCACCACGCTCGTGACCACCAAGCGCAGCATTCCCATGTGGATGCGCTGGACCATCGTTGGCATCGTGTTCGTGGTCGTGATGTTGCTTCTGTTGAAGCACAGGTTTGAGAACAAGATCGAAGAAGCTGCCGCCGTCGCCAGCACGGGGGCCCCCGGCCAGACCGTAGCGCCAGCGGCGGGCGGGACGGGAGCCCCCCGCACATTCGCCACGCCTACGGATTACGCCAAGGCACACCTGCCACGTTTTGCGTCCATGCCCGAGACCGCTCCCATCTTTGATGACAGGCAGCCCGTCTCCCAACCTGCGCTTTACTGCATGTCGTCCATGCCGGTGCCCGGTGATGACCGCGAAGCGTCGTGCACGTGCTTGACAGAGCAGGGCACCAAGTACGACATCAGCCAGCCCGAGTGCCGCACGCTGGCCCGCTTCGGCCCCGTGTACAACCCGTACAAGGCGCCCAGCATGGAAGCGCCGCAAATGGGCACCGTGGCCCCTGTAGCGGCTCCTGCGGCCGCTGGTATGCCCGGTGCGGTGGTTGGCCGTGCGAACCGCGCAAACGGCACGTTCCCCGAGAACGAGCCGTACCCGTTCGAGAGCTACAGCACCGTGCAGCCGCGCCCCGGATTTATGTGACGTGTCACTTAATTAGCAGCGCTCACCAGGCACGTTTTCCCAGCCGCCCGGGATTTGTCGAAATGGAATGCCGTTGATGCAGCGCCATTTCTCGCGAGCTTTCATAGCTTCCCGCTCCGCCTGCACACGGTGTAGGCGGATTTCCGCAATTCGGGCCTCGCGTTCGGCTTCGGCTCGCAGTTCCGCCAATGCGGCCGGCGCAGGTACTTGTTGCGTCGATGGCTTCGGTTGCGCGGTAAACCGCTTATTCCAAGCGGCCTGCGTGTCCAGATGCTGCTTGATGCCGAATGCGGCGAGTGCCAGGACAACAACGCCGATCAACGTCAGCCACGGGAAGCTCCAGCGCGGCCGCTCGATGGGCGGTAGATATTCTGGTCGCTCACGTTCCATGGAATCCCCCAGATTCGTCCTGAGCGCATTCTAGCCCGGGTGTAGGGGCGGGGAGCCCCTACGGTGACGCTCCACGCCTTACCCGCGCACGGTGCGTTTCAGCGCCGGTACCAGTGGGACTACCGGGCACGGTTCCGCACGGTGGACGACCTTCCTCCCGCTGACGCTTTTTCCAGCGCCACGCATGTATGCCGGGATGGTTCCGGGCAAAGCCCGCCGCTGGCGTTCGTCGTCCAGCAACCGGCGATATTCTTGCGCAAGTTGCGCAGTCAGGCTGATCCAAGCCAGATCCTCCGGCAGTAGCTCTCGGCCTTCCGGGGTCACCAGCCGACCGCTCTTAAACGAAAAACCGGCCCATTGGCCGGTCAACTTCCTGTTCTTCATCGTGGCTCCTGGTCATGCCCGCAGTGGGGAAGCTGCGGTGTGCAGGATTCGGCAAGGCCTGTGCCATGCGATCGTTGACATAATATACATTATGCGAAATAGCTAAAGCCCACATCACAGCGCGGCTTAGCTGGATATGGCTTTGGATCAAGTCCCATGATTGACGCCAACAAATCACCCCGGCTACAGCCAACAAACGCCCCAAGTACCGCCAACAAATGCCCAATAGTTGATGAGCCGCCAACAAGTTGCCCCATTCTCAGAGCACTATCAGAAAAGTTGCCCCACATTCGACAGGTACCACTTGTCCATCGAAGAAAATCTAGGGCACTCCGAGTAGAAAAGCTGAGCAGTCCACGCAGATGTTTTCGAGCAGTTATATACAGACGTAGACATTGACAGCCACCAGCCTTGTGCTACCGGAACAGCTGGCCCAGCAGGCCGCCGATGCGGTGCGTGAGCTGCTGGCCGAAGCCGCCGCTGAGAACACCACCCGCAGCTATACCAGTGCCCTGCGCTACTGGGCCGGCTGGCATGCGGCGCGCTACTGTATCGAGCTGGCCTTGCCGGTGCCCGAAGCCGCCGTGCTGCAGTTTGTGGTCGACCACGTGCAGCGCCGCTCAACCGCCGGCGAATTGGTCTGGGAACTGCCGCCGACCGTCGACCAGGCCTGGGTGGCCGCTGGTCTCAAGGCCAAGCTCGGCCCGTGGACCATGGCCACAGTCCGCCATCGCGTTGCCGTGCTGTCCACCGCGCACCGACTCAAGCAAGTGACCAATCCCTGCGAGCAGCCGGCGATCCGCACCGTGCTCAGTCGCGCGGCGCGGGCCGCAGTCAAGCGCGGCGAGCGCCCACGCAAGAAGACTGCGATCACCCTAGCCGAGCTGGAGGCCATGTTGGCCACCTGCGACGATAGCCTGGAAGGAATTCGGGATCGCGCCCTACTCTGCTTCGGTTTTGCCAGTGGCGGGCGCCGGCGCAGCGAGATCGCCGCCGCCCATCTTCGCGACCTACGTCGGATTGGCGAGGCGGGCTATATCTACCGGCTGGAGCACAGCAAGACGCAGCAAGCCGGCGTCACGGCCACGTCGACACCGGATAAGCCGGTGCTCGATCGGGCCGCCCTCGCCCTTCAAGACTGGTTGGAGGCCTCAGGTCTCATCGAGGGGGCGATCTTCCGGCGGCTGTGGAAACAGCGGGTGGGCCCTGCCCTTTCCCCGGCCGCGGTCGGCGAGATCGTGCAGCGGCGGGCCCGCCTGGCCGGGTTGGAGGGGGATTTTGGTGGGCACAGCCTGCGGTCCGGGTTCGTGACCGAGGCCAGCCGCCAAGGCGTAGCCCTGCCGGCGATCATGCAACTGACCGAGCACCGGTCGGTGTCCAGTGTCGTGGGGTACTTTCAAACCGGTGGTGCGTCGGCGAATCCTGCAGCTCGATTACTCGAAGACTAAAGACATTGCATACGGTCCGTTTATGCAGTAGGTGATTGGAGTCGAGTCAACCACCTGTTTGTCCTGAGAACTAATGCACTTAAAGAAATCTTCGGCTCAGAAAACTATACCGAAGACGATCCCTAACTAGGCGCGCGACGTAGCCCAGGCTCGACCGTTTCGGCAAGCCCTCCCGCTTTATCGTCAGCGAGGCTCCTTTATGTTGCGCTGCTCGAACGGCGCCTGCGCCGCAGGAGCAGCGCCAAGTCAACCCAACATCAAATCTTCCGCAGCCGATCCAAGAGCCTTCGCATCCACGAAGGATGGGGCACCTTAGTTGAAGGCGAAGACGGAGCTAGCGTCTGGTCTTGAGTGTGATCCGCGCTACCGGCGCCAGTCTTCTGGTAGTAGGCAGATTTCGCAGTCCGATCACGCCGCCTCTCAGCATCGATGCGTTCTTGGTTCCAGTTTCCGCACTCGATGACCCGATTTCGGGAAATCACGTAGTGCGAGCGGCACGGCAGATTCCAGTTCCCCACCGACGGCTTCAATGAAATCGCCTCGCCATCGAAGCTCAGGCTCCAATCCGTTGGCGTCAAGGGCGTCACAACCTCCCGCCCGCAGCCGCAGCAGCAGCTGTGGACAACAGTGCCGTATTCCATTGAGACATATAGCGCGCCAGCCTCTAGGACCTGAGGAATGGCCACGACGAATCGTGGCTCGAGGACATGATGGCGGATCATACTGTCACCCTGTTGTCGAGCTGGTTGCCATCCGTCGTGTAGGTAGAGTGCACTTCTGATTCGAAGTCTCGATAAAAGCCCACGAGCTTCTTCCACTTGATGACTGCCAATGCAGCATTGAGCATATTCAGGTCGGCCACTTGGATGTTGGTTGCGTAAACGTCGTCGGCCCCTCCCCCAGAGAAAGAAACGCACGAGCGCAGTGTTGCGCGGTCTTTGGGCGTGCTTGTCGATACACGCAGAATTCCGCCCACCGCGTCGCCATCGAGGGTCAGTCCCATCCCAACGTCGATAAACGAAACCCCCATCGCCTCTAGCTTTTCGACCGCCACGCGCTTCGCTTCACCTGCATCCATGCACAGAAAGGCGAAGGACACGCCATCGAGCAGATGGCTCGTGTCAGCCGAGATTGCGACCGCATGCGGAACAATGCCCCGATGCATCTTCGAGTAGATGCCTGCGTAGTAGTCCACCTTCTTAGGTGCTTCGCGCAACCCGTTAATCGAGGGGGCACCAGGCGCGCGAAAAGCGTTGTGCTGCAAAAAATCGTCTGCGTCGATGATGCGGATCTCATCGACAGGCGTCTTTGCTACTTGGTCCAGCACATACGCACCGGTGCCGCCCACGCCTACGATTGCAATGCGCTGGCCCTTGAAACGTGCTGTCAGATGCCCAATCCCGACCCGGTCAGAAGCGGTCTCAACGTAGTTGAAGACGCTTTCCTCCTCTGGATCCGGCTCCCGATACACGCGTGGCGTTGCGGTCGGGTCTAGCACCGCGGCAGGTCCCGCGAGGATCGAGGCGTACGTCGACATCTTTTCGAAGTAGTTCGAGTAGCCCTGCGGTCCAGGTTTGGACGAAAAGAGATGTCGCGAGCGCAGACCATACCCGAGATCGGCATCTGCAGAGCCCGCACTAATCGCCGAGATCGGCACGCCCAGCGCGTCGCAGGGAAATTCCCCATCGAAATGGACGGTGTGCGGCTCAGGTTTCTGCGTACGATCACCCGATAGGCATAGGTCCGAGATGATCGTGCCACGCTTGACCTTGCGAGCTGCATCAACGTACGGAACTTCCTGCATGACCAGGAAGCCCCCCACGCGACGAACCGAATAGCCCGCCTCACGCAGCTGCCGCAGATCGTTGTTAAGACTGAACAGTGCAGGTGACATTGGCGCGCGTCCCATTTTTGACGTCGATGAAGCCGCCCTGCCCGAGCTCGCCACTGTGCGGCGTCGAAGCTGCGCGGCTGTAGGTGATCGAGTAGACGGTGTCGGGGGCCGCAGCTGTGCCCGGATAAGCCAGCGCAACGAGATCGTTGAAGGTCTGCCGCTTGCGCGCGACCTCGATCTCGCGTCCGTTCACGATGATCTGGTAGGTGCGCGGAAGGCGCGGGGCGGTGATAAAGCGCTCAACGCCCGGCGCAGCCAGATCCACCAGCTCCGTGCGCTCGATTTCCCGATCGGTCCCGCCGGCCACGACCAAGAAGACGGCCTCCTCTTCAGACGGCGAGGCCAATCTGTACAGCACTGCGCCCGAAATGACAGGCTTGCCCCATTGCAGCTGGCTGCCGTTGACCATCAGCTTGAACTCGCGATCGGTCTGGAAGGCAACGAAGCGCTCGGCCCCCTGTCCGCGCAGATCAAAGGTTTCGTCCAGCCGCACATCTTCGAAGTCGCCCCCATCCAAGATGGCGAACAACGAGTAGTCGCGCTGCGCGTTGAGCCCGGCTGCGATCAGGATCTGCCGCCCCAGCGGAATGGGGTCGGACACTTCGATCACTCGGAAATTCAGGTCGTCCTGAGCGAAACGGATCCGGTATGCACCCGCGGGGCGAAGTGCGCGCCCGTCCCGGATGGCCTCGCCGACGTCGTCGTAGTCAATGAGATCAGGTTGTTTCATAGTTGCGGTGCCTCTAGGTTGCGGCGGGACGTTCTGTCCCTGCCTACCTAGGCATCGCTTGACAAGCGCCTGACCGGTAACTTTTTTTCAGCAACCGATCGTGAGCGGTCCAAGCGGCACCTCGCCGCAGACGAAGAAGGCGGGACAGCTCGGGCAGGTGAAGGTCGATGGCTTCGCATCGAACTCGCCCGAGCGGACGTTTCGAAGCATCTTGGCCACCCTGTCGCGGGCATTGGCGAGCTGCCGGGGCGTCGGCTCGATCGGGACCACCCTCTGGTCGGCGAGTGAGATGATTTCCACCCTTGCGCTCGGCGCCGCCGCCTTGACTGCGAGGACGAAGGCCAAGTGAGCAGGGTCTTTTTCATCGTCCTTGCGTGCATGCCCCGTCCGCACGCGGCGATAGAGCTGCTGCCCATCGGGCGAGGTCAGGATCTCATCCGGGGTGATAACAATCTGCTCCCCACCCAGGCCAAGCGACAGGGCCACGGGAGGCTGGGGGGCGTGCCCCGTGCGACTGGCGACGAAGAACTCGACCATTCCCTGGGCGAGGCCTTGGTAATCAACTGCGTAGCCGTGGTTTCCCAGCCCGGATATCGCAAATGATGACGCAATCTGCTCGGCAATGAACTCACGTCCCTCTTGCCCGCTTTCAGCACAAGCCTGAACAGCATTGCGCACTGCATCGTGCATCTGCAAAAAAGGGGTTTGCACGCGCTTCCCGCCAATCTGGAGAAGCCGCATGTAGAAGTATCGTCGCGGACAGCGACCATATAGACCGACGTCGGAATCTGCTACCGTCATCCCTGCGGCATAAATCATGTCCACAGGATCTTCGGTCGCGCTCTGAGGCGCAGGACCTGATGGGGTGATTTGCGGACTATCGATCGTGTTCGCTATCCGCTCGATATATGATGACAAGCCGCGCCTGCTACCAGCTGCGTTGACCGAAGCAGCGTAGAAGAACAGCCGATCCCGGGCCCTGGTGATTGCCACATAAAACAAGCACTCCTGTTCCTTTTCATGCTCTCTACGCGGCTCATCATCTGCGCGACCGCGTGCGCCTTCCACCATGCCTTCGGGCGGCATGCACCTCGGCGTCTGAAACGCGCGAGGAAGCGTCGATACATTCATGCCAGGCAGGTGCACAACAGGAAATTCAAGTCCCTTGGCGCCGTGGATTGTCATGATTCGAACGGCGTCGAGATGCTGCGCAGCAGCAGGTAGCTGCCGAAGGTCTCGATCGTCCCCGAGCCTCACCAGTCGACGAATTCGCTCGAGCGCGCGCGTGATCGGGAGTCCCTGCCCCCGCGGCTGCACGCGGATGAAATTCATAAGCTGCCAGATGCCAATCCCTTTGGCGCGATCTCCGATAGCAACCGATTGATTGAGCTCGGCAGCCAAGCGCGTTCGGTCCAAGAGCACGGCAGCGATCACACGCCAAGGGTCAGAATCTGCATCAAACCCATCTAGAGCCGCTGCCACGGCGGTTAGAGCAGCGCGCCCATGATCGCTCATGTCCGGAACATCGGTGGCTGCATCCCGCCACTGACCCGGCGCCCAGTCGTGTTCACGCGCATGCCGAATAACCCGAGCCACGTCGGCCAGCGACATCGAGAATTGCGGCAGGCAGCCCAGCCTAAGCAGCCCCATCGCCCGGCGATCGACGAGTAAAGAAACAAGCGACAGCATGTCCTTGACTTCACTGCGTTCGAACAAGCTCCCAAGAAAGAGGACAGGAATGCCCAGCTGTTCCAAAGCCCAGCCATGACTGGCGAGCTTCTCATTCCCTGTGCAGAGCACCACTTGGTCTCGATACGCGTATCCCGCTGCTTTCATCTCCTTGATGGCGTCGGCGATCGCAACAGGCTCCTGCGGGCCAGTCTCAACCCGGCGCATCTGCGGACAATTTGCGCCTTCCCCTCGCGTCGGCACAAGCCGAGCGCCATCAGGCGCCACAATCATATCGGCTGCGAACGTTGAGGCTGCCGTGACAAGCGTGCCAAAAGATCGATAGTTCTCGCTGAGGCGTCCGCGCTTGCCCCCCGGGAAATCCTCAGCGCCAAAGCGATCGAGGTTATAGGAAGAGGCACCTCTGAAGCGATAGATCGACTGACGAGCATCCCCGACCGCCCACACGTTCCCTCTCTCACCCGATAGCGCGGTGAGGAGGCGCACGCTGCTTCGATTTACGTCTTGGTACTCATCCACCAAGATGTGGTCATAGGTTCTCTGGAGGGCGTCTCTGACGGCCTTGTTTTCTTCCAAAAGCTGCACAGGCCTGAGCACAAGATCGCCAAAGTCCACTGCTTCCCTCTCCAGCTTTACGCGCTCGTAGAACTCGTAGACTTTCGCAACTTCGATTGCTTTTTCAGCGGCTTGGGCCCTCGTTTGATCCCCGTGTGCCGATGCATGCATCGCATCAGCGAGCACTCGATAGCGGTCTGCGTCGACCACTTCATCCTTCGCGCGTGAAATTGCCGAAAGAACATCAACAATGAGATCAGTCGGATCTACCAGATTTCGGTAGTGCACGAGACCGAGTCTCGGCACTTCGTTCTCGACCACTTCCACACCTTCGGTGCGGTCGAGCAAGCGAGGATCAGATGGCAACCCCATCTCACGGTGGAAACGGCGGACCAGGTCGAGCCCGAATGCGTGAAAGGTGCCGATCCAGATGGCGGCAGCTGCTTGCGCATCGAGCCGAGCGATACGCGTCGAAAGCTCACCAGCTGCCTTGTTCGAGAAGGTCAGGACCAGAATGCGTCGCGGATCCACGCCCTTACGCAGAAGGTGCTCAATTCGCCCTACGAGCGTTCGCGTTTTACCAGTTCCGGGTCCTGCTTCCAGTAGATACGGGCCCTCTTCATGCTCCGCCGCCGCCCGTTGGTCTGCATTGAGTGGACGCTCACCTGGATCCTTTACCACCTCCTCCGGCACCGTCGGAAGTAGCAAGGCATCCAAAAGCTGCTGCGCAACCACCTCGAAAGGCGCGCCGATTTGATCAGCAATGTCGCTCGCGGTGAGTCCTTGATCAATGTGCAGTGTCCGCACCCAAGGGCGCGGCAGGAGCAGCTCGCGCGCGAACAGGTCCATCTGCACTTCTCGACGCTGCCGGCGACCGTAGTCAACGACCCGATCAAGTCCAATCGTGGCTGGCTCCGCTGGGCGCAGGGCGTCAAACATCGCCGACTCGTCCTCGGGACGGTCGTCTCCAAGCTCGGCATGTCCAAGCTCATGGGCAATCAAGAACGCGAAATCGAAATCCGTATCGCACGGTTCGTGAACAATCAGATCAGCACCTGGGATAAGGGCGGCCCGCGCCCCGCCCAAGGTCGCCGCTCCCTTCGCTGCCGCTTCGATATCAAGCATCTTTCGTGCGGCGCACGCCTGAACAAGCTCACGCAGATTCCACGGATCAACCCCGGAGGCGGTAAGCTCCGCATGGAGACGCGCAGCCTCGCGCCGACCAAGCTCGATTCCATCCATCTCACAGCTCTTCCTTAAGAAATTCTGCCGCCTGCGCCTCTGAGAGTCCCGCGTCGCGTAGGAGTTGCTCGAAAGGCACCTGCCCCGGATCGAGCGGCTTGTCGTCAGCCTTGGCGTAGCGCACCGCACGCTGAGGCTCTTGGGACAGGTAGGTGCGAAGATCGGACACAGTCGACTGAAGAGCCTCGGCCATGCGTGCGAGGAACCGCCCTGGCACAGAGTTCGCGATCACGCCTCGCTCAACAAATGCAAATATCACTTGGCGCGGCACCCCCAGAGCTTGGGAGAGTTCTCGCTGACGAGCAGGCGACAAGCGCTCCAAAGCGGGCTGTGACGAACGGGATGCCGCGCTTCTGAACTGGGCGAGCACTGCGCCAATCCGCTCCCTATCGGCGCTTGGGAGCTCGCCCTGTTCCACATTCGAGAACTGGTAGATCTCATTGGAGAGATCGATCAGCTCATCGGAGAACTGTGGGTAATCGTTCAGATAACGCTGAAGTGTTGCGGAACCCATCTCCGCTTCCATCGAGAAAGCGTCAAGCACGTCTTCGAGGGTAGCCTCAGGCCTGATCATACCTCCCCCTCCGGGCTCAATAGATCCCTGAGCTTTGCAAAGGCACGGTCGCGTATGTTCCGAATTCCCTTCTCTGAGCGCCCCGTTATGCGCGTCATGGTGGTGATGCTCGGATCTTTCGAGTCAATCGGAACGTCGTTTCGCCACATCTCAACAATCCTCTTTTCCAAGGGCTTCAGCTTCTCCATTGCTGCCGGGAGGCGCGACCGGTAAATTTCATCTTGGAGCAGATCAGGATTAAAAGGATCAAACACACCGATCGCGAGCTCGACGTCGGCCCTGAGCTCTCCTTCATCCTCGTCATAGAGTTCCTCCTGCCGCCCGATTGAACGACGCGACCGCCGCTTCGCGGTCAGGCTGAGCTTTGCAATGCTCTGGGAAAACGAAATTTCGTAGTAGTCGAGCCGCTCGTCGTAATCGTTCGCCTCACCGATGAGCATCGCGACGAACGTGTCGTGGACCTGCTCGGCCTGGTCGCTGCGAGATAGGGACGCGGTCTTCCCATCCAGATTGAGTGCTCGCGGCAACCTGCGTCGCAACCGTTCCAACAGCACGGCCAGCAGCGGTTCGCAAAGCGCGTGATTCTGTGCCGCCCACTCCCGGCGCACGAAGGCGAGCACGCACTCGACCGGAACAGCCCCCGCTTCTTTCTCCGGAACTCGACACCGCTCGATCAGCTCCTGCGAGGGAAGCTGATCGAGCGTATCGAGCTGAGTTTGAATATCGGGGAAGCGAGTATAGAGTACGCCCTCACGCGATCTCTTCCGAAGCGGCCTGATCAAGGTGACCCCCCTGCGGTCAGCTGAGTGAATTACTTCAATACGATATTTATAAAGAACCCTACTGTGATGGATTACCTCAGAAAACCAGCTTTCTGACGCCGACATCAGCCCTATTTTTACATGAAGTCCGCCTCGCATGTAAGCGACGGCGCTACGCCACGCGGGTGGTCGCTCCCCGTTGACGCGCCGGATCTATCAAGTGCGACATTTGCCACCGGGATGCGAGTCTTCTGTCCGAGCCTAGCTGTATGAAGGACGCCCGCCCTTCACTTCTCCGAGTGTCTAACGGACCCCACGTGTCGCAGAATCCCGGCCGCCGCTAATCGAGTGGGCGGAATCGCTCTCCTTCCTGTCGACGATGGCCGCGTTTGGGGCCCGAGCAAACGCCCCCCCTACCCTCGATAAATCTTCCTTATCCCCTGCCCCGGCAATGTCCGCTTCCGGCCAGAAGCGGGTATCCACCGCGCCTGCTCACCTTCCGGTCATCTTCAATGCAGCTTCCGGCAGACGCGCGCCGCTGATGCTGATCTGCGCCACTTCTGAGTGGATGTGTGCCAGGTCGGCCTGATTCAGGACCAGATGCACTGCGCCCAGATTCTCATCCAAGCGATGGAGCTTGGTCGTGCCTGGGATCGGGGAGATCCACGGTCGCTGGGCCAACAGCCAAGCCAGCGCGACCTGGGCGGGAGTGGCACCCTTCTCTGCAGCCATCGTCTTCACCACCTCCACCAAGACCATGTTGGCCCGGCGCGCCTCGGCAGAGAAGCGCGGCACCGCGTTGCGGAAGTCCGTTGCATCGAACTGCGTTTTCTCGTCGATCTTTCCAGTCAGGAAGCCCGCACCCAGCGGGCTGAAGGGTACGAAGCCAATGCCAAGTTCCTCAAGCAGGGGGAGAAGCTCCGTCTCTGGCTCGCGCCAGAACAGCGAATACTCGCTCTGCACGGCGGTAAGCGGCTGCACGGCGTGGGCCCGGCGGATAGTCTGAAGGCCCGCTTCTGACAGACCGAAATGCGCAACCTTACCCTCCGCGATGAGGGTCTTCACCGTATCTGCCACGTCTTCGATGGGCACCGCGGGATCAACGCGATGCTGGTACAGCAGGTCGATGCGCTCGGTGCGCAGGCGTTTCAGGCTGGCCTCGACGGCGGCGCGGATGTGTGCGGGCTGGCTGTTGGTGCCGGCACCGCGGGCACCGGTCACCGGGTCGATGTCGAAGCCGAACTTGGTGGCGATAACCACCTGGTCGCGCACCGGCGCCAGGGCCTCGCCCACCAGCTCCTCGTTGGCAAACGGGCCATAGGCTTCGGCGGTATCGAAGTGGGTGATGCCGCGCTCCACCGCGGTGCGGATCAGCGCGATCATGTCCTCCTTGTCTGCAGCGGGACCATAGGCCGCGCTCATGCCCATGCAGCCCAGGCCGAGGGCGGAAACTTCGAGGCCTTGTCCAAGTGTGCGTGTCTTCATGATCGAATCCTCATCGGGAAGTAGGTGGGGTGGCGAGCCAGGCGTTGACGCTTTCCATGGTTCTGCGTTCTTGGTCGGCCTGCATCACGAAAGCATCCAGGATGCGCGCCTGCGGGGCGTGGCGTGCGAGCACGCGCAGGCTGCTGCCGACGCCATAACCACCGTGGGTAATGAAGGGCACGATGGTCTTGCTGCTCATATCGTGCTGCGACAACAGCGATCGAATGATCGGCGGTGCGGTCTCGCCCCAGATCGGGAAGCCCAGATACACCGTGTCATAACGTTCGATGCCGGCGATGCGTGTGCGCAGCGCGGGTTCTACATTGTCGTTGCGCTCGCGCCGCGCCTGTTCAACCGTTTCGAGATAATCCGCCGGGTACTCCACAGCAGGTTGTATCTCAAACAGATCGCTGGACATGCTGCGATGAATCAACCCGGCAACCACCCGGGTGTTGCCAGAGCGCGAGAAGACGGCGACCAGGGTCCGGCTATCTGATCGACCGTGCGCCACGTCCTCCTGCGGGGCCGTGGCCGAACAGCCCAGCGGTAGCGATGCCAGCGCGGTGACGACGGCGCGGCGACTGTGATTGGGGGTTGGTATCGTCATGGGGCCAATCTACGCCCCCACATTCCATTCTTGCAGGGGCATAATCGAATATCGCTTATAGCAGGCGCGCATCAATGAGCATCGAGAATTACGACCAGCTGGCCATGTTCGCGCTGGTGGCACGGGAGCGCAGCTTCACGCGTGCCGCGGCCCAGCTGGGTATGTCCCAGCCTGCCTTGAGCCGCTCCATGCGGCAGCTGGAGGAGCGCCTGGGCGTGCGCCTGCTGGCACGCACCACCCGCAGCGTTTCGCCCACCGAAGCCGGCGGGCAGCTGCTGCGGGTGATTGCACCGCGCTTCGAGGAGATCGACAGCGAGCTCGCCCAGCTCAACGCATACCGCGACAAGCCCGCCGGCCGCCTCCGTATCACCGCCGGTGAGCATGCCGCGCTCACCGTGATGCAGCCGGTGCTGGGCAGGCTGCTGCCCGCCCACCCCGACCTGAACATCGAGGTGATCGTCGACTACGGGCTGACCGACATCGTGGCCGAGGGCTTCGACGCCGGCATCCGCATGGGCGAACAGGTCGCCAAGGACATGATCGCCGTGCGCGTCGGGCCGGACATGCGCATGGCCGTGGTCGGCTCACCAAGCTACTTCCAGCGCCATCCCAAGCCGAAATCACCGCACGACCTCACCCGGCACAACTGCATCACCATCCGCCTGCCCACCCACGGTGGCATTTTTGCGTGGGAGTTCGAGAAGAAAGGCCAGGAACTGAAAGTGCGGGTGGAGGGCCAGCTGGTCTTCAACAACATCGCACTGCGTCTGGGCGCCGCACTGGAAGGGCTGGGGCTGGCCTACATGCCCGAGGACCTGGTGCGCACCCACGTGCAGGCGGGTGCACTGGTGCACGTCCTGCAGGACTGGTGCCCCTCCTTCCCTGGCTACCACCTGTACTACCCCAGCCGCAGGCAGTCATCGCCTGCATTCACCGTGCTGCGTGATGCCCTTCGCTATCAGGACTGAGCGCTAGCGCAGCGGTGCTTCAACACCGCTGTACGCCTGCACTGCGGGCGGAAGACGCTGTCCCTGCACTGCCACGGCGGCAAGTGCAGCGTTGAGCTCCTGCACCTCAGCGATGCTGAGGACCAGCTCGGCGGCGCCGAGGTTCTCCAGCAGATGCGCCATCTGCGTGGTGCCGGGAATCGGCACGATCCACGGCTGCTGTGCCATCAGCCAGGCCAGGGCGACCTGCGCTGGCGTTGCCCGCTTGCGTGCAGCCCAGTCCGTGAGCAGTCTCACCAGGGCGAGGTTGTGTTCGATGTTCTGCGGGGTGAAGCGCGTTTCAATGGCTCGGATATCGCCGTCGGCAAACCGGGTCCTCGCATCGATCGCGCCGGTCAGGAAGCCGACGCCCAGCGGGCTCCATGGCACGAACCCGATCCCAAGCTCGGCGCATACAGCAAGCACCTCCTGTTCCGGTCCGCGCCAGAGCATCGAGTACTCGCTCTGCACCGCCGTTACCGGCAGCGCAGCGTGCGCGCGGCGCAGGGTCTGCAGGCCCATCTCGCACAGCCCCCAGTGCAGCACCTTTCCCTCGGTCATTAGGTCCTGGATCGCGCCGGCCACGTCTTCGATCGGCACCTGCGGGTCCACGCGGTGCTGGTACAGCAGATCGATTCGGTCAGTGCGAAGTCGCTTCAGCATGCCCTCCACCGCTGCCTTTATGTGAACGGGCCTGCTGATCAGCCCTGGACCGCGCGCGCCGGTTTCCAGGTCGATGTTCCAGCCGAACTTGGTGGCGATGACCACTTCGTTTCGGAACGCGGCAACGCCCTCCCCCAGGATCCGCTCCACCTCATGCGGGCCGTACGCCTCGGCCGCGTCGTAGAAGATCATCCCGCGATCAAACGCAGCACGGATGATGCGGTGCATCTCGGTGCGCGTAGGAAGGGTGGTCTGGTAGGTCCGGCTCATGTTCTGCACACCGAGGCCGAGACTGGAGACCTGCAGCTTGCCAAGCATGCGTCGCCCGGCAATGGTTGCCGGCGCTGCCGAAGGTGAGGCTGTGGCCGTCGCGGTGGCCATCGCGCCAGCCAGTGGCAGTGCTGCCAACGTGGCTGCGCCCTTAAGCAGCGAGCGACGTTGCGGGTTGGTGGGCGGATTACTCATGGTGCTCTCCATGCGGGTGGCTGTCAGGGTGCTGGTGCAGGCGTCTGTTCAAGCGCCTGCAGAGCGCGGGCGGACGCGGCGGTATGGCCGCTGTTGGCAAGCACTTGGGCAAGGTGCTGCAACTGTTCGCGGCTGAGGCCTACCCGTTGGCTGACGGTCATGTGTGAGCGTAGCTGCGCCTCCACCCCGGGCATCGCCGCGAGCGCGCCGACGGTGGCCAGTTCTCGGCTCTGCCAGTCAAGGTTGTCGCGTTCAAAGATGTCGCCGAACAGGTGCGTCTGCAGGAACTGGTTGATGATGGGCGCGAAATCCATGACCGGTCCGCGCACCGGAGCGCCGGAGATCCGGGTCTGGTTGGCGGTGCCCACGGCGCGCAACGCATCACCCACGGGTGCCTGGCCGGTGGGCGGCTTCCCGGCTGCAGTCGCAATGCCCTTTGCCTCGCGGTCCCGCGCTACGTTCATCAGCTCGCCCAGGGCATTGAGGCTCTTCGGGAAGCCCGCATAGGCATACAGCTGCACCAGCACTTCCTTGGCCTCGCTCAGGGTCAGGCCCGCATCCAGTCCCTGGCCCAGTGCTGCATTGAGCTGGGGCATGTTGCTGCTGGCCGCGGCGGCCGCGATCAGCGGAATGGCCTGCTGCCTAGACGAAAGCGGTCCGGCAACGGGGGCATCGATGCCAGCGGACGCCGCGCCGTACTGCGCATCGCTGACCTGTTCGAGCCAGTCCACCGATCTGCCATCGGCCACCCCGGTCACCGTCAGATGGGTCATCGCGCTATGCGGCGCTGCGCCGTGCCAATGCTTGACCCCCGCAGGGCAGACCACCACATCACCGGCGTGTATCTGCTGCGCAGGCTTTCCCCATTCCTGGGTCAGCCCGACGCCGGAGGTAACCACCAGCCGCTGCCCAGCCGGATGGGTGTGCCAGGCCGAGCGGGCGCCCGGCTCGAAGCTGACGTAGGCGGACGAGGCCTGTACGTCCGTGTCCGCCGGGAACAACGGATCTACCCGTACCTTGCCGACGAAGGTCTCGGCCGGGCCTGCAACGGAAGACTGGGTGCCGGCCCGGGTGATCTGCTGCGCAGCGGTTTCGGCGGCGGCCGCGAACGGTGCCGCCATGCTCAATGCGGCGCCCAGTAGTGCGCTCTGCGCCGGTGTCCTGCGTTGTCCGTTCATGGCGCCAGCGTCCTCGCATAGAAGGTCTTCAGCGAGGCGACCGCGGCATCCACGTACTTCGGCACCCAGTAGGTCTCGATATGCGTGGCGCCGTCCAGCAGCACCATCTGCTTGTCGGTGGTCCCGCTTGCCTTGGCGAAAGCATCCTGGGTCATGTACAGGCTGTCAGCCTTACTACCGGCGATCATCAGCAGCGGCTGGTGGATCAATTCGATCTGGTCGGTGGCATCCCACCGCATCAGGTCCATCAGGCTGCTGGTGGTATAGCGGAAGGTGGAATTGGGATGGGCGTGTGTCTTCCAGTAGTACTCATAGCCCTGCCGATACAGATCGAAGGGGAGCTTGGCGATCTGCGCGTCGCTGAGGTTGGCATCGCCGGAGTACAACACTTCGCCGCCGGCGGCTTGCTGCGCACGGGCCTGTGAAGCCTGCTGCAGCCGCTGCTGGACGGTGTCCAGCTGCGAGTCGGCATAGCCGTTGCGGCGTACGCGACCGGAGTTGAACATGCTGATCGTGGCGACGGCCTTGAAGCGCTTGTCTGTCTGCGCGGCCGCCAGCGAATAGCCGCCACCGCCACAGATGCCCAGCAGGCCCAGGCGCGTAGTGTCCACCCACGGGAACCGGCTGATGAAGTCTGCCATGCCGTGAATGTCTTCAATGCGGTGCGACGGCATGTCCACGCTGCGGGGCTGACCGCCGCTGCCGCCCTGGTAGGCAGCATCGGCGGTGATGGCGATGTAGCCCTGCTCGGCCAGGCGCTGCGCGTAGAGGCCGGCGACCTGTTCCTTGACCCCACCGTTAGGGTGGGCAACCACGATGGTTGGGTACTTGCGCGAGGCGTCAAAGTTGGCCGGCGTGTAGAAGTTGGCCGCGATCTCAATGCCATTCAGCGGATAGGACACCGAATGGATGTTGACCTCTCTGGGCACATTACGCGTGATCGCGCCTTCGTAGGCCAGCTTGAAAGGATTGAGCCTGTAGTCGGCAGCGGAGGCGCTGCCTGCCGCCAGACCAAGAGACATCGCCAACAGCGTGGCGTGCACGATGTGCTTCATTCAACTGCTCCCAGTTTGGACGCTCCCCCTGCCGGTGTGTGTGGCACGCACACGTTGGTGGGGATCAGGAGTAAAACTAACCCCCGTGCACTCATGGATATAGAGCATCAGCCGGATATCACTCATGCATGCATGATATGAATGGCGCGTTGGCGTGCGACGCTGCGGCCAAGGTTGCGCACACGCCATTGCCCGATCCAGGCACGAGACACTCAGCTCAACGATCGAGATGCTTCTTCTTCAGGAACTCACTCACCAGATCGGCGATCTGGACGTTGTTGAGATCCGAGAACAGGAAGTGGCTATTGCCGCGAATGCCTATGTCCGGCAGATGGACCAGGGTGACATCGCCTCCCTGCCGGTTGACCGCATCACGCCAGGCACGAGCCATTTCCAGCCGTGCCCGCCAACTGTCCTGCGCGGGCAAGTCAACGGGCTTGTCAGGGATGTTGTCGCCATACAACACCAGAATGAGAAGCTGGGTCAGCGCCTTGAACTCGGGGTTCACCCCCGTTTTCACGGACACTTACGATAAGGCCGATGCAGGCCCTGAGGAGTGTTCATGTCTAAGCGAAGGAAGTTCAGTGCAGAGTTCAAGCGTGGTGCGGTTGAGCAGACCAACCAACCGGGTGTCAGTTGTGCCCAGGTGGCGCGGGAACTGGGAATCCGGGACACCCTGCTGACCCGCTGGAAGCGGGAGGCCCAGAGCCAAGGGGCGGTGGCCTTCGGTGGTGCTGGCACACCCCGCGACGAAGAGCTCGCCCGCCTGAAGCGCGAGCTGGCCCGGGTCAAGAAGGAACGCGATTTTTTGCGAGAAGCGGCGACGTTCTTTGCCAAGGGATCCTCCTGAGGTATCAGGTGATCGAACGTTGCCGCGATGTGTTTCCGATTCGACTGATGTGCCGTTGCCTGCGGGTGTCGGCCGGTGGGTACTACGACTGGAGCAAGCGCCTGCCAAGCGCCCGCCAGCTCGACAACCAGCGCCTGCTCGTCCGGATCCGCGAGCTGCATGAGGACAGCCGGGGCACGCTGGGTGCCGGTCGCATGCACGAAGACCTGGCCGATCAAGGGGAGTCGGCCAGCCTGAACCGGGTGGCACGCTGATGGCCGTCCACGGGCTGCAAGGCTGGCCGCGCCCGAAGCGGCGTGGCAAACGCGGACAGCCGGCGCTGACTCCGCCGGGCGTACGCAACTTGCTGGAACGGGACTTCACTGCATTGGAGCCGGAGACCAAGTGGGTCACCGACATCACCGAGCTCAAGACCGGTCAGGGCAAGCTGTACCTGTGCATCGTGCTGGACCTGTTCGACCAGCGGGTCGTGGGCTGGTCGATGCACCACCGCCAGGATCGGCAGATGGTGATCCGGGCCGTGCAGATGGCCGTGTGGCAACGCCAAGGCAGCCACTGGGTGATCCTACATTCGGATCGTGGCAGCCAATTCCGAAGTGGTGATTACCAGCGTTTCCTGGCAGCCAACGGCCTGGTGTGTTCGATGAGTGCGGTGGGCCACTGCGGCGACAACGCCGCATGCGAAGGCTTCTTCGGCCTGCTCAAGCGCGAGCGGATCTACCGCATGACCTATCCAACACTCGATGCGGCAAGGGCGGATGTGTTCGAATACATTGAGCGATTCCACAACCCAAGGCGGCGGCGAAGGGCCGCCAGGCAAGACCAGAAGTTCTCAGCTCTTTTACAACCGTCCGTGATTTCGGGGTAGAACCCACTTGGGTATGCATATCCGCAGATCGTACGGACATTAGTCGCATGGGCTGATACAGCGAAACTTGCTGATGGCGGCGGCTAGAATCCGTCGATGATGTAGTCACCACAAATTTGGATAGGGGAAAGCATGGAGGAGTTCTTTGTACAGATCAGCCAGCCGGTCTGGTGGATCAGCGTCATCGTCGTTGGAATTCTGGTGAACCTGGTCTCGGCCTATCTGAAAGAGAAGATGGACCGGACGATGGCGAGCACAAGCATGTGGTGGCGCAATCGTTCAGCGCGGCGAGTCAAGGCATGGGCTGAGTTGGTTTCAAAGATCAGGCTTGATGAAAAGGAATATCGACGGGCCCTTCGGAAGCAGGATGAGCATAGGTTCCACACAATGGCTTTTGCCACGTTTGGAATCTTCACGGTAATCAGCGCAACCGTCATGCGCGGCGAGGAAACGATGATAAATCAGGTCATTACTATCATTTTGTTCTTTATGAGCACTCTTTTATTTGGCGTTGCCCATATCGAGTTCAGCGGTGCTAAGCGCATCTCTGACGCGATCAAGCAGGCCGAGAAGGAAGGCTCGGAACACATTCCCTGATGCGACCGGTCACATAAAGTCAGGTCGAGGCCGGATGCTGCTGCAGCTCTCAAAGGCATATGGCGTGTTCTCAGGAACCTCCATGTGATCCATGTGACCTCCTCCCGATATCAGGCCCGAGCTCTACCCCACCCTCAAAGCTGCGACTTGATCGGCAGGATGAACTTCTCGAACAGCTTTTCCTTGAGCGGGCGGTGCTCCCACATCTCATAGGTGTACTGAATGGTGGGCTTGAGGTCGGCTTCGAAGACTTCAGTCATGCGTGCGGCGAAGGCTGCGTCGTATACATTGAGGCTGGCTTCGTCGTTGAGCCGGAAGCTGCGCACGTCAAAATTGGTGGAACCAACCGAAGTCATCAGGCCGTCCACGATCAACAGCTTGTTGTGCATCATCGTGGGCTGGTACTCGTAAATCTCCACGCCGGCCTGCAGCAGTTCACCCCAATGCGCCTTTGAAGCCAGGCGCACGGTTTCCGAGTCGATGTGCTTGCCGGGCACCGTGATGCGCACACGCACGCCGCGCTGACGGGCAACGATCAATGCTTTCATCATCAGTTCGTCAGGCACGAAATAAGCAGCCTGCAGGTCGATGCTGCGCTCCGCGGCGGCAATGGCCATCAGGTACATCAGGTGCATGCTCTCGCTGCCACCTGCCGGCGAGGCAACGAACATGTGTGCGTCCATTTCACCAGCAGGAGCCACCGGCGGGAAGTAACCTTCGCCATTGAGCACCTGGCCTGTGGTCTTGATCCAGTTGTCATTGAAGGCCGCCTGTACCTGCGCGACCACCGGACCTTCAATCCTGAAGTGCAGGTCACGCCAATGATCGCCGTCCTGTGCATGCCCTCCCCACTGGTCGGCAACACCTACTCCACCGGTGAAACCGATCTTGCCGTCCACCACCAGCAGTTTGCGATGGGTACGGTTGTTGAGGCGGCCCAGGTTGTACCACTTGAGGGGGCGATACTGGTGCACCTCGGCGCCGGCGTCCTTGATCTGCTGGAGCAGGCTGTCGTCCATCTTCAGGCTGCCCATCCAGTCGATCATCACCTTGACCTTCACCCCGGAGCGCGCACGCTCGGCCAGCGCATCGGCAAATTCCTGGCCGATCTCGCCGGACCAGTAGATGTAGGTCTCGAAGGTGATGGTCTTCTGTGCGGAGCGGATGGCTTGGAGCATCGACGGGAAAATCTCATCACCGTTTTCCAGATCGGTGACCGTGTTGCCGGGTATGAGACCTGGGCCAAGCAGCACGCCCATCTCGCGCCGGAACTGCGGGCTGTTGGTGGCGTAGAGATGCTCGATCCTGCGCTCGAGCTTCTTCTCCGATGTCTTGAAATTCATTGCAACCACAGCCACAAGCAGTGTGGCGAGGATGGTAAGTACTATGGTCCAGACCATTCGTTTGCGGCTCCAGCCCAGGTGCATGGGAAAGATTCCCGCTTGTTGGAGTCATCAAGATAACTGGGGGGCAGATCATTTTCGCGTGAAATGAACGGGCATTGAAAACCGGGCCCGATAGCTCCAGAACTGGTCCGGCGCCGTCAAGTCTGTTGGCGGGCTTTCACTCCTCCGCCCAACGCGAAAGGTCCTGCCTGACGCTGTCGATGCCCTCCCACGGGTCCTGGCGGCGACGCTTCAATTTGGCAGGCACATTCTTGAGGGTGAAAGCGTGGGCTGATGTCACCTTCGACAAAGCGCCCCATGCCAGCGGCATGGCGACGGGGGCATCCGCGCGGGCACGCAGCGAATAGGAGGCCACCGCCGTTGCGCCCCGTCCGTTGCGAAGATAGTCGATGAAAATACGACGATTGCGGAGGCGCTTGCTGGCCGTGGAAAGGAAGCGATGCGGCTGCGACTGGGAAAGGGCTTCGGCGAATCCGCGGGCGAATCGCTTGGTCAAATCCCAGCCACACCCGGGATTGAGAGGCACCACGACATGAATCCCCTTCCCTCCCGAGAGACGAACAAAGGACTCCAGCTCCAGTTTCTCCAGAAGGCCACGTATGTCGCGCGCAGCCTGCTTGACCTCGCTGAACGGAACGTTCGCGCCAGGATCCAGGTCAAATATCACCCTGTCCGCTTTCTCCGGCGTGTCGGCATGGGCTCCCCACGGGTGGAATTCCAGCGCGTTGAACTGCACCAGCTCCATCATTCCCGCCAGATCCTCCACCACAAGGTAATCGGCACGGATGCCTGACTCTTCTTCCAGCGACACGGATGCAACGCGCTCGAAGCCCGCGGTCAGGTGCTTCTGGAAGAAGCAGGCATCCGCTATTCCTGACGGGCAGCGCACTACCGAAAGCGGCCTACCTGCAATGGCAGGCAACAAATGATCGGCGACTGCAAGGTAGTAATCCCAGACTTGGCTTTTGCTGATGCGCTCATCGGGAAAAAGCAGTTTGCTCGGGCTGGTGAGCACTGGTAGCGAAGAGGCGTCTGCCTGCGTCCGCCTCCCTGTTCTGGACGATGCCTTCATGGTCGCGGCCTCCCGGGTGCTGCGTGTGGTTCCAGATATGGCCTCAGGGTGACTGACCGGATCTTTCAGCAGGTCATCTACATTCTTGTCCAGCCGTAAAGCCTTGAAGGATGGCTGCCGGAGCAGCCCATTGCGGCCGATGCCACGGTAGAACACCTCCACGACGAAGCGCTGTGGAAACCACGTCGCTGCCCTGAGCGTGGAATCTGCCACTGGCACCTGTACTGAAGGCGATGTGCTGCCGGATGTCCCGGCAAGGCTGCTCAGACGGTGGAGCAACGCGTCGTTGAATCCGGATCCGACCCTGCCCGCGTAGATCCAGCCGTGCGCGCCGTCGGGCCGGGCCAGGAGCAGCGCGCCGAAGCCGGTCCGGCTACCCTTCGGAGATGTATGCCCCACAACGGCAAACTCGTCACTGGCCATCAGTTTTGTCTTGCGCCAATCCTCACTGCGGCCATGCTGGTAAGGCCGATCCGCACGCTTGGAGATGATGCCCTCGAAGCCATGCTGTTCTGCGAGCCGATACGCTTGCCCGCCCTCGCCTTCCACATGGCTGCTGAACGAAAGCTGCCCTTCCCTTCCGCTCAGAAGTTCCTGCAGTAGTGCCTTGCGCTCGGCCAGTGGCGCCTGTGCAACATCCACGTCTTCAAGGTTGAGCACATCAAACAGCACGTAGGAGAGCTTCGCCTGCCTTTCACCCGAAAGCGTGGCTTGCAGCAAATTGAAGTCCTCCCTGCTGCCCTTTCCTGCAATCAGCTCTCCATCAAGCATTGCCGCCTGCAGCTCTAGAGCCTCGACGGCCTCCCGGATCTCAGGCAGTCGCTGTGTCCACTCGATCGCGTTGCGCGACCAGAGCCTGACCTTGCCTTTGATCACGGTGGCCAGCAAACGGTAGCCATCCCATTTGATCTCATGCAGCCACTTCGGGCCTTCCGGTGGCGTCTGCCCGAGCTTGGCCAGCTCCGGCACGAATGGCCCCGGCGAGGCTGCCTGTCTGACCGCACGCTCGAGTTTCATCGCTTTGGCGGCCCACGTCCGTTTCCGCGACCGGGGTAATGGCACCGGACGCGCTGGCTTGCGTACGGCTTTTTTCGCTGCGGTCATTGGCCGCTTTCCAGCAGCCGGCGCGGCGCTCACATCACCCAGAAGATCATCAGCCTCCAGAGCACAGGCGTAGGCATCCTTTTCCTTGAACAACAGCCACTGCGGCTGTCGTGCGGGCTTTTTGGAACGGACCAGATGCCAAGCTCCCTTCAGCTTTCTGCCAAACAGTTCAAAGCGCAGATGCCCCTTCAGGAGCTGTTGCTCGGCATCTGCTTCGGTAGACCAGACGCCCGAATCGAACTTCGCCACATGCCCACCGCCATACTGTCCTTTGGGGATGTCACCTTCGAACTGGGCATAGTCGATGGGGTGATCCTCAACCTCGATCGCCATGCGCTTCACCGCCGGATCAAGGCTCGGCCCTTTCGGCACGGCCCAACTGCGCAGTACGCCCCCCACCTGGAGGCGGAAGTCATAGTGACGATGACTTGCGTGGTGCAGTTGCACCACGAATATGGCTCTATTTCCAGAGACTGTACTGTCAGCGCCTGAGGGTTCGCGCGTGCTGTCGAAGCGGCGCTTGCGTTGGTACCGCTGCAGCGTCATTGCCCATCTCCAGTTGCCTGTGAGAGCGAATTACGCCTGTGCCATCGTCGCAGTGCTGGCGATGCCACTGCATCCAGGGAAAGAGACAGCGCCACGCAGGCATCCAATCCATCGCGCAGGCGGCCAAGCTCGGGCGAGATGGCCGCGTCTGGCCAGCAATCCACATCGCCGGCGCGGGAAACGATGCCGCGCTCCAGGCCGTCCAGCTCGTCACGCCAAATACCCACATGTATGCGCACCCAATCGATCAATGAATGCACATGAAACCCCTGCTCCTGAAAACGCAGCTGCGCCTGCTGCAACTGTTCCAGCGCGCCGCGGAACCACTCGGTGTGGCCTGCGGCCGTCTTCGGTATCAGCAAAGGAGCCGGTGCTGCATGCTCACGCAGCAGGCGCTTCCAGTGTGTTTCCCAACGGCGTGCCTCCTTGATCGACTCCGCTTCGACCAACCAGCCCTGTGCAAGATCGAAGAATTCGTAATAGCGATGGGAGAATGTCTGCAACCGCGCCATGGGGTCTCCACTCATGCCCAGTTTTGCCAGATCCTCGTACGCACAGGGAAACACGTAAAGGAAGGCCGTACCGCGCTTCGCGGTGTACACCCCATCCAGCGGTACAATGCGACGACTCATGACGACACGTCAGCGCTGGGTGGTCTTGCGGGCTGGTTTGGAAGTGGAGGCGGCCTTCTTGGCTTTGGCCGCAGATTTGGTAGTGCTCTTGCGGGTAGCCGTACGCTTCTTCGGCGGCGTGCGCCGTTTGCTGTCCAGACTCTGCTGCAGCAGTGCCATGAAATCCACCACGTTCGTCGATGCCCCTTCGACCTCCTCAGTGCCCTCTTCGGCGATACGCGTAGTCGCGCCCTTCGCTTTGATGCGCTTACGGATGATGGCCTCCAGCCGCTGACGGAACTCGTCGTGATAGGCGTCAGGCTTCCAGGGGACGGTCATTGAAGCGATCAGGTCCTTGGCCATGTCGATCTCGCGTGAGCTGATGCGGTAGTCACTTTCCTTTCCGGTGGGTAGCTTGTACTCCTCGGGGTCGATCAACTCCTGCGGATAGCGAAGCATCAGCAATACCAGCGCATCGTCTTCGGGCACCACCGCACACAGGTACTCGCGTGTGCGGATCACAACCCGCGCAATTCCTGCCGTGCCGGTACTCTTCAGGGTCTCGCGCAGCAAAACATAGCCTTTTTCAGCCTTTCTGCCAGGGACAAGAACGTAGGGCTTCTCGAAATAGCGCAATCCGATCTCGTCGCGCGCCACGAACGCCTCGACATCGACGGTGTCGTGGGTCTGCGGTGCTGCCGAGGCGATATCCTCCTTCTCAACCACCACATAACTGCCCTTGTCGTACTCGAAAGCCTTGACGATATCCTTCCAGGGCACCTCCTCACCGGTATCGGCGTTGACCCGCTCAAAACGGATCGGCTTTCTGTCTCGGGAGTCGAGCATGCGGAAGCTGATGTCGACGCGTCGCTCGCCGGACATCAATGAGACGGGGATGTTCAACAGGCCGAATGAGAGTGTTCCGGTCCAGATGGGGCGCGCCATGGCCCATCTCCTTCAGTTGGACAAGAACCGTACGCTGGAACGAACCCTCTGAAGGCCATGTGAAATCCGGCCACATCTGGCCTGAAAATCATCGAAACGGGAACGCCGACACGCTGCGAGATGTTTGATCCGGCCGCTGGGGACACACGTTCTCCACATGGGTAGAGCAATTGCTGGATACAAAAGCTGAAGCCCAGGGCCGGTCAGGGCCCTGGGTATTCACCGCCGTCAGACAACATCAGCGGCCGCGATATCCCGAGCGACCTCCACGGTCATCCTCATCGTACCTGCGCTCCCAGCCCAACTCTGCTGCACGGGAGTGGCCTTCCGGATCGCCAAACCAACCGCCGTGCCAGCCACGGCTTGACTGGGAGTAGTAGTCATTGTCGTCGCGGCGAGCGCGACTGTAGCGGCTGCGGTCGTCATCCTCGTCCCTGCGACGGCCTTCCCAGCCACGTTCGGAGGCACGTGAGTGCCCTTCAGGATCACCATACCAGCCTCCATGCGCGTAACGTGTTGGACGGTCATCATCGCGCATGCGCGAGTAGCGGCCGCGGTCATCTTCATATTCACTTCGACGACCTTCCCAGCCGCGTTCGGAAGCACGGGAATGTCCTTCGCGATCACCGTACCAACCACCATGGGAATAGCGGGATTGCCGGTTGTCGTCATCCCGCATCTGGCTGTAGCGGCCTCCGCGGTCATCATCGTAGTCGCTGCGACTGCGGTATGAACGGTCATCGTCCTGGTAGCGGGAGCGGCCGTAATGGCGGTCGTCATCACTTACAAAGCGCCCCTGTTCGTCACGTTCTGGATGATTTCTAGCCATGTTCGTATCTCCGTAATGGGAATAGCGTTGTATGCCGAGTGAGCGGGAAGTGGGGGGAATGAAGCCCTCGTCTTCGGCCTGCTCCTCAAGTTCCATCTTTCGTTCCTTGATCTGTTTCCCCAGCTCTGCCATGTCCAGGCCTGCTGCCTTGGCCTTTGCGAAGATTCCGCTACTCGGCTTTTCCTCTTCGCTGACATGCAACTGCACGTATTCGGCAAGAACTTTCACTTTCGCGTCATAGAACGACGCCTCTGGAGAGCTTCGGGCCAGATCATTGAGCATCATGCCCACCACATCGTGTTCCACCTGTGCCTCATCCATCAGCTCATCTTCCACACCGGCTTGCCGGCATGCGGGGTAGAAGATCTCCTGCTCCAGCATGGAGTGGATGACCAGTGCATTTGCGATCTTCCTGACCAGCTTGGACTTCTCGCCGCTGGAATCCATGTCAGAGCACTGGGCGAACATCTGCTCGACCTTACGGTGGTCGGATTTGAGCATCTCCACCGCATCGTCGCCGGAAGCATTGGAAAGCGACGCACCGACAGCGCGGTTCGATGTGCTTTTCTCTGAAACGGTCTTGCTGGGGGTCTTGGGTTTCATCGCGGGGCTCCGGGTCCAGTCCTCAAACAGGAGCAAAGGCCATGCCAACGTCTCTGCCCCTGGTATTCCGGCATTCGTCGACGATGTGGCAAAGGAAAGTGCGATGATCCGGGAAGAAATTTCTACAACACGCGTGAAATTTTTTCCTTCCCGGCGTTGAAGACACTCATGCCAGTGCGCGCACACGGCGCTCAAGCATTGGAAAAGCAATCTTGTCGTGTGTTTCCATAGCGGCCGAGGCTGCCTTATCTCTTCCCGGAGTCATCTGGAAGAGGAGCCGCGACAAACCATTCAACGCCATGATTGGTGAGCTGATAAGGCGTACGTGCTTTCAGCTGATACGGAAGTGCATGCTCGATACGCTTCAACGTGCGTGCATCGCGGATCCAGAGAACGTCGGAAGAAGCTTCTCCAAATTGACGGAACATGTCCGCGCTTTCGTGTAGAGCGCGTTCAAGTTCAAGGGTCGGTGTCCGGTCATGAATCAGGCCCACCACCGTGTATCTGCCATTTGTTTCGGTCAGGCGGGCAATGCTCCTGAACAGGAGCAAGCGCGTGGTTCCATTTGCCAGCCGATAATGCACATCACAGCTGGATGCGGAGCTGCGTTGAGTTGCCTGTCTGAGAACGTCACGTGCGATCGCTTCTCCAGCAAGGCGCAGAATGCCTGCATTGAAGGCGCTGTGAGGGCCAGTGGTTCCTCGGCGATCCCAGCCTGCTTGTCGGTCCATACGAGCTTTTCGTTGTATGGATTCCAGATCCAGCCCAGGGTGAGTGGAGGTTCAAAAAATTGTTCATCCAAGGGTCCTTGACAGAAGAACGCTAAGTCCTTCGCAAATCTGTACAGGATGAAAGGGACTTGGTGCAGTGCAGGCTCCCTGGGGTAACGGCCTCCATCCTCAATGCGGTCATGACGTGAGGTGAACAGGAGCGGCACGTGGTTTTCAGCCGGTCGATCCGCAATGGGGTAGACCTGCCCGCCTCCAGGATTCACATCCAGAACAGCTATCGAGGGCATCGCCACCGAATCGAGCAATTCGTTGGCATCATCAACAGAACCTGCAGGCCCCACTACCACCGCCCCCTCGCTCTCCAGTAGTCGAGCAAGGGTGCGGGCGAGCAGGTATTCATCTTCAACAATCAGAATGCGGCGACCGGCGAGCATGCTGTTCATGAGCGGAGGTCCATGGCCTGGACGTGCGCCTATGAGCCCATGGATATTCGATGGGGGTGAAATCCACGCACGGGTCCGTCCACCTCCACCTGTGCGCGACGACGTGGTAACAAACAGGGGCATACGCTTGACACCTGCTCTTCCGGAAGTCGGTTATGCGACATCCACTTTTCGCCATCGTCGATGACGACAGGCAGCTGTGCAGTCTGATGGCATCCATCGCACATGCGCACGGGTTCCAGCCACGGCAATTGCATTCAATGGCCGAGGCCACCGCTTGGCTGGCCTCACATGCGCCCGATCTGGCGCTGCTTGATATTGGCTTGCCGGATGGATGCGGGCTGGATCTGTTGGACCTTGTTTCTGAAAAACAACGCAGCAGATTTGTCTGCCTGTCAGGGACGGGCGACTCGGCACAGATCCGCCGTGCCGAAACCGGGCCTGCACGATGCCTGATAGCCAAACCGATCGGGTTGGACAGGTTCGAGCAGTTGCTTGATGAGTGCCTGCAGCGGCCTACCTTTTCCAACCAGAATGAACCGCAGGATGAGGACGGGCTCATAGGTCATAGTGAAGCCATGCATCGTTTGCGGCAGGAGCTGGCTCAGGTTTCGCCGAGCGATTTGAATGTATTGATCTGTGGCGAGTCGGGCACCGGCAAGGAGCTTGTCGCGCAAGCCATTCATCGCCGCAGTGGCAGACAAGGCGACTTCATCGCCATCAACTGTGGAGCCATTCCGCATGAACTTCTGGCCAGCCAGTTGTTCGGCCATGAACGCGGCGCTTTCACCGGTGCCAATGCAAGACATGTGGGCTTTCTGGAGCAGGCGAGAAATGGAACATTGTTTCTGGACGAGATAGGAGAGATGCCGAAGCCGCTGCAGGTCTATCTTCTCCGGGCTTTGGAGTCTGGCAGGGTTGTCCGCCTGGGCGGCACCTACGAAACTCCGCTGGACGTTCGCGTGCTGGCAGCGACAAACCGCCCTCCCTCCTCCGAGTTCATTCGCCAGGAGCTGTTCTATCGGGTTGCCCATTACATCATCACGCTCGTGCCCTTGCGGGAGCGCGGCAAGGATGTGGAAGTACTGGCTCGGCACTTTCTCCACCGGCTTCAGTCTGGCCAGGATGCACGGGAGCGCATGTTGGATCAGCTCGGCATCGCATCGCTGTATGACTATGACTGGCCTGGAAACGTACGTGAGCTTCTGGCAGCGACGCGCCGCGCTTTGCTGGCGCCGGCAGGTCAACCGCTTCGTATTGTTCCCCAGCTCAGGGCCGCCGGAGAAACGGCGGAAGAAGCGGTCAGATTCCCCATCGCCACGCCCATGCAGCAGGTGCAGGATGAAATGATGCGGCGCGTTCTCTCACATCATCATGGCGACCGGACTGCCACTGCACGCAGCCTGGGGTTGAGCGTCCGTACGGTGCACAATTATCTTGCGAGGATGCGTGACCATGAATGAAAGTGAACTGCATAGACTTCGCAATGCCGTTAACGTCATTTCGATCGCCCTGCCCTTGCTGCGCAGGCAGCTCGGCGCCGGAATCAGCACCGAAGCAGCTGTGACGATGCATGCATTGGAAGTGGCAGCGGAGGAATGCAGCAGTCTGACCGTGGTTGCCGAGACGAACCGGCACAGCGATGCTCCTCCCCAAGCACACAGGGAACGCTGACCGTTGCATTGAAAACGCGGGGAATTCCCTGAGGGACTGTTTCATGGTCCACGATCAGAAACCGCCGCCAGTCATGCAAACGAACAGCGCGAGTTTGATTCGCCGGACAAGTACCGCAACAACAAGGCATGCTGGAAGGAACATGGCATGCCCGATGACAGGCATGGTGCTCGGCCGGAGAACTACTACCATGTGCCCTCCGAGCGGACCCGTAGCAAAAAATGGCCAGGGGTATATCAACCCGCACCGGTCACCAGATACTCCTGTATTTCATCAAGCCAAAGAATCCGTTTTCCCTCGCCAAGTACATCCACCGTTACCTGGCCATTGGTTCCCTCCGCGTCGTCGGGCCCAAGGAATTGCTGGACGGTGGGGCGATCCAGGATGGTGCCTTTCAAAAGGCTGCCGTCGCTCATCCGAAGCTCCATTTCAATGTCAGGGTCCAGTGCCAGCTGCAGCGCCCTGAGGCGGTCCACCTCGGCGTCAGAGGTGTAGACTCGTGGTGCATGCCTGCCCATGGCTGTTCTCCAGGTGGTGTTCGGTTGCAGATTAGCCCATGGGCTGCGAAGTACACATAAAGATGGCAGGCAGATACGCTGCTGCCCTGCCCTCATGTCCTGGATGCATGCTCAGAAACCGCCGCAGGGCATGCCGGCTGCAAAACGCGCCCAAATGGGAGTTGCCACCATGACCAGAGATCGCAAGGATCCACCCGAGGCGTCCGAGACGCGTGACTGCGCCGAATCGGAACAACAGCGCAAGGCGCGCAAGGAGCACGAGAGCTGCAACCAGGACGAAGCACTGGAGGAAACCTTCCCCGCCAGTGACCCTGTATCCGCATTCGTGCCCAGCAAGGTCCCTTTGTAACGGAAGCACGCTGGGCCAGGTATATTTAGTGACGCGTCACAAATTACTGCCCGATGGAAATGGCCGGTAGTTCCACCGTTGGCCTGCAGCGCAGGTAGTTGCGCTCCTTGTCCAGCGCCTGCACCCAGCCGTTGCCCACTCTTGCGATCACCCGCCCCTCCGAACAGGAGACGCCTGCGGCCTTGGCCTCGGCCGTGCCCAGGGCAGGCACCTCGATGACGGTGCGTGACGGAAGCGGCCGCCCAAGCGATGCGGACACCCCCCGCTGCAGGCTGAAATCCACCTCGCGGCAATACGTGACCATCCATGGCGTTGCCGCGGTGAGGCTGGCGCAATCAAGCTTCGGAACCGGCTGCACGTTGCGCTGAGGGTTCACCCTCGGCGTACCACGGCCCGATGCGTTGTGTACCTGATGCTGAGCCGCTGCGCTGCCGGCCCAGGCCAACAACGCCAGAAACAGAATCCCCCTGTACATCCCCTGCTCCATGCTGGACGTGAAGCGGAATCATAACGTGATGGTTTTCACGGTGCGCCACTTGTCCAGCACAATGAGGCCAGCATGCGCTTAACAACCGCCCTGTACCGTCGCAATGGCGCCATGCAGTGACCACCGTGCCACTTCCCCTTCCCAGCGCCATGCGGGGCTAAAGACAGCCACGCTGCCGCCGATACTGCATTCGTGACTCTCCCGAGAACGTCCATGTATTCACGTATCGCAATCCGTCTGGCGGCACCGCTGGTTCTTACCGTTCTACTGGCTCTGGCATTGGCCTTTGGCTGGCCTACCGCCGTGGTCTGGGCCTCGCTGACCACCATGCTGCTCAGCTGGCTGGGCTTTGCCTGGTGGGCCATGCATGCACAGGCGCAGCGCCACCCTGACCACACACGCGTGCTCAAGGAGCAGGACCAGCTGTTGAACGAGCTGCGCAATTTCGTCAGCAACGAGATTGACGGCTCGCGCAGCGAGATCGAGCGCGCCCGCGAGCTGATCCGCCAGGCGGTTGCCGGCCTTGGCAGCAGTTTTGACGCCATGAACCGCAAGTCGCGCCAGCAGAGCCAGGCGCTGGCACGCGTCATTGACCGTGCGGGCGAGGACGGCAATGCCGGCGTGGACGTGGCGCGTTTTGCCCAGCATGCCAGCCACCAGATGGAACAGCTGGTGGAGGCACTGGAGCAGGTGAGCGGCCAGAGCAGCACCACCGTGCAGCACATCGACCAGATGGCGCAGCATCTGGACGGCATCTTCGCGCTGCTTGAGGACGTGAAGTCCATTGCCGACCAGACCAACCTGCTGGCCCTGAACGCCGCCATTGAAGCCGCCCGTGCTGGTGAGGCAGGCCGCGGCTTTGCCGTGGTGGCCGACGAGGTGCGCAACCTGTCCGAGCGCTCCACCACCTTCAACGAGCAGATCCGCAAGCTGGCACACAGCTCCAAGGACGCCATTGCCAAGGTGCGCGAAACCGTCTCGCACATGGCATCGCGTGACATGGACCGCTCGCGTGAAGCGCGCATCGAGGCTGCCGCCATGCTGGACAACGTGGCGGCCATCAACAGCTCGCTGGGCGAAGGCATGCGTGAAATTTCCGAATGCGGCCGTGCCATCGACGGCAGCGTGGCCGAGGCCGTGCGCGCCCTGCAGTTCGAGGATATCGCCACCCAGGCACTGGGCGGCGTGCACACGCACCTGGACCGCCTTGGCGCGATCAACCGCGAAGCCGTGGCCCTGCAGGAACTGCTGCACCGCAATGGTGGTGTGTTCGACGGCGAGATGGTCAGTGCACTGCAGCGTACCGGCAGCCGCCTGCGCGAGATGCGCAACGAATGGGAGCGCCCGCCGCACAAGCCGGTTACCCAGCAGAGCATGGGTGCCGGTACGGTGGAGCTGTTCTGACAGGCGGCCACAGCGCCGCAAGCGAAGCCCCGGCCATTGCCGGGGCTTTGTCGTAGTCGCATGCCGTGCGCATCGGCTTCCCGCCGGCCTTTCACTGCCATTCCGATTCCGGCAACACCACCAGCTTCCATGACGCCAACCACCCCGCCACCACTGCTGACCCGCGCCCAACAGCTGCAACGGCTGGAGGAATCGGCCAAGTGTGAACTGGGGCAGCTGCGCGAACAACAGCTCCGGCAAGCGGAAGCGCCTGACTGGCTTGCCAGCAACATCGGCTGGGACCTGGCTCAGGATTGAGCCTTCGCAATACGTGCGCGCATGAACTCTGCAGAGCGCACGGTGCCTGATACGTCACGCTGCGCTACGCAGAAGGCAGAGCAACGCGCCGATACGGCTCAGATGCGTGTCTGGATGGACGCCGGGCAGATGAGGCTTGGCGACCTGTGGTTCTTGACCGCGGGGTTGCTCATCCTGACCCGGTAGCCACGGCTTATCCAGCCGGGCAGGTCAGCCTCATTCGCAACGCGTATGTAGTCCTTCCTGAAACGGGTCGTGCTGACGACGTATGCGCCATGGCGATGAAGATGCGGCGTCAGCTCGGTGCCTACGGCGCTGCCACGTTTCACTACCGAATACAGTTTCACTTCCTGCCCCCTGTGGCATGAACCTGCCAGGCAATCTGCCTGCCAACATGCCGCGTGGCAACAGGAATTTTCGGGAAGGCGTCTGGAACCTGCAGCCGCCGGCCTCCACCGCCGCCCATGAAGTGGCGGGGGATTTCAGGCCATCGTGTCAGGCAGCCGCGTCAGGCAGCCGATGACTGGTCCAGGCAGGGCGAAGCCGCATCGCCGGGGTCGCCGCCGCCATCGCGCAGCCAGCGTTGCATTTCGCGCGAACGCAGCGGGCGTGAGTACAGATAGCCCTGCAGTTCATCGCAACCCTGGCGGCGCAGCATGGCTTCTTCAGCCGCTGTCTCCACGCCCTCGCCCACCACGCGCATGCCCAGCGCATGGCCAAGGTGCACGATGGCCTGGGTGACCTCGGCGGTGCCGGTGTCATGCAGCATGCCCTGGACGAAGCTGCGGTCGATCTTCAGGCGCTGCACGGGGAAACGGTTGAGGTAGTGCAGGTTGGAGAAACCGGTGCCGAAATCATCCACGGCCAAGGGTATGCCGTGCTCCTCGAATACCTCGAAGCACTCACGCAGGGCATCCGTATCGCGGATCAGGGCCGATTCGGTCAGCTCAAGCTCCAGCCGCTCCGGTGGCCAGCCGTGCCTTTGGCAGATGGCCAGCACACGCGCGCCAAAGCCATGCTCGCGCAGCTGTACGGCTGACACGTTCACCGCGATGCGTTCAAACTGCAGGCCGGCCTGCTGCCATACGGCGGCCTGCCTGCAGGCCTCGTTCAGTACCCAATCACCGATGCGGATGATCTCGCCGCACTTCTCCGCCAGGGGGATGAAATCCGCTGGGCTGCAGGGGCCGATGCGGGCGCTGTTCCAGCGCAGCAGGGCCTCGATGGAGGGTGGGCGCCTGCCTTCAGCGCAGATCAACGGCTGGTAGGCAAGGCTGAACTCGTCGCGGTCCAGCGCGCCATGCAACGCGTGTTCGATTTCCAGCAGGCGCTGGGTGCGTGCCAGTGCATCCTGGCTGTAGTACTGATAGGTGTTGCGCCCTGCTTGCTTCGCTGCCTGCATGGCGGCATCGGCCGCGCGCAGCAGGCTGTCGAAATCACTCCTGCCCTCTTCCAGCAGCGCGATGCCCACACTGGCGCCCACCTTGAGCGTGTGATCTTCGCGGTACAGCGGCTCGGCCAGTGAGGCGATCAGTTTGCGTGCCACATGGCCCGCGTCTTCCGGCTCGGCAAGGTTGCGCAGCACCACCAGGAACTCGTCACCGTTGAAGCGCGCGAACAGGTCGGCATTGCGCAGGTTCTGGTGCAGGCGCGAGGCCACAGCCTTGAGCAGGATGTCGCCGGTGGCATGGCCGAAACTGTCGTTGATGGCCTTGAAGCCATCCAGGTCGATGAAGAGCATGGCCAGCGTGGCGCCGCGCTCGCGTGCCTCGATGATGGCCTCGCCGGCCTGTTCACGCAGCAGCATGCGGTTGGGTAGGCCGGTCAACAGATCATAGTGGGCCAGCAGCTCCAGCCGCTCGTCAGCCTCGCGTTCGCGGGTGATGTCACGGAACAGCATCACGTGCCGCTCGGGCAGGCCTTCGCGCCGGTCCAGCTCGATCAGCACCTGCACCCACACGCGTTGCCCGTTGGGCCGGTAGAAGCACAGGTCCAGTTGTTCGGGCAGGCCGCCTTCGGCAATGCGGCGCAGCGCCGCTTCCAGGCTGTCGCGCGAATCCGGCACGTACAGCACCAAGGCCTCGTCCAGGGTCAGCGGCGCCTTGCGCAGGCCATGGATGCGGTAGCACTCCTCGGTCCACTGCATCTCACGTGTGCGCACGTCGATTTCGCAACCACCGATGCGGCCCAGTGCGGAAACGCGGTTGAGCAGTTCGGTGCGCCAGCGGATCAGTGCGTCGGTGCGCAGCTGGCCGCTGATGTCCTGCACCTGCCCCTGTACCCGCAGCAGGCTGCCGTCGGCGTCGCATTCCGGCTCAAGCCATACGCGCAGCTGCTGCTGCGCCGTGGCACCGCGGCCCCATGTGATTTCAAAATCCTGCGCCAACGGTTCGGCGTGCATGCGCCGCCATACGCCGAACAGCTGCCGGCGTGCCTCACGCGAGAGTTGCCGCATCCAGCTCAGGCCCGGCGGCAGCGCATCGTCGCCAAGGCCGATTGCAGCCAGGCTCTCGGGGGAGCAGTACAGCCGTTGCTGGCGGCAATCCCAGCCCCAGCTGCCCATGCCGGCCACGCGCTGAGCGCGCCGCAGCAGCGCCTGCTGGCCGCGCAGCTCGTCCTCAAGCAATTTCAGTGAATGGATATCGGTATAGGTGCCTGCCATGCGTAGCGGTTGGCCATCGGCGCCATGGGCTGTCACCTGGCCCCTGTTCAGCACCCAGCGCCAGGCGCCATCGGCCTGGCGTACACGGAACTGGCAGGTGAAAGCACTCTCCGGCGACTGCAGGTGAGCAGCCACCGTCGTGCGGACCACGGCCTGGTCTTCGGGGTGTACCCGCTCAAGCAGTCCACCGGCGCCTTCCGGGGGTACGCCAAGGCGATGCAGGCGGTCGTGCTGGATATCCCAGTCCCACAGCACATGTCCCGCAGCTTCGGCCACGGTCAACCAGTGGGATGCCCGGCTGGCATCGTCATCAACGTGGGTGTAGATGTAGGCCAAAACCGCACCGGTCGTATCCTGAATTGCGCTAAGCCAGCCATCCAGACGAATCGTAGCTTCCGCCGGCAGCGGACAACTCACGATGCCCAGCATGGGCGCCTGCGCCCGGATGCCGGCCAGCTGCCCGCAGTAGCGGGACAGGCGCTCGTGCAGGCGCAGGCCCCGCGCCTTGGCATTGGCTGCCAGCGGTTGCCCGTCGGTATCCAGCAGAACCACCGCCGCGTTCAGCGGGTGGCGAAGCAAACTTGCGATTACTCCGCGATCCACGCGTCCAATCTCCAGGCCCGGGCAATCCGGGGACAAGAGTGATAGCGGCAGGTGTTTGCCGGAATTGAGTACTGTGTCGTACGCCGTGCGCACAAGCCGCTAAGATGGAGCATCGTTCTCCAGCCCCCCGCACACCATGGCAGCCGGCAAGGCTCCAACCCGTCCCGCGCCCGCCCCAGGCCCGCGCAGCCATGCGCAGCGCCTGCAGCTCTGGCTTTCCGCAGGTGTCGGCGCCCTGGCTGCCGGCACCCTTGCGCTGCTCGCATTGTCTCACATCGCTGGCCAGCGCCAGCCGATGGGAACTGTGATGGCCGTCGCTGCCCTGTTGATTGCCGCGTCACTGCTGTGGCGCAGCGTGTCAGCCTCCCGCACGCCCGCCGGTCAGGCAATGCAGGCACAGGAGACTGATGCGGTGGGACTTCCAGTCAGGGCACTAGCCGACTCCCTGGCCGACGGCGTGGTGATCACCGACGGCACGCATGTCCTTCATGCCAACCCGGTAGCGGCACGCATGCTGGGCGCCGGTGAACCTGGCCAGCCTCTGGCGGCCTTGTTGCCCATTGGCCTGGACGCCGCATTGGCCGGCGCTGCGGGGCCACTGACCACGCAGTTGCATCACCCCGATGGCCAGCCATTCCAGGCAACGCTGAACCGTCAGGATGCCGCGCATCTGGGAGCTGGCTGGCATTTCCTGATCATCCGCGACCTGAGCGAGCTGGAGCAGGGCCGCGCCGCACTTGCGGCCAGCAACGCCGAGCTGCAAGCCATGGCCGGGCGTCTGTTCTCGCTGCAGGAAGACGAACGCCGCTCCATTTCGCGCGACCTGCACGACGATATCGGCCAGGCCATCACCGCCATGAAGCTGGCCGCCTTTGCCGCCCGTGATGAAGACCAGACCGATCGGCGGCGTGAGGACATCGACCAGATCATCGAACTGGCCGACAGCACGGTGATCCGCCTGCGCAACCTGTCCATGCTGCTGCGGCCACCGCAGCTGGATGTACTGGGGCTGGAGGCCGCCCTGCGCTGGCAGGCCGGCATGCTGTTCCGCTCCAGCCCGGTGGAACTGCTGATGGACGTGCGCCCGCTCTCGCGCCGGCCCGGCAACGAGGTGGAACAGGCCTGCTTCCGCATTGCCCAGGAAAGCCTCACCAACGCGCTACGCCATGCCCATGCCAGCCAGGTCTCGCTGCTGTTGCAGGATGCGCCAGATGGCGGCCTGCACCTGCGTGTGCTCGATGACGGCGAGGGCTTTGACCTTGCCGGCCCCCGCGGGCTTGGCATGATCGTCATGCGCGAGCGCGCGCAGAGCGTGGGCGGCAGCCTGCATATTGAAACCGCACCGGGCGAAGGCACCTGCATCGATGTACGGCTGCCCTGCCCCGCCCCTTGATCTGAAACCCAGGAACCCGCCGATGTGGAACCCGCCCGCCTCCGCCATTGCCAGCCGTGACGACCAGCGTGCCGTCCGCCTGGGGGCCGGCAACCCGGAGCTGGCCGCCATGGTGGCCGCCGCATCGCGCACCGGCCCCTCATTGATGATGTTCCATGTGGACATCGATCACTTCGCCTCGGTCAACGAAAACATGAGTGCGGAAGTGGGCGACCAGGCACTGGTGCTGATCGCCGAGCGGCTGCGGGCCTTTATTGATGGCCGCGGCAAGCTCTGGCGCCACGGCAGTGACGAGTTCCTGATTGCAGTGGAGCGCAGTGCCAATGTGCCGCCACCGGAGGAACTTGCCGAGCAGATCCGCCAGCAGATCGAACTGCCGTTGTCGGTGCTGCCCTACACCCTGTTCCTGACTGGCAAGGTCGGCGTGAGCCTGTGCCCGGAGCACGCCACCAACGCCACCGCCCTGCTGGACATGGCCGAGGACGCCGTACAGCAGGCCGCGCGTGAAGGCGGCAACAGCGTGCACCTGCACGTGCTGCACAAGCCCAGCAGCGCCTACAGCGAAAGCATCATTTCCCGGCAGCTGGTGGATGCCATCGACAACGGCGAGCTGCGCCTGCGCTACCAGCCGCTGGTCAGCGCCCGTGATGGCCATGTGGTCGGCATGGAGGCACTGCTGCGCTGGCAGTCGCCAACACTGGGCATGCTGGTGCCGGAGCGGTTCATGCGCACCGCCGAGCGGCTGGGCATCATCGTGCAGATCGGCGCGTGGGTGCTGGAGATGACCCTGCGCCAGGCACGTTTCTGGCGTGACCAGGGCTTCGAGAACTTCAACGTGGCCGTCAACGTTTCCACGCTGCAGCTGCTGCGCCCCAACTTCCACAGTGAAGTGATGGCCATGCTGCAGAGCATCGGCGTGCCCCCGCGCATGCTCACCCTGGAGATCAACGAAAGCGCGCTGACCAACAACGTCAATTTCGTCCACGAAACCCTGGCCAACCTGCGCAACGAAGGCATCAGCCTGTGCCTGGACAACTTCGGCACCGGCGACTCCAGCCTGAGCGCGCTGGTGCGCTACCCCGTGGACAAGCTGAAGATCGACCGCAGCTTCATCAAGAGCGCGCCGGCGGCCAACCGCGAGGCGGCCATCAGCCGCGCCATCATCGCCATGGGCCACCAGCTGGGCATGACCGTGATCGCCAACGGTGTGGAGTCACAGGCGCAGCTGGGCTTCCTGCGCCGCAATGACTGCGATGTATTCCAGGGCTATCTGTTCGGTGAACCGATGTCCGCCGATGCGGCAGGCATGACCTTGCGCCGCCGTTACCTGCGGCCGGAAGCCTTTGCCGAAACCCGCCCGGACCGCACCCTGCTGCTGCTCGACGACGAGGAAAACGTCCTGCGCTCGCTGGTGCGCCTGTTCCGCCGCGACGGCTACCGCATCCTGGCCGCCGGCAACGTGCGCGATGCGTTCGACCTGCTGGCCATCAACGACGTGCAGGTGATTCTGTCAGACCAGCGCATGAGCGACATGAGCGGCACCGAGTTCCTGGGCCGGGTGAAAATGCTCTACCCGGACACCATCCGCCTGGTGCTGTCTGGCTATACCGACCTGAACACCGTCACCGACGCCATCAACCGCGGCGCGATCTATCGCTTCCTGACCAAACCCTGGAACGATGACGACCTGCGCGAGCACATCCGCCAGGCGTTCCGCACGCATGACGAGCGGCGCGGCATCGGCCAGGCCTGACGCCTTGAACGAACGCTGCGGGAACGGCCCGGCGCTAGGCGCCAGCCGGTTCCCACACGGTCACGGCTTCGGCTGGCGGATGGGCAGCACCACGCGGAAGCGCGAGCCCTCGCCCACCGTGCTTTCCAGATCAATGCGGCCGTGGTGTTTGTTGATGATGCCGTAGGAAATGGACAGACCCAGCCCGGTGCCACTGCCCACCGGCTTGGTGGTGAAGAACGGGTCGAAGATGCGCTGGCGCAGCTCCGGCGAAATACCGGCGCCATCGTCCTGGAACTCCACCCACACCTCGTCACCTTCCACGCCGGTGGTGACGATGATGTGGCCGCGCTCGGCAATGGCATGGCCGGCGTTGAGCAGCAGGTTCATGTAGACCTGGTTCAGCTCCGAGGGCAGGCATTCGATCATCGGCAGCTCACCGTAGCGGCGCTCCAGCGTGACCTTGTACTTGAGCTCGTTCCAGATGATGTTGATGGTGGATTCCAGCCCGGAGTGCAGGTCCACCAGCTTCCAGGACTCATCACGGCCGGAGTACGAGAAATCCTTCAGGTCGCGCACGATGCGCGTCACCCGCTCGATGCCCTCGCGTGATTCAGCCATCAGCTGCGGCAGGTCACGGCTGATGAAGTCGATGTCCAGGCGGTCGCGGATGTCGTCGATTTCAGGAATCTGCGACTTGGGGTCCGGCGCGCGCAGGGCACGCTCGTAGGCTTCAATCACCGTGAACAGGCTGCGCAGGTACTCCTGCAGGCTGCCCAGGTTGGAGTGCACGTAGCCAATGGGGTTGTTGATCTCGTGGGCAACGCCGGCCGCAAGCTGGCCGATGGACGCCATTTTTTCCGACTGCAGCAGCTTTTCCTGCGCACCATTCAGGCGCAGATAGGCCTGCCGCAGTTCGGCATGGCGCTGCTGCAGCTCGCGCTCGTAGTCCTCGGGGCCGTCCACGTGCTGGAACAGGGCCAGAAAGGCCTCGGCCGCCCTGTCGCCATGCCGGTACAGATGCACGGTGATCACCTGCTCGCCTATCGGCAGGCTGCCACTCCAGGTGCCGCTCTCGCGTGCCTGCGGCAGTGCCACCGGCGGCAACAGGCTGGCCAGCTCCCGGGCCAGCCCGGCGCAGTTCGCCTCATCCACCGAAAACAGCTCACGCGCCCGTGCATTGGCAATGCTGACTTCCAGGCGGCCGTTGAACACCAGCATGCCGTACTTCAATGGCTCGCCGAGTGCTCGCAGCACCTCGGGCGAGGGAACGGGAGCCAACAGGGTTCGGTCGATCTGGTTCACGGCAACAGACAATCGCAAGCGGGCAGCCACTATAGCCCGATGCGGCGGCCGTGGATGCGAGGAAATGCCGTGGGGCCGCCGTCAGTCTGGCTGACGACTTGCCTCTGAAATATTCACGCAACCCCACCGCCGCATTCCGCCCGGCTGGCGGGCGCACTGGCGGGCAAGCCAGGATCAGGCCACAGCCAGCGGGCGGCGTGCCTGTACGGTCTGCGCCTGGCCCTTGGCATCGTAGGCGGCCGAGGTTTCGCTGCGGCCCAGCTGGCGCAGGGCCCAGTTGATCTCGCGGCGGCGGCGCGCCAACAGCACGCCATTGGCGTGGTTGCGCTGCGCCAGTTCCTTCAGCCGCGCGGCGTCGTGCAGGGGCGGATCACGCTCCAGCTCGCGCAGGGCTTCCAGCTTGTTGCCGGTGGCCACCACCAACGCAGCCACGTCATGCTCGACGAGCGCACGCTGCTCACCATCCAATGCCTCACTCAGGCGCTGCAACGGATCGGCCATGGCTGTGGTCATCCGCCCAGCTGCTGGTCCATGTCCAGCATGCGCGAGGCAATGGCATCGGCGTTGATGCGGTAGCTGCCGTTTTCCAGCGCCTCGCGCACGGCCTGCACGCGCGCCGGGTCGATGGCCGGCGCGGTGCTCAGTTCACGCTGCATGGCCTGCAGCTGGGTGGCTTCGCCGGTGAGGCGCACGCTGTCCGCAGCCTCTACCGCCCTGGCCTTGCCTTCGCCGGCCGGGGCTACCCGGTTGCTGGCCGCAAGGCTGCGGACCTGGGCCGCTGCCGCGATGGCGCCGTCGATTTTCTGGCTCATGTGATGGAAATCCTGATTCGGTACGAAAACGATAACGGCAGCAAACGGGGCATCTTTAGCACGAATTCACCGGCTGACCAGCACATCGCCATTGGAAGTGGCCACACCTTGAATCACCCGACGTGAAGACTGGCTCTCCACCGACACCCGCTCACCCGCCCCGGCGTCGCCCAGCGCCCGCCCGGCCATGCGTACTTCCACACCGCCACGCCGCGACACCAGGGCCACCGTGTCGCCCCGGCGCACGATGCGCTGGGCGACCAGGTCACTGCTGGACAGCAGGCTGCCCGCAGTGAGGGTGCGCCGCGCCACGCGGCCTATGGCCGCCTCCGGCGCCGACAGCACCGCCCCGGCGATGCGTGCGGTATCGCGCCGGACCGTACTGATATCGGCAGCGGCCAGGGTTTCTCCAGCGGCCACGCCACGGGTCAAAACCAGCACCGCCTGCTCGCGCCGCACCTTCACCGGCACGAACAGCCGCCAGCCCCCGGCATCGGGGCAGCTGACCTCCACGGTGGTGTTGGCCGTGGTCTGCGCCAGCAACGGCTGGCTGCACGCGGGCATGCGCAGCCCGGCATCCACCCCGGCCTCGCCAGCCTCGCCGGCGGCCAGCGTTGCCAGTGCTGCGGCACGGATGCTCTCCACCGGCTGGAGCGCAGCGGCGGAGACCATGGCAGGCAGCAGGCTGGCAATGAGTAAGAGGAACAGGCGCATGGGAGTGCTCCGGTCGGTCCAATCCAACCCGCTCACAGGCAAGGGCCGTGCCAAAGCCGCCACATGCCTGCGCTCAAGTTGCGGGCATGACCCGCCGATACCGCCTGCATGGCACAAGATCTGCTCAACCGCATCGACCAGCGCACCCGGCTGGCAGGCCACAACCGGCTGGCACTGCTGCTGTTCCGGCTGGGCGGCCGCCAGCTTTTTGGCGTGAACGTTTTCAAGGTGCAGGAAGTGCTGCGGCGCCCGCCGCTGTTCCAGGTGCCCGGCCTGCCGCAGCAGTTCGCCGGCGTTGCCGATGTGCGCGGGCGCTCGGTACCGGTGCTCGACCTGGGCCTGGCCATCGGCCACCCCGAGCGCGAGCCGCAGGCCGACACCGCGCCGGGCTACCTTGTGGTCACCGAGTTCAACCGCTCTGTGCAGGGCTTCCTGGTCAGCGGCGTGGAGCGCATCGTCAACATTGCGGTGGAGGACATCCAGCCGCCGCCTGAACTGGGTGCAGAATCCACCTACCTCACCGCCGTGACCCGTTTCCAGGGCGAGCTGATCCAGGTCATCGACGTGGAAAGCGTGCTGGCCGATATCGCCCAGGTACGCGGCGAGGCCGTGCTGGACCCGTCCATGGCGCTTCCGGCCGGCACCCCGCCCATGCAGGTGCTGGTGGTGGATGACTCGCGTGTGGCCCGCCAGCAGATCCGCAACGTGCTGGACCAGCTGGGGGTTACCGCCACCCTGCTGTCAGACGGCAAGCAGGCGCTGGAACACCTGTTGCAGATACAGGCCGCTGGCGAAGACCCGGCCCAACGTTACGCCATGGTGATTTCCGATATCGAAATGCCCGCCATGGATGGCTATACGCTGACGACGGAAATCCGCCGCCACCCGGGCCTGGCCGGCCTGTACGTGCTGCTGCACACCTCGCTGTCGGGCGTATTCAACAATGCCATGGTCGAGCGTGTGGGCGCCAACGCCTTCGTGGCCAAGTACAGCCCGCACGAGTTGGCGGACTTCGTGCTGCAGCGGCTGCGCTACGTGGCCGAGGCTGCCTGACCCCCTGCTGGCTGTACCTGCCGCCGCTCCCGGCGGGGTATTCGACTCCCCTGCCCTGATGCTCTGGCACAGGGCTTGCAGCTTCCCCGGCAACATTCCGTGGGAGGTTCGACATGGCCAACCTGATTTCCGACTACCTGGGCATCCACGCCCAGGCCATGCCGTTGCGCGAGCAGCGGATGAAGTTGATTGCCAGCAACCTGAGCAACGCCGACACCCCCGGTTACAAGGCACGTGACATCGATTTCGATGCCGCCCTGCGCCACGCACAGGGCGCGGCCGGCAATGGCCAGCTGGCCACCAGCGCCGAGCAGCACTACGCCATCGGCGGCGGCGATGGCCTGAACCCGTTCCAGATCACCCGCGAAGCCGCCCAGCCCAGCCTTGATGGCAACACCGTTGGCCCGGATACCGAGCGCGCCGCCTACGGCCGTGCCGCGCTGGAATACCGGGCCTCGCTGAGCTTCGTCGAATCCAAGGTGCGCACCATGCTCACCGCCATCACCGGCCAGTAAGGAGGGCTGCCATGAGCAATCTGCCCATTTTTGATATCGCCGGCTCGGCGCTGCAGGCGCAGTCGGTGCGCATGAGTACCATCGCCTCCAACCTTTCCAACGCCGATTCGGTGGCCGGCTCACCCGAGGCGGTCTACAAGCCGCTGGAGCCGGTATTCCAGGCGGTGACCAGCCGCAACGACCCCAACCTGACCGGTGTAAAGGTCAAGGAAGTGGCGCAGAGCGATGCTGCGCCGATCAAGCGTTACGAGCCCAACCACCCATTGGCCGATGGCGAAGGCTATGTGTACGCGCCGGACGTGGACCCGGTCGCGCAGATGGTCAACCTGATCTCCACCTCGCGCAATTACCAGGCCGGTGTGGAAATGCTCAGCACCGCCAAGGAACTTGCCCTGGCCACGCTCACCATGGGCCGCTGAGGCCCCCACCAACGGAACCCCGTGACATGAGCACCAGCGTTTCCTCCGACCTCTACAGTTCGATCGGCCTGGACGCGGCTACGGCCGCTGCGGCAGGCAAGACCAAGAAAAAGAAGGACACCCTCGACCAGGCGGACTTCCTGAAACTGATGACCACCCAGTTGCAGCACCAGGACCCGCTCAAGCCGATGGACAACAACCAGATGGTCGCGCAGATGGCGCAGCTTTCCACCGTACAGGGCATCAACGATCTGAACGGCACGGTGAAGGGCCTGCAGACCTCGATGTCCAGCGACAAGATCCTGCGTGGCGCGGCAATGGTGGGCCGCGACGTGCTGGTGCCTTCCGGCAAGTTCACCCTTGAAACCGCGGGCGCTGCTGAAGGCTCGGTTGTCGCCCCCAGTGCCGGCCAGGTGACCGTGGACATCACCGATGCCACTGGCGTGAAGATCAAACAGGTTACGGTGCCGGCCACGGCCGCCGGAGAAGTGGCGTTCCAGTGGGATGGCACTGGCCCCGACGGCAAGCGCATGCCACCGGGCAGCTACACCATCACCGCCAACCATGCCGACAGCGCCGGCAAGCAGACCAAACTGCGTACCTACACCCAGGCCAGCGTGGACAGCGTCACCGTTGGTTCCGACGGCCTGTACCTGAACCTCAAGGGGCTGGGCACCGTCCCGCTCGACTTTGTGCTCCGCGTCAGCTGAGCCACACCCCGCATCCGCCAGGAGTATCGCCATGGGTTTCAATATTTCGTTGTCGGGCATCAACGCTGCAAATGCCGACCTGAACGTCACCGCCAACAACATCGCCAACGTCAACACCACCGGCTTCAAGGAGTCGCGTGCCGAGTTCGCCGATCTGTTCAACTCCACCAGCTATGGCTTGTCGCGCAATGCGATTGGTGCCGGTGTGCGCCTGACCAACGTGGCCCAACAGTTCTCGCAGGGCAATATCGACCAGACCGGCCGCAGCCTGGACCTGGCCATCGAAGGCGAAGGTTTCTTCACCATGAACATGAACGGCACGCGCGTGTATTCGCGCGCCGGCAACTTCCAGACCGACAGCGCCGGCTATGTGGTGAACCCGCAGGGTGCACGCCTGCAGGTATTCGCGCCCAGCGCCGACGGTACCCGTTTTGACGGCGCCCTGACCGACCTGCAGCTGCTCACCACCGACAGCGCGCCCAAGCAGACCTCGAAGGTCAACATGGCCTTCACCCTGCCCGGCAACGCCAAGGTTCCGACGGTGACGCCGTTCGACCCGACCAACGCCAACAGCTATAGCCATTCCACTGGTGGCGTCACCGTGTACGACTCGCTGGGCGTAAGCCACACCCAGACCTCCTACCTGGTGAAGACCGGCAATGCCAACGAGTGGCAGGTACACAACTACGTGGATGGCCAGGCGGTGGGTGCACCTACGCTGCTGCAGTTCTCCAATACCGGCTCGCTGATCAGCCCGGCGTCGGGCCAGATCACGCTGGCCCCGTTCACGCCCACCACCGGTGCCGGCGTGCTGTCCATGACCTTGAATCTTTCCGGCTCCACCCAGTACGGCGAGAAATTCGCCATACGCGACACCCGCCAGGATGGTTATGCCGCCGGCAAGCTCAACGAGATCAACATCTCCGAGAAGGGTGTGGTGTACGCGCGCTACTCCAACGGCGCCGACAAGCCGCTGGGCCAGGTGGCACTGACCACCTTCAACAATCCGCAGGGCCTGCAGAACCAGGGCAACAACCTGTGGGTGGAAACCTATTCCTCCGGCAACCCGCGTACCGGTGCGCCGGATACCTCGGACCTGGGGCAGATCCAGTCCGGCGCGCTGGAAGCCTCCACCGTGGACCTCACCGAGCAGCTGGTGAACATGATCGTGGCCCAGCGCAACTTCCAGGCCAATGCGCAGATGGTGTCCACGCAGGACCAGATCACCCAGACCATCATCAACATCAGGTAATGCAGGGAACCGGGAACAGGGATGCGGGAATGAAGGTCTGGTCGGGCGCGGGTTGATCAAGCGTGTGATGCACCATCCCTTCAGCACTTCATCCCCGTGCCCATCCGGCTCGCGTTCACCCCACATCTCTCCGCTCGCCCTTCTCTGGTTCCCGCCCCATGGACAAAGCCCTCTACGTTGCGATGACCGGTGCCCGCGCCTCCCTGCAGGCCCAGGCCACCGTGTCGCACAACCTGGCCAACTCGGATACGCCGGGCTTCAAGGAGGCTCTGGCCAATACCGAGGCATTCCGCATCCAGGGCCCGGGCTTTCCGTCGCGTGTGGACGCACTGCATGTGGATGCAGGCTTCAACCGCCGCGTGGGTGCGCAGCAGATCACCGGCAACGGTCTGGATCTGTCGCTGCAGCCGGGCAGCTGGCTGGCGGTGCAGTCCGGCGACGGAAGCGAGGCCTATACCCGCGGCGGCGCACTGTCGCTCACGCCCAACGGGCAGCTGGTAACGGCTGAAGGCAATGCGGTGCTGGACACCAACGGCAACCCGGTGGCCGTGCCCCCACACCAGGCCATCGAGATCGGCAATGACGGCACGCTGTCCATCATTCCGCTGGGCGAAGGCCCGCAGACCATGGCCGAGGTGGGCCGCCTGCGGGTGGTTGAAGCGCCCGACGACAAGCTCGAACGCGGGCTGGATGGCCTGATGCGCAATACCGACCCGCAGCAGCCTTTCGCCCAGCGCCAGGGCAAGGCACTGGACAGCGGCACGCTGGAAGCCAGCAACGTGGATGCGGCCGGTGCACTGGTGCAGATGATCCAGCTGCAGCGCCAGTTTGAAATGCAGGTGAAAGTGATCAAGCACGGCGACGAGAACGCGCGGACCGCAAATAGTCTGCTGCGCCTGAACGGCTGACCGGGAAGCCGGGAACCGGGAACCGGGAACCGGGAAGAATGTAGTCGCAACATCTTCCGTCAGCCGGCTGCGCGCAATGCCTCCGGCAGACGGAACAGAAACACCTCATCTGGCGCTCCGTCGCAATGACCGGAGCCACGGCCAGGCCAACACCACTGCTCCAAACCGGCTGCACTTCGTTTGCCCTGGCCGGCCCGGGCTGCATGCCGCCCTGCCCCTCGCTGCTCCAATTCCACCGCGCCGGCATTCCGCCACATGTTCTGGCACAGCCCATGCATTGATGACGGCAAGGGCCGGATGGCCGGCATCAGCAGCAGAGGAACCGCACCATGAATCAGGCTTTGTGGGTCGCCAAGACCGGCTTGGATGCGCAGCAGACGCGCATGTCCGTGGTCTCCAACAACCTGGCCAACACCAATACCACCGGGTTCAAGCGTGACCGCGCCAGCTTTGAAGATCTGCTGTACCAACAGGTACGCCAACCTGGTGGCTCGTCGTCGGCGCAGACGCAGTTGCCTACCGGCCTGCAGCTGGGTACCGGCGTACGCGTAGTGGCCACCTCCAAGCACTTCGAGCAGGGCAGCCAGCAGCAGACCGGCCGCGCTCTCGACGTGATGGTCAATGGCCGCGGCTTCTTTGAAGTGATGATGCCGGACGGCACGTCCGCCTACACCCGCGACGGCAGCTTCCAGATCAACGCGCAGGGCGAGTTGGTGACCAACAGCGGTTACCCGGTGCAGCCCGGCATCCAGATTCCGGAGGGCGCGCAGTCGGTGACCATCGGCAAGGACGGCACCATCACCGTCAAGATGGCAGGCCAGGCAGCCGCGGTGGAAATCGGTTCGCTCTCGCTCACCGACTTCATCAATCCCGCAGGCCTCCAGGCAAACGGCGAGAACCTGTTTCTGGAAACCACCGCTTCGGGCCCGGCACAGAACGGAACGCCGGGCCTGAACGGCCTGGGTGGCGTGGTACAGGGCGCGCTGGAAGGCAGCAACGTCAACGTGGTGGAAGAGCTGGTGTCCATGATCGAAACCCAGCGCGCCTACGAGATGAACGCCAAGGCCATTTCCACCACCGATTCGATGCTCGGCTATCTCAACAACAACGTCTGAGCATTGCCCTGAGGATGAATGTCATGCGCACCACCCGACTGCTGCGTCATATTCCCGTCGTCGCCTGCACCCTGCTTGGGGCAGGCTGCACGCTTGCCGGCGATGTGCGCCCGTACCCGCCCATGGCACCGGTGCAGCCCATCGTTGTACCCGCAGCCACGCCCACCGCAGGTGCCATCTACAGCGCCGGCCCCGGCCTTAACCTGTATGGCGACCGGCGCGCGCGCGATGTGGGTGACCTGCTGACCATCGCACTGATGGAAAGCACCATGGCCACCACCACGGCCAGCACCGCCATCAGCAAGAAGTCCGATATCGACATGGGCTCGCCCACGCTGTTCGGCGCGCCGGTCACCCTGGGCGGCACCAAGATTCTTGGCGCATCTGCCGAAAGCGAGAGCAACTTCAACGGCAAGGGCAACAGCGCGCAGAGCAACCGCCTGCAGGGCAGCGTGACCGTGACCGTGATCCAGCGCCTGCCCAACGGCAACCTGGTCGTGCAGGGGCAGAAGAACCTGCGCCTGAACCAGGGCGATGAACTGGTGCAGATCCAGGGGGTCGTGCGTGCGGCCGACATTGGCGCGGACAACACCATTCCCTCCAGCAAGGTTGCCGATGCGCGCATCGTCTATGGCGGGCGTGGCGCGGTGGCACAGTCCAATGCAATGGGCTGGCTGGGCCGCTTCTTCAACTCGGCACTGTCCCTGTTCTGAGCACGATCATGACGCCTTTCATCAAGCTCCGCTGTGCCGTACTCGCCCTGCTGGTCTGCTGCGCGTTTCCTGCACACGCAGAGCGCATCAAGGACCTTGCGCAGGTAGGTGGCGTGCGTGGCAACGCACTGGTTGGTTACGGCCTGGTTGTCGGCCTTGATGGCAGCGGTGACCGCACCAGTCAGGCACCCTTCACCGTACAGAGCCTGAAGAACCTGCTTGGCGAGCTGGGCGTCAATGTTCCGGCAAACGTCAACCCGCAGCTGAAGAACGTGGCGGCCGTGGCCATCCATGCCGAGCTACCGGCATTCGCCAAGCCGGGGCAGACCATCGACATCACGGTTTCCTCGGTAGGCAATGCGGTGTCGCTGCGTGGTGGCTCGCTGCTGATGGCGCCGCTGAAAGGTGCTGATGGGCAGGTATACGCCATTGCCCAGGGTAATCTGGTGGTTGGTGGCTTCGGCGTGCAGGGCCGCGATGGCTCGCGCGTGTCGGTGAACATTCCCAGCGTTGGCCGCATACCCAATGGCGCCACGGTGGAGCGCGCCCTGCCCGACGTATTCGGCGCAGCTGGCGAAATCACCCTGAACCTGCACCAGAGCGATTTCACCACCGTGTCGCGCATGGTCAGCGCATTGAATGCCACCTTCGGCGATGGTGCCGCGCGTGCCGTTGATGGCGGCACGGTGGCGGTACAGGCACCGACAGACGCCGGCGCACGCATTGGCATGCTGGCGCGCATCGAGAACGTCGAAGTTTCTCCGGGTGCGGCTCCGGCGCGGGTGGTGGTGAACTCGCGCACCGGCACCGTGGTGATCGGCTCAGGGGTGCGCGTGAGCCCTGCGGCCATCTCCCACGGCTCGCTCACGGTGACCGTGAGCGAGGCCACACAGGTCAGCCAGCCGAACGCACTGGCCGGTGGCCAGACCGTGGCCGTGCCGCAATCCACCATCACCGCCAGCAACGAGGGCAGCCGCATGTTCCGCTTCAACGGCGGTGCCACGCTGGATGAAATCGTGCGTGCGGTGAATGAAGTGGGCGCCGCGCCGGGCGACCTGATCGCCATTCTTGAGGCCCTCAAGCAGGCCGGCGCATTGAGCGCGGACCTGGAGGTGATCTGATCATGCGCATTGCCCCGCAGCCGATGGCGTTGAACCCTGTCATTGCCAACGACCCGGCAAAGATCGACAAGGTGGCGCGGCAGCTGGAAGGCCAGTTCGCGCAGATGCTGATCAAGAGCATGCGTGAGGCCAGCTTCGGCGATTCGCTGTTCCCGGGCGAGAACCAGATGTTCCGCGAGATGCATGACCAGCGCATTGCCGAGGCCATGACCAAGGGGCGTGGGCTGGGCCTGTCGGCCATGATCGCGCGCCAGTTGGGCGGCGCCGACCAGGTGGCACAACCTGCCCTGGACCAGCGCATCAACCCCACCCCCGTTGAGCAGGCCTATCCTCTCAATGGCCCTGCCGCCAACGCCCTGCCCCTGCAGCCCGAAGCCGACAACATGGCCGTGGTGCTGCAGCAGTACGGGCTTTCCGGTTCCACCGCCGGCCCGGCACCGGAAGCGCAGGCGCTGGACCTTATCGCAGGCCGCGACACCCAGGATCTGCATGCCGCGCTGGGCAGCAGCAACCCCTATGACAGCCCTGCCCCGCTTGCTGCAGGCGATTGGGCCGCAGCCAATGACCGCTGGAGCGCGCCAACGGCCAGCGAACGCGGCGATGTGGTGGACACCACGCACGCCACGCTTGCGGCCAACCGGCTTGGCCAGCACACGCCGGAAGGCTTTGTGGCCAGCATCTGGCCGCATGCCGAACGTGCGGCACGCGAGCTGGGCGTCAACCCACGCGCCCTGGTTGCACAGGCAGCGTTGGAAACCGGCTGGGGCAAGCGCCATATCAAGCATGGCAACGGCCAGAGCAGCCACAACCTGTTCGGCATCAAGGCCACCGGCTGGAGCGGTGAGCGTGTCAGCACCGGCACCCACGAATACGTGAACGGGCAGCGCCGCAACGAGACCGCCAGCTTCCGTGCCTATGGCTCAGTGGCCGAGAGCTTCGGAGACTACGTGCGCATGCTCAAGAACAGCCCCCGCTACCAGGCCGCGCTCAAGGCGGGCAGCGATGTGCGCGGCTTCGCGCAGGGCCTGCAGCGCGCCGGTTACGCCACCGACCCGTCCTATGCCGCCAAAATCGCCGCCATTGCCGCGGGCCCTACCATCCAGCGTGCCGTTGCCGCCATTGGTGATGTCGGCGCGCGCATGGCCCAGCCCTTCGCCAGCGCCGTGGCGCTGGGTGGCACCAACCTTCGTTGAGATAGCAACCCATGTCCAATGTGCTTTCCACCAGTACCAGTGCACTGATCGCGTTCCAGCGTGCGCTGGCAACCGTCAGCCACAACGTGGCCAACATCAAGACCGATGGGTACAGCCGCCAGAAGGTTGACTTCGCCACGCGCAACCCCACCGATGTGGGCTATGGCGACGTGGGCAACGGCGCCCGCATCACCGACATCCGCCGCGTCGCGGACCAGCTGGCCATCTCCCGCCTGCTCGATGGCAGTGGTGAACTGGCGCGTTTGAAGCAGCTCTCAACCATGGCCGACCGCGTGGACAGCCTGATGTCGGACACGGCAACCAACGTCAACGGCGTGTGGTCAAAATTCTTCAACTCGGTGAACGGTCTTTCCGCCAATGCCGCGGCCACCGCCAACCGTCGCGACGTGCTGGACAATGCGTCCACCTTGGTGACCCGCTTCAAGCAGCTCTCCAGCAACCTGGACACGCTCAACGGCGAGGTCAACAACGGGCTGCTGTCGGCCAGCACCGAAGTCAACCGGCTGGCCAAGGAGATCGCCCAGCTTAATGGCGCCATCGGCAGTGATTCCGCCGCCGCCGCACCGGATCTGCTGGACCGCCGCGACCAGCTCATCAGCAAACTGGTGGGCTATACCGGCGGCAATGCGGTCATCCAGGATGGTGGCGTGATGAATGTGTACTCCGCTGGCGGACATGCGCTGGTGGTGGGTACCACGGCATCGCAGCTGACCACCGCAGCTGATCCGTATCAGCCCGAACGCCTGCAGCTGGCCATCGTCACCCAGGGCCAGACCGTCACCCTGGACAGCAACGCGATGAGCGGCCAGATAGGCGGCCTGCTGGAGTTCCGCGGCAATGTGCTCACACCGGCACAGGCCGAACTCGGACGCATCGCGGTGGGCATGGCCACCACCTTCAACCAGGCCCATGCCGAAGGCATGGACCTGTACGGTGACATGGGCAGCAACTTCTTCACCATCGGCCAGCCCAAGGCCGGTGCGCATGCCGGCAACACCAGCACGGCTACCTTCACCGCCAGCTATGGCGATGTGTCCAAGCTGGACGGCCAGAACCTGATGCTGCGGTTCAACGGCAGCAGCTGGCAGGCCAGCCGTGCAGATACCGGCGCCACCGTAGCCATGACCGGTGCCGGCACGGCCGCCGATCCATTCGTGGTCAACGGCGTGAAGCTGGTGCTCAACGGCGCCCCGGCAAATGGCGACCGCTTCCTGCTGCAGCCCACCACCAGCGCCATCGGTGGCATGTCGGTGGCCATCACCGATCCTTCGCGCATTGCCGCCGCCAACCCGGTGAAAGCCACCAGCGCACTGAACAACACCGGCACTGGCGTACTGGGCGCCGTTGACGTGGAGAACGCCGGCCATGCCAATCTGCTCAACCCGGCGAGCATCCGCTTTGTGGATGCCAACAACTACACCATCGACGGTGCCGGCCCCTATCCCTACACCGCTGGCGAGGCGATCAAGGCCAACGGCTGGAGCGTGGTACTCGATGGCAAACCTGCTGCCGGCGACAGTTTCAACATCGGCCGTACCGCACCGGGCTCCAGTGACAACGGCAACGCCAAACGGCTGGCCGCGGTGGAGGATGCCAAGGTGCTCAGCGCCGGCACCATCACGCTGAACGGCGCGCTCGGCGGGCTGACCACCCAGGTGGGCTCGGCAGCACGCTCGGCCGAGTACTCGCTCAAGGCCCAGCAGGCCATCACCGACAACGCGCAGGCGGCGCGTGACTCCATCTCCGGCGTGAACCTGGATGAGGAAGCAGCGGACATGCTGCGGCTGCAGCAGGCCTACCAGGCCGCATCGCAGCTGATCTCCACCGCCGACACCATGTTCCAGACAATCCTGAAGGCGGTGGGCTGATGAACAATCGCATCTCCAGCAACATGATGTTCGACCAGTCGATCTCGTTGATGCTGGCCAAGCAGAGCAAGCTCTCGCACCTGGAGCAGCAGCTGGCCACCGGCAAGAAGATCGTCACCGCCAAGGACGACCCGGTGGCCTCCGGTAGCGCCGTGGGCATGGACCGCATCCTTGCCGAGCTCGACCAGCTGGGCAGCAACGCCAGCACCGCGCAGAACCGCCTTGGCCTGCAGGAGAACGCACTGGCCCAGGCTGGCAGCCTGCTGCAGCGCATGTCCGACCTCACCGTGCAGGCCAACAACGCGGCGCTTTCAGCCGATGACCGCAAAACCATTTCCGCCGAGCTGAAATCACTGAAGGAACAGATGCTGGCCTTGGCCAATACCGCCGATGGCAACGGCCGCTATCTGTTTGGCGGTGCTTCCGATGCGGATGCACCCTTCACCATGGACCATGGCAACGTCCGTTACAACGGCGATCAGAACCAACGCCAGGTGGAGATAGCACCGGGCACTTTCGTCAAGGATGTGCAGCCCGGCAGCGAGATATTCCTGCGTATCCGCACCGGTGATGGCACGGTCAATGGTGCCGCTGCCACAGGCAATACCGGCAAGGCGGTACTGACCAGCGTCAGCCGTGACGGCTCAGGCAGCTGGGACGGCAACGCCTACACGCTGCGCTTCACCGCACCAGACAGCTATGAGGTGCTGGACGCAGGTGGCACGGTGGTCGGCACCGGCAGCCATGCAGCGGGTGCGGACATCGTGTTCCAGGGCCTGCGTCTGCGCATTGAAGGCGCGCCGGCAGCCGGCGACCAGTTCAAGGCAGGCCAGGCGGAAACGCGCGATGTGTTCGCCACCATCGATCAACTGGTACAGGCACTGGATATGGACACCTCCACCCAGGCCGGCCGTACCGCCCAGCAGAACGGCCTGCAGGCCAGCCTGCGTGATGTAGCACGTGCCTCGGAGGCAATGATCGATGCGCGTGCCGCAGGCGGCGCCCAGCTCAAGGCCATCGACGATGCAGCGGCGCTGCGCGAAGCCAACTCGGTAACGCTCAAGTCATCGCTGTCGGACCTGCGCGATCTCAACTACGCCGAGGCCATCGGCCAATACAAGCTCGAAGGCGCCGCGTTGCAGGCGGCGCAGACGGTATTTACCCAGATGCAATCGATGTCGCTGTTCAACATGATCCGCTGACCCCTACCCCGGCAGTTCGCCCTGCCATCACCAACGCCGCGCTCATGCAGCGGGCAAACGATCACACCGGAGAATCACCATGGCGCAAGTCATCAATACCAACGTGATGTCGCTGAATGCTCAGCGCAACCTCAACACCACCAACTCCAGCCTCGCTACCAGCATCCAGCGCCTGTCCTCGGGCCTGCGCATCAACAGCGCCAGGGATGACGCGGCGGGCCTGGCGATTTCCGAGCGGTTCACCACGCAGATCCGTGGTCTTGATGTTGCCGTGCGCAACGCCAACGATGGCATCTCGCTGGCGCAGACCGCCGAAGGCGCGATGGTGGAAGTGGGCAACAACCTGCAGCGCATCCGCGAGCTGGCCGTGCAGTCGGCCAATGCGAGCAACTCGCAGAGCGACCGCGATGCGCTCAATGCCGAAGTCAACCAGCTGCTGTCGGAGATTGACCGCGTCGCCAACCAGACCAGCTTCAACGGCACCAAGCTGCTGGATGGCAGCTTCTCGGGCGCGCTGTTCCAGGTAGGGCCCAACGCGGGCCAGACCATTGCCATCAACAGCATCGTGGACACCAACATCGATACCATCGGCCGGGCTGGGTTTGCCGCCGACATGAATATCGTCGCGGCTACCGGCACTGCGGCTACCGCAGCCGGCAAGCTCTCCGGGCTGACCGTCAGCGTGCAGGCCGACGGTGCGGCTGCGGCAACCCCCATCACCTTCCCGGATATCGACATCGCCATCGGCGACACGCCTGCCGATCTGAACCGCAAGATCACCCAGGCACTCAACGAGAAGCTGGACCAGACCGGGCTGTACGCTTCAATCTCCGGCACCAACATCAAGCTTGAATCGCTGAAGGCCGGCCAGACCATCACTGCGGGCAATGGTGGAACCATGACCGGTGGCACCGGCCTGACCTTCGCAGGCGGTGCGCTTGTTGCACCCACTACCCAGAACTTCCAGCACGCACAGGATCTGGATGTCCGCAGTTTTGCCGGTGCACAGCGTGCGCTGGAAATCATCGACAAGGCACTTACCTCGGTCAACAACTCGCGCGCGGACATGGGTGCCATCCAGAACCGCTTCAGCTCCACCATCTCCAACCTGTCCACCACCTCGGAGAACCTGTCGGCATCGCGTGGCCGCATCCTGGATACCGACTACGCCAAGGAAACCGCCGAGCTGGCCCGCACGCAGATCCTCAAGCAGGCCGGTACCGCCATGCTGGCCCAGGCCAATCAGCTGCCGCAGGATGTGTTGAGTCTGCTGAAGTAACGCCTGCGCAGGTAACAGGCAGATGAATGCCCCGGCAATGCCGGGGCTTTTTCGTTCAAGAAACCTGCACAAGTAATCGCGATCAACAACGGCCAGAAGAGAGTGCTCAATGCTTCGCGGCAGTTTTCCGCTCCTGCATGGGAACCACATTGTGACCTGGATGAATTCTGGGCCGCTTGCGCCGCCGCCCTAAAGCTGCTGGGCATCGTGCCGTTATAGGTATCAGCAGCGGCACCGCGGCGCCACATGCCCCCACTGCGGCCAGCACAGGATGGCTGAGCTGTCGCACCCATCGCCAGAAAAGGAAACCAAACCATGGCACAAGTCATCAACACCAACATCATGTCGCTCAACGCTCAGCGCAATCTGAACGTGAACGGCTCCAGCCTGGCTACCTCCATCCAGCGCCTCTCCTCGGGCATGCGCATCAACAGCGCCAAGGATGACGCCGCTGGTCTGGCCATCTCGCAGCGTTTCACCACCCAGATCCGTGGTCTTGATGTTGCGGTGCGCAATGCCAACGACGGCATCTCGCTGGCGCAGACCGCTGAAGGTGCAATGGTGGAAATCGGCAACAACCTGCAGCGTATCCGCGAGCTGTCGGTACAGTCGGCCAATGCCACCAACTCGCAGACCGACCGCGATGCACTGAACGCTGAAGTCACTCAGCTGGTGAAGGAAATCGACCGCGTTGCCGGCCAGACCAACTTCAACGGCACCAAGCTGCTGGATGGTTCCTTCTCCGGCGCGCTGTTCCAGGTCGGTGCCGATGCGGGCCAGACCATCGGCATCAACAGCATCGTGAACGCCAAGACGGACACGCTGGGCACGGCAACCTTCTCCCAGGATGCCAGCATTGCGGCATTTTCGGCCGATGCAGCAGCCGCCGACACCACGGTCAAGGGCATGGGTATCTCCACCTACGTGGGCACCAAGCAGACGGATATCGCTCTCGGTGACATCAAGGTGGCGAAGGGCCAGTCGCAGAGTGCGGCAGTTGCGGCGGCGATCAACGAAAAGATGGATCAGACGGGTGTCTACGCCGTTGTCAATGCTGACAAATCCATCAGCCTGTCCAGTGTGAAGGCCGACCAGGTGTTTTCTTTCGGTGCGAAAGGCACGGCACCGGCGGGCTATGATGCTGCCATGGTGGCTGCCACCAACGGTATCGATCTCGGCGCAGGTGCCAAAACAAGCCTTTCAAGCACCGTCTCGAACGTAGGCACGCTTGATATCAGCAAGCCGATCGGTTCGCAGCGTGCACTGTCCATCGTCGACAAGGCGCTGACCGCCGTGAACAACTCGCGTGCAGACATGGGTGCCATCCAGAACCGCTTCAGCTCCACCATCTCCAACCTGTCCACCACCTCGGAGAACCTGTCGGCATCGCGTGGCCGCATCCTGGATACCGACTACGCCAAGGAAACGGCCGAGCTGAGCCGCTCGCAGATCCTCAAGCAGGCCGGTACCGCCATGCTGGCCCAGGCCAACAGCTCCACCCAGAACGTGCTCAGCCTGCTGGGTTGATGCATCGCTGGTACGGCCTCACGCCGTACCGCCGCAAAAAGCAGAACGCCCCGGCCCGCCGGGGCGTTCTGCTTTTTCTTCATCCGCCCCGCGGCGCCCTGCCCTGCATCTGCCTGGGGCCCTGAATCAGCTTGGGCACCCGCAATGCCCCGACGCAGGCGCTATGCCAACTGCATCCGCCCTTCCTTAACGGCCTACCGACACATTCACATTCCCCCTAAAGCCGGATGGGGGAAATGCCGATAGTTTCATCAGCAGCGGTAAACGACTGCAGCCACCACCGGCCACGCTGAGCTGCCGGATCAATCGCCAACCAGGAATCCCGCACCATGGCACAAGTCATCAACACCAACATCATGTCGCTCAACGCGCAGCGCAATCTGAACGCGAACGGCGCCAGCCTGGCTACCTCGATCCAGCGACTTTCCTCGGGCATGCGCATCAATAGTGCCAGGGACGACGCCGCCGGTCTGGCCATTTCGCAGCGCTTCACCACCCAGATCCGTGGTCTTGATGTGGCCGTGCGCAACGCCAACGACGGCATCTCGCTGGCGCAGACGGCTGAAGGTGCAATGGTGGAAATCGGCAACAACCTGCAGCGTATCCGCGAGCTGTCGGTGCAGTCGGGCAACGCCACCAACTCGCAGACAGATCGCGACGCACTGAATGCCGAAGTCACCCAGCTGATGAAGGAAATCGACCGCGTTGCCGGCCAGACCAACTTCAACGGCACCAAACTGCTGGATGGCTCCTTCTCTGGGGCGCTGTTCCAGGTGGGTGCTGATGCCGGCCAGACCATCGGCATCAATTCCATCGTGAATGCCAGCACCAGCAAGCTGGGTGGAGTCAGCTTCGATACCAACAGCTTCACCGTCGGTGCCCCAGCTCCCAATGCCGATGCGAAAATCAGCGGCATGACAATCAAGGGAGCCGATGGTAAGGCTTATAAGATTGACGATGTCAACGTCAAGGCTGGTACAGACGCCGCGGCCACACAGAAAGCGACGGCCGCCGCCCTGGTTACTGCAATCAATCAGTCGCTCGACAAGACCGGCGTATACGCTGAACTGGACGCCACTGCTGGAAAGATCAACCTGACCTCGGTCCAGAACTCGGTTGACGCAAAGGGCACCTTCAACGCCATCGCTGTCACCTTCGGCACATGGACCGGCGCCACAGGCCCGACGATGACCGCCAACACGACGGCAGCAGCCGGCAAGTTCGCCAGCGATCTCAATATCTCCACCTTCCTGGGTGCGCAACAGGCCATCTCCATCGTCGACAAGGCGCTGACCGCGGTGAACAACTCGCGCGCGGACATGGGTGCCATCCAGAACCGCTTCAGCTCCACCATCTCCAACCTGTCCACCACCTCGGAGAACCTGTCGGCATCGCGTGGCCGTATCCTGGATACCGACTACGCCAAGGAAACGGCCGAGCTGAGCCGTACCCAGATCCTGAAGCAGGCCGGTACCGCCATGCTGGCCCAGGCCAACAGCTCCACCCAGAACGTGCTCAGCCTGCTGGGCTGATGCAGGGCCGGCGCAGCTGCTCTGCGCGTCGGCAGAGAAACACCCCAACGCCCCGGTTCGGCCGGGGCGTTGTTTTTCGTATGCCACCGGATGCACAGGCCGAGCCGCCGGATCGTGGGCGAAGCCGACCCGTATCCGGATGGCTGGCCGATGGCCGGCATGCATGCCTGCCTGCGGCGCGCAGACAAACAAGACTTGCCAATTGCCACTAAAGATGACAGCGATATTGGCCGATAGAGATAACAGCAGCGGCTCCTGGTGCAACCACCTCATCCACTGCAGCCACCACCGGCCACGCTGAGCTGCCGGATCAATCGACAACTAGGAATCCCGCACCATGGCACAAGTCATCAACACCAACATCATGTCGCTCAACGCGCAGCGCAATCTGAACGCGAACGGCGCCAGCCTGGCCACCTCCATCCAGCGCCTTTCCTCGGGCCTGCGCATCAACAGCGCAAAGGATGATGCTGCAGGCCTGGCCATCTCGCAGCGTTTCACCACGCAGATCCGCGGCCTGGACGTTGCCGTGCGCAACGCCAACGACGGCATCTCGCTGGCGCAGACCGCAGAAGGCGCGATGGTGGAAATCGGCAACAACCTGCAGCGCATCCGCGAGCTGTCGGTGCAGTCGGCCAATGCCACCAACTCGCAGACCGACCGCGACGCACTGAACGCCGAAGTCACCCAGCTGATGAAGGAAATCGACCGCGTTGCCGGCCAGACCAACTTCAACGGCACCAAGCTGCTGGATGGCTCGTTCTCGGGCGCGCTGTTCCAGGTGGGTGCCGATGCCGGCCAGACCATTGGCATCAACTCCATCGTTGATGCCAATGTCGATTCGCTGGGCCGCGCCTCCTTCGCCGCCACGCAGACCAGTACCGCAGCGATAGCAACCGGCACCGCCACCACCGCCGGCAGCATCTCGGGCATGTCGATCAACGGCAAGGCCATCGACGCGGTCAAGTTCGCCATTGGTGACACTGCCGCCGACGTGCAGAAGAAACTGGTTTCCACCATCAACGAAAAGATGGACCAGACCGGTGTTCACGCGTCGATTGACAGTGCGGGCAAGCTCAGCCTGACCTCTTTGAAAGCTGGTGTGGATTTCAGCTTCACCGCAGGCTCCGCTACCGCCAGCAGCGGCATTACTTATGCCTCGGCCGGTGTTGCCGCCACGGCCACCGCTGCGGCGGGTACTACCAGCTACCTGAAGGACCTGGACATCTCCTCCTTCACCGGTGCCCAGCAGGCCCTGGAAATCGCCGACAAGGCCCTGACCGCCGTGAACAACTCGCGCGCGGACATGGGTGCCATCCAGAACCGCTTCAGCTCCACCATCTCCAACCTGTCCACCACCTCGGAGAACCTGTCGGCATCGCGTGGCCGCATTCTGGATACCGACTATGCCAAGGAAACGGCGGAACTGAGCCGCACCCAGATCCTCAAGCAGGCCGGTACCGCCATGCTGGCCCAGGCCAATAGCTCCACCCAGAACGTGCTCAGCCTGCTGGGCTGATTGATGCACAGGTGGGCGCGGCGCGGGCCGCACCCACTGCGCCGTACCACGGAGCCCTCGCCGAAAGGCGGGGGCTTTGCCTATATGACGAGCCGTCATTCGATGACGAAATGGCACAAGGTTTGCATTTCTGGGCCAGCAGCCCGTGCCTGACTAAAGTCCGGCGCGGTGCCTGCCGATACCCCGTAAGCCTGCGCGGCGTCCGCCCGTCACGACCAAGGAACTCATATGGCCAACCCCTCACTTGCCGCCGTCGGCTCCGGCCTTGATATTCCAACCCTCGTAAAGCAGCTGGTGGCCGCCGAACGCAAGCCCACCGAGCAACGCATCAACAAGCAGGGAACCGCTGCCACCGCCAAGTTGTCGGCGCTGGGCAACATCAAGAGTTCGCTGGCCAGCCTGCAGACCGCACTCAAGGATCTGGTGAAGGGCGCCGGTGCACCCAGCTACAAGGCCAATATTCCCGAAGGCAGCGGCTTCACCGCCAGCGTCATCACCGATGCCAGCAGCGGCAAGACCACTGCCATTGCCGGCAATTACAGCGTGGAAGTGGTGCGCCTTGCACAGGCGCAGAAGCTTACCTCGGGCGCTTTTGATGCCAGCGCCGCAGTTGGCGACGGCAAGCTCAGCTTCAGCTGGGGCGACAAGACGCTGGATGTCGATATCGCGCCTGGCAGCACCCTGAAGGACATTGCGGCCGCCATCAACAAGGCCGCCGATGGCAAGGGCGTCAGCGCGACCGTCATTACCGCCAGCGACGGCCAGCACCTGGTTATGAATGCCGTGGATTCCGGCACCAAGGGAGCGCTCAAGGTCACCGCATCCGGTGGCAATGGTGGCCTGTCGGCATTGACCTGGGACGGCAATGCCGGTGGCATGCAGCAGAACACCGCCGCCACCAACGCGCTGGTGCGGGTGGATGGCTTCGAGCGCGAATCGGCCACCAACACCCTCACCGACATCATTCCCGGTGTCAGCCTCACCCTGACCAAGGCCGAGGAAGGCAGCAAGCGCACCCTGGGCATTGCCCAGGACAACACATCGCTGAAGATCAACCTGCAGGCATTCGTCAGTGCCTACAACGCCACGGTCAAGCAGCTCGGCAACGCCAGTGCCTACGACGCCACCAACAACAAGGCCGCCGCGCTGACCGGCGATTCCATGGTCCGTGGCCTGCAGCAGCAGTTGCGCAACACGGTCAGCGACAACGTCAACGACATGAAGGCACTTGGCCTGGCCATTGCCAAGGACGGGACGCTGAGCTTCAGCAGCACCACGTTCGACAAGACTCTGGCCGATGACCCGTCCGCCGCGGCCAACCTGCTTGGCGAGAATGGCCCGCTCACCAGCCGCATGGCCACATTGCTCAAAAGCAACCTGGACAGCGACGGCACCCTCACCCAGCGTACCGACTCGCTCAACAAACAGATCAAGAAGCTGGAGAAGGAGCTGGACAACCTGGACGCACGCATGGAGATGGTGGCCCTGCGCTACACCAGACAGTTCACCGCAATGGACACCCTGGTGGCGCAGATGCAGAGCACCAGCAACTTCCTTGCCCAGCAGCTTGGTGTCTCGCAGAAGAGCTGAGCCACCACCCGCACACAGACAAACCCCACCCGCACCGGCAGAACACCGCAGTGGCGGACTTTGAAGGAGAGCCACCATGTACGGTGCCAACCGCCACTATGCCGAGCAGTACCGCAAGGTCGGCGTTTCCACCCGCGTCACCGATGCAGACCCGCACCAGTTGGTGGCTTTGCTGCTGGAGGGCGCCAGTGAGCGCATCCGCCGCGCCGAAGCCTGCCTCGCCGGGGGTGACCAGGCACTGAAAGGCAAGGCCATCGGCGAAGCCTGCGCCATCATCGGCCACCTCAATGGTTCACTGGACCATGAGGCCGGCGGTGAGATTGCCGGCAACCTGTCGGCGCTGTACGACTACGTGCTGCATCGGCTGACCGAGGGCAACCTCAACAATGATCCGGCTGCATTGCAGGAGTCACTGTCGCTGATGGGCGAGATTGAATCGGCATGGAAGGCGATTCCGGTGGACCAGCGCGCCCTGCCCAGTGCGCGCGGGAGCTGACCCCGTGGATGCCGAACGCAAGACGCAGCTGCAGGCCCTGCATGGCGACCTGCAACAACTCAACGCCGCCATCGACGCTGAAGACCATGCGCTAGCGGCAGCCATCGTGCTTGAGCATGACCAGCGCCTGCGCCAGTATCTTGAATATTTCGGCCCCGACGCCGCGCTTACTGCTTTGCTGCAGGAACAGCATGCCGTCACCGAACGCATGAGCCAGCTGCGTGACCATGCCGCACTCCAACTGCGGCAGGAACGCCAGTCGTCACGTGCAGCCAGTGCTTACCAGCAGGCAGGAGCCTTGGGATGACAGAGAACGATCCGGCGGCGCTGGCCGAAATCCAGCTGTTCGATGACACGCTCAGCTGTGATGTCGAGCTGCCGGTAGCGTTCATACCCGGCGCCAGCATCACCCGCCCGGGCGCCTCTGAAATGTTGTTGCGCAGCGTGGCCTTGGTGGAGGATTCGCGCAGCGCCGAAGACGGCGACGAGCGCAGTGATACCACCGCCCAGCTGCAGCGGCTGGAAGCACGCATGGACCTGGCGCTGGTACTGCTAGGCCGGCTGCTGCAACAGGCCGGCCCTGCCCTGCCCGGTTGCGCCGTGCGCTGGTCACGGCGTGGCTTGCGGCTGGATACCCACCAGGCCACCGGGCTTGCCCCGGGCACGGCCGGCGTCATCCGCCTGCAGCCTGCGGAGTGGCTGCCCGACCATGTCGAACTGCCTGCGGTTGTGCTTGCCGAAGCCGCCACCGCCAACGGCAGCCGGCTCTGGCTGAGCCAGCAGGCAGTGAGTGAACCGCTGGCCGCAGCACTGGAACGGCACTTGTTCCGGCTGCACCGCAGGCAGATTGCGGACAGCCGACGTTACCGATGATGTCCATTCGACCATTTGCGCTGGCGCCGTGCATTTTCGTGGGCTAATGTGAACGCTTCCAGGGAGGAACCGGTCTCACGTGCGCGTTCTCATAGTCGATGACCATACGTTGGTGCGGGCAGGCCTGAGCAGGCTGCTGCAGTCATTCGACGGCTTCCAGGTTGCCGCCGAGGCGAGCACGGCTGCACAGGCGCTGGAAATGGCACTGCAGCACGTTCCTGATCTGGTCCTCATGGATCTTTCGCTGCCGGGCCGCAGCGGTCTTGAAGCACTGAGCGACATCCGCGAGCGGCTGCCCACGGTGCGCATAGTGATGATGTCCATGCATGACGATGCCGCGCATGTCCGCGATGCACTGGACCGTGGCGCGGCCGGCTTCGTGGTCAAGGACGCCGCCCCTGCCGAGCTTGAGGTTGCCCTGCGCGCCGCACATGCGGGCCAGGTGTTTCTGAGCCCACAGATATCGGCCAAGATGCTGGCCCCGTTGATCACCCGCGAGCGGCCCACCGGCATCGCCGCGCTCTCGCCCCGCCAGAAGCAGATTCTGAGGCGGCTGGGTGGCGGCCAGACCACCAAGGAGATCGCCGCGGACCTGGGCATCAGCGTCAAGACCGTGGAAACCCACCGTGCCCGGATGATGGAAGCACTGGGCTGCCGGCGCGCGAATGACCTGCTTCTGCTTGCAATTCGGCATGAAACCGATCTTGACTGACGCCGGAACGCTGGCGATATACGCTCGCCGTCACAGAATCGGATTCCCGTCGCCAGCCCAGCGTGATTCCTTAAAAATCAAATAGATAAATTGATTTTTAGCTGAAAGAACGTCAGTATCTTGGCGAAATGTAGGTCATTCCCTTACACGGAGTGAGGGGCTCCACTACACCCATCGGGTGCTGACCTATTACGGTGCCGACACCCCACACGCAAGATGCGTTCCACAGCCAGCCATATGGCGCTGCGCGATAGGGGAAAACGCATGAAAGCCGCTCTGACCACCCAGCTTGGGCAACAGCTTCACCTCACGCCCGCCCTGCTGCAGTCCATCCGCCTGCTGCAGTTGAATGGCCTGCAGCTGGAGCTGGAGGTGCGCCAGGCGCTGGAGAACAACCCGCTGCTGGAGCTGCACGAGGAGCAGGATGCCGCCACGGCTGCCAGCGACGAAGGCCAACCACAGCTGGACACCGCCGCTTTCGATGAGCTGCCGGAAAGCTCGATGTGGGACGTGGCCGGCGCCAGCTGGGGCAACCCCGACGATGACCGCATGGCCCGCATCGCCGCCGGTCAGTCCAGCGACCCGCAGCTGCGCGTGCTCGATGCGCTTTCCCTTGAACTGGACGACACCGATCTGGCGGTGGCTGCCTTCTGGCTGGAACACTGCGACGACGCCGGTTACCTGCAGGCACCGCTGGCGCAGCTGAGCCAGCTGGCCAGCGCCCGCCTGGACCGTACCGCCGCCGATGTGGAGGCCATCCGCCAGCGCCTGCTGAACGGCGAGCAGGCCGGCATGGCCGCGGTGGACCTGCGCGAATGCCTGCAGGCACAGCTGGCCTGCCTGCCTGGCACGGTGGCCGCGCGCCATCTGGCCACCCGCCTGCTCGATGCGGACTTGGCGCTGCTGGCCGCCCATGACTTCGTGGCACTGTCCAGGCTGCTGCAGGCCGAGCTGGAGGACGTGCAGGAAGCCTTCCGGCTGGTGCTGTCGCTGCAGCCCAAGCCCGGCCAGACCCTGCTGCAGCACGATGATGCCGTCGTCATTCCCGATGTGGTCGCCTGGCACGCCGATGGCCAGTGGCGCGTGGCGCTCAACCCGGCCACCACCCCGCGCCTGAACATCAACGCATCTTACGAGCGCGCCCTGAACGAAAGCAGCGGCGAGACCAACCAGCCCCTGCGCGAGCTGCTGCAGGAGGCGCGTTGGCTGACCCGTGGCCTGTCGATGCGCTACGACACCCTGCTGCGTACCGCGCGTGTCATTGTTGAGCGCCAGGCTTCGTTCTTGGTGCAGGGCGACGAGGCCATGGCGCCGCTGACCCTGAAGGAAGTGGCTGATGCCATCGGCATGCACGAATCCACCGTATCGCGCATCACCTCCGGTAAATACCTGCAGACCCCGCGTGGCACCTTCGAGCTGAAGCATTTCTTCGCCGTGCGCCTGGACGGGGCTGCGGTGTCCGGGCAGGCGGTAAAGGCCATGGTCAAGCGCCTGATCGCCAGCGAACCGGCCGGCCGGCCGCTGGCCGACGAGGCCATCGCCGCGCTTCTCTCACGGCAGGGGGTGAACATTGCCCGCCGTACCGTCGCAAAATACCGCGAACAACTTGATATCGCCCCGGCGCGCGAACGGCGCCGCCAGGGCACCACACCGCAGCTGGCGCGTGCCGGCTGAACATAAGGGATTTCCATGAGCAAGCTCACCGTACTGTTGGTTGACGACCATGAAGGTTTCATCAACGCCGCCATGCGCCACTTCCGCCGTATCAACTGGCTGGAAGTGGTGGGCAGTGCCGCCAACGGCCTGCAGGCGATCGAGCGCTCCGAGGCACTGCGCCCGCATGTGGTGTTGATGGATCTGGCCATGCCAGAAATGGGCGGCCTGCAGGCCACGCGCCTGATCAAGACCCAGGACGAGCCGCCCTACATCGTCATTGCCAGCCACTTCGATGACTCCGAACACCGCGAGCATGCGCTGCGCGCCGGTGCGGACAACTTCGTCAGCAAACTGTCCTACATCCAGGAGGTCATGCCGATCCTGGAAGGGCTCAGGGAACCGGATCATGAGTGAATCACGCATCCTCGTCATCGACGCCGACGCCGGCCGCGCCGAACGTACCATCGGCCTGCTGGAATTCATGGATTTCAACCCGCGCTGGGTGTGTGATGCGCAGGACATCGACACCAGCCGCCACCATGCCAACGACTGGATGGCCGTTGTGGTGGGCGCACTGGAAGACGCCGACCTTGCCGCCGGCTTCTTCAACTGGCTTGCCAGCGCCAGCCTGCCACCCCCGGTGCTGCTGGCCGAAGGCGACCCGCTGGCATTTTCGCGCCACTACGGCTTGCACGAAGCCAATGTATGGCCGCTGGAACAGCCCATGCGCCACACACAGGTGGAAGCCCTGCTGCGCCGGGCCAGCCTCAAGCGCCTGGATGCCGAACACCAGGCCGGTGCCACCGATGACGGCGGCCCGACCGGCACCGGCACTGCGGTTACCGCACTGCGCAGGCTCATCGACCAGGTAGCCAGCTTCGATACCACCGTGCTGGTGCTGGGTGAATCCGGTACCGGCAAGGAAGTGGTATCGCGCGCCATCCACCAACGCTCGCCGCGCCGCGATGGCCCGTTCGTAGCGATCAACTGCGGCGCCATTCCGCCTGAGCTGCTGGAAAGCGAACTGTTCGGCCATGAAAAGGGTGCCTTCACCGGCGCACTGACCACCCGCAAGGGGCGGTTCGAGATGGCCGAAGGTGGCACCCTGCTGCTGGATGAGATCGGCGACATGAGCCTACCCATGCAGGTCAAGCTGCTGCGTGTACTGCAGGAGCGCAGCTTCGAGCGCGTGGGTGGCAACCAGACCATCCGCTGCAATGTACGTGTGATTGCCGCTACCCACCGCGACCTGGAAACGCGTATTGGCGAGGGCAAGTTCCGCGAGGATCTGTTCTATCGCCTCAACGTGTTCCCCATCGAGGTGCCGGCCCTGCGCGAGCGCACCGACGACATCCCGGCGCTGGTGACCACCATCGCCACACAGCTGGCCCGCACCGGCCGTGGTGAAGTGCGCTTTGCCGATGACGCATTGCTGGCACTGGCCAGCTACCCCTGGCCAGGCAACGTGCGCGAGTTGACCAACCTGGTCGAACGCCTTGCCGTGCTGCACCCGGGTGGCCAGGTACGGCTGCAGGACCTGCCCAGCCGCTACCGTGGCGATCATCTGCCATCGCAGGCCGCTGCAGCGGAAGCCACAGCCGAACCCGCACCGCAGAGCGTACTGGCGGCCAGCGCCGGCAGTGCCGCGGCCAAGCCGGCACCGGTGCCGCAGGCACACCTGCCCAGCGAAGGGCTGGACCTGCGTGATCACATGGCCAACATCGAGTTGACCCTGATCAACGAGGCACTGGAGCGCACCCAGGGCGTGGTGGCCCACGCTGCGCAACTGCTGGGCCTGCGCCGCACCACCCTGGTGGAAAAGCTGCGCAAGTACGGCATTGAACGCGAGTCGGCTGAATCGGCCACCCACTGAAGTCCACACCTGCTGTTACCCATTACCGCCCTCGCCTCACGGCCGAGGGCGGTTGTGTTTCCAGGGTGTGATTTTGAGCGGCGCTGCCGCTTCGCCTGTGGTGGCCAGCACAGCACATTCATACACGCCACCCCGCATTACACCCGCCTGCAGCGCCGGCACTTTTCAGGCCGGCGCATCAAAGCGACAGAAATGCCGCAACGACCGCCGGTAACCCGACACGCCACCTGCATGCCGCCGGTCATTCATCGAGCTGAAGGTGGTTTCGCTTCCGGCATGCAACTTGCAACGTTGGGCTCAGCCAACCCTGTTGCACGGAACCACGTCCGATGTCCCATTCGATCACCTCCGTCCTCTCCCAGATCCGCAGCATGCAGACCCAGGTCAACCAGGCTGCGCCTGCCGCCGACCTGCCGCGCAGCAATGCGATCCAGGGGCTGAACGAAGGCAATGCCGTCACCGCACCGTCCTTCAGCCAGGCTCTGCAGGGCGCACTGAAGGGGGTGAACGAAACCCAGCAGAAATCCGGCCAGCTGGCGGCCGCCTTCGAGCAGGGCCAACCCGGTGCCGACTTGGCCAAGGTGATGGTCGCCGCACAACAGTCGCAGCTGGCGTTCCGCGCCACCGTCGAAGTCCGCAACCGTCTCGTCCAGGCTTACCAGGACGTGATGAACATGCCGCTGTAAGGATCCGCACGCATGGCATTCGCGCTGTCCAAAGAGTCGTTGAATTCCGAACAGGCCGGTGCCTGGTTCGACCGTCTGCAGAGCCTGCAGATCACCCGCCGGCTGGGCCTGATGGCGATGATCGCCGTTGCCGTGGCTGCGGGCCTGGGCGTGTTCTTCTGGGCACAGAAGCCGCCGATGGTGCCGCTGTATACCGGCCTGGACCAGAAGGCCACCGCCGAGGCCACCGACCTGCTGCGTGCGGCGCAGATTCCGTTTGAGCTCAATGCCGCCACCGGCGCCATCACCGTGCCGGAAAAAAACGTGCACGATGCACGCCTGAAGCTGGCCGGCTCCGGCCTGACCGAGAGCGGCCGCCTGGGCTTTGAACTGATGGAGCGCGACCCGGGGTTTGGCGTCAGCCAGTTCGTGGAGAACGCCCGCTACCAGCACGCACTGGAAACCGAACTGGTGCGCACCATCACCAGCCTGCGCCCGGTGCGTGATGCGCGCGTACACCTGGCCATTCCCAAGCCCAGCGCCTTCACACGCCAGCGCGATGTCGCCAGCGCCTCGGTGGTGCTGGAGCTGCGTGGTGGCCAGCAGCTGGAGCGCAACCAGGTGGATGCCATCGTGCACATGGTGGCCTCCAGCATTCCGGACCTGGCCCCGGAACGGGTCACCGTGGTGGACCAGAGCGGGCGCATGCTCACCATTGCCGACCCCAACAGCGAGGCTGCGCTCAACGCCGCCCAGTTCGACCAGGTGCGCCGCCTTGAAGGCTCCTACAACCAGCGCATCCGTGAGCTGCTGGAGCCGATGACCGGTGCCGGCCGGGTGAACCCCGAAGTCAGCGTGGACATGGATTTCTCGGTGACCGAGGAAGCCCGCGAGCTGTACAACGGCGAGCCGCAGAAGCTGCGCAGCGAGCAGATCAGCGAGAACAGCACCAGCGCCAACGGCCCGCAGGGCATCCCCGGCGCCACCAGCAACACGCCCCCGGGCAACGCCACGCCGGGCGCACCGGCCGCTGCCGATGCCAATGGCGCAGCCGCCACCGCTGCCGCCACCCCAACCGAAACCTCCAAGAACGCCACCCGCAACTACGAGCTGGACCGCACCCTGCAGCACACCCGGCAACCGGCCGGGCGCGTCAAGCGCGTGTCGGTGGCGGTACTGGTGGACCACGTGCCGCGTGCCGGCGCCAATGGCAAGGTCAGCGACCAGGCATTGAGCACGGCCGAGCTGACCCGCGTGGAAGCACTGGTCAAGCAGGCGGTGGGCTTCAGCGCCGAACGTGGCGATACCGTGTCGGTGATGAACGCCCCGTTCGTGCGTGAATCGCTGCCGGTGGAAGAACCCAACTGGTGGGAGAACCCACAGCTGCGCGATGCGCTGCGCCTGGTGCTTGGCGCCGTGGTGGTGCTGGCCCTGCTGTTTGGCGTGCTGCGCCCCGCCCTGCGCCAGATTTCAGGCCCGCCCAAGGCACTGCCGGGCCGCAGTGAAGACCCGCTCAGCGCCGATGTGCAGATCGTGGACGATGCACAGATGCCGGCCGCACTGGCCGCCGACCGCCTGCAGCTGGACGGTGGCGCGCCGCTGGCACTGCCGGTGGATGCCTACGAAGAGCGTGTGCGCATGGCCCGCGAGGCGGTACGCAATGATTCCAAACGTGTTGCACAGGTGGTGAAGGGGTGGGTGGCCAATGACTGATGCCGTGCCGATGACCGGCGTACAGCGCGCCGCCGTGCTGCTGCTCTCCCTGGGTGAAACCGATGCCGCCGAGGTACTGCGGCACATGGAGCCCAAGGAAGTGCAGAAGATCGGCATTGCCATGGCCACGCTCAACGATGTCACCCGCGAGCAGGTGCAGAAGGTGATGGATGACTTCGGCAACGAGCTGGGCAACAAGACCTCGCTGAGCGTGGGCTCGGACGACTACATCCGCAACATGCTGGTGCAGGCGCTGGGCAACGAGAAAGCCAGCAACCTGATCGACCGCATCCTGCTGGGCCGCAACACCACCGGGCTGGATGCGCTCAAGTGGATGGATCCGCGTGCCGTGGCCGACCTGGTGCGCAACGAGCACCCGCAGATCATCGCCATCGTCATGGCCCACCTGGAAACCGACCAGGCCGCCGAAGCCCTGAAACTGCTGCCCGAGCGTACCCGCGTGGATGTGCTGCTGCGCATCGCCACGCTCGACGGCATTCCGCCCAATGCGCTCAACGAACTGAACGAGATCATGGAGCGCCAGTTCTCCGGCAGCCAGAACCTGAAGTCCTCCAGCATCGGCGGCGTGCAGTGCGCGGCCAGCATCCTCAACTTCATGGACGGTGGCCAGGACCAGGCCATCCTCACCGAAATCGCCCGCATCGACGCACCGCTGGGCAGCCGCATCCAGGACCTGATGTTCGTGTTCGACGACCTGGTGGACCTGGAAGACCGCGAGATGCAGCTGGTGCTGCGCGAGGTCAGTGGCGAGCGGCTGGGGCTGGCGTTGCGTGGCGCCGACATCAAGGTGCGCGACAAGATCACCCGCAACATGTCCCAGCGCGCCGCCGAAATCCTGCTGGAAGACATGGAAGCACGCGGCCCGGTACGCCTTTCGGATGTGGAAGCGGCACAGCGCGAGATTCTGGCCATCGTCAAGCGCATGGCCGATGAAGGCACCGTCACCCTCGGCGGCGGCGGGGAGGCGATGCTGTGAGCAACGTCATCCGCTGGCACGCACCGGACCTGACCCTGCCGGCCGCACCGGCCACCGACCCGCTGGACGAAGACGGCCTGCAGGCTGGCGAGCCTGCCGCGCCGGAAGCACCGCCGGTGGTGCCGCCCACGCTGGAGGAAATCCAGGCCATCCGCGATGCCGCGCAGGAAGAAGGCTTTCAGGAAGGTCACGGCGAAGGCTACGCCCAGGGCCAGAACGAAGTGCGGCGGCTGGTGGCACAGATTGAAGGCATCCTGGACAACTTCAGTCGGCCCCTGCTGCGGCTTGAGAACGAAGTGGTCGGCGCGCTGGGCGAGCTGTCCGTGCGCATTGCCGGCGCCCTCATCGGCCGCGCCTACGAAGCCGACCCGGCACTGCTGGCCGCCCTGGTCACCGAGGCACTGGATTCGGTGAGCGGCAGCAGTCGAGAGGTCGAAGTGCGCCTGCACCCGGACGACATCGCCGCCATCAGCAACCTGTTGAACCTGCCCGAAGGCCAGCGCCTGGTGGCCGACACCAACCTCAGCCGTGGCGACCTGCGCGTGCATGCCGAGGCGGTGCGCATCGACGGCACCCTCGATGCCCGCCTGCGCGCGGCACTGGGCACGGTGATGCGCCGCGCCGGGGCCACCCCATGAGCATCTCCCCTGCCCCCGCCGACTGGTCGGCCGCGCGCAACCTGCGCCTGGCTGCCCGGCTTGATGCCATATCGCTTGATGCCAGCGTCGGCCACGGGCTGGTGCGCGAGGGCGTACTGCGCCGGGCCATCGGCCTCACCCTTGAGGCCGTGGGTTGTGAAGCGCCGATGGGCGCCAGCTGCAAGGTCGAGGTCATCGACGGCGGCTGGGTGGATGCCGAAGTGGTCGGCTTTTCCGGCGACCGCACCTACCTGATGCCCAGCGCCGAACTGCATGGTCTGCTGCCCAACGCGCGGGTGGTGCCCTCCTACCGCCGTGGCGGCGTTGAAGTGGGCGAAGGCCTGCTGGGCCGTGTGATCGACAGCGACGGCGTGCCGCTGGATGGCAAGGGCCCTGTCCGTGCCGAAGGCAATGTCGGCATGGCCGGCGTGGCCATCAACCCGCTGGCCCGCGAGCCCATCACCCAGCCGCTGGATGTGGGCGTGCGCGCCATCAACGCCCTGCTGCCCATCGGCCGTGGCCAGCGCGTGGGCCTGTTCGCCGGTTCCGGCGTCGGCAAGTCCACCTTGCTGGGCATGATGACCCGCTACACCGCCGCCGATGTGATCGTGGTGGGCCTGATTGGTGAGCGTGGCCGCGAAGTGCGCGACTTTGTCGAAACCACGCTGGGCGAAGAAGGCCTGCGCCGCGCGGTGGTGGTGGCCAGCCCGGCCGACCGTCCGCCGCTGGCGCGCCTCCATGGCGCCTACCGCGCCACCGCCATCGCCGAGTGGTTCCGCGACCAGGGCCTGAACGTACTGCTGCTGATGGATTCGCTGACCCGCTTCGCCCAGGCCCAGCGCGAAATCGGCCTGTCGGTGGGTGAACCGCCCACCACCCGCGGCTACCCGCCCTCGGTATTCGCCAAGCTGCCGGCACTGGTGGAACGCGCCGGCAACGGCGCAAAGGGCCGTGGTTCCATCACCGCCTTCTATACCGTGCTCACCGAAGGCGACGACCCACAGGACCCCATCGCCGACGCTGCCCGCGCCATTCTTGACGGCCACATCCTGCTGTCGCGGCGCGTGGCCGACAGCGGCCTGTACCCGGCCATCGACGTGGAAAGCTCGGTAAGCCGCGTGGTGCAGGACATCGCCGATGACACCTGGCGACTGCGCATCCGCAAGCTCAAGCGGCTGGTGTCGGCCTATTCGGCCAACCGTGACCTGATCGCCATTGGCGCCTACCAGCGCGGCAACGATCCGGTTACCGACGAGGCGCTGGATCGTTGGCCGGAAATTTTGGATTTCCTTGGCCAGGACGTGCACGCCGCCGCCGACCTGTCCCACAGCCTCAACGCCCTGCAACAGCTGGTAGAAAGCGAGAAGCCCGCATGAATGCATCCCGTCGCCTTGACCCCTTGCTGCGCCGCGCGCAGGACCATGAGGACGAAGTGGCCAGGGAGCTGGCCGAGCGTCAGCAGGCACTGGACCTGCAGCAGTCGCGGCTGGCGGAACTGCGCCAGTACGCCGAGGAATACGCAAACGCCCAGCTGGCCACCACCAGCGCCGCGCAGCTGCTCAACCGCCGGGCCTTCCTGGACCGCCTGGACAACGCGGTGGAGGCCCAGACCCGCACCGTGGACAGCAACCGCGAACGGGTGGATGCAGAGCGCGCCCGCCTGCTGCTGGCCAGCCGCGACAAGCAGGTGCTTGAACAGCTGGCCGCCAGCTATCGCGCGCAGGAACGGATTGTGGCCGACCGCCGCGACCAGCGCGAAATGGACGACCTGGGCGCCCGCCGCGCCCGCGCCGCACAACGTTCCGGCGAAGGGGAAGGCGCATGAACGCACTCACCTCGCTCGGGCTGGTTGGCGGCGGTGATGGCGCAGGCCCGCGCGGCCAGAACAGCACGGCCAAAGCCGAACCCAGCCGCTTCGATGCACTGCTCAACGCCAAGCCCGATGCCGCACGCGCCAAGCCAGCAGCACGCGGCCCCGACAAGCCCACCGGCACCGCACCGGACAAACAGCCTCAGGCGCGCCAGCCCGAACGAAAGCCGGCCGAAACCGCGCCGACGGAGGCCACCGAACCGGCACAGGCCAGCCTTGCTTCGCAGGTCAAGCCTGCAGCCGACGAGGACACGCCGGCCGATCCGGCATGGCCGCCATTTGGTCTGGCCGGCATTCTGCCGCTTGCCCCCGAACCGGCGGATGCCACACCAGTGCCTCCCGTGAATCAGGGCCTTGGCAGCAGTGCAGGCAAGGCACAGCCCATGCCCACAGCCGCACCGCCATTGAACACCCTGCCCCTTCCTGCATCAGTGCAGGCCGACGCACAGGCCCTAGCGGAACCGGAAACACTGCTCCCACCCGTGCTTGCCCTGCAGGCAGCCGGCAAACGTGACGCCTCGGCGGCCGAAGGTATCGACAGCCCCAGCCCCGCCAGCTTCAGCCAGCTGCTGCATGCCAATGCCACGTTGGATGTACGCGCGCCCAGCCCGGCCAGCGCCCTCAACGCGCCCACCGCCACACCGGACCTGCACGCAGCCGACTTCGACGAGGCCATGGCCGCGCGCGTGAGCTGGTTGGCGGAGCAGAAGATCGGCCACGCCCATATCCGCATCACCCCGCACGACCTTGGGCAGGTGGAGGTGAAACTGCAGCTGGATGGCGACCGGGTGCATGCCAGCTTCTCCAGCGCGCACGCCGAAGTGCGCCACGCGCTGGAAAGCAGCCTGCCGCGCCTGCGCGAAATGCTGGGCGAACAAGGCCTGCAGCTGGCCCAGGCCGATGTGGGCCAGCAACCGGCCCAGCAGCAGGGCCAGGATGCACAGAACACCGCCGGTACCGGCTCCAGCGCCGGCTACGGCAATGAACCGGGCAACGACGCGCCAGCGCCTGCCAGCCAGACCCTGCGTCTGCGCGGCCTGCTCGACGCCTACGCCTGATCAGCGTCGAATCTCAAACCGAGAGCCCCTCTCCCGCGTGCGGGAGAGGGGTTGGGGTGAGGGCTCGGCCAGGATTCGACGCTGATCGGGCACCGCGAGGGACTCCGGCCAGTGCCAAGGGCTGACGAGGCCGCCTATCTAGCGCCAGCGCATTGGCGCACGCCTGTGCACCACCAGCATGTCAGCCGAACGCCGCCAATGTGCCGATGCGTGCGGTAGCCACCACTGACACCGGCAACGCCGCGCCGATCATTGCCTGCATGCGCTGCACCTGCCGGGCTTACAGGCTTGCAGCCGGCCCCGCGCCGGCGCCGTCAAAACTCCGCCATGTCGTTGTTCCTGCTCCCGGCACGCAGCTTGCATCAGCCAGCCCAGCAATCCAGAGGAGCACAACGTGGCAGCAGCGGCAGACAAATCGCGTACCCCCGAACCAGCCAAGGAAGCGACGGGCAAACCGCGGCGCCGGTGGTTGCTACCCCTGCTGATCGCCCTGTTCGCCGCCGGTGCGGCCGGTGGCGCTGCCTGGTACTTCACCCAGGGTGGCGGCCAGGCCACGGCCAAGAAGGAAGCGGCACCGGCTCCCCCGGCGCCGGCCCAGTACTTCGCGCTTGATCCGGCCTTCGTGGTCAACCTCAGTGGCCCGATTGACGGCCCGCGCTACCTGCAGGTGGAAGTGCAGCTGATGACCCGCGACCCGCTGGCACTGCAGGCCCTGCAGACCCATGCCCCGGCCATCCGCGCCAAGCTGCTGATGCTGTTCTCGCAGGTGGAGCCGGCACAGATAGCCGACCGCCCCGGCAAGGAAAAGCTGCAGGCAAGCGCGCTGGCCGAAGTACGCAAGCTGATGAAGGCCGAGACCGGCAAGCCCTGCGCCGACGAACTGCTGTTCACCAGCTTCGTCACCCAATAAGGCACCGCGATGAGCATCAACGACCTGCTCTCCCAGGACGAGATCGACGCGCTGTTGCACGGCGTGGACTCCGGCACGGTCAATACCGCCGAACCGGAGGCCGCACCCGGCGAGGCACGCTCCTACGATTTCGCCAGCCAGGACCGCATCATCCGTGGGCGCATGCCCACCCTGGAGATGGTCAACGAACGCTTCGCGCGCCTGTGGCGCATCGGCCTGTTCAACCTGATTCGGCGCTCGGCCGAGCTGTCGGTGCGCGGCATCGAGCTGATCAAGTTTGGTGACTACCTGCATTCGCTGTACGTGCCCACCAACCTCAACCTGATCCGCTTCAAGCCGCTGCGCGGCACCGGCCTGATCGTGTTCGAGCCCACCCTGGTGTTCGCCATCGTCGACAACTTCTTCGGCGGTGATGGCCGTTACCCCACGCGCATTGAAGGGCGTGAGTTCACCGCCACCGAGATGCGGGTGATCCAGCTGATGCTCAAGCAGACCTTTGCCGATCTGCACGAGGCCTGGGGCCCGGTGATGAACGTGGGCTTTGAGTACATCAACTCTGAGATCAACCCGCACTTCGCCAACATCGTCAGCCCGCGCGAGTACGTGGTGGTCAGCCGCTTCCATGTGGAGCTGGACGGCGGCGGTGGCGACATCCACATCACCCTGCCCTACTCCATGCTCGAACCCATCCGTGAGCTGCTCGATGCCGGCATCCAGAGCGACCGCAACGACCGCGACGAGAGCTGGGCCATCATGCTGCGCGAGCAGCTCAACAGCGCCGAGGTGGAGCTTTCCAGCGTGCTGGCCAACCGCCGCATGAGCCTGCGTGAGCTCACCCGGCTGAAGATCGGCGACATCCTGCCCATCGACATGCCGCGCGAAGTGCCGCTGTGCGTGGAAGGCATCCCGGTATTCACCGGCGAATTCGGCGTGGCCAACGACCGCAACGCCATCAAGATCACCGCCACTCATCCCCCGGGCAAACGCCCCGCCGTACCCGTGATCCAGGAAGCACCCAATGAATGACACCGAAGTGCAAGAGACCGAAGCCGCCGCCGCTCCGGCCCAGTTCGCCAACCTGCAGGCCGACACCGGCGGCCACTCCGACCTGGACCTGGACGTGATTCTGGATGTACCGGTGACGCTGTCGCTGGAAGTGGGCCGCGCACGCCTGCCCATCCGCAACCTGCTGCAGCTCAACCAGGGCTCGGTGGTGGAACTGGAGCGCGGCGCCGGTGAGTCGCTGGACGTATTCGTCAATGGCACGCTCATCGCGCATGGCGAGGTGGTGGTAATCAACGACCGCTTCGGCGTGCGCCTGACCGACGTGGTCAGCCCCAGCGAGCGCATCCGGAGACTGCGTTGAGCCCATGGCTTGCCAGCGCAGCGGCTGCCACCAAGGCGGCAACGCCGGTAGGCCAGCACGCGGCCACCACGCCGGGGCTGTTCGGCGCGGTGTTCACCCTGCTGCTGGTGCTGGGCCTGATCATCGGCCTGGGCTGGCTGCTCAAGCGCATGCCTGGTGGCCAGTTCCGCCCGGCCGAGGGGCTGAAGGTGGTCGCCACGCTCACCGTCGGCGCCAAGGAGCGCGTGGTGGTGGTGGATGTGAACGGCCAGCAGCTGCTGCTTGGCGTCACTGCCGGCGGCATCAGCACCCTGCACCAGCTGCCGCAACCGCTGCCGCAGCCTGTCCCCCCCTCGCTGCCCAACCTCAAGCAACTGCCCAATTTCGCCCAGCTGCTGTCGCAGAAGCTGCGCAAGGATCCGTAATGACGCCGCGCCTTCGTTTCACCTCCCGCAGCTGCTGGCAGCTGCTCCTGCTGCTGGCGGTGCTGGCGCTGCCGTTGTTCGCCTGGGCCGCGCCCGCGGCGCCGCAGATGCCCAGCCTGCCGGATGTGAATGTGGGCAAGGTAGGCAACTCACCGGTGAGCCTGCCGCTGCAGACGCTGCTGCTGATGACAGCCATCACGCTGCTGCCGTCCATGCTGCTGGTGCTCACCGCCTTCACCCGCATCATCATCGTGCTGGGCCTGCTGCGGCAGGCGCTGGGCACCGGGCAGACGCCGTCCAACCAGATTCTGCTGGGGCTGGCGCTGTTCCTGACGGCGATGATCATGATGCCGGTATGGGACAAGGCCTGGTCCACGGGCATGGCGCCGTATCTGGACGGCCAGATTGATTTCCAGACCGCATGGACGCTGACCACCGCGCCGCTGCGTGCCTTCATGCTGGCGCAGATACGCGAGACGGACCTGATGACCTTCGCCGGCCTGGCCGGGCACGGCGCCTACGCAAGCCCGGATGCGATTCCGTTCCCGGTGCTGGTGGCCTCGTTCGTGACCAGTGAGTTGAAAACGGCGTTCGAAATCGGCTTTCTGATCTTCATCCCGTTCGTGATCATCGACCTGGTGGTTTCCAGCGTGCTGATGTCGATGGGCATGATGATGCTCTCGCCCATGCTGGTATCGGCACCGTTCAAGATTCTGTTGTTCGTGCTGGTGGATGGCTGGGTACTGGTGGTCGGCACGCTGGCTGCAAGCTTCAACGCGGTTTGATGCAGCCGGAGCCAACCACTGCCCGCAGCCCGCAACCGGGCCCATTCCCGCCGCACTTCCGCCAGCCCGCTGGCATCGCCCTTGCATCTGCCTGCCCATGAGCCCCGAACTTGCCCTGACCGAACTGCGTGGTGGCCTGGTCACCACCCTCTGGGTGGCTGGCCCGCTGCTGTTGACCGTGCTGGTCATCGGCGTGGTTGTCGGCGTCATCCAGGCCGCCACCCAGCTCAACGAACCTACCATCGCCTTTGTCGCCAAGGCCGCCGCGCTCACCGCCGCGCTGTTCGCGCTTGGCAGCCTGCTGCTTGGCCACCTTGTCGAGTTCACCACCCTGCTGTTCCAGCGCATTCCTCATCTGATCGGATAGCGTGGCATGGATTCGGCAACCGGCATGATGATCGACGGCCAGCAGGCCTTCGCCATCATCGGCAACACCCTCTGGGTCATGCTGCGCATCGGCGCAATGCTCATGGCCATGCCCATGGTCGGCACCCGGGCGGTGCCGATGCGCGTGCGTGCGCTGCTTGCCGTTGCCCTGTCCGTGGCGCTTGCCCCGGTGCTGCCACCCGTGCCGCTGTTCCAGGGGCTGGATTCGCTCACCGTACTGAGCATCCTCCGCGAAATCGCGGTGGGTGTGACCATGGGCTTCCTGCTGCGCCTGATCTTCGAGGCCGGCGCCATGGCCGGCGAAATGATCGCCCAGAGCACCGGCCTGGCCTTCGCGCAGATGAGCGACCCATTGCGCGGCGGCAGCTCCGGCGTGATCGGCCAGTGGTTTTACCTGGTGTTCGGCCTGCTGTTCTTCACCAGCAATGGTCACCTGGCTGTCATCTCGGTGCTGGTGGACAGCTACAAGGCACTGCCCGTAGGCACCGCGCTGCCAGATGCACATGCCGTCGCCGCACTCGCACCCACACTGGCGGTGCACATCTTCCGTGGCGCGTTGTCGCTGGCACTGCCATTGGTAGTGGCCATGCTGGCCATCAATCTCGCCTTCGGTGTACTGGCGCGCGCGGCACCTGCGCTCAACCCGATGCAGCTCGGTCTGCCCGTGGCGCTGTTGCTGGGCATGATGCTGCTCACCCTGCTGGCTGGCGAACTGGGCCCACCCATACAACGCCTGTTCGATACCGCCTTCGACGCCGCACGCCAGACCACACTGTGACGCACTGCGCAGCAAGCGCACTGCCACCTGCGCGGTTGGCGGTTCTTGCTTGCCCGTTGCCGTCTACCCGTGGATAGTCAACGACAGCGCATGGCTGGGGATGGAAGACCACGCGCCACCGCTGCCTGATGCCCGCGAAAGCACGGAAGGAGGCGTTTTATGCTGGCTGGCAACTACAACCCGCTGCTTGTGGTGCTTTCCATCCTGGTCGCCATTCTTGCCTCGTTCACTGCATTGAACATGGCAGCACGGATATCGGCCGAACGCCCCAGGCGCAGCAGCCTGCGCTGGCTGGTGGCCGGCGGCATCGCGATGGGCGCCGGCATCTGGTCGATGCATTTCATCGGCATGCTGGCCTTCCGCCTGCCCATCGCGCTGGGCTACGACCTGTGGCTGACCCTTGGCTCGCTGCTGGTGGCGGTGCTGGCCTCGCTGTTCGCGCTGTGGCTGGTGTCCCGCACCACGCTGTCGCACGCGGCGCTGGCATTGGGTGCGGTGCTGATGGGCCTGGGCATTGCATGGATGCACTACATCGGCATGGCGGCACTGCGCATGCAGCCGGCCATCGATTACGAGCCGCGCTGGTTTGCCGCATCCATCATCATCGCCATCGGCGCATCGTGGACGGCGTTGCATATCGCCTTCCGCCTGCGCTCGCTGGAACATGCCCTGCCCACCCGCCTTATTGCCGCCGTTGTCATGGGCATGGCCATCGTCGGCATGCACTACACCGGCATGGCCGCCGCACGTTTCCCTGCCGATGCGGTCTGCGGTGCGGCCATCAGCGGCGGTGTGCCCACCGAATGGCTGGCCGCCATCGTGGTGCTGCTCACCGTCGGCGGCATGGTCACCGTGCTGGCGCTGTCCCTGCTGGAGCAACGCATGCAGGGGCGCCTGCTGGAGCTGCGCAACACGATGCTGAGCGCATCGCTGGACGATGCGCGCCGGCAGCTGTTCCATGCCAGCCAGCATGATTCCCTCACGCGTCTTCCCAACCGGCAGCTGTCGCACCAGCGCATCCAGCACCTGCTTGATGGCGGCCGCCGCGCCACCGTGATGGCACTGGACCTGGATGGCTTCCGCCATATCAACGGTGCCTTCGGCCCGCAGGCCGGCGATGCGGCCTTGCTGGCCGTGGCTGACCGCCTGCGCCAGCTGTTCGGCGCTGACGACCTGGTGGGCCGGCTGGGTGCTGACCAGTTCGTGATTGCACGCACGGTTGAGGATGCCCAGGCAGCCGATGCCCTGGCCGAACGGATCATTCTTGCGGTCAACTCGGTCCGCGTGGGGCCTTATGAAAGCCGCCTTACCGCCAGTCTTGGCGTGGCCCTGCTGCCCGACCATGGCGACAACGCCACGCGCCTGCTCAATCTGGCCGAAACCGCGATGCGCTATGCCAAGCGCGCCGGGCGCAATCTGCACACCGCCTATGCCGACTGGATGAATGACGAGGCCGGCCAGGACCAGCGCCTGCTGCAGGAGCTGAGCGCAGCCATCGGCGGCCCCCAGCTGAGCCTGCACTACCAGCCGCGGGTGCTTGCCGAGAACGGCTGCATCAGCGGCGCCGAAGCCTCGCCACGCTGGCTGCACCCCGAGCATGGCGCCATTCCACCCGAGCGCATCATCTGCCTTGCCGAGGCGCACGGGCTGATGGAGGTGCTCGGTGGCTGGATGCTGGACCAGGCCTGCCGCCAGCTGCGCAGCTGGCACGATGCCGGGCATGAAGACTGGAAGATGCTGCTGAGCCTGGCCGGGCGTGACCTGGACAGCACGCAGCTGCTGCACGATGTGGAGCGCGCCCTGCACACCCATGCGCTGCCGCCATCGGCACTGGTCCTGGAGTTGAGCGAAACCGCCGCAGGCAACGACCGCCCCGGCAGCGCCGCCACGCTGCGTGCCATTGCCGCACTGGGCGTGGGCATCTGCATTGGCGATTTCGGCATCGGCTTCTCCAGCCTGCTGCGGCTGCGGCAGCATCCGGCCACCGAAATCAAGATCAACCGGGCCTTCCTGCTGGCACTGGAGGACAGCGACGAGGACGTCGTGGTGGTATCGGCCATTGTCGCCCTGGCCCATGCACTTGAACTGCAGGTTGTCGCCGAGGGTATAGAGACGCCCGGCCAGCGTGCCCATGCCGAGCGCCTGGGTTGCGACCACCTGTTGGGCTATCTGCTCGGCGGGCCGGTGAGTGCCGAGCAGTTCACGCGCCTGCATGCCAGCCCTGCCCCCAGCCACGCCGGCCTGTACGGCGCACGTCCGTTCACGTCAGGGCCTACGTTCGAGTAGCCCGCCGGGCCTTGCCCGGGTTGGGAACACTTCTTGCACGTTGTGGGTGAGCCCTTCATCCAGAACGTGTGATGTCCGAGAACGAGCAGGCCGGGGAAAAAACCGAACTCCCTACCGAAAAACGCCTGCGTGATGCACGTGAGCAGGGCAATATCCCCCGCTCGCGCGAACTGGCCACCGCGGCGGTGTTCACGGCTGCGGTGCTGGGCATGTATCTGTACTCCGGCAGCATGGGCGCCAATGCCAGTGCCTGGATGAAGGCCGCCCTCTCGCCCGACCCCATGCTGCTGCACACTCCCGGGGCCCTGTTCGGCCATGCCGGCTGGATGCTGCTCAAGCTGATGCTGGCCTTCTGGCCGCTGCTGCTGGTGTGCGTGGCTGCCAGCTTCGTGTCACCAGTGCTGATGGGCGGCCTGCGCTTTTCCAACAAGGCGCTGATGCCCGATTTCAAGCGCATGAACCCGATGAGCGGGCTCAAGCGCATGTATGGCCCGGAGGCGGTGGCCGAGGTCATCAAATCGCTGCTGCGCGTTGTCTTTGTGGGCGGTGCCGCCGGGCTGTGCATGTGGCAGGGCATGGACATGCTGCGCGGGCTGCTGCACCAGCCGCTGCACAGCGCCATCGGCAACGGCCTGGGTTTCACCCTGAAGCTGCTGCTGGCCACCGGTGGCGCCATGGCCCTGCTTGCAGTCATCGACGCGCCCTACCAGAAATGGAACTGGCTGCGGAAGCTGAAGATGACCCGCGAGGAGCTGCGCCGCGAGCTGAAGGAAAGCGAGGGCAGCCCCGAGGTCAAGGGCCGCATCCGGCAGATGCAGATGCAGCTCTCCCAGCGCCGGATGATGGAAGCGGTGCCCAGTGCCGACGTGGTGGTGGTCAACCCTACCCACTACGCGGTTGCGCTCAAGTACGAGAGCGGGCGCATGCATGCGCCCACGGTGGTGGCCCGGGGTGTCGATGAACTGGCGCTGCGCATCCGCCAGGTGGCCGACGGAAACCGCGTGGCCATCGTCTCGGCACCGCCTTTGGCACGCGCCTTGTATCGGGAAGGGCAACTTGGCAAGGAAATCCCCGTGAGACTGTATTCGGCCGTGGCCCAGGTGCTGTCCTACGTCTACCAGCTCAAGCAATGGCGCAGCGGCCCCATGCCGCAGCTGCAGGCGCTGGAGGTTGAAGAGTTCGCCAAGGGGGCACAGCCATGAGTACCGCCGCTTCGGGCATGTCCGCCCGCCGCGTGCTGGACATGCTGCGCCATGGTCTTGGCGCCCCGCTTATCGTGCTGGCGCTGCTGGCCATGGTGGTGGTGCCGTTGGCCGCGCCGGTGCTCGATGCCCTGTTCTCGTTCAACATCGCCATCTCGCTGATGGTGCTGCTGGCCGTGGTCTACGTGAAGCGCCCGCTGGACTTCACCATCTTTCCCATCGTGCTGCTCATCACCACCATGCTGCGGCTGGCCCTGAACGTGGCCTCCACGCGTGTGATCCTGCTCAACGGCCAGGACGGCCACGACGCTGCCGGCAAGGTCATCGCCGCATTCGGCGAGTTCGTCATTGGTGGCAACTACGCGGTTGGCATCGTGGTGTTCGCCATCCTGACCATCATCAACTTCGTGGTCATCACCAAGGGTGCCGGGCGCGTGTCGGAAGTGACCGCGCGCTTCATTCTTGACGCCATGCCCGGCAAGCAGATGGCCATTGACGCCGACCTCAACGCCGGCTTGTTGACGCGCGAGGAAGCCAAGCTGCGTCGCGAGGAAGTACGCGAGGAAGCCGACTTCTACGGCGCGATGGACGGTGCCAGCAAGTTCATCCGTGGCGACGCCATCGCCGGCATCCTGATCCTGTTCATCAACATGCTCGGCGGCCTGGCCGTGGGCGTGCTGCAGCATGACATGGCCTTCGGCGACGCCGCGGCCACCTACACCCTGCTCTCCATCGGCGACGGCCTGGTGGCGCAGCTGCCTGCGCTGCTGGTGTCCAGTGCCGTGGCCATGCTGGTCACCCGCGCCTCGCGGGCCCAGGACATGAGCGAGGCCATGATGGGCCAGGTGTTCGGCCAGTACCGTGCACTGGCCATTGCCGCCGGCATCATCGGCCTGGTCGGGCTGGTGCCGGGCATGCCGAACCTGGCCTTCCTGAGTCTGGCCGCCATTCTTGGCTTCCTTGCCTGGAAGCTGTGGAAGCGCGAACAGGCAAACGCCAGCAGGCAGGCGGCCAGCGCCGGCAACGACGACACCGCACTGGCCGGGCTTTCGCCCAGCGCGCCCTCGCCGATGGCCGAGCTGAGCTGGGACGAGCTGCGCCCGGTGGACCCGTTGGGCCTGGAAGTGGGCTACCGGCTGATTCCACTGGTGGACAAGAGCCAGGGTGGCGAACTGATGGCGCGTATCAAGGGCGTGCGCCGCAAGCTCACCCAGGACCTGGGCTTCCTGATCCCGCCGGTGCACATCCGCGACAACCTGGAGCTGCCTGCCACCGCCTATCGCCTGCTGATCCATGGCGTGCCGGTGGCCACCGCCGACATCCACCCGGACCGCGAGCTGGCACTGGACCCGGGCAGCGCCATGGACAAGCTGGACGGCATTGCCGGCAAGGACCCGGCCTTCGGCCTGGACGCCACCTGGATTCAGAGCCACCAGCGTGCCCATGCCGAATCGCTGGGCTACACCGTGGTTGATCCGTCCACCGTGGTGGCCACGCACCTGTCGCACCTCATCCGCGAGCACGCACCCGAGCTGCTCGGCCACGAGGAAGTCCAGCAACTACTGGCCACCCTGGCCAAGAGCGCGCCCAAGCTGGCCGAAGACCTTTCGCCCAAGGCATTGCCGCTGTCCACCGTCTCGCGCGTGCTGCAGAACCTGCTGGTCGAGCGCATCCCCATCCGCCAGCTGCGCAAGATCGCCGAGGCGCTGGTGGAAACCGCCGCCGTCACCCAGGACCCGGCCGCACTCACCGCCGCGGTTCGCAATGCGCTGGGCCGTTTCATCGTGCAGGAAATCGCCGGCATGTCGCCGGAGCTGCCGGTGTTCACCCTCAACCCGCAACTGGAACGGGTCTTGCAGGAGTCCACCCAAGGCAATGGTGCCGCACTGGAACCCGGTCTGGCCGAACGCCTCCATCAGAGTCTTGCCGATTGTGTGGGCAAGCAGGAGGCACGCAACGAACCGGCAGTGGTGCTGGTACCGGCGCCGGTCCGCGCCGCGCTGGCGCGCCTGGTCCGCCACAGCGTTCCCTCGCTGTCGGTCCTGGCCTACAGCGAGGTACCGGAAGACAAACGTTTGAAGCTGGTCGGCACGATCAGCTGAGCCAGCCATGAAAGCGGCGGCGGTGACGGAAACCAGTCACCACCGCCACCCCGCAACAACCGCGTCCGCAGGAGCACGCATCGCCATGTTCGACATCGCCAACGCCACTCCCGCCGCGCAGCCCCATGCCCGGTACCAGAACATGAAGATCAAACGCTTCGTTGCCGCCGACATGCGCAGTGCCATGAACCAGGTGCGCAAGGAACACGGCCCGGATGCGGTCATTCTTTCCAACCGCCGCATCGAGGACGGTGTGGAGATCGTCGCAGCCGCACACTACGACGAGAGCGCCATGCAGCAGGCGCTGGAAGCCTCGCGCCCGGCACCGCCGGCCGCGCCCAAGCCGCGCAGCGCCGCCGAGGCCATCATGGCCGCCGTTACCCGCCGCAAGTCGCCGGAGCCGGCCCCGGTAACAGCAACCACATCGGCCGTGGCCGCACTGGCACGCTCGGCGGTAGGCGCCACCGGCCGCTCCATCGACAGCAGCATCGAGCTGAGCCCGCCCAGCCGCTTCGCGTCCCTGCTCAAGCGCGCCTCCAGCGCGCCGGAGAGCGCGGCGCCGGCCATGGCGGTGCCGCAACAGCATTACGCCACCCTGCCGGCAAGCGCGGATGAGCCGCCGGTGGTGCCGGCTTTCCGTCCCGCCGGCAGCATGCCCGCCACCGCACCGGCACCGGCACCGGCACCGGCACCGATGATCCCGCAGGCTGCGTTCACCGACATGCAGCCGTCGATGGAACCGCAGCGCGCCCACTTCGTGATCGGCCCGGCACCCACCGGCATCGCAGCGGCGCATGCCGCGCCGGCCAGCGTGGAAGCCGAGCTGCCGCCAGCACCGGCCAGCATCCCCGCACCAGTCGCCATGGTTCAAACCCCGCCGTCGGCACCGGCCATGCAGGCACCGGTGTTCAACCCGGTGGTCGAACAACATGCCGTAACCGCAACCGTCGCACAGCCCGTTGCACATGCACCTGCTCCGGCAACCGTCGCAGCCGAGCCGGTGCGCCCTGCCCGCGAGGACGCCACACCGCTGAGTGTGGTGGCAAGCCGCCGCGACGACGAGCAGCTCAGCCAGCTGCGCCAGGAAATGGCCGGCATGCGTCAGCTGATTGAACGCGAGATGCAGCGATTCACCGACGAGCGCCTGCGTGGCTGCGCCGTGCGCGCCACCGCGCTGGACCTGATGGACGAATACGGCTTTGATGCCGGCCTTGCCCGCGACGTGGCCATCCAGATCCCCGCCGACGCCGAACCCAGCCGCGCACGCGGCCTGATGCTCGGCCTGATCTCGCGCAAGCTGCCCATCGCCCCGGTGGACCCCATCGAAACCGGTGGCGTCATCGCCCTGGTCGGCCCCACCGGGGCCGGCAAGACCACCACCATCGCCAAGCTGGCCTCGCGCTTTGCCGAGGCCCACGCCCCGCGCGACGTGGCCCTGGTCACCACCGACACCCAGCGCATCGGCGCGCGCGAGCAGCTGTATGGTTTCGGCCGCCAGCTGGGCATCGCCGTGCACGAGGCCAACAGCGGCACCAACCTCACCCAGCTGCTGGCCCGCCTGGCCGACTACAAGCTGGTGCTGATCGACACCGCCGGCCTGGGCCAGCGCGACCGCGCCCTCGCCGCCCAGCTGCAGTGGCTGCGCGCCGCCGGCCAGATCCGCACCCTGCTGGTGCTGCCGGCCAACACCTCCTTCCAGGACATGGACGAGGTGGTGCGCCGCTTCAGCGCCGCCAACCCGCAGGGCGTGGTGCTGACCAAGCTGGATGAAACCGGCCGCTTCGGTTCGGCCCTGTCGGTGGCCGTTGACCACAAGCTGCCCATCACCTGGGTGACCGACGGCCAGGACGTGCCGGAAGACCTGTACCGGGCCTCTGCCGCCAATCTCGTGCTTCGCCTTGAAGATTTGCGCCGCGCGGCCGATATGCCCTGCAACCCGGAGCTGAACCATGCAGTCGCGTGAGTACGCCAAACTGACCAATACCTACCCACTGTCGGCCACCCGCCGCGAACCGGCCGGCCCGGTGCGCACCATCGCCGTGACCGGCGGCAAGGGCGGCGTGGGCAAGACCAATGTCTCGGCCAACCTGGCCGTGGCGCTGGCCGGCATGGGCAAGCGCACGCTGCTGCTGGACGCCGACCTGGGCCTGGCCAACATCGACGTGGTGCTGGGCCTGCAGCCCAAGCACACCCTGGCCGACCTGGTCAGCGGCCGCTGCACGCTGGACGAGGTGATCGTCGAAGGCCCCAACGGCGTGCTGGTGGTGCCGGCCGCGTCCGGGCGCCGGCATATGGCTGAGCTGCAACCGGCCGAACATGTGGGTCTGGTAAACGTGTTCTCCGAACTGGAACGCGACCTCGACGTCATGATCATCGACACCGCCGCCGGCATCACCGACAGCGTGTTGACCTTCTGTCAGGCGGCCCAGGACACCGTGGTGGTGGTCTGCGACGAGCCGGCCTCCATCACCGATGCCTACGCCCTGATCAAGGTGCTCTCGCGCGAGCGCGGCGTGGACCGCATCCAGGTGGTGGCCAACATGGCCCGCGACCCGGCCGAGGGCCGCAACCTGTACGAAAAGCTGGTGCGCGTCTGCGAGAAGTTCCTGACCGACGTCTCGCTCAACTACCTGGGCTGCGTGCCGCAGGACGACTGGCTGCGCCTGTCGGTGCAGCGCCAGCAGCCGGTGGTCAAGCTCTACCCCTCCGCCCCGGCGGCCATGGCCATCAGCGAGATTGCCCGCCGCACCGCACGCTGGCAGGCGCCCACCGCGCCGCGCGGTGGTGTGGAGTTCTTCCTGGAGCGCATCATCCAGCAGAAGGTGAGCGCATGAACGCCACCGCCCAGTACCGTGAAGTACAACGCAACGCGGCCAACGAATGCATCACCCGGCATTCGGACCTGGTGCGACGCATCGCCCACCACCTGGCCGCGCGCCTGCCGGCCAGCGTGGAAATCGACGACCTCATCCAGGCCGGCATGATGGGGCTTATCGAGGCCTCGCGCAGCTACGATGCCGAACAGGGTGCCTCGTTTGAAACCTACGCCTCCATCCGCATCCGCGGCTCGATGATCGACGAAATCCGCCGTGGCGACTGGGTACCACGTTCGGTACACCGCCGCGCACGCGATGCCGCCGCCACCATCCGCCGCCTGGAACAGGCCAGCGGCCGCGCCGCCAGCGCCACCGAAGTGGCTGAAGCCATGGAGATGCCGCTGCCCGAGTATCTGCGGCTGGTCGAGGATGCCTCGCGTGGACAGGTGCTCAGCCTGGAGTCGCGCATCGAGGACCAGGGCGAATTGGACACCCCGGCCAGCGGTGGCCCCACCCCACAGCAGATGCTGGAACGCAGCCAGTTCGGCGCCGAATTGGGCAAGGCCATCGGCCTGCTGCCCGAGCGCGAACAGCTGGTGCTGTCGCTGTACTACGAGCAGGAATTGAACCTGAAGGAAATCGGCGCCGTACTCGGCGTCAGCGAGTCGCGGGTCTGCCAGATCCACGGCCAGGCCATGCTGCGCCTGCGTGGCCGGCTGAAGATTTTCGAGGCGGCCGACGCCGGCCTCGAGGAACCATGAAGAGGAATACCTTTTGAACAAGAACATGCGGATCCTGATCGTTGACGATTTTTCGACCATGCGTCGCATCGTCAAGAACCTGCTCGGCGACCTCGGCTTCACCAACACCGCCGAAGCCGAGGACGGGCACGCCGCACTGGCCCTGCTGCAGAGCCAGTCGTTCGATTTCGTGGTCACCGACTGGAACATGCCGGTGATGACCGGCATCGACCTGCTGCGTGCCATCCGCGCCGATGCCAAGCTCAAGACCCTGCCGGTACTGATGGTCACCGCCGAGGCCAAGCGCGAGCAGATCATCGAGGCCGCACAGTGCGGGGTAAACGGCTACATCATCAAGCCGTTTACCGCACAGACGCTGGAGGAAAAGCTCGGCAAGATCTTTGAACGACTTGCAGCGAGCGCCTGATGCAGACCGTGACCGAGAAAACCGCGCTGGTACAGCGCCTGCAGGATGCACTGGCCGCGCTGGAAAGCGGCGATGAAGCCGGGCTGCGGCGTGAGATAGACGCACTGGCGGCGCTGCGCACGCAGCCGATGATGGCCGGCCTTGGCCGCCTGGCCCGCGAACTTGGCCAGGCACTGGGCGAACTGCCGCAGCTGCCGTCCGATGCCGGCGAGCTGGACGATGCCTGCGCGCGCCTGGATCACGTGGTCAGCATGACAGAGCGCGCCACGCACCGTACTTTGGACCTGGCCGAAGAATGCCGCGCACTCACCGAACAGCTGCGCAGCCAGGGCCTGCAGCCGGACCAGGACCAGGTGCTGGACCAGCTGCGCCACAACCTCACCGAGGTGGCACTGACCCAGAGCTACCAGGACCTCACCGGGCAGATCATCCGCCGCGTGGTGGGCATCGTACGCCGCGTACATGAAGGTTTCGGGGCACTGGGGCTGCCGCCACCGGAAGACGATGCACGCCGCACCAGCCTGGCCGGCCCCGCCGTCAATGGCCTGGACCGCCATGCCGTCAGCCAGCACGACGCCGACGACCTGCTTTCGGATCTGGGGCTGTAAGCCATGAGCGCCTTTGCCGACGACATCGCTGCCGACTTCATTCTCGAAGCACAGGAAATCCTCGACCGCCTGGGCGAGCAGCTGGTGGCGCTGGAACTGGCGCCGGAAGATGCCGACCAGCTCAACGCGGTGTTCCGTGGCTTCCATACGCTCAAGGGCGGCGCCGGCTTCCTGGCCATCACCCCGATGGTGGAATTGTGCCATGCCGCCGAAGAAGCACTGGGCATGGCACGCTCGGGCAAGGCGCAGATGCTTGCCCATCATTTCGATGCCGCCCAGCAGTCGCTGGACTGGCTGCAGGCCATGCTCGACGCGGTGTCCTCCGGCACCGAGCCCGGCCACGCGCCGGCTGCGCTGATCGCGCAGTTCGACATGGGCACCGCCCCCGCCCCCACACCGCACAAGCCAGCCAGCCAGCCAGCCAACGCCGGTGACCTGATCGGCGAGGACGAGTTTGAAGCCCTGCTCGACAGCCTGCACGGCGATGCCGCACCCGGTGCCAAGCCAACCGCACCGCCAGCAGCCAGCGACCTCATCGGCGAAGACGAATTCGAGGCCCTGCTCGACCAGCTGCACGGCAGCGCCGCGCCTGGTGCACACACACCCAACGTGGCAACGCCAGCCGCCGTTGCGCCGGCACCTACGCCGGCAGCGCCACGTGCCACACCGCGCCCAGCGCCGGCCAAGGCTGCCGAGCCCGAGCACACCGTGCGCGTGGACACCAAACGGCTGGATGCCATCGTCAACCTGATCGGCGAGCTGGTGCTCTCGCGCAACCGGCTCAAGACCCTGCGCCACCGGCTGAAGGATGAGGAGCTGGACCGCGCCGTTTCCACGCTGGACATCGCCACCGCACGCCTGCAGTCGGCGGTGATGCGCACCCGCATGCAGCCGGTGGGCAAGGTATTTTCGCGCTTCCCCAAGGTTGCCCGCGACGTGGCCCGCTCGCTGCAGAAGGAAGTGGACCTGGAACTTGTGGGCGCCGACACCGAGCTTGACCGCAACCTGGTCGAAGCCCTGGCCGACCCGCTGGTGCACCTGGTGCGAAACGCCATCGACCACGGCGTGGAAACGCCCGAACTGCGCGAGGCACAGGGCAAGCCGCGCATGGGCCGCGTGCGTCTTTCGGCGCAGCAGGAAGGCGACTACGTCAGCATTGAAGTGCAGGACGACGGCGCTGGCATCGACCCCGAGCGGCTGCGCGCCAAGGCACGCGAGAAGGGCCTGCTCGACCCCGAGGCCGCTGCGCGCCTGAGCAGCGAGGAGTGCCTGCACCTGGTGTTCCTGCCCGGTTTCTCGACCAAGCAGAGTGTCACCGACATCTCCGGCCGCGGCGTCGGCATGGACGTGGTGCAGTCGCGCATCCGCGAGCTCAGCGGCCAGATCCAGATCCAGTCCGAACTGGGCCGTGGCAGCCGCTTCATGATCCGCGTGCCGCTCACCCTGGCCATCCTGCCCACGCTGCTGGTGCAGGCCGGTGAGGATGTCTATGCCCTGCCGCTGGCACGCGTGATGGAGGTGCTGCACGCACCAGCCACCGCACTGGGCTGGTTCGACGGGCGCCCGGTGTTCGACCGCAAGACCCACACCCTGGCCCTGCTCGACCTGCGCCAATGGCTGGGCATCACCCCTGCCCCCACCACACTGCTGACCATCGTGGTGCTGCAGGTGGGCGAAGCCCGCTTCGGCCTGGTGGTGGACCAGGTGCGTGGCCGCGAGGAGGTGGTGATCAAGCCACTGCCGCGTGCGCTGCGCGGCCTGCGCGGCTATGCCGGCGCCACGCTCATCGGTGATGGCCGCATGGCCCTGATCCTCGATGTGGACGGCCTGCGCGGCGGCCAGGACTGAACCGCACCCCGCCCGCCTGATTCAAGACTGTCTTCAAAAGGCCGATATCCGCAGCATGGACCGACTCAGCATCATTGGACTTTTCCTGGCCCTGGTTGCGCTGGTGGGCGGCAGCATCCTCAAGGGTGCGGGCCTGGCATCGCTGTGGTCACCGGCTGCGTTCGTCATCGTCATCATCGGCACCATCGCTGCCATCCTGGTCCACACCTCGCCGGCGGTGTTCAAGCACGCATTCAAGATTGTGCGCTGGGTGGTACACCCGCCGGCCAGTGACCGCCATGCCCTGATCCAGCAGATCGTGGACTGGAGCAACATCGCCCGCCGCCAGGGCCTGCTGGGACTGGAGCCGCAGGTGGAACTGCAGAACGACCCGTTCATCCGCAAGGGCCTGCAGCTGGTGGTTGATGGCGTGGAGCCGGACAGCATCCGCCACATGCTGGAAATCGAACTGGGCAGCCAGGAGCAGCAGGATCTTGCCGCCTCCAAGGTGTTCGAGGGCATGGGCATTTATGCGCCCACCCTGGGCATCATCGGTGCCGTGCTCGGCCTGATGGCGGTCATGAAGAACCTGGCCGACCCCAGCAAGCTTGGCCACGGCATCGCCGCCGCCTTCACCGCCACCATCTACGGCATCGCCTCGGCCAACCTGCTGTTCCTGCCGGTGTCGGCCAAGCTCAAGAGCGTCATCGCCAACAACACCCGCGAGCGTGAAATGGTGATCGAGGGCCTCATCGCCATTGCCCAGGGCGAGAACCCGCGCAACATCGAAAGCAGCCTTGCCGGCTTTGTGGGTTGAGCCATGGCCCGCCGCAAGCGCCACGAAGAACACGCCAACCATGAAGCATGGGCCATCCCCTATGCCGACCTGATGACGCTGTTGCTGGCCTTCTTCGTGGTGATGTACGCCATTTCATCGCTCAACGAGGGCAAGTACCGGGTGATGGCCGATGCGCTGACCACCGCATTTGGCGGTGCCCCGCGCACGGTCAGCCAGGTGCAGGTGGGCAACATGCAGATCCAGGGCGGTGGCCATGACACGCCGTCGGTGATCCGCTCGCCCAGCATGACCGGTGGCGCCATGGCCGATCCCACCCAGCTGCCGTCCATGGCATCGCAGATGCGCATGCCTGTTTCCGCACGCAATACCGAACAGCTGCAGCGTGCCGAGCGCCAGCTCACCCAGATTGCCGACCGCATCAGCCAGGCGTTGGCGCCTCTGGTCGCACAAGGTGTGATCAGCGTGCGCCGCACCGAGCTGTGGCTGGAAGTACAGATCAACAGCGACATCCTGTTCGGCACCGGCTCGGCCGCGCTGGACCAGGATGCACGCCAGACCTTGGGCAAGCTTGCCGATGTACTGCTGGACGCCCCCAACGGCGTGCGCGTGGAAGGCCACACCGACAACCTGCCCATCGCCACCGCGCAGTTCCCTTCCAACTGGGAACTGTCCGCCGCACGTGCGGCCAGCGTGGTGCACCTGTTCGCCGACCACGGCGTGCAGCCGCAGCGCCTGGCCATGGTGGGCTACGGCCAGTTCCGGCCACGCGACAGCAATGACCTGCCTGAAGGCCGCAACCGCAACCGGCGGGTGACGGTCATCATCCTGGCCGACCAGACGGCGGCCAACGAAATCCCCGGCAGTGGTGTCACCACCGCCAGCTCGGGCGAAGCCGCCAGCACCGGCGGCAACAACGGCGCTGCGGCCTCTGCGCCCGCCGTGATCAAAGGAGTCCAATGATGCGCATCTGGGCCATAGCCAACCAGAAGGGTGGCGTCGGCAAGACCACCACCACCCTGTCGCTGGGCCGCGGCCTTGCCGCGCGCGGCCACAAGGTGCTGCTGATCGATCTGGACCCGCACGCATCACTCACCCGCGCCTTTGGTGTGCCCGTTGAGCCGGTGCCGCTGGGCGTGCAGGAGCTGTTCTCCACGCCGCCGCACGAGATAGCCGAGCTGGCGCGTGCCAGCGATATTCCGGGGCTGGACTACCTGTGCGCACAGGCATCGCTGGCCACACTGGAACGCCGCAGCGCCAATCAGCCCGGCCTGGGCCTGGCCCTGCAGCAGGCATTCGCGCGCCATGGCCAGGGCCATGACTACATCCTGCTGGACTGCGCCCCCACCCTGGGCCTGCTGATGATCAACGCCCTGGCCGCCGCCGACCGCCTCATCATCCCCACCCAGGCCGAGCCGCTGGCCCTGCATGGGCTCGATGGCATGGTGCGCACCGGTGAAATGGTGGAACGCTCGCGCAAGCGTGCCCTGCCCATTTCGGTGTTGCCTACCCTGTTCGACCGCCGCACCCGTGCCGGCAACGAATCGGTGCGCAGCATGCAGGACCGCCATGGTAGCCGCGTGTGGGAAGACGCCATTCCCATCGACACCCGTATCAGCCATGTTGCCGCGCTCACCCAGCCCATCGTTGGCGACGACTACCCCGGCCGTGGCCAGGCCGCCTATCGCCGCGCCCTGGACTGGCTGCTGGCTGAAGAGGCCAGCCAGCACCAGGAGGCCGCATGAGTACCGCAGGCGCCCTGGACGACTATCTGGAAGAGCTGCTGGGCGATGCCACCGTGGTGGCGCCCACCGCTGCTCCTGCTGCCCCAGCACCGGCCAAGCCCGCCACGCTGCAGCTGCCCGGCGACAGCGCCGAGCTGGAGGCAGCCTTTGAGGAAGCGTTGGCGGCCGTGCAGGCGGCAGCCCCGGCCGTGATGCCGGAGCAGGACACCGCTGCCGCGCCTGCTGCGGCCAGCCGTGAGCCCACCTGGGACGACCTGCCCGAGGAGGTCATCCACGACACCGATGCCGCCCGGAGCACCGCCCTGGCAGATGCCGGCAGCCCCGCGCTGCAGGCCGCGCCCAAGCAGGCCACCGCTGCCGCGCCGATAGCGGCCAGCCGCGAGCCCACCTGGGACGATCTGCCCGACGAAGTCATTTACGAAACCGATGACACCCAGAGCGCCGCCCTGGCGCATACCGACAGCCCCTCGCTGCAGGCCGCGTTCGACGTGGCCGCCGGCAAACCACCCGCGCCCGCTACTGCGCCAGCGGCAAGCGCGGTACAGCACACCATGCCCACCGCGCGCCCGAACACCTGGCAGGAGCTGCAGATGCAGGCCCAACGCCCGGCCGAGGCGCCAACCCATCGCCGCGCCAATGAGCGCAGCTCGCGCTGGTTGCGCATGCGTTGCGGCCAGCAGACCTACGCACTGGAGCTGCTGAAGGTGCAGGAAGTGGTCCTGCCCGTGCCGTTGCTGGCACTGCGTGGCACCGGCCCGTCGATGCTCGGCATCATGAACCTGCGCGGCCAGGTGGTACCCGTGCTGGACCTGTGCAGGCACCTGGGCGTGGCCACCACCGAGGAAGACGCGCAGACCCGAATTGTCGTGCTGGAAGAGAACGGCGAGATCCTGGGCCTGCGGGTTTCGGCAGTGGAGGATGTCAGCAGCCTGAGCGAGGCGCAGATCGAGCCGCCGGATACCGCACGCATCTGTCAGATATCCAATGACCTGTTCCGTGGCATTGCCCGGCTGGGCCAGCAACCGATGATCCTGCTCGACGCCTCCCGCCTGCTGCAGTGAATGCCGCAGCAGAACCGTGCCGCAGTTAACACAATCAGCCCTCGTGCAGCGCCCCGCTAAAGAACTGCCGGCTCGCGCCGCTACCTCTCCCAGTAACGTTTGTCCGGAGCAACGATGAGCACAGTGACGCTGCCGCAGGATCTCGGCATCGAGTCCACCAGCGAGCTGAAACAGCAGCTGGCCGACCAGCTCGGCCTTGCCGGCGAGCTGCGCGTGGATGCCAGCCAGGTGGGCCGCATCCATACCGCAGCCCTGCAGGTGCTGTGCGCGTTTGCCCTGGCCCGGCGCCAGAACGGTCTTGTCACCGTGTTCGACAACGCCTCACCAACCTTCCGTGACGCCGCGCGCCTGCTCGGCGTCCTCCCGGCCCTTGGCCTGGAAGCAACCCCTGACACGATGAATTCTGTGGAGAACGCTGCATGAGCGCACGAATCCTGGTGGTGGACGACTCGGCGTCGATGCGCCAGATGGTCTCTTTCGCCCTCACCTCGGCCGGCTTTTCGGTTGAAGAAGCCGAAGATGGCGCCGTGGCTCTGGGCCGCGCCAAGGGCCAGCGTTTCAATGCGGTGGTGACCGACGTCAACATGCCCAACATGGACGGCATCGCGCTGATCCGTGAGCTGCGCCAGCTGCCGGACTACAAGTTCACCCCGCTGCTGATGCTCACCACCGAATCGGCTGCCGACAAGAAATCCGAAGGCAAGGCCGCCGGTGCCACCGGCTGGCTGGTCAAGCCGTTCAACCCCGAACAGCTGGTTGCCACCGTACAGAAAGTCCTGGGCTGACCGCCCGCCTGCACAGCAAAACGGATACCGCGCCGATGAGCATGGACCTGCAACGCTTCCACGCCACCTTCTTCGAGGAAAGCCGCGAGGGGCTGGACGCGATGGAGGCCGGTCTGCTGGCCCTGGAAGACGGCCAGAACGACCCGGAAATCATCAACTCGGTGTTCCGCGCCGCCCACTCCATCAAGGGCGGCGCAGGCACGTTCGGGTTCGAGGCCATCGCCGGCCTCACCCACGTGCTGGAGACACTGCTTGACGAGCTGCGCGCCGGCAAGCGCGTGCTGGAAAGCACTGCGGTCGATGCCATGCTGTCCTCGGTGGACGTGCTGCGCGCCTTGCTGCGCGAAGCCGAACACGGCCAGGCGGCGGACCCGGCAGCGGTCAAGGCGGTCACCGAGCGCCTGCAGAGCGTGCTGGCCGGCGATGCGGCACCGGCAAGCGCCGCCACCAAGGCCGAGGAAACCCCGGACGGCTGGCAGATCGGCTTCGTGCCGGCGCCGTCGCTGTTCATGAGTGGCAACGACCCGCTGCGCATCATTCGCGACCTGGAAACCCTGGGCACCCTGCATGTCGCCCCGCGCATGGAGCGGCTGCCCGGTTTCGAGCAGATGGACCCGCTGGAAGCCTACCTGGCCTGGGATCTTGGCCTGGTCGGCAAGGTGCCGCGCAGCCGCATCGAGGACACCTTTGCCTGGGTGGTGGACGACTGCGAGTTGGACATCCAGCCCGCCGCACCGCCAAGCTTGGCCATCAACCCGCCTGCCACGCCCGCCACCGCTGCGGCACCGGCAACGCCGGCTGCAACCGTGTCCGACATCAAGAGCGGCAATGGCGCGGCCAGCAGCACGCCCGCGCACGAGGCGGAAAGCTCCATCCGCGTCAGCGTGGACAAGGTGGATGCACTGATCAACCTGGTGGGTGAGCTGGTCATCACCCAGGCCATGCTCAAGCAGGTTTCCGGCGGGCTGGACCCGGTACACGCCGAGCAGCTGTTCGCCGGCCTGGACCTGCTCGAACGCAATACCCGCGACCTGCAGGAAGCCGTCATCGGCGTGCGCATGCTGCCGGTGGACGCGGTGTTCCGCCGCTTCCCGCGCCTGGTGCGCGACCTCTCCAGCCGCCTGGGCAAGCAGGTGCGGCTGCGCACCGTCGGCGAAGGCACCGAGCTGGACAAGGGCCTGATCGAAAAGATCGCCGACCCGCTGGTGCACCTGGTGCGCAACTCCATCGACCATGGCCTGGAGCTCCCCGATGCACGCCGCCAGGCAGGCAAGGAAGAAACCGGCACCATCACCCTGGCCGCCTCGCACCAGGGCGGGCACATCGTCATCGAGGTCAGTGACGACGGCCGCGGCCTGAACCGCGACAAGATTCTGGCCAAGGCTGTCGAACGCGGCCTGAGCGTGCCCGACAACCCCAGCGATGCCCAGGTCTGGGACCTGATCTTCCAGCCGGGCTTCTCCACCGCCGACGCGGTGACCGATGTTTCCGGGCGCGGTGTGGGCATGGACGTGGTCCGCCGCAACATCCAGGCGCTGGGTGGCGAAGTGCAGCTGGAAAGCCGCACCGGTGCCGGCACGCGGGTGCTGATCCGCCTGCCGCTCACGCTCGCCATCCTCGACGGCATGACCGTTTCGGTGGCCGGCGAAACCCTGATCCTGCCACTGGCCTACGTGCTGGAGGCACTGCAGCCGCAGGCCGAGGACATCCGCACCATGGCCGGCGAAGGCCGCGTGCTGCGCGTGCGTGGCGAATACCTGCCCATCCTCTCGCTGGGCCATTACTACGGCTACCGCAGCGGCGGCAATACCGACCCGCTGGTGGTTGTGGTCGAAGGCGATGGCCAGAAGATCGCGCTGGAAGTGGACGAGCTTCTGGGCCAGCAGCAGGTGGTGGTCAAGAACATCGAGAACAACTACCGCCGCATTGGTGGCGTCTCGGGCGCCACCATTCTGGGCGATGGCCGTGTCGCGTTGATCGTGGACATCGGCGGCCTGGTGCGCTCGCTACGCACCCAGCAGGCGGCATGAGCTGAGGGCGGGGAACCGGGAACGGGGCTGCGGGAAGCCTGCTTCCGCAGCACCCCTACCCGCCCCGCCACATCGCCCTTGTAGCCCGGGTAAGCAAAGCGCACCCGGGAAGCCGATAGCGCATCGGCCATCATCCATGCTGGGGGCTGCACGCTCTTCCATCGCGCATCCCCTGTTCTTCATGCCCCCGGATGCGCTTCGCTTATCCGGGCTATGGGATTGATTGCGAGAACCGGGAACGGGACTGCGGGAAGCGCGCTTCCGCAGCGTCCCTGCGCACCCCGCCACACCG
>DCXY01000019.1:0-213 GCA_002329155.1 Stenotrophomonas sp. UBA2124 | reverse complement strand
TAAGCGAAGCGCACCCGGGAAACCGATAGCGCATCAGCCTCCGGCCAGACCATCTCGATCCGCGCGCTTCCTCCACACGTATCCCGCGGTTGCCGCATTCCCCGGATGCGCTTCGCTTATCCGGGCTACGGGATTGTTCGCGAGAACCGGGAACGGGACTGCGGGAAGCGTGCTTCCGCAGCACCCCTGCTCACCCCGCCACACCGCCTTTGT
>DCXY01000032.1 GCA_002329155.1 Stenotrophomonas sp. UBA2124 | reverse complement strand
GGTGATCACTGGCATTGCTGAAGCCGACAGCACCATCACCCTCACCGATAGCGTTGGCAATCCAATTGGCATAACCACGACGGACGGAACAGGCAACTGGAGCTACACGCCCGCCGCGCCGCTGACAAACGGCACCGTGATCAATGCCACAGCCACCGACGCCGCAGGCAACCCCAGCTCCGCGGGGACAACCACCGTGGATGCCGTGCCACCACCGGCACCGATCATCGCCCCGAGTAATGGCACCGTAGTCACAGGCACCGCCGAAGCCGATAGCACCATCACCCTCACCGATAGCGTTGGCAATCCAATTGGCATAACCACGACGGACGGAACAGGCAACTGGAGCTACACGCCCGCCGCGCCGCTGACAAACGGCACCGTGGTCAATGCCACAGCCACCGACGCCGCAGGCAACCCCAGCACCGCTGCGACAACCACGGTGGACGCCGTGGCGCCGCCGACACCCATCATCAACCCAAGTAACGGCACGGTGATCTCTGGCACCGCCGAACCCGACAGCACTATCACGCTCACCGATAGCGTTGGCAATCCAATTGGCATAACCACTACGGACGGAACAGGCAACTGGAGCTACACGCCCGCCGCGCCGCTGACAAACGGCACCGTGGTCAATGCCACAGCCACCGACGCCGCTGGCAACCCCAGCACCGCGGGGACAACCATCGTGGACGCCGTGGCGCCGCCGGCACCGATCATCAACCCAAGCAACGGCACGGTGATCACTGGCACCGCTGAAGCCGACAGCACCATCACGCTGACGGACGGCGTGGGAAACCCTATCGGTGGGACCACCACGGATGGCACAGGCAACTGGAGCTATACCCCTGGCACCGCCTGGCCAGACGGTACCGTGGTTAACGCGAAAGCGACAGACGCCGCAGGCAACCCCAGCACCGCTGCGACAACCACGGTGGACGCCGTGGCGCCGCCGACACCCATCATCAACCCAAGCAACGGCACCGTGATCACTGGCACCGCTGAAGCCGACAGCATCATCACGCTGACGGATGGAGTGGGAGGCCCTATCGGTGTGACCACCACGGATGGCACCGGTAGCTGGAGCTATACGCCGGGGACTGCATTGCCAGACGGCACCGTGGTCAAAGCCACAGCAACCGATGCCGCAGGCAATACCGGCGCGACCGCGACAACCACCGTGGATGCCGTAGCACCAGCGGCACCATTGCTGACCATCAGTGCCGACGGAGCCCTGCTCACCGGTAGCGCCGAGCCGGACAGCCAGGTTCAGCTGGTCATCAATGGCGACAGCGCCAATCCGGTTGTTCTGGATCTGGATGCCACAGGCACCTTCAGCCTGCCGCTGACACCTGCGCTGATCGCCGGTGAAGCCGTGGTTGCAGTAGCAGTGGATGCTGCGGGTAATACCAGTGTGCCGGGTACAGCATCCGCCCCGGATCTGGCCACGCCGCTGTTCAGTGTGCCGGAGGCCGCCGATACGTGGGTCAACGCGGCTGAAATCGGTGACGGCATACAGGTGGACGTGACATTGCGGCCCACCATGCGGGCAGGGCAGGTGGTCACGGTGAAATTCGCGGGCCAGAGCGGCTACGAAGCCGAGGCCAGCCACACCCTGACTGCTGCCGACATCCTCGCCGGCAATGTCATCGTGGCCATCACTCCACCTGGGGGCAATGGCCCGTTCCCGGAGGGAGCGGCAACCGTCACGGCCGAGATGGTCAACGGTACCGTTTCGACGCCGGTCGCGTTCACAATCGATACGATCGCACCGCCACTGCCGGTGTTGTCACTGGCGGGCAATCTGCTGAGCATCTCCTCCGAGCCCGGTACCGAGCTCACGGTGACCGTGACCGGGGTAGGCACGACAGCCACCGCAACGCTGACAGCAGACAACAGTGGGCTGGCCTCGCTTGATCTTCTCACCGGTCTGGATATCGGCCTCACCTGGGACCAACTCTTGAATGCCCAGGTGTCCGTGGTTGGCGCCGATGTCGCCGGCAACCCCAGCAACGTGGCCAGTGTTGGCGTGGGGCCAAACATCGAGCAGCCGGTGACAATCGGCAATTTCGCGTTGGATACCAATGCGCTGCCACCGAGGCTGGGCCTGAGTGGCACAACCGACCCCAACTCGAGTGTGGCCATCCGTGTGACCACACCGGCGCTGGATGTGCAGTTGGTACCGATCCAAGCCGATCCGGCGGGCGATTGGGCGTTGAACCTGCTCGATCCTGCCGTTCTCAGCCAGTTGGGCCTGACGGCCACCGAGATACTGGCATTGGGCGTGGATCTGTCCTTCACGGTTGTGAGCACGGACACCACTGGCAATGACAGTGCCGCATACGGCATTACCTTGAACGACAACGGAGTGCTGCTGAGCATCGGCCGTATCGACGTGAATGGCACGCCCGGTGGCGACGTGATGTCCGGTGCCGACGGCAGCTCGGAGTACATAAATGCAGGCGCTGGGGATGACCTGATATTCAACGCCGGCACCGGCGACCATGTGCTCGCTGGGGATGGCAATGACACCATCCAGATCACCGCAACCAACTACGCCAGCGTGGGCGGAGGGCTGGGCTTCGACACCCTGTTGCTGGCCAATGGCATTGACCTGGACTACAACGCGGCAGGCGTGGGAACCCTAAGCAGCATCGAACGCATCGACCTTGGCAGGGGCGATGCAGGCAGCACTCTCACGCTCACCGCAGCCGAGGTCCTGGCCATCACCGACGGTAGCCATATCCTGCAGATAACCGGTGAACTGAACGACACCATCAATATCGTGGGGGCCGTTGATACCGGCACCACACAGCTGATCAATGGCATCCTGTATGAGGTGTACACGTACGGCACCTCGACGGTGCTGGTCGAGGAGAATACAGCCCTGGTCGTGGTGGCTTGATGTGGTGGCCATGGGTGCCAGCTTCGCCAGCAGCGTGGCAATCGCGCTGCTGGCGCTGTGCCTGCCGCCTGCAGCACGGGCGATGTCACTGCGGGAAGCGGTAAACGCCGGGCTGCTCATCCATCCGCAGTGGCATGCCGCGCTGGCCGAAGCCGAACGGGCTGGAACCGAAGTGGATATCGCACGCGCCGGCTACTTTCCCACCTTGCAGCTTTCCGGCGGGCCCAAGGCAGGCGACATGGGCGCTTTGGTGTATGACGTCACGCTGTCCCAGCCGTTGTTCGATTGGGGCAGGGCAGGCAGCGCGGTGGCCAAGGCGGGCGCAGAACAACGCGGGCTGCAGGCCGCCGCCGAAGTAGCACGTGATGATGCGGCCCTGGACATCATGGAAACCTACCTCGATGTGTTGCTTGCAGAGCGCAGGGCGGGCGCGGCGGCACGCTATGTCGAACGTACCGAGGCTGTCGCGCGCATGGCGCAACTGCGCAGTGGCAGTGGCTATGCAGACCGTGCCGAATCGGAGCGGGCCAACCTGGACCTTGCACGCGGCCGTGAACAGCTGGCCGTGGAGGAAGGTGCGCTTGCCGATGCGCAGGGCCAGTTCCGCATCCTGGTCGGGAGCGACGCCGTGGGCCTGCTGGAGCCGGTTGCCGTGCAGATACCTGGCATCGGCGATGAGCCAGGCTTGCAGCAGCTCATCAGTCGTTCGCCGTTGCAGCGGCGGGCTGAGGAAGTCATCAACAAGGCCGAGGCGGACATGCGCCGGGCAAGAGCAGCGTTGCTGCCACAGTTGAACGTGGAGGCCTCCGCGTTGCGGCGTGAGATCGGCGGGCATATGCAGGACGACACGGTCGTGGCGGTGCGGCTGCGCATGGATCCGATGCAGGGACTGTCAGGCTTTCAGCGTTCGGCAGCGGCACGCCAGCAGATGGAGGCCGCCTACTGGAATGCCGACGCCACCCGCCGCGAGCTGCGCCGCAAGCTGCACAGCCTGCAGGACAGCGCAGCAACGCTGGAGCGCCGTCTGGCAGCCCTGCAGATACAGGTGGCCGAGGCAGAGCAGGTGGCGAATCTATACCGCGACCAGTTCGGAATAGGGCGCCGCGACATCGTCGACCTACTCACCGTCCAACGCGAACAACTCGAAGCCGAGCGGCAGCTGCTGGCCCTGCAGAGCGAACGCATCCGCCTTGGCTACCGCGCCGCTGCGCAGCTTGGCCTGCTGTGCAGTCTGCTTGAAGGAGATGGTCATGCCCACACCACGCACTGAACCGGTGGGCACCACTCAAGACCCGCTGCGCGCGGGCCTGTTGCTGCTGTGCCGTGTGTTGGGGCGGCCCCTGGGTGAAGCCGAGCTGCTGGATGGCGTTGCCTTGGCCCAAGGCCGCCTGTCATTGGCAATGGTGCCCAGGGCGCTGCGTCGGGCCGACCTGAACGCCCGCGTGAAGCCGCATGCATTGGCGGCCATGGATACCCATCTGCTGCCCGCCCTGCTGATGCTGCACAGTGGCACCACGGCCGTGCTGATTGATATGGCGGATGGGGTGGCGCGGGTGCTCCTGCCCGAGTCCGATGGCGGCGAACAGCAGTTGGAGCAGACTGAGCTCGAGCGCCTTTACAGTGGCATAGCCGTCTTTGCCAAGCCCCGTTTCCGTGCGGATGGGCATGCTTCCGGTTATGGCGCAGCGGCGCCCGCACACTGGTTCTTCGGGCCACTCAAACGTCTGTGGCGCTCCTATGCCGAAGTAGCATTGGCCGCGTTTGTGGCCAACCTGCTGGCCATCGCATCGGCCTTGTTCGCCATGCAGGTGTACGACCGGGTCGTGCCCAATGGAGCCTTCGATACTTTGTGGGTGCTGGGCAGTGGTGTGGCCGTGGCCATCGTGGTGGAAGGCGTGCTGCGCGTACTGCGGGGGCAGTTGCTGCACGTGCTGGGCAAACGGCTGGACATCCAGCTTTCAACGCTGCTGTTCTCGCGCGTGCTTGGTGTGCGGTTGGCGGCAAGGCCGTCCTCGATGGGGGCATTCAGCACCCAGGTGCGTGAGTTCGAGTCGGTGCGCGAGTTCTTCACATCATCCAGCGCCGCGCTGATCAGTGATCTGCCGTTCGTGCTCATCTTCCTTGCCATCATCGCCGTGATAGGTGGCCACGTGGTGTGGGTGCCGCTGATTGCCTGCGTGCTGATGGTGGTGCCGGGCCTGTTGGCACAGCGGCCGCTGGCACAACTGTCACGACAGAGCCTGCGCGAAGGCGCCATGAAGAATGGATTGCTGCTCGAAGCGTTCGAGCACCTGGAAACGGTGAAATCCACGCGGGCCGAAGCGCGCAACCAGCAACAGTGGGAGGCGCTGACCGCGCAGCTGGCAGGCACGGCCATGAAGTCGCACACGCTGGCATCGAGCCTGTCCTACGGTGCGAGTGTGGTGCAGCAACTGGCCTACGTGGGCGTGGTGATGTTTGGTGTCTACCGCATCAATGACGGGGTGATGACGGTGGGCGGGCTGGTGGCCTGTTCGATTCTCGGCTCGCGCGCGATTGCACCGCTGTCGCAGGCAGCTGCCGTACTCGGCCGTTGGCAGCACACCCGCGTGGCCATGGAAGGCCTGGACCAGTTGATGGGCAGCGCGCAGGAGCGGCCACGCGGCCGCCGTTTCGTACAACGCCAGCGGCTGCAGGGGCACTACCAGTTGCACGAGGTACGCATGGCGCACGGTGATGCTCCGCCCGTGGTCGATGTGCATGCGCTGTCCATAGCGGCGGGGCAGCGGGTGGCCCTGCTGGGTGGCAACGGGGCAGGCAAGTCCACCTTGTTGCGCCTGTTGGCTGGGTTGCTGGACCCTACCCAGGGGCGCATCGTGCTCGACGATATCGCGCTGGGACAGATTGATCCGGCAGACCGCATGCGAGGCATCGGCTACCTGCCGCAGGATGTGGCGCTGTTCCAAGGCACACTGCGTTCCAACCTCAATCTGGATGGTGCGGCACTCACCGACGAGGACATGCTGGAAGTGCTGGACGGCGTAGGCATGGGCCGCTTTGTGCGTGCACATGCGCAAGGCCTGGACATGCCGTTGCAGGGTAATACCAGCCTGTCGGGCGGGCAGCGGCAGGCCGTTGGCCTGGCCCGCGTGCTGCTGCAGGATCCGCCCGTGCTGCTGCTGGATGAACCCACCGCCGCCTTTGACCAGCAGAGCGAAAACAACGTGATCGGCTACCTGCAGAACTGGTTGGTTGGTCGCACGCTGGTCATCACCACGCACAAGAAAGCGATGCTCTCGCTGGTGAGCCGTGCGGTCGTGCTGCGGCAGGGCAGGGTGGTGATGGATGGCCCGCTGGCCGAGGTAGTGCGGGGCAACCAGGTGCAGGCTCCGGCGACGCATGTTGATGCGGCGGAGGCGAGCCATGGCTGACAGACAGAAGCGCAGCAGCATCGCGTTACGGCGGGCGCTTGCCGATCCGTTGCTGACCGCCACCCACCCTGTGTACCAGCCCCTGATGTGGGCGTTGCTATGGACCGTGCTGTTGTTCATCGCCTGGGCGGCATGGGCACAAGTAGACCAGATCACCCGCGGCGAGGGGCGGGTGGTTCCTTACAGCCGCATCCAGAAGATACAAAGCCTGGAAGGCGGCATTCTGGACAGCCTGCTGGTAAAGGAGGGTGAGCTGGTGGAAGCCGGGCAGCCGCTGGTGCAATTGCAGCAGACCCACTTCCGTACCAATTACCAGGAGTCGGCCAACCAGGCGCTGGTGCTGCAGGCAGCCATCGCGCGCCTGGATGCCGAAGTGCTGGGCAAGGACCATATCGAGTTTCCACCCGGCATTGCCGGGGACAGTGCGCTGGCGCGCTCGGAGCGCGAGCTGTTCCAGTCGCGCCGGGCGACCCTGCAGCAGAGCACCGCGGCCATTGGGCAGCAGATGGTGCTGGCGCGGCAGCAGTTGCAGATCGTAAGGCCACTGGTGGCGCGGCAGGCGGTGAGCCAGATGGAGGAACTCAAGCTGACCCAGGAGATTGCCACGCTCGGCGGCAAGCTGAGTGAGCTGCGCAATACCTATTTCCAGGAGGCCTATACCGAGCGTGCCAGGCGCAAGGCAGACCTCAGCGCGCTGGAACCCATCGTCACCCAGCGCGAAGACCAGCTGCGCCGAACGCAGATCGTTTCGCCGGTGCGCGGCCGGGTGAACACCGTGCTCATCAACACCCGTGGCGGCGTGATACCCCCGGGCGAGCCCATCATGGAAGTGATTCCGGTGGAAGAGCGGCTGCTGGTGATGGCACGCATCCGCCCGCGTGATGTGGCCTTTCTTGTGCCCGGCATGCCGGCCAAGGTCAAGATCACCGCCTACGACTACACCATCTATGGCGACCTGGAAGGCACGGTTGAACAGATCAGTGCCGATACCATCGAGGAGAACACGCCGCGCGGCAAGGAGGCGTTCTACCAGGTGCTGATCCGCACCAGGGGCGGGGCGCTCAAGCGCGGTGATGAAGTATTGCCGATCATCCCCGGCATGATTGCCGAAGTGGACATCCTCACCGGCAAACGCAGCGTGCTCAACTACCTGCTCAATCCGCTGGTCAAGGCGCAGCTGCGTTGACGACGTGGCTCAGCTCTGCAGTCGCTCCGCGCAGGTATAGACGTTGTAACCGTTCTGGCGCGCGAAGCCGACCAGGCAGATGCGGGCTGACTGGGCGATGTCGATGGCCAGCGCGGTGGGCGCCGACAACGCCGCAACAATGCCGATGCCGGCCTGCGCGGCCTTGCTTACCATTTCGTAGCTGGCGCGGCTGGAAATCAGCAGCAGCCCCCGGGTGGTGGGCAGGCTCTGCCGGCACATGGCGCCGGTGAGCTTGTCCAGCGCGTTGTGGCGGCCCACGTCTTCGCGCACCAGCTGAATGTCGCCGGCCTCATCGGCCCAAGCGGCGGCATGGGTGGCGCCTGTGCGCGCGTTCATGGGCTGGTGCTGCTCCAGTGTTTCCAGTGCACGCTGCAACGCCGCCACCGGGTAGCGTTGGTCGCTGTCCAGCGGCGGCGGCGCGCGCAGAGCATCCTCCAGTTCACGCGTTCCGCAGATGCCGCAGGCGCTGCGCCCCGGCAGCAAACGCGTGGGCGATTCGCCCAGCAGGGCACCGGGTGTGCCGGCGGCCACGGTCATGGCCAGTTCAATGCCTTCAAGCCGTGGCTGCACCTCAACCCGCAACAGGTCATCCGGCTTCAGGATCAGGCCTTCACTGAGCGAAAAGCCCATGGCGAAGTCCTCCAGATCGCAGGGTGTGGCCATCATCACCGCGAAGGATGCACCGTTGTAGCGCATCGCCACCGGCACCTCCTCGGCCACCGCATCGGCCAGTGCTTCGCCCACGCCACCGCGCCAACGCTGCACGCCGCGGCGCGCGGTGCCGGGTACGGACTCTGCGGGGCGTGCTGGCTTGCGGCTGGGCATTGGCGGAGCGTTGGCGTGCTTCATTCATCGTGACCATAGCCAATCATTGGCGTGGTGCGATGATGCAGCGCAGCGAATCAAGGCCGCATCAAGGTGTCATCCGGCGCCTGCGCCGCCACGCCGTTATGACGCCCGCCATGGCACGCTTGGTGCCAATACCCGCGGTGCCGGCGGTTCCGCAGGAGGCGGCGATCCATGTTTGAATGATTGCCGCATGCAGCACGACCTCCACCCTCTTGAAGGTGCCAGATCATGAGCGAGCAGAAGCCTCCCCGTTACAAGCCCTACGATCATCCTGCGGGTGGCTGGGGTGCTGCGGGTGCTACCGCCAAGGTGCTGCTGGAACAGAGCGTGGTGACCAAAGGCTCCAGGGCGCTGCTGGCCATGAACCAGCCCGGCGGCTTCAAATGCCCCAGCTGCGCATTTCCCGATGCCGACCACACCCGCAAGCTGGAATTCTGCGAGAACGGCGCCAAGGCGTTGGCCTGGGAAGCCACCAAAAACCGCATCGAGCGCGGATTCTTCGCCGAGCACAGTGTCACCGAGCTGATGGCGCAGAGTGACTACTGGCTGGAAATGCAGGGGCGGCTCACCGAACCCATGCGCTATGACGCGGCCACGGACCATTACGTTCCATGTGAATGGGACGAGGCCTTCGCATTGATTGCCCGTCACCTGCAGGCGCTGGACAGCCCGCACCAGGCAGAGTTCTACACCTCCGGGCGCACGCCCAACGAGGCGGCGTTCCTGTACTCCATCTTCGTGCGCGAGTTCGGTACCAACAACTTCCCGGACTGCTCCAACATGTGCCACGAGCCGACCAGCCGTGGCCTGCCGCCCGCCATTGGTGTCGGCAAGGGCACCATTGTGCTGGGTGACTTCGACGATGCCGAGGCCATCTTCGTGATGGGCCAGAACACCGGCACCAACTCGCCGCGCATGATGACCAATCTGGTGGATGCGCGGAAGCGCGGCATCCCCATTGTGCTGGTCAACCCCATGCCCGAGCGTGCCCTCATCCGCTTCGCCGAGCCGCAGGACGTGGTGCAGATGGCCACCTTCGGCTCCACACCCATTTCCAGCGAGTTTGTGCAGGTCAAGATCGGCGGCGACCTTGCACTGATCAAGGGCATGATGAAGGTGATGTTCGAGCGCGAAGCCAACGGCGAGCCGGTGCTGGACGAGGCCTTTCTGGCCGAGCACACCGTTGGCCTGGAGGCCGTGCGCGAGGATGCGCTGGCGCAGGATTGGGACGAGATAGAGCGCGTGTCCGGCGTGAAGCAGGAGCAGATACGCCGTGTCGCCGAAATCTACATCCGCTCCAATGCCACCATCATCTGCTACGGCATGGGCCTGACCCAGCACCAGCAGGGCTCGCGCCTGCTGCAGCAGGTGACCAACCTGCTGCTGCTGCGGGGCAACTTCGGCAAGCCGGGCGCCGGCATCGGCCCTATTCGTGGCCATTCCAACGTACAGGGTGACCGCACCGTCGGCATCGACGAAAAACCTTCGCAGCGTTACCTGGACCGGGTGCGCGATGTGTTCGGGTTCGAGCCGCCGCGCGAGCACGGCCACCATGTGGTCGAGTCCGTGGAAGCAATGATGAACGGCCAGGCCAAGGTGTTCATTGGCCTGGGCGGCAACTTCATCCATGCCGTGCCCGACACTGAGCGTTCCTATGCTGCCATGCGTGGGCTGGAACTGACCGTCGGCATCGCCACCAAGCTCAACCGCGGCCATCTGGTACATGGGCGCGATGCGCTGATCCTGCCGGTGGTGGCGCGTTCGGAATGGATACGCACACCTGCCGGCGAGCAGTTCGTGACCATCGAGGACGCCATGTCCAACGTCACCGCCTCACGTGGCGTGCTGGAGCCGGCCAGCGACAAACTGATGCCGGAAGTGGAGATTGTCTGCCGCATGGCGATGGCGACCTTGCCCGACAGCAAGGTGGACTGGGCAGCCTACATGTACGACTACGCGCCGATCCGCGATCTCATTGCCGATGTCTACCCGGAAATATTCGCCGGCTTCGCCGAGCGCATCCAGAACCCCAAGGGCTTCCATCTGGACATCCCGCCGCGCCGTCGCGTGTGGCCCACGCCGAACGGCAAGGCCAACTTCCTGGTGCTGCCGGGCCTGCATGTGAATGATCCGGTGAATGATCCGGACGTGCTGCGGCTGGCCACGGTACGTTCGCACGACCAGTACAACACCACCATCTACAGCTATAACGACCGCTACCGTGGCGTGTACAACGACCGCATGGTGTTGTTCATGAACATCGAGGATCGGCTGGCGCGTGGTCTGGAGAAGGAGGCGCTGGTGAGCATTGAAACCGTGAGCGACGATGGCATCAGCCGCCGTATCGACGGGCTGACCGTGCTCGATTACCCGATGCCACGTGGTGCCATCGCCGGTTACTACCCGGAGCTCAATCCGCTGTTGCCGCTGGATCACTATGACCGCATCAGTGGCACGCCTGCGGCCAAGTCGATACCGGTGCGCATCGCCGCACTGTAACCGGTGGAGCAGGGCGCCTGAAACGCCCTGTCTGAACCTGATCAGCGTCGAGTCTGAGCTGAGAGCCCCTCTCCCGCATGCGGGAGAGGGGTTGGGGTGAGGGCAACGAAGTCAGTTGGGGCTGCAGGTCCCGCAAATGGGAGAAGGTAGTGATCTACGCCTTCCTGGCTGCCCAGTAGTTTGGCTGAGATTCGAGGCGAATCAGGTTGTCTGAAAAGGGCTGCCATGAAGGTAGCCCCGGAGTAGCTCAGCGCACCTTGCGCTCGATGGCTTCGAGCATGGTCTTGCGCGAGAAGATGAAATCCCAATAGCTGCCGCCCAGCTGGCGCCACAGCACCGCCGAACGCACGGCGGCCAGCAGCAGCGCACGGATTTCCGAAACCACCGCCGCCTGACCCAGATAGTGTGGATTGCCCTGCACCATGATGCGCGGCTTGAGCTGGCTGATGGTGTCCGCATACAGCGCGCCCAGTGCATTGAGCACGTCCGGGTGATTGCTGTCGCCCTGTTCGCGGGCAATGCCGGCTGCGCGGGCGATGCCAGCGGAGACCTTGTCCACGGTGGCGCCCTCGCGCACGAAACGGCGCTCCAGCTGCATCACCGACAGTGCCAGGCGTGGCAGCAGGTCGTCCTTGCCCTGGTTGCGGAAGTAATCGCGCACCACCCGCAGGCCGGGTTCCACCTGCAACGCACTGCCGTACACCTCGGCCGGCGTGGCTGCATCAATGCGCATCACGCTGTCCATCGCGGTGCGCACCACGCTGGCTTCCGAATGGCCGGTTTCGGCGATGCGGCGCACCTGCTGAAGGGCCTGGGCAATGCCGGCAACGGCAAGTACGCGGTCATCGATAGAAAAACTCATGGCTACCTCATCAAGGGGAAACGGGTGCGCGAAAACGGCGCTCCAAGGGTGCATCGGTGGCGGCAATCACGGCACCGCCCAGGCATTCCATGCCGTCGTACAGCACCAGTGACTGGCCCGGTGTAACCGCACGTTGCGGGCGCGGGAAGTGCACGTCCAGCGTGCCGTCATCGCGCACGTCCACGCTGCAGGGTTCGTCCGGCTGGCGGTAACGGGTCTGTGCGGTGCACTCGAAACGACGTGCCGGCGGTGCGCCTGCGATCCAGTGCATCGTTTCGCTGCGCAGCCAGCTGGACTGCAGCCACGGGCTGTCATGGCCCTGGTCAACGTACAGGATATTGCTTGCCACATCCTTGCCCACCACGAACCACGGTGCGGCAGGGCGGCCACGCACGCCGCCAATGTTCAGGCCCTCGCGCTGGCCCAGCGTGAAGTAGAACACGCCCGGGTGGCGGCCTATCAGCTGGCCATCCGGGTCGTGCATCTCACCTTCGCGGGCGGGCAGGTACTGGCCCAGGAACTCGCGGAAATCGCGCTCGCCGATAAAGCAGATGCCGGTGGAATCCTTCTTGGCATGGGTCGGCAGGCTGGCCTCGCGGGCGATGCGGCGCAGCTCGCTCTTTTCCATGTGGCCGATGGGAAACAGCGTGGCCGACAGCTGTGCCTGCCCCAATTGGTGCAGGAAGTAGCTCTGGTCCTTGCCACGGTCGGCACCTCGCAGCAGGCGCCAGCGGCCAGCGGATTGGGCCACCTGCGCGTAATGGCCGGTGGCGATGCGCTCGGCGCCCAGCTCACGCGCGGCATCAAGGAAGTGTTTGAACTTGACTTCACGGTTGCACAGCACGTCCGGGTTGGGCGTACGGCCGGCGGCGTATTCGGCAAGAAAGTGCTCGAACACGCCTTTCCAGTATTCGTCGGAGAAATCGCGGAAATGAAAGGGAATGCCAAGGCGGCCGCATACGGCCACCGCATCGCGGCGGTCCTCCTCGGCACGGCAGTGGCCGCTGCCGTCATCGGCCCAGTTCTGCATGAACAGTCCGGCGACATCCAGCCCCTGTTGAACGAGGGTCAGTGCGGCAACGGAGGAATCCACGCCGCCGGACACGCCGACGACCACACCCGGGCGGCTCACGGCACCTGCCTCACGATGGACAGCGGGTAGCGTTGGCCGGCCAGCCAGTCGGACACGGTCTGCCAAACCAGCGGGCTGCGCAGCCGCGCCATGTCCGACTGCAGGGCGTCGGGCGAGAGCCACACGGCCTGCACGATGCCCTCATCCAGTGGCTGCTCCGGGTGGTGGCGCAGCGGCTCGGCGGCAAAGGCGAAGCGCAGGAAGGGGGTGCCATCGGGCGCCTGCCACTGGTAGCTGCCGATGAAGCCGGTCAGCTTGACCTCCCAGCCGGTTTCCTCGCGGGTTTCGCGGATGGCCGCTTCCAGCAGGCTTTCGTCAGGCTCAAGGTGGCCAGCCGGCTGGTTCAACACCCGCCGGCCGGCAATCTCTTCTTCCACGAGCAGCAGCTGCCCTGCGCGGGAAACCACGGTTGCCACGGTCACATGTGGCGCCCAACGCTGGGGCTGCAAAGCATTCACGCTCAGTACTCGTCCTGCTTGGTCAGCTCCAGCTCCATCCCGTCGGCGCTGCGCGAGGCGGCGTCGATGGCGTCGGAGAGCTGCTCGGCGCTGGCGTCGGCGTCGATCTTGACCACGAACATGGCCAGCTCACCCTGCTTCACCCAGCCCCCCATCTTGGATTCGTGGGAATCCTCCAGCAGGCGGTTGGCCACGGCGGCGCTGAACTGCGGGCTCGGCGACTTGTAGCCGGGCGACCAGATTTCACGCACGTGGTGGGTGCCGAAGGTTTCCACGTTCGAACGCACGAACACCAGCTGGGTGCGGTTGTTGTCCAGATCGAACACCAGTTTGTAGTCGCCGTCCTCGTCCACCTCGTACTTGTAGTCGAGCGAATCGAGCAGGCGGCCGGTGGCACGGTCGGGTTCACCGGCAACTGCGCTCCCCGCAGCGGTGGCCAACAGCGCGGCCATTGCAATACCGGTAATGGACTTGTTCATCATTTCCCCATCAATGGTTGGTTGACCCGCAAATTGTACGGGCGGGCAGGGGGGCTGCGTCCAATACAGGCAAGCGACAGGCGCCGGACCGCTATAATGAAGGGATGCCAACCAAGCCCCAACAAGACACCGATCACGGCCTGCTGGTAGCCCCGGCAAAGCCCGAGGTTGCGCCGCCGCCGCAGTACCAGGTGCTGCTGCTCAACGACGACTACACCCCGATGGATTTCGTGGTGACGGTGCTGCAGGACTTCTTCTCGATGGACCTGGACAAGGCCACCCAGGTGATGCTGCACGTCCATACCCGTGGCCGTGGCATCTGCGGCGTGTATACCCGCGAGGTGGCCGAGACCAAGGTGGCCCAGGTCAACGAGTTCGCGCGGATGAACCAGCACCCGCTGCTGTGTACGATGGAACGCGCCTGATTCCGATCTTTCCTCGGGCGGCAGAGCCGGGCAGGCGGGCCGCCAGCGCGTAAGAGCTGGCGTCTGCTGCAGACGGGTTTGCCAAGCCGTTCAATGGTTTGCGCGCGGAGGCACGGTGTGTCATCGTTTTCGTTGAAACTGAATGTTCCGTTCATGGATGCCCCTGCCTGTCCCGCAGCTGACATCGCTTCTACATGAGCGCCGCTAGGGTGCTGGAAAACACGCAGCAAGGCCGCATATTGTCTGCAACCGGAACCGGAGTGCCACATGTTCAGTAAAGACCTCGAGCAGACCATTGGTCAGTGCTACAAGCGCGCCCGGGAAGCACGTCATGAGTACATGACGGTGGAGCACCTGCTGCTGGCCCTGCTTGAAAACGCTTCGGCACAGGCGGTGCTGAAGGCGTGCGGTGCCGACCTGGAGCGCCTGCGCGACGAGCTGGAGAAGGCCATCAACGCCTCGGTGTCGCTGCTGGCCGAAGACGATGGCCGCGACACCCAGCCGACGCTGGGCTTCCAGCGCGTGCTGCAGCGTGCCGTGTACCACGTGCAGTCCTCGGGCAAGAAGGAAGTGACCGGCGCCAACGTGCTGGTAGCCATCTTCGGCGAGAAGGAATCGCACGCTGTCTATTACCTCAACCAGCAGGACGTGACCCGCCTGGACGTGGTCAATTACCTGTCCCACGGCGTGGGCAAGGGCGGCGACGATGCCGACATGTCCGCACCGCTGGAGGGCGAGGGGCGTGCCGAGGGCGGTGAAGGCGAGGGCAAGGGCGAATCGCTGAGCGAGTTCGCCAGCAACCTCAACGAGCAGGCCAAGGCCGGGCGCATCGACCCGCTGGTGGGCCGCCGTGACGAGATCGAGCGCACCATCCAGGTGCTGTGCCGCCGCCGCAAGAACAACCCGCTGTACGTGGGTGAGGCCGGCGTGGGCAAGACCGCCATCGCCGAAGGCCTGGCCAAGCGGATTGTCGATGGCGAGGTGCCGGACGTGCTGGCCGATGCGGTGATCTATTCGCTGGACCTTGGCGCGCTGGTTGCCGGCACCAAGTACCGCGGTGATTTCGAGAAGCGCCTGAAGGGCGTGATCACCGCGCTGAAGAAGATTCCCAACGCGGTGCTGTTCATCGATGAGATCCACACCATCATTGGTGCCGGTTCGGCGTCGGGCGGCACCATGGATGCCTCCAACCTGATCAAGCCGGCGCTGGCCTCGGGCGAGCTGCGCTGCATCGGCTCGACCACGTTCCAGGAATACCGCGGCATCTTCGAGAAGGACCGTGCGCTGGCACGCCGCTTCCAGAAGATCGACATCGTCGAGCCGACCGTGGGCGAGGCCTACGAAATCCTCAAGGGCCTGCGCGCCAAGTACGAGGCGCACCACAGCGTGACCTACGGCGATGACGCGCTGCAGGCGGCGGTGGACCTGTCGGTCAAGCACATCGCCGACCGTCTGCTGCCGGACAAGGCCATCGACGTGATCGACGAGGCCGGCGCGCGCCAGCGCCTGCTGCCGGAGGACGAGCGCAAGGAACACATCGACATTGCCGAGATCGAGGCCATCGTGGCCAAGATGGCGCGCATTCCGGCCAAGCAGGTGACCGCCACCGACAAGGACGTGCTCCGCCACCTGGAGCGCAACCTCAAGATGGTGATCTTCGGCCAGGACCCGGCCATCGACAGCCTGGCCTCGGCCATCAAGCTGTCACGCTCGGGGCTGGGCAACCCGGACAAGCCGATCGGCAACTTCCTGTTCGCCGGCCCCACCGGCGTGGGCAAGACCGAGGTGACCCGCCAGCTCGCGCTGCAGCTGGGTATCGAGCTGGTGCGCTTTGACATGAGCGAGTACATGGAGCCGCATTCGGTAAGCCGCCTGATCGGTGCGCCCCCGGGCTATGTCGGCTTCGACCAGGGTGGCCTGCTGACCGAGAAGATCGTCAAGACGCCACACTGCGTGCTGCTGCTGGACGAGGTGGAGAAGGCGCACCCGGACATCTTCAACATCCTGTTGCAGGTCATGGACCGCGGCATCCTCACCGACACCAACGGCCGCGAAGCCAACTTCAAGAACGTGATCCTGGTGATGACCACCAACGCCGGTGCCACCCAGGCCGCGCGCCGCTCCATCGGCTTCACCAAGCAGGACCACGCCACCGATGCGATGGAAGTGATCCGCAAGAGCTTCACCCCGGAATTCCGCAACCGCCTGGATGCGGTGGTGCAGTTCCAGGCGCTGGGGCTGGACCACATTCTGCGCGTGGTGGACAAGTTCCTGATCGAGCTGGAGATGCTGCTGCAGGACAAGCACGTCACGCTGTCGGCCACGCCGGCCGCGCGCGACTGGCTGGCCCAGCACGGCTTCGACCCGGAAATGGGTGCCCGCCCGATGAGCCGCGTCATCCAGGACAAGATCAAGCGCCCGCTCGCCGACGAGCTGCTGTTCGGCAAGCTGATGAACGGCGGCAAGGTCAACATCGACGTGCGCGATGGCGAACTGGTCGTGGAAACCGAGGCCGAGCCGGAGCACCTGCTGCCGGTGACAGTGGAGTGAGGCGGGGAGGTGGGAATGAGGGCTTGAGGGGGTGCTGGCACTCCCCCGGGTAGCCGCTTCACCGCTCCGCCACAGCAACAAGGCCCGCATCATCGAAAGGTGGTGCGGGCTTTTTCATTGCAGGAAGAACGGTTGCGCAGCGGCCAATACTCCCGCTTCCCCGCTCCCTGTTCCCCGCCCCAAAGCCCACGCAAAAAAGCCAGCACGAAGGCTGGCTTTCCAGGCAAACGCCCTGCGTACCGCGCTTACTTCATGCGGTAGGTGATACGGCCCTTGGTCAGGTCGTACGGCGTCATCTCGACCTTGACGCGATCGCCGGTCAGGATGCGGATGTAGTTCTTGCGCATGCGGCCGGAAATGTGGGCGATGATTTCATGCCCATTTTCCAGACGAACGCGGAATGTGGTGTTCGGCAGCGTCTCGCTGACGGTGCCTTCGAACTCGATGGAGTCGTCTTTCGACATGTAGCCCTGTGCGGTTCTGCGGACGGCCCTTGGGCCTAAGGGCGGGCATTTTACGCTGCCCGGGCGTTTGATGCAAAGTTTGCGTTAAACCGGTTGGCTTCCAGCCAGCATCGCGGCGGGAAACTCGCCGAACAGGCCGGTCCACGGGCCGGGCTGGGCGGGCTCGCGTACCAGCTGCCGCACCTGTGCCAGGAACCGGTCCCGGGGCATGAGGCTGGCGCCCATCCGTACAAGGTGGGGGTTCTCCACCTGGGCATCGATCAGTGGCCAGCCCCAGCCGTCCAAGGTGCGCGCCAACGCCGCCAGCGCCACCTTGGAGCCGCCGCTGCGCCCGCTGAACATGCTTTCGCCGAAGAACATATGGCCGATGGCGATCCCGTAGATGCCGCCCACAAGCGCATCGTCCTCGTCGAAAACCTCCACCGAATGCGCGTAGCCGAGCCCGTGCAGGGCGACATAGGCATCGAGCATGGCGGGGGTGATCCAGGTGCCGTCCTGGCCGGGGCGGGGCGCTTTGGCGCAGGCCAGCATCACCTCGGCAAAGGCGGTATCCGCGCGTACCCGCCAGCCGCTGGCGCGCAGGCTGCGGCGGAAGCGGCTGGACAGGTGCACGCCATCGGTACGGAACACCATGCGCGGGTCGGGCGACCACCACAGCAATGGCTGGCCTTCCGAAAACCACGGGAAGATGCCGCCCGCATAGGCGTTGAGCAGGCGCACGGGCGACAGGTCGCCGCCGAGCGCCAGCAGGCCATCGGGCTCGCGCAGGGCCAGCTCTGCTGGCGGGAAGGCTGCGTCGCTGGCGTCGTCCAGCAGGTAGGGGCCGGGGCGGCGGCTCATGGCGCAGTAGCCTCAGGCTTGAACGGCGAATGCCTGGCCAACGCCCGCGCATAGCCGGCCACGTCTTCGCGCTCACGCGCGCACCATTCGTGCAGCGCCTCGCGGAATTGCGGGTGGGCCACCCAATGGTGGCTGCGCACCTGTGTGGGCAGGAAGCCGCGTGCCAGCTTGTGCTCGCCCTGCGCGCCGGGCTCGAAGCGTTGCAGCCCCTCACGCAGGCAGTAATCGATGCCTTGGTAGTAGCAGGTCTCGAAGTGCAGGCCGGGCAGGGTGGCGCCGCCCCAGTAGCGCCCATAAAGCGTGTCGTTGCCGCGCAGGCACAGCGCCCCGGCGATGGGCTCCTTGTCCTGCAACGCCAGGAACAGCACCAGTTGACGTGGCATCCGCTGCGCGAGATGGCGCAGGAACGGCAACGTCAGGGCCGGCGAGTTGCCGTACTCGGCGAATGTCTGCACGTAGAAGCCGTGCATGGCGCGCAGCTCGTCGGCACTGGCCTCATCACCATGGCGCACCACAAAGCGGATGCCCGCGCGTGCCACCTTGGCCCGCTCCTGGCGGATGTTCTTGCGGTGCTTGTGGTCCATCGCCGCGAGGAAGTCGTCGAAGTCCTGCCACTGCGGTTGCCGCTGCCACTGGAACTGCACGTCGGTACGCGCCAGCCAGCCCGGGCCGAAAAGGACTGATTCGGCCGGCAGATGGAAGTTGATATGTGCCGAAGAGAGCTCTTCGGCCGCCGCATGTTCAAGGATGGCTGCCAGCAGTGCGGCACGGTCGGCGTCATTGCGCGCCAGCAGGCGAGGGCCGGTGACGGGCGAGTAGGGCACCCCTCCCAGCCATTTCGGGTAGTACTCCAGCCCGGCACGCGCGTAGGCATTGGCCCAGGCATGGTCGAACACAAACTCACCATGCGAATTGAATTTCAGATAGCCCGGTGCCGCGGCAACCAGTTCATTGCCCCGCCACAGGGTGATATGCCTTGGCAGCCAGCCCCAATCCGGGCGCAGGCAGCCGTGCTGTTCGAGACCGCTGAGGAAGGCGTGGCTGACAAAGGGGGTGCTGCCATCGTGCAGCGCATCCCAATCGGCGGCGGTTACGGCCTGCAGGTCATCAATGATGCGGGGGGAGAGCATGGCGTAAGGATAGGGCAGCGACGTGCATAGCGTGTCGCGTCGGCGGACTCCTGCCTCACGTAGCCCGGGTAAGCGGAGCGCACCCGGGGCTTTCGGCGGAATGCTACCTGCCTCGCCCAAATCCCCGGGTGCGCTTCGCTTACCCGGGCTACGGGTGCCACACAAAAGAAGGCCGGCGCTCTCGCACCGGCCTTTTCATTTCACGCAGTCATGGCGACCGGGCTCAGCCCTGCGAATCCAGGAAACGCTCGGCATCCAGTGCCGCCATGCAGCCGAAGCCGGCCGAGGTGATGGCCTGGCGGTAGTGCTGGTCGGCCACGTCGCCGGCAGCGAACACGCCTTCCACCGAGGTCTGGGTGGCGTTGCCGCCCAGGCCCGAGCGGATCTCCAGGTAGCCGTTGTTCATCGCCAGCTGTCCCTTGAACAGGTCGGTGTTGGGCTGGTGGCCGATGGCGACGAAGAAACCATGCGCCTCCAGGTCACGGGTGCTGCCGTCCTGCGTGGATTTCACCCGCACGCCGGTCACGCCCATGTCATTGCCCAGCACTTCCTCCACCTCGTGGTGCCAAACGGTTTCGATCTTGCCGGCGGCAACCTTGGCGAACAGCTTGTCCTGCATGATCTTTTCCGCGCGCAGGGTGTCGCGGCGGTGCACCAGGTAGACCTTGCGGGCGATGTTGGACAGGTACAGCGCCTCTTCCACGGCGGTGTTGCCGCCACCGACCACCACCACGTCCTGGTCCTTGTAGAAGAAGCCGTCGCAGGTGGCGCAGGCGGACACGCCGCGGCCCTTGAAGGCATCTTCCGACGGAATGCCCAGGTATTTGGCGGTGGCGCCGGTGGCGATGATCACCGCGTCGGCCGTGTACTGCGCGCTGTCACCGGTAAGGGTGAAGGGGCGCTTGCTCAGGTCGGCGGTGTGGATGTGGTCGAACACCACTTCGGTCTCGAAGCGCTCGGCGTGGGCCTGCATGCGCGACATCAGGTCCGGGCCCATCAGGCCGTGGGCGTCGCCCGGCCAGTTGTCCACTTCGGTGGTGGTCATCAGCTGGCCACCCATCTGCAGGCCGGTGATGACCAGCGGCTTGAGGTTGGCGCGCGCGGCGTACACGGCGGCGGTCCAGCCGGCGGGGCCGGAGCCCAGGATGATGAGCTTCTGATGGCGGGTAGGCGGCGTCGGGAGGCTGGAAGTGCTCATGTATACTCGCGAAAGTCAGGAATGACGGCACGATCGCGGGGAATGCGAACGTCCGGGCAAGCCCATAGAGTGGCGATCCGGTCATGGCGAATCAAGGCACGTGAATGGAACTGCGCGGCCCGTTGGATACAGTCGCCCCCTCAGCGCCAATGCTGCCAGCCCTTGCGGGGCCGGTTTCTGGCGCTTGCTGTATAGGCGCAGTACGCAGGCAGCTCATGTAGGGTGAAACACAGCGATCTGTCGTTTAATATCAATCACTAACCGTGCATTTCTAAGGTCTGGTCAAAGGTGGCGAAACAGGTCCCGGAACGTGGCAAGAATTCCAGTGCTGGCAATGCCGCACGCAAAACGGCTGCCGCTGCGGACAACCCGCGCCGCCAGAAGCTCTGGCGTGACCTTGCCCTGATCGCCATCGCGCCGGCATTGCTGTATCTGCTGGCTTGCCTTTTCACATACTCCCCCACAGATCCAGGCTGGTCGAACGCCGGCTCAGTGGTGGCGCCCGTGCACAACATGGGCGGCAGGGTAGGCGCGTTTCTCGCGGATGTGATGCGCGGACTATTCGGATATGCGGCTTATCTCGTGCCCGTGATGCTGGCCGCAGTGGCTTGGATCGCCTTGTTTGACATCAGGCGGGAGGAGCGTGCTCAGGATGACCTTGGCCCTGCGCTGCGGCTGGTGGGCATCGTTGGTTTCCTGATCGGCGCTACGGGCTTCCTCCATCTGCGCATGATGCAGGGTGACGTGGCTCGCGCAGGTGGCAGTCTTGGCTCATTGGTCGGGAAGTCACTTGAAGCCGGCTTCGGCCCGGTAGGCAGCAACCTGTTCCTACTGGTGCTGCTGTTGACCTCGGTCACTTTGGCAACCGGGCTGTCCTGGTTCCTGGTGATGGAGAAGATCGGCAAGTGGGTGCTGGCACTGGGGCCCATGCTCAACAAGAAGAAAGAGCAGGCCAACGAGTGGCAACAGACCCGCGCGATGCGTGAGGAGCGCGAGGAAGTGCGCAAGGTCGATGCCGAAGTGCGTGCCAAGCGCGAGCCGGTGAAGATCGAGCCGCGCCCGGCGCCCATCATCGAAAAGAGCGACCGCGCCAAGCGCGAGACGCAGATTCCGATGTTCCAGGGCGTCAATGGCGATGGCTCGGACGTGCCGCCGCTGGCGCTGCTGGACGACCCCAAGCCGCAGCCCAAGGGCTACGACGAGCAGACGCTGGAAACGCTGTCGCGCCAGATCGAATTCAAGCTCAAGGATTTCCGCATCGACGCGCAGGTGGTGGGCGCCTACCCTGGCCCGGTGATCACCCGCTTCGAGATCGAGCCGGCGCCGGGCATCAAGGTCAGCCAGATCAGCTCGCTGGACAAGGACATCGCCCGCGGCCTGTCGGTCAAATCGGTGCGCGTGGTGGACGTGATTCCGGGCAAGTCGGTGATCGGCCTGGAAATCCCCAATGTCACCCGCGAGATGATCTTCCTGTCCGAGCTGCTGCGCTCCAAGGAATACGACAAGTCGGCCAGCGTACTGACCCTCGCATTGGGCAAGGACATCGCCGGCCGCCCGACCGTGGCCGATCTGGCGCGCATGCCGCACCTGCTGGTGGCCGGCACCACCGGCTCGGGCAAGTCGGTGGCGGTCAACGCCATGGTGCTGAGCCTGCTGTACAAGGCCAGCCCGAAAGACCTGCGCATGCTGATGATCGACCCGAAGATGCTCGAACTGAGCGTCTATCAGGGCATCCCGCATCTGCTGGCGCCGGTGGTCACCGACATGAAGGAGGCCGCCAATGGCCTGCGCTGGTGCGTGGCCGAAATGGAGCGCCGCTACAAGCTGATGAGCGCCGTTGGCGTGCGCAACCTCGCCGGTTTCAACAAGAAGGTCAGGGACGCCATCGACGCCGGCCAGCCGCTGATGGACCCGCTGTTCAAGCCGAACCCGGAAATGGGCGAGGCACCGCGCCCGCTGGAGCCGCTGCCGTTCATCGTCATCTTCATCGACGAATTCGCCGACATGATGATGATCGTCGGCAAGAAGGTCGAAGAGCTGATCGCACGGCTGGCGCAGAAGGCGCGTGCCGCGGGCATCCACCTGATCCTGGCCACGCAGCGTCCGTCAGTGGACGTGATCACCGGCCTGATCAAGGCCAATATTCCCACCCGCATCGCCTTCCAGGTCAGCTCCAAGATCGACTCGCGCACCATCCTGGACCAGTCCGGCGCCGAGGCCCTGCTGGGCAACGGCGACATGCTCTACCTGCCGCCGGGCACCGCCATGCCGGACCGCGTGCACGGTGCCTTCGTGTCCGATGACGAAGTGCACCGCGTGGTTGAACACCTCAAGGCCAGCGGCCCCGCCGATTACATCGAAGGCGTGCTGGACGAAGTGCAGACCATGGGCGATGGCGTGGTGGTGGGCGCCACCGGCCTGCCGGAGAGCAGTAACGGCGGTGGCGACGAATCCGACCCGCTGTACGACGAAGCCCTGCGCGTGGTCACCGAGACCCGCCGCGCCTCCATTTCCGGTGTGCAGCGCCGCCTGAAGATCGGCTACAACCGTGCCGCGCGCCTGATCGAAGCGATGGAAGCGGCCGGCGTAGTCAGCCCGCCGGAACACAACGGCGACCGCGCCGTGCTGGCGCCACCGCCGCCGAAGTAAGCATCACGGAAGAGGGCGCGCCTGCCGTAACCGCAGGCGCGGGGATTCGACTCAGTTGTCCGTGTCGAAAGCGATGGATTTGAACAGGGACGTCAGCGCGGCGGCATCCTGCCCACTGTGCGCATTGCTGGCCGAACGCCAATGCACGAAGGCGACCGAACGGCCTTCATTGCCCGCCACCAGAATCAGCTGACCGGTGGTGCCGTTGCGCACCATCGACGGCGGCCGCTTGGTGGCCTCGGTTTCAGCCAACGCCAGTTCGCCATGCGGCAGCGCCTGCTGCTCAGCCTTGGTCAGCTTGAACGCGACCGATGCGGACGGCGGGGCAGGGGCCAGCTGAGGCTTGTCGGCAGTGCCGAGGTTGAGGCCAATCTCCTTGGCAGCGTCGCGCAGCGAACGCGGTTTGACCTCCAGCACATAGTCGGCGATCTCGCGCCAGCCTTCAGGCTGACCCACTTCGGCGGGTGCCAATGCACCCGCGCGGGTAAAGGCGATGACACAGGTGACGCCAGGCTCAAGCTGGGCCTCAGCGATGTCTAGCTGCTGCCAGCCGCGCGGTGTCTCGAACGACAGCCCACAATCCTGTCGATCAATGCGCGTGGCACCGGCATGGCAGGCCAGCGTGGTCAGTAGCAGCCCGCAGTTCAGCAGGGTGGTTCCCAATGGTTTCTTCATTTCAGGTCTCGGGGATTTCCTTCCATCGAGTAGCGTCGTTTAAAGAGTAGTTACTTTAGGGGCACTTGGCGTTAGCGTTGTGCTGGTAACCGTGGGTAGTTGGGCAAACGCCAGCAGCGCCGTGGGTTCCAGAAAGCGCATAATTGCGCTTTCGCCCCATTCAGAATCGACCGGGCAGACTGAGCCCTTGATTCTCCCAACCTGTGTGCCGAATCCGACCATGAACACGAACTTCCGTCGTTATGCCAGCACTCTTCTCATGGCCTTTGTCGGCACGGCGAGCGCATCTGCCTGGGCAGGCGCCCGCGACGACCTGAAGAGCTTCACCAACGGCCTGCGTGGCCTGGATGGCCAGTTCTCGCAGCAGGTGTTCGACTCGCGTGGCAAGTTGAAGGAGTCCTCCAGTGGCCGCGTGGCGCTGTCGGCACCGCGCCTGTTCCGCTGGGAATACACCCGCCCGCATCCGCAGCTGATCGTGGCCGATGGCAGCAAGGTTTGGGTCTACGAGCCGGACCTGGAGCAGGCCACGGTGCGCGGGCAGGGCGCCGAGGAGCAGAACAGCCCGCTGACCGCGCTGATCAACCCGGCGCTGCTGGAGCGCCAGTACGACGTGAGCGAGGAGGCCGCGCCGCGTGATGGCATGCAGTGGCTGTCGCTGACGCCCAAGCGCGACACCGACGCCAGCTTCCAGTACGCCGCGCTCGGCTTCGCCTCCGGCGGCCTGTCACGCATGGAAGTGGTGGACGCCGTGGGTCAGCGCACCGTCATCAGCTTCACCGGCTGGAAGAAGAACCCCGGCTTCGCCGCAGGCACCTTCCGCTTCGTGCCGGGCAAGGACGTGGACGTGGTGGGCGAGCAGTAAGCCCACCCGCAATGCTGAGCCCGGGGGACGGCCGCGTTAGAATGCAGGCGTGGCCAGATCCCGAAACATCTTCATAGACGACGCCCCCGCCGACCTGCTGAGCGTGGACCGCGAGAGCATGCGCCCGCTCGCCGAGCGCATGCGCCCGCGCACGCTGGACGAGATGGTCGGGCAGAAGCGCCTGCTGGCGCCGGACACGGCGCTGCGCCGCGCGGTGGAATCCGGCCGCGTGCATTCCATGGTGCTGTGGGGGCCGCCCGGTTGCGGCAAGACCACGCTGGCGCTGCTGCTGGCGCAATATGCCGATGCCGAGTTCAAGGCGATTTCAGCGGTGCTGTCGGGCCTGCCGGAAGTGCGGCAGGTGCTGGCCGAGGCAGCGCAACGTTTCGCCCAGGGGCGGCGCACGGTGCTGTTCGTGGACGAGGTGCACCGCTTCAACAAGAGCCAGCAGGATGCCTTTCTGCCGCATATCGAGCGCGGCACGATCGTCTTTGTCGGTGCCACCACCGAAAACCCTTCTTTCGAGTTGAACTCGGCACTGCTCTCGCGCTGCCGCGTGCATGTGCTGGAGGCGGTATCGCCGGAGGACGTGGTCGAAGCCCTGCAGCGCGCACTGGAAGACGAAGAGCGCGGGCTGGGCGGGCAGGGCATCAAGGTTTCGCCCGAGTCGCTGCTGGAGGTCGCCCGCGCCGCCGATGGCGACGTGCGGCGTGCGCTGACCCTGCTGGAAATCGCTGCCGAGCTGGCCGCCGATGAAGGCGGGCAGATCACCCCGCACACCCTGCTGCAGGTGCTGGCCGACCGCACCCGCCGTTTCGACAAGGGCGGCGAACAGTTCTACGACCAGATATCGGCGCTGCACAAGTCGGTGCGCAGCTCCAACCCGGATGGCGCCATCTACTGGCTGGCGCGCATGCTCGATGGTGGCTGCGACCCATCCTACATCCTGCGCCGGCTGACCATCATGGCGGTGGAAGATGTGGGCCTGGCCGATCCGCGTGCGCTGGAAATGGCCATCAACGTCTGGAACGCCTACGACCGCATCGGCGCGCCAGAGGGCGACATCGCCCTGTCCAATCTGGTGGTCTACCTGGCCAGCACTGCCAAATCCAACGCCAGCTACATGGCACTCAACGCCGCCCGCGCCGACATCGCCAAGCTCGGCACGCAACCGGTGCCCATGCACCTGCGCAATGCACCGACGCGGCTGATGAAGAACCTGGGCTACGGCCAGGGCTACCAGTACGACCACGACGTGGAAGGCGGCATCGCGCTGGACCAGACCGCGTTCCCGGACGAAATGGGCGAGCGCGTCTATTACCACCCGGTCGAGCGCGGCCTGGAGATCAAGCTCAAGGACAAGCTCGACCGCCTGCGTGCCGCGCGCGAACAGGCGCGTGCCCAACGCGAGGCCAAGGGCGAATGAGCCGCATGCGGCTGTTTTCGACAACGCACACACACCCAGTGGAGCACTGAACCATGTGGCTTTCGCTGGCCGCTATCGGCGTGGGCGCGGCACTGGGCGCGTGGCTGCGCTTCGGCCTCAGTTTGTGGCTGAACCCGGTGCACGGCCAGTTGCCACTCGGCACGCTGGCCGCCAACCTGTTGGGTGGCTATGTGATCGGGCTGGCACTGGCCTGGTTCGCGGCCCATCCGGAATTGTCGCCGCAGTGGCGACTGTTCATTGTCACCGGCCTGCTGGGCGGCCTGACCACGTTTTCGACTTTCTCGGCCGAGGTGGTTGAGCAGCTGCAGCGCGGCCAGTTGGGCTGGGCGCTGGCCACCATCGCCCTGCATCTTGGCGGCTCACTGTCAATGACCGCATTTGGCTGGTGGTCGCTGCGCGCCGTGCGCGGGCTTGTCTGACCATTGCCTGCTTTCCAAACCCTGAAACCATGCCGCATCATTCGGCAACGATTACCAAGGCAGTAGAACGACATGCAGCAACCGCGGGACCAGGAATGAGCCGGCACCACGCCGATGGCACCGGTATGCCTTCCACCGAGCATTGCGCGCATGAGCCTGCATTTCCCTGCGTATTGGGGGCCGATGTAGGTGGCACCTGGGCGCGCCTGGCCTGGGCTGAGCTTCGCCCGGGCAAGCCGCTGCACATGCGCGGCTTCCGCCGCTATGCCTGCGCGGACTACCCCAGCCTGGCCGCGATCCTGCGCGATTACATCGACCACCTGCTGGCGGACGGCGAGGTCGGCGCGATCAGCCAGGCGGTGGTGGCCATCGCCGGCCTGCTGGAAGGTGACACTCTGCTCAACGTCAACCTGCCGTGGCAGGTATCACTGTCCAGGACGCGGCAGGACAGCGGGCTGCCCGGCCTGCAGCTGATCAATGATTTCGTGGCCGTGGCCAAGGCCATGCCGCACGCGGGCCGTGAGAGCCTGCAGCATGTGTGTGGCGATGACACCGACGACGCCCGCTTCCCGGCGCTGGTGCTGGGGCCGGGCACCGGGCTGGGTGTTGCCGTGCATCTGGGCGACGGATGGCCCTCGGTGCTTCCAAGCGAGGGTGGCCACGCGGCATTGGCTGCGGCCACACCGCTGGAGCAGGACGTACTGCGCCTGCTCACCCAGCGCCACGCCTATGTCGATAGCGAATGCGTGATGTCCGGCCCGGGGCTGATGCGCCTGTATGCTTGCCTGTGCGAGCTGCGTGGCCAGGTGCCACGCTGGCAGCAACCTGCCGAGCTGGTACAGGCCAGCCGCGAGGGCGACGCGCTGGCCAAGGAATGCGTGCGTGCCTTCTGCGGGTGGCTCGGCAGCCTTGCCGGTGATCTGGCGCTGACTTTCGGTGCGCGCTCGGTGTACGTCACCGGCGGCGTCGCCGGCCATCTGGCAGCCGAGCTGCATGGCGGCGAGTTTGAACAACGGTTCCATGCCAAGGGCGGGCTGTCCCCCGCGCTGGCCAAGGTGCCGGTCTGGCGGGTGGAACACGGCGAGCTCGGGGTGCTGGGCGCGCTGGCGTGGCATGCGGAGCATGCCGGCCGCTGAAGCCCGTGGTGGGCAAACAATTGGGAGAGGCAGCGATGAGCACGCGCAGGAGGTTTCTGCAGACTTCGATGTTGTTGGGCGCGGCGGGTGCCGCTCCGGGTTTGATGGCTTCGCCGGCAGCGGCCAACGGCGCACGCGTGGTCTCCACCTGGGATTTCGGCGTGGGCGCCAACCAGGCCGCCTGGAAGGTGCTCGCCGCAGGCGGCAGCGCACTTGATGCGGTCGAGACGGGTGCGCGCTGGGCGGAGAGTGATCTCTGCAATTCCACCGTCGGCCACTGCGGCAACCCGGACCGCGATGGCGTGCTGACTCTGGATGCCAGCATCATGGCGGGCGATGGCCGTTGCGGCTCGGTGGCGGCGCTGGCCGACATCCTGCATCCGGTTTCGGTAGCCCGGCAGGTGATGGAGAAGACACCGCATGTGATGCTGGTGGGGGAGGGGGCGCAGCAGTTCGCCGTGCAGCAGGGCTTCGAGCGCCGCAAGCTGCTGACCGCGGAAGCGGAGCAGGCATGGCGCCAATGGCTCAAGACCGAGCATTACGCGCCACAGATCAACGCCGAGCGTCGTGGCATGCCCGGCGACAAGGACAACCACGACACGCTGGGCATGCTGGCCATCGACGCCAACGGCCAGATGGCCGGAGCCTGCACCACCAGCGGCATGGCCTTCAAGATGCACGGTCGTGTGGGCGACAGCCCCATCATCGGTGCCGGCCTGTATGTCGATAACGAAGTGGGCGCAGCCACCGCGTCGGGCATGGGCGAAGAAATGATCCGCAATGCTGCCTCCTTTCTCGTGGTGGAGCTGATGCGGCAAGGCCTGTCACCGGGCGAGGCCTGCCGCGAAGCCATCGCGCGCGTCGTGCGCAAACGACCCGAAGCCAGCCGCACCCTGCAGGTCTGCTTCCTTGCCTTGAACCGCAAGGGTGAAGTGGGCGCCTATGCGCTGCATCGCGGATTCGTATACGCCGTCTGCGATGCGAAGAAGCAGGACGCGCTGCTGGATTCGGCCTCGGTCTACACCAGTACCCAGGCATGAGGCGGCTGCTGGAAATTGCCAGCAACTCCGCCGCCTCGGCACTCGCCGCGCAACAGGGGGGCGCCGACCGCGTGGAGCTGTTCGACAACCTGGAGCAGGGCGGCACCACGCCGTCGCACGGCACCCTGGCCGTAACCCGTGACCGTCTGCGCATTCCGTTGTATGTGCTCATACGCCCTCGGCCGGGCGACTTCCTCTATGGCCCGCTGGAAGCCGAGGCCATGCTGCGCGACATCGCCCATTGCCGCGAGCTGGGTTGCGACGGCGTGGTGATTGGCGCACTCGACGCCGACGGTGGTATCGACATGCCACTGTGCAAGGAGCTGATGAGCGCCGCCGGCCCGCTGGGCGTCACCTTCCACCGCGCGTTCGACGCAGCCCGTGACCTGCCTGCGGCGTTGGAGCAGGTAATCGCCCTTGGCTGCGAACGCGTGCTCAGTTCCGGCGGCCATGCCGGTGCGGAGCAGGGCAGCGCGGTGCTTGCACGGTTGGTACGGCAGGCTGGCGGCCGGCTGGCCGTGATGGCGGGCGCAGGGGTAAGTGCCGGCAACATCGGCCAGCTTGCGCGGGACACCGGCTGCAGCGAGTTCCATGCATCGGCCAAGGCACCCCGGCATTCGGAAATGCGCCATCACAACCAGCAACTGGTTGGCCTGGACAGCAGCTGGCTGCAGAGCGATGCGCTGCAGGTGACCGTACTGAGGCAGGCTCTGGACGCTGCCTGAATATCGTCGGCCCGGTGCGCCATCAGGGTCACCGTGGACCGGTGATACTGCAGAACCGGTGCCTTGCATCACTGGCCGGTATTGCCGCTGCGGCAGGGCCTTCTTCTGCGATTGAAAGCACCCGTGCCCATTGCTGATGGCACGCGGCTGCAATACCCCTCGGGAATGTCACATTCCCGCAAAGTAGTTGCCTGACAGTCGTAATGCTTGTTTCGCCCTGCGGTATCGGCATGAGCCCCGATTGTGCAGAGCTGTGGACCATACGCCTGCCCACGGGGTGTGCTGAATGCGCCCGGTCACCGCAATGACACCTGTTCTCATTAACGTCAGGGCTCGCCAGTCGCAATTGCCAACGCCACTGAGCAGCGTGCTTCAGCGCGCAGTTGGAAGTGCTTTTCCGTTGTCGGGGGCTGTGTGTTCAAGGTCGGGAGGCTGCGTGGACATTTCGTCATCACACTGTGCAATGCCGTCATCCTCTTGGGGTTGGTGCTGTGCTGCCGTGTCACATGGGCAGCCGATGGCGATATTGCTTTCGACATTCCTTCGCAACCCTTGGACCGGGCCGTCGAACAGTTCAGCCGCAGCAGCGGGTGGTCGGTGATGTACCAGAGTGACCTTGCCAGTGGCATACGCAGCCATCCGGTCAAAGGCCACCTGCAGCCGGCGCTGGCGCTGCACGAACTGCTGCGTGGCACAGGGCTGGAGGCAGAGGCCAGCGGGCCAGGGCGCGCCATCCTGCGCGCGGCGACCTCGTCCATGCTGCCAACGCCGGCATCAGACACCACGCTTACCGCCGATGAGCGTCGGCAAGGCTATGCCAACGTGCAACAGGCGCTGCGTGCAGCGTTGTGCGCCGACCCCGCGCTTGTGCCCGGCACCTATCAGGCCCGCCTTGCCTTCGGTGTGGACGCACGCGGGCACACCCATGACATCAGCTTTGAAGGCAGTACCGGCGACAGCGCCCGCGATGCGCGTCTGCACGCCGCCGTGGCGGCACTGCAGCTGCCCGCCGCAAGCGCCAACCTGCCGCAGCCGGTGCAGCTGCATCTACGCCTACAGCCCGGCAGCCGCGAATGCGGCGCCGCAACGTCCTCGCCATGACCCCAGGGAGCCAATGATGAATGACAGCGCGGCCGGGCCGGTCAACCTCATGGAATATCTGCTGGGTACCTACGACGAACTCAAACGGCGGCTGGCACGCCGGCTGGGCTCGGAGGAACTGGCAGGCGATGCATTGCAGGACACCTGGATGCGGTTGAGCGCACGCAGCGGTAGGCTTGATCCGGTATACAAGCCAGCGCCCTACCTGCTGCGCATGGCCATGAACACGGTGGTGGACCGGCAGCGCGCCGAACACCGCCTGCTCAGCCTGGAAGAGGTGGATACGCTGATGGACATGGCCGATCCGGGGCCAGGGCCGGCGCAGTCGGCCGAGCAGGAGATCGCCCTGCAGGAGATGATGGCATTGCTCCAGCGCATGCCCGAGCGGAGGCGGCGGATTCTACTGGCGGTACGCGTCGATGGCCTGCAGCAGCGCGAGGTGGCCGACAGCCTTGGCGTATCGCTGCGGCTGGTACAGCGCGAGCTCAAGGCTGCGCAGGAGTATCTGGCCATCCGCAGTGTGCATGCGTTGCCGCGGCGGCTCTGAGGCATGACATCCGTCTACACTTTGACGCCACCCGGATTCCCCGCATCCTGCGGAATGGCGCGCCAATCTGATGGATGTTGATGAAAGCAGCAAGCGCCCGCTGGACAGGCTCGAACGCCAGGCACACGCCTGGCTTGTACGGCTGACCTCTGGCGAGGCAACCACGGCTGATGCCGAGCGTTTCCGGCGCTGGTGCGCCCGCTCGCCCGCGCACCGGCAGGCATTTGCGCGTGCACGCCGGCAGTGGCAACGGGTGGGTGATGCCGCAAACAGAATACCGGCACAACCATTACAACTGACCGCACGGGATCAGCGTCATCGCTGGAGCCGCAGGGCCTTCCTTGGTGCGGCCGTGGCTGCACCCGCCACCCTGGCCGTGGTGGCGGCGGTACATCCGCCGTTGGGGCTGTGGCCTTCGGTGTCGGCCCTGACTTCCGATTTCCATACGGCCACCGGTGAGCGGCTGCGCATCGTGCCGGGCGCGCAGCTGAACATTCAGCTTGATACGCAGACCAGCCTGCGCCGTCGCAGTGACCGGCGCGGCCCCGCGTTTGAACTGGTGCAGGGGCAGGCGGCCGTGCAGGCGGGCGCGGATGTGCGGCTGGCGCTGTATGCCGGCGCAGGCTGCATTGTCGTGGATGAGGATGGCGCCACGCTGGATGTCCGTAACACCAATGGCAAGGTTCGTGTCGCCTGCCTTGCCGGCAATATGCGTATCGAACACCCCGAGGGCAGGCTGCAGCTCCAGGCGGGCCAGCAGGCGCGTTATGACGATCGCATCAGTGGTGTGGTGACGCGCGCGGACCCCACCGATTTCAGTGCCTGGACCGAAGGCATGCTGGTGTTTCGGCGCGCGCCGTTGAGCGAAGTGGTGGACGAGATCAACCGCTACCGGCGCGGCCGGGTGATGCTGGGCAGGACCGCATCGGTGGATGAACCTGTCAGCGGCCGCTTCCGCATTGACGACCCGGAGGCGGCACTGGAACAGCTGGGGCAGGGCCTATCACTGCAGCTGCGTCGTTATCCAGGCGGTATAGCCGTCATTGGTTAGGGCACCTGCGTGCCCTTTATGTCCAGGACGGAGAGTGCGGCATGCACGGCGGAAACATAGGCATAGTCGATCTGCGGCGGAAGCTCTCCGCGTGGCTTGAAACTTCCCATGAGCAGCCCTTGATGGTGCATCGTTACGGTTCACCCTGGGTATGTGTGGTGTCAGATGCGCATTGGCAGCAGCATGCCGCGCTGCTGGACTTCGACCCCAATGCACACCCGCTGGGCCTGCTGCTGAAGCTGCAGCGTCAATGGCTGCGGCTGGACGAAGCCGGGGCATTGCCACCCGCTGCAATCGCGCGGGCATTGCTGCTGCAGTCCATGCACGGCCTGCCGGGGCTGCTGCAACTGCATGATCACGTGCGCCATCACCGGCTCTGGCATTGGTTCGTGGCAGGTGGCCATGGCCCCATGGAAGCGTGGTTGCCAACACGCATACAGGCCGCGCTGCAGGCGATGCTTGATGAGGGAAGCGTACTGCCGTCATTGAGGGCATTTGCCAGCCGCAGCGATGTGGATGTACTGGCACGCCGCTGTGGCGGGTATAGCCCGCGCATAGACATGAAGGCCTGCCGGGAGATGCTCGGGCTCTGATCATGCCCGGTCAAACGAAAGCTGCCCTCATCCGCTGTCGCTTTTCCGTCGCGCCCACCGTCATCTCCAGAACTGGTGCTTGGCATCGCCGATTGAAAGGCATGGCTGATGAGTGAACGCCGCAGTGTCAGCATGCTGGAGCTGGACAGGAACCTGAGTCAGGTGCTCAGACAGGCACGCCGCGCACCCATCGTCGTGCAACGCTACGGGCAGCCATGGGTATGGCTGGTATCACGCGATGCCTGGGCCGATGCAGCGCATTGGGCCAGCATGGATACCGCAAGCCATCCACTCATGCAGCTGCGCAGCCTGCTTGATCCCAGTCTTTCGGAATGGCCGGAGGGCGTGGTCGCGCTGCTCCAGTTCAACGGTGCACCCGTGCGCGAGCTGCAGCGTGCAGCGGTATTGGTGACGCTGTATGCGCCGGGCCATGCGCTGCGCCTGTACGACGACCTGCGCCATCAACAGGCGTATCGCCATTTCATCGGCATGGATCACGCAAGCATCTGGTCACCCGAACACTGTGCTGGCCTGTTGCTGGCCAGCAGGGTACAGGTGGTCACGCATTGGATCTCTCATTCACTGCGGCGCATTCCTGCCGCCCTGCTCGCTGCAACAGGCACGCCGTTCACTGTGGAAGAAGGCCCAGGTACTGGTGGGGCGCGCGTGATCGACCATTCAATTTTATCGTGCTGACACATGCACGACCGACCATGACGCAGCGGTCCACTCCACATTCAACGGGTGAAGAAATGGCCAGAGTTTGTAGCACGCGCAGTCGGCATCAGCATGGCTTCACCCTCATCGAGATCATGGTGGTGGTGGTGATCATCGGTATTCTTGCCGCGCTCATCGTGCCGCGGCTCATGGACCGCCCGGATCAGGCGCGTGTGGTGGCGGCAAGGCAGGACATCGGTGCGTTGATGCAGGCGTTGAAGCTGTACCGCCTTGACAACGGCCGCTATCCCACCAGCCAGCAGGGGCTCAAGGCACTCGTCACGCCACCGCAGGCGGGTGGGCTGGGTGCCACCAATCCCTACATCGAGCGTCTGCCCAATGACCCTTGGGGTCACCCGTACCAGTACCAGAATCCGGGCAAGCACGGTGAGATCGATGTGTTCTCGCTGGGTGCGGATGGTGCCGAGGGTGGTGAGGCCGGCAACGCCGATATCGGCTCCTGGCAGCTGTAAGCCAACACGATGAAACCCCGCCCGCCAATGCAGTGCACTGATCAGCGCGGCATGGCGGTGATCGTGGCGATACTGGTTGTTGCCATTGTCGCGGTGATCGCCACGGCATTGCTGACGCGTCAGGCTGCATCACTGCGCATGCTGCGCGGCGAACAGTTGCGCGCGCAGGTGCGGATGGCGGTGGATGTGGCACTCGAACGTGCTTCACTGCAGCTGCGCGAGGATGCACGCATGCAGTTGACCACGGTTGCCGGTGGCCATTGGGCGGAACCCATCTCGCTGAGCCAACCCCTGCCAACCCGGCTGCAATTGCGCGATGCGCAAGGCCTGTTCAATCTACGCAACATGGCCGATGGCGGCGCCAGGGATGCGCAGGCAACCTATGCATTCCTGCGCCTGTGCTCCGGCGCGGGGGCAGCACAGGAACAGTGCGAAGGTGCTGCGGAGTATGTCGTCAACCGCTTCCGTGATGGCACCCTGCAACCGCAGGCACCCTTGCAACAGGATGGCCTGCTGGCAGCAGCACTGCCCGCTGTGGATCCGGCGGTGGTGGCGCTGCTTCAGCAGCGTGTCATGGCACTGCCCGCAAAAACCCTTGTCAATGCCAACACCAGCGATATTGCCGTGCTGCAGGCCTGTGCACCCACGGTGGAGGGCGCACGGCTCACGGCCCTGCTGGCCGAGCGTGACCGCGGTAGATGGCTGCTCAATCGGGGCGATATCGCCAACCGCCTGCAGCTGACCGATGCACAGATGGCCGGGTTGCCACTGGGCATCCATAGCGAATGGTTCCTGGCTGCCGGGGAGGTGCATACCGATGCGGCTTCCGTACCGTTCCGCGCGTTGATATGGCGCGAGTACCGGGACGAGGGTGTGCGCGTGCAGCGGGTGTGGACAAGGATAGGTGCATGAGCGTCCAGCTGCGTCTGCACCTGCCACCCTTGTGGCAGCTGTCCATGGACTCCCGGGTTGACTGGGCTCTGCTGCGGCATGATGCACTGCTGGACCACGGTCAGGACTCGCTGCGCACACTGGGTACACGCCATGTGGGTGTGGGCGTTGTCGCCTGCCTGCATGGGCAGGATCTGATTCTGCTGGAACTGCGCCTGCCACCGTTGCCCGCACGGCGCCTGCGCCAGGCATTGCTGGGTGAGGTGGAGGCGATGCTGCTGGACGACCTGCAGGAGATCGCCCTGGCCCATGGCCCCCAGGCAGCCGACGGCAGCGTGCCGGTTGCGTGGCTGGGCAGAGCCTCGGTGCAGGCCTTGGCCGACACGCTGCAGGCATGCGGTCTTGCGCTGCGTGGCCTGTACCCGACGCCCATGCTGCTGCCCATCCGCGAAGGCCAGGCCAGTCTGCAGAGGCAGGCGGACCATCTGCTGGCGCGGCTCAGCAGGGAGCGGGGTTTCGTACAGCTGCTTGGCGGGCATGCCTTGACCATGGAGCCGCTGCTGGCCCGGTTGGCGGAGCTGGATATCAACAGTGTGCAATGGGTAGGCAGTGTTCCCCCGGAGTGGCCGGAACACATCCACGCTGATGCCATGCCCGAAACCGAACAGTGGTGCGGGCGCCTGCCTGGCTGGTCCATTCCTCTACCCGCACCGCAACGCCGCAGCCGGCTTCTGGCACCGGTGTTGCTGCTGGCCGCAGCTGCGGCTGCTGCGATGGGCCTCCAACTTGAGGTGAGCATGCAGCACAGGCAGGCCAGCCAGCTAAGGAGTGCAACGGAGCAGCAGGTCGCAAAGCTGTTCCCTGAAATAGGTGAGCTGGTTGATCCGGTCGCGCAGGTACGCCGTGCACTGGCAGCTCCGGCAGTACGTGGGCCAACGCCGGAAGTGCTGCAGCTGATCACCACCAGCCAGCAGCTGATTCCGGAGCTTTCCGGCCAGGTTACCGCGCTGGCTTACAGCAGCGGCACGCTCGAACTGCAGATGGACACGGCAGCACACGGCTGGGCACCGGAGGACGAGCAGCTCGCACAATGGAAGCAGGCCCTGCAGTCACGGGGCCTGCAGCTGGAGCATGATGCGGCCGGTACGCTGCGCGTACACGACGCGAAGGCGCTGGCGCCATGACCGTCAGCAAGACCCCAAGCCCGCCATCGCAGGCAGCAGCGCGTGCCGCAGCACTGAAACAGTGGTGGCAGGGTCTGGCCAGTCGCGAACGCCTGGCATTGCAGTTGATGGCGCTTGCCTTGCTGGCGGCAACGCTGTGGGTGGCCTGGCTGGAACCAACGCTGAAGCAGCGCGCCCACTGGCATGAGGAGCTCGCACGGCTGCAGACCCAGGCCAGGCAGCTCGCGCCCATGTTCCAGTCGCGGCGGCAGCAACAGGCCAGCGCCGGCGCACCGCACCTGGCCACGCTGGAAAACAAGCTGGCCGCCGAAGGCATCGGTGCTGCCACCGAACTGCATGACGACGGCACACAGTGGCGCATGCAGGTACACAACGTGCCTCTCGATGCTCTGTGGCGCGCCTTGTTGCCCCTGCTGACGCAGCCGGGGGTTGCACTGCAGGCCATGACCCTGGACCGGACCGGAGATGAGGAGAACGCAGTGGCGCGTGTATCGGGAAGTATCGTGCTTGCAGTGCAGCCGGTGGGGGCCACGCAATGAGGCAGCTGCACTGGGCCGCCATGATGTTGCTGCTGGTTGCCTGCCTTGCGGTGAGCCCGCTGGCACCCGCGCAGACAGGCACTGCCGGGGCCGCTGATGACGAGGCGGTGCGACTGAACCTGGTCGATACCGATATTGGCGGCGTACTGCGCATGGCAGCGCGCTTTACCGGCCGGCAGTTCCTTGTCGATCCACGCGTCAGCGGCAAGATGACGGTGGTATCGGACGGCCCGGTCAGCCGCTCGCAGGCCTATGCGCTGTTGCTGGGCGCACTGCGCATGCGCGGCTATGCGGTGGTGGAATCGGGTGGCATCAGCCGCGTGGTGCCACAGGCGGACGCCAAGCTGATGGGTGGAACGGTTGGCGGGCCGGGGGCAGGTGGAGAGGTGGTCACCCGCACGTTCGCGCTGCGCTTCGAGAACGCCGCCGCGCTGGTGGAGGTGCTCAAGCCAATGGTTTCCCCGGACAACCCCATCACCGCGAATGCCGGCAACAACACCCTGGTCATCACCGACTACGCGGACAACCTGCAACGCATCGCCCGCGTGATCGCGAACATCGACACGCCGGCAGGCATGAGCACGGATGTGGTCAAGCTGCAGCAGGGTATTGCGGTGGATGTGGCGGCAATGGTTGCACCGCTGCTGGATGCACAGGGCAGCGACCCGGCGCAGAAGGTGGTGGTGATGGCCGACCCGCGCAGCAACAGCATCCTGCTGCGCTCCAGCAGTCCCGGCCGCACCCAACTGGCACGGCAGCTGGTGGAAAAGCTGGACCGCGTACAGGACGAAGGCGGCAATCTGCATGTGGTGTACCTGCGCAATGCCCAGGCCACGCAGCTGGCAGGCGTGCTGCGTGGTGTTGTGGCGGGGCAAAGCGACGCGCCAGCAACGGGAAGCGCACTAGGCGTGACACCTGCCGGCAAAGGGGCAGAGGGCACAACCGGCGAGGCTGCGAACTCAGCAGGCTTGTCCCAAGCCGCTGGTTTGGAATCATCAAGGCTCGGTGATGGCAAGCGCAAGGAGGGCGAAGGCGCGGCTACCGGCTTCAGTCACAACGGCATTTCCGTACAGGCAGATACCGCCACCAACACCTTGCTCATCTCCGCGCCGGAGCCTGCGTACCGCAATCTGCGGCGGGTGATCGACCAGCTCGACCAGCGCCGCGCGCAGGTGCTGGTGGAGAGTCTTATCGTGGAGGTCACCGAGAGCAATGCCGCCGAGCTGGGCGTGCAGTGGATGCTGGGCAATGGCCGCACCTTCGGTGGCACGCGCTTTGGTGGCAGCGGGATCAACCCCGGCGCGCGCAGCACCCTGGATGTATTCCGCAAGGATGGCCTGAACGTGGGCGTGCTTGACGGCAGCATCAGCCTTCCCGGTATCGGCCAGGTACTCAACCTAAAGGCGCTGGCCAATGCACTGCAGAGCAAGGGCGGCGCGAACATCCTGTCCACCCCCAACCTGATGACGCTGGACAACGAGGCCGCCAGCATCATGGTTGGCCAGACCGTGCCCTTTGTCAGCGGCCGCTACGTTACCGATGGCGGTGGTGGCAGCAACAACCCCTTCCAGACCATAGAGCGCGAGGATATCGGCCTGAAGCTGAAAGTACGGCCACAGATATCCGAAGGCGGCACGGTCAAGCTGGACATCTACCAGGAAGTGAGCAGCATCGACCCGCAGAGCAGCGGCAACAGCAGCGGCATCATCACCAACAAGCGGGCGCTTGATACCAGTGTGCTGCTCGACGACGGGCAGATCATGGTGCTGGGCGGGCTGCTGCAGGACAGCGTCAGCCATGGGCGCGACGCGGTACCAGGGCTTGGCCGTCTGCCGGTACTGGGTGCGCTGTTCCGGAGTGACAGCCGCAAGCGCGAGAAGACCAACCTGATGGTGTTCCTGCGGCCGCATGTGGTGCGCGACCAGGCCGAGGGCCAGCGGCTTACCCGTGACCGCTACGACTACATGCGCAGTGCGCAGGCCGGTGCCCAGCCCGCATCCAGCTGGGCATTGCCTGCCATGCCGGCGCCCCAGCTGCCGCCGGGCGGGGCGCCTCTGCATGGCGAACAGAGCGCGACGGGCAGGCTGGTGTCCCCACCGGTGGCCAACCTGTTTGCGGCCTCAGATTCTGCCGTGCAGCTGGTGCAGTTTGCCCAGGGGCTGGACGCCACCCGCGCCGGCCAGGTGGTGGCACAGGTACGTGCACTTGGCCTGCAGGCCTACGCAGAGCCCATGCCCGGCAACACCGCGCAACGCTTGCGCGTGCGCCTGCCGCGCGCGCCGGACCGGCTGGACCCTGCGCTGGCACAGCTGCGCTCGCTCGGCTACGTCCCCGAGCTGGTGATCGCGCCGTGAGTGCGCTACGGCCATTGCCATATGCATGGGTGCGCAGCCAGCGTGTGCTGCTTGCCGAGCAGGATGGCGTGGCCACCTTGCTGGGTACCGCGGGCAGTGCCGCGTGGGCCGTGGCCGAGCTGCGCCGGCGCCATGGGCCGCTGCCACTGCAGCTGCTGGACGACGCCCAATGGCAGCAGCAACTGGCGCAGCACTACCGCGATGGTGACGATGCCGCCACGGTGGTGGGGGCTGCCGAGAACGAGGTGGACCTTGACCGGCTGATGCAGGACATACCCGAGGTCACCGACCTGCTTGAAGCGCAGGACGACGCACCGGTAATCCGCATGATCAACGCGCTGCTCACCCAGGCCGCGCGTGATGGCGCCAGTGACCTGCATATCGAGCCGTTTGAAACCCACTCGGTCGTGCGCTACCGGGTAGATGGCACCCTGCGCGACATGGTGCAGCCGCGGCGCGCCCTGCACGCGGCGCTGGTATCGCGCATCAAGATCATGGCGCACCTGGATATCGCCGAAAAACGCCTGCCGCAGGATGGGCGCATCGCCATCCGCGTGGCAGGCCGGCCACTGGACATCCGTGTTTCCACCGTACCCACCGGGCACGGCGAACGCGCTGTGCTGCGCCTGCTGGAAAAGGACGCTGGGCGTCTGCAGCTGCAGCGCCTGGGCATGGCCGAAGATACCCTGGCCACTTTTACCAACCTGATCCGGCAACCGCACGGCATCGTGCTGGTCACAGGCCCAACCGGCAGCGGCAAGACCACCTCCATGTATGCCGCGCTCGGCCAGCTGGACAGCAGCACCAGCAACATCCTGACCGTTGAAGACCCGGTGGAGTACGACTTTGCCGGCATAGGCCAGATACAGGTCAATGCGCGCATCGGCATGAGCTTTGCCACTGCGCTACGGGCCATCCTGCGCCAGGATCCGGACACCATCATGATCGGCGAGATACGTGATCTGGAAACCGCGCAGATCGCCGTGCAGTCCTCGCTTACCGGCCACGGCGTGCTTGCCTCGCTGCATACCAATGATGCGGTATCGGCGGTTACACGCCTGGCCGACATGGGGGTGGAGCCTTTTCTGCTGGCCTCGTCATTGCGTGGCGTACTCGCGCAGCGGCTGGTACGGCGGCTGTGCATGCAATGCCGGCGGGCCGAAGTGGATGCGCACGGCACTAGCGTATGGCGTGCGGCAGGCTGCCCGGCCTGCGCGCACAGCGGCTACAAGGGCCGCACCGGTATCCATGAGCTGTTCGTGGTGGACGAGCGCGTGCGCACACTCATCCACGAAGGGCAGGGTGAGCCGGCACTGCGTGCGGCCGCACTTGCCGCTGGCATGCGCAGCCTGCGCCAGGATGGCCAGCGTTGGGTTGAAAGTGGCGTCACCACGCAGGAGGAGATTCTGCGCGTCACCGACGATGATTGAGGTTGGCCATGGCGCTGTTCGACTACCAGGCTGCAGACAGCGACGGGCGCATCGAGAAGGGCCAGCTTGAGGCCGACACCGCGCGTGGTGTGCGGCAGGCACTTCGCACGCGCGGACTGATTGCGGTACAGGTGAACGCCGCACGTTCCGGCAGCGCGCAATGGGCACAGCGGCGGCTTTCCGCCACGGAGCTGGCCTGGGCTACCCGCCAGCTTGCCAGCCTGCTGGCCGCCCGGCTTCCGTTGGAAGCGGCATTGGGCGCGGTGATCGAGCAGGCCGAGCGCGCCCATATCGGCCAGGCGCTCGGCGCGGTGCGTACTGACGTGCGTGCGGGCCAGCGGCTTGCGGTGGCACTGGGCGAGCGGCCACGCGATTTCCCGCCCATCTACCGGGCACTGGTTGCCGCAGGCGAGGATTCCGGTGATCTGGCCAGGGTCATGGAACGGCTTGCCGACTACATTGAAGAACGCAACGCACTGCAGGCCAAGGTGATCACGGCATTCATCTATCCCGGCGCGATCAGCCTGGTATCGGTGGCCATCGTCATCTTCCTGCTCAGCTACGTGGTGCCGCAGGTGGTCACCGCCTTCGTGCAGGCGCGCCAGGCATTGCCATGGATCACCGAGGTGATGCTTGTGGCCAGCGCCTTCGTGCGCCAATGGGGGCTATGGATGCTGGTTGCGGCAGGTGCTGCCATTACCGGTTGGCGACTGGCATTGCGAAAGCCGCGCATCCGCCTGCGCTGGGATCATATGGTGCTGCGTGCGCCCATGCTGGGGCGTTTCGTGCTGGGTGTTAACAGCGCACGCTTCGCCTCCACCCTGGCCATTCTGATCGATGCCGGTGTGCCGCTGCTGCGTGCATTGGAGGCGGCGCGGCAGACGCTTTCAAACGCCGAGCTGGCCCGGTGCGCGGATGATGTGGCTGCGCGCGTGCGCGAAGGCGTGTCACTGGGTGCGGCGCTCAAGGTGCAGCAGGTATACCCGCCGATCCTGGTACATCTTGTCAGCAGCGGCGAGAAGACCGGCGCATTGGCGCCATTGCTTGACCGCGCCGCAAAGACAATCTCCAGCGAAGTGGAGCGCCGTGCCATGAGCCTCACCGCGCTGCTTGAGCCAACCATGATTCTGGTGATGGGAGGTGTTGTGCTCACCATCGTGCTTGCGGTGCTGATGCCCATCATGGAAATGAACCAGCTGGTGCAGTAGTCGTGCGCATGTAGATTGCGTCGCATCCGGGCGCGTTGGTGTTGCGTTCCTGCTACATGCATTCAATGCACGATTCTCCACATCTTTTCGGCGTCCTCCACACCTTTCTTAAGCACCCTGTAACGGTGCTCGCCCAGCATCTGCATGGCATCGCGACGAGGTAATGCAGCAAGCGCGATTGCAGCCGTGATTGAACACACCTCCCTCTGGTTTTCAACCTTCGCAGTAGAACCCTTCAGGAGCTAATCATCATGTACAAGTGCAATACTCTGGCCGCGCTCGTCGCCGCCGTGCTTCTCGCCACTGCTGGTACCGCTTCGGCCCAGACCGTCACCGTACAGGGTGGCGGCGCTTCGCTGCCGGCCACGCTCTACAGGGGTGCTGCCGACAACATCCTGCCGGACAACTTCACCTATGCGGTGACTGGCTCTGGTACGGGCAAGGCCGCGTTCCTTACCAACAATGCGGAACTCTTCAAAACCACCGGAACCGTGCATTTTGCGGGTAGCGATTCAGTTCTCGATCAGTCCGAGATCGAAACCTACAACGCCAACATGGCACCAGCTTTCGGCCCGCTGATCCAGATCCCGTCTGTCGGCACTTCGGTCACCATTCCGTTCAACAAGGCTGATGTATCACTCAACCTTTCGGTTGCCAATTTGTGTGGCGTGATGTCCGGCGCCATCACTGATTGGCGCGAGCTCGATTCCAGCAAGAGTGGTCCGATCACCGTCATCTACCGCAATGAAAAGAGCGGCACCACTGAACTGCTGACTCGTTTCCTTGCCAACGCATGTGCCGCAGAGAATGCCGACAGCAGCAAGCTCATCGGCGGAAAGTTCACCGTCACCCAGGAGTTCTGGAAGCAGTTCAAGTCGCTCCCGAGCAACTTCGCTGTTGCTGGAACTTTGGGCAGCAAGCCGCTGTATGACAAGGTCTACTCGACCGACGGTGCCATTGGTTACGTCGGCCCGGACGTGGTACCCAAGGCTGATCTGAGCAACGCCGCAAAGATTGCGAAGCTGCGTGATGCATCGCCGAACGATCCTAGCGTGAAGGCTACGCTCGAAACCATCGCGCCGCCGACCGGATCTGCTGCCAACAACCCGGAGAACTGGGTGCCAGTATTCACGAATCCAACCGGCAAAGGCTACCCGATAGTTGGTTACACCAACTTCATTATCGGGCAGTGCTACAAGAACGCAGCCGTGGCTGCGCGTATGCGCCTGTACTTCTCGCAGCATTATGCTGCTAGCGTGCCGGCAAATATAAGCTCGGCTATTTCAAATCATGGATTCGTCGCTCTTACGGATACCTGGCGCAATGCCATTCGCGACCGTTTCTTTGATGGCGGCCAAGCCACTGGCTTGAACAACGTCAATACCTGCGCCGGCATCGGCCGTCCGTAATTGCATTCAGTCTTTTGTTGAGATGAAACAGATGCCGGCCCTATGGCCGGCATCTGTCGTCAGTATTCGGCTGCGTGAAAAAGCTGTCGCTTCGGCGTGAACAACTCCGTCCAGATAGTAGCGCCTTCACATGTCCCGTGAGCGCACCCCCATTCCAGCAAGCCGGCCGCCGGCTGCACGAGGTCACTATGTCGCACGCGCATACTCCCCATCAGCGTCGTACCCCGCGCAATCATCCGATGGCCTGGGCCATTGCCCTGGCATTGAGCGCCGCGCCGGTGCTGTCCGTGCAGGCCCAGCAGGCATTCAGCCCAGCGTGGTTTGCCGAGCGCGGGGCAGCACAGGCCACCGCGGCACAGAGTGGCCGCATGCCCAATGGCGCCCCCATCCAATACCAGTTGCCACTGCAGCAGCAGGCAGCCGCGCAGCAGAAGCTCAAGCAGTCCATCGACAACCTCGGCACCGCCGCGCAGGCCATTGCCCTGCAGCAGCGGCTGCAGGAGCAGGCCAGGCAGCGGACACGCGCCGGCGATGGCTTCGTGGTGGTGGACGGGATCGGCAAGGGCGGCCTGATGGTCGACGAGAATGCGTTGACCAAAGGCTGGATAAATGCGCGTGAGGCAGTGCAGTCCAAGGGCAGCGATGGCCGTGTGCAGGTCAGCATCGAGCAGACCGCGGACAAGGCCATCCTGAACTGGGAAACCTTCAACATCGGTGCCAACACCACGTTGAACTTCCTGCAGAACGCCGACTGGGCGGTGCTCAACCGGGTCAATGATCCCAACGCGCGCCCCAGTCAATTGCTGGGCCAGCTGAAGGCCAACGGCAGCGTATTTGTCAGCAACCGCAACGGTGTGGTCTTCGGCAACAACAGCCAGGTCAACGTGCGCAACCTGGTGGCTGCGGCCGCCCGCATCAGTGACACGCAGTTCCGTGACAAGGGCCTGTACAGCAGCGATGCCAACACCGCCGCGCTGACCGACGCGCTTGGCAAGGTGCTGGTGGAGCAGGGCGCACGCATCACCACGCATGAGCCCACCACTGCAACGCGCGGCGGTGGCTACGTGCTGCTGGCCGGCAGCAGCGTGGAGAATGCGGGGCAGATCGAGACCCGCAAGGGCCAGGCCCAGTTGGCAGCGGGTGACAGTTTTGTCATCCGCCGCGGCATGGGCACGGCCGAGAACACCAGCTCCACCACGCGCGGCAACGAGATCGCACCGCGCTTCGTTGCCGGTAGTACCGCCGGCAGCGTGCGCAACACCGGCCTCATCCGTGCGCGCGAGGGCGATATCACCCTGGCCGGGCGCGAGGTGGAACAGGCCGGCGTGGCGGTAGCCACCACCACGCTGAACCAGCGTGGCACCGTGCACCTGCTGAACTCGCTCAGTGATACGCAGGGCAGCGTGACCCTGGCCAAGGGTGCCACCACCGCCGTGCTCATCGAGGACGATGGCAAGGCTACCGCCGTCGATGGCCAGCTGGCAGCTCTGATCAAGGAATCTACCGAGCAGGACAGGATCAGAGCAAACACGGCTGCGGGGACATTCGACAATCTGTCGCGCCTGCAGGATAGGCGCGACCAGTCCCGCGTGGAGATCGTATCGGGTGGCAGCATTGACGCGCAGGCGGGTTCGCTTACCGTCGCAACCGGTGGCCAGATAACCATGGATGCACGCCAGCGCACGCTGCTTGCAGATGGTTCGAGGGTGGACGTATCGGGTGCGACAGGTGTTCGGGTGTCGATGGAAAGCAACGAGCTGGAGATCAACATACAGGGCAACGAGCTGCGGGATTCACCGCAGAACCGTGATGGCGGCAAGCTCAACAACAACAAGGTCTGGGTGGATCGCCGGCAACTTACCTATGTGCCCGCAGGTACGGGTGGATATGCAGGCGAGCGATGGTACGCAGCGGGAGGTTTGCTTGAAGTAGGTGGCTACCTTGGCCTGCTGGGTCGCTCAATGAGCGAATGGGCCTCGGTGGGCGGCACGTTGCAGCTTGCCGGTAACGAGGTTGTCAGCAGCAGTGGCTCGCACATCAATCTGGCCGGTGGCAGTCTGGATGTTGCCAGCGGTGTCGTCCGGAGCAGTTGGCTGCGTGGCGACGATGGCATGCTGTACCGCCTTGAGGATGCGCCGGCGAACACCCGTTTCGTCGGGTTCTATCGCGGGCACGAAGTGGAACAGCAGCGATGGGGGGTGACGGACGCCTTCCGTAACCCGGTAATCGCCAGCGAGGCGCGCTACGAGAATGGCTATACCGTGGGGCGTGACGCCGGGCGGCTGCTGGTTTCCGCGCCCACGGCAATATTGCAAGGTCAGGTGGATACCTCAACGTTCACTGGCTCCGCCCAGGTTCGCAAGGCCGCCTCGGGTACCGGAGGTGTATCACAGGCACAGAACGCGATTGCGCGAGGCGCGCAGTTGTGGGTTGGGCGCTATGACGGCATCGGCCGAAATGATGCATTCCTGTCACAGCTGCGTATAGCCGAGCTGGAGCAGGACGAACGCAGTTGGTCGCTGCAGACCGCATTGGACGAAATGCGCGGCAATACGGTGTGGCTGGACAGCAAGCGCCTCAGCGAACAACAGTGGGGCCGGATTGACCTTGCAACACGGGGCACCATTGAGCTTGATGACGACCTGAGTCTCGTGGACGGTGGCGAACTGGTACTGGCCGGTAACAGGATTGACCTTGATGGCCGTGTGCGTATTGCTGGCGGCAGTATAGCCGCGAGCAATCTGCTGAAGAACCGTGCTGACCAGGTTGCTGCACTGCAGCCCCAGGACAGAGGGGTGATCAACGTCGGTGCCAATGCGCGGATTGATCTTCATGGGCGCTGGAGCAACCAGCTGCTTGATGGGGCCAGCACCGCTGGGCGAGCCTGGATGGATGGCGGCAGTCTGCAACTGGAGAGCAGCCATGACGTGAACGTGATGCAGGGCGCAAGGATAAGCGTGAATGCGTCGGGCTACGTGGACGCGGGTGGTAAGACCACGGGCGGCAAGGGTGGAAACATAAGCCTGTTGGCCAACAGTGCGCAGGTGAGCACCGATGGTAGTGGCCGCCTGCAGATGAAAGGAGAGCTCAGTGGGCTCGGCGTCACGGGCGGTGGCAGGTTGCGGCTGGCTACTGGTGGGAGCGTTGTGATTGGTGCGGCCGGTGACACCGACCCCGACATGCTGCTGCTGGATCCTTCACTGATGCGGACGGGCTTCAGCCAGTACGACATCAACGGGCATGAAGGCATGCGGGTTGCCGAAGGCACCACAGTCGACGTGTCCAGTCCTAGTCTTCGTTTCGGTGAAGGCGCGGCGCAGGCCGCTTCGGCCAGCGACGCACTGAGTCTGTGGGACGCGCCGCTATACATGGTCAATCCAGCTACCGGCAGGGTTTCCCAGCGCACTGGCGCAAGCCTGACCCTGCGCTCGGAACGGAACTTTGCCGGTGGCGACATCAGCATCGGACAGGGCGCGCAGATCACTGTGGACCCCGGTCAATCCATCTCTCTGCTCGGGGCCGGCGACATATCGGTTGACGGCACGCTGAGGGCCAAGGCTGGCCGCATCGCGCTCGACGATGTGCGCACCCCGCAGATGAACTACAGGCCGGATGCCAGCGCGGCGCAGTACCGTATCGGCAAGGGTGCGCTGCTTGACGTGTCTGGCCAGAGCCATGTGCAGGTTGACCCGGCTGGCCGGCGCCAGGGCCTGTTGAGCGATGGCGGCAGTATCGAGATCGGCGGTGCCCTGGACTGGGAAAACAAGGACCAGATCGCGAACCGCCCACCAGATGCGTTCGTGGTAATTGAGCGTGGCGCAGTTCTGGATGCTTCCGGTGCGGCCGCTGAACTGTACATCGAAGGGCAGGGCAACCGAAAAGTTGCAAGCAATGGCGGCACCATCGTGCTGCGCTCTGCCAACGGTCTGTTGCTGGATGGGTTGATGCGTGCCAAGGCCGGTGGCGATGGCGCACAAGGGGGCACGTTGGGCGTGGCCTTTGGAGGGGGCATCTACGACAAGGCCAAGGTGACGCCCACCGTGGCCGGCCCGCGCTCGCTAACCTTGGTGCAGCATGCGGAAGAAGGCGCAACGACGACCAGTGAGCCGGAGTTTGGGCGTGCCGTACTGGGGGTTGACCAGATCGAGGCGGGGGGTTTTGACCACCTTTCCTTGTTCTCCGATCTGCGGGTGCAGGGGAATGTTGACCTTCGCCTCGGTCAAAGCCTCCGCCTGTACGGGGTGAGTGGCGCCGCCATCGGAATGAGCGAAGCCAGTAGTGCTGGTACCGTGTTCAATATCCAGGCGCCCTACCTGCGCCTGGCACAGGCGCGCTGGTTTCAGGTGAATGTGAATGATCCCTTCATCACCCCGCTGGCAGCCGCAAGCGACAAGGAGCACGGCTTCCTTGCCCGGGCTGATCTGATCGATCTGCGTGATGCCGTCGATCTGGAGAACTTCTCCAAAGTAGCGTTGGACTCAAAAGGGGACGTACGTCTGCTGCGAGGCATAAGCAGTTCCAATGCCCATGTTCCAACGCAGCTGCTGGCACCATCGGCATTGGATATAACCGCGGCACAGATTTACCCCACCACCAACAGCAGGGCACGCATCGCTGTCGGCTTGTCCACTGCCCAGAAAAGCCAGGGAGCCGCCTATTGGACCAACTCAAAAGGCTTGTTGCGAATCTTCGGGCAGGGGGCGGATCCGGCCGCACCACAGTCGGCTTTGGGTGGTCTGACGCTGCTGGCTGCCGGTATCGAACAGGGGGGGGTGGTACGAGTTCCCTTGGGATCCTTGCAGTTGGGGGGACGCAACGAAGCAGGAACCGGAGCTTCGCGTGTCCATCTGCTGACCGGCAGTGTGACCTCCACCAGCGCGGCGGGTATAAGCATTCCCTATGGAGGTACCACCGATGGCATCAGCTGGAAGCTTGAAGGAGCGACGGTCCAGCCAGGATGGATTGGGCGGACTCCTGACGGAAGACAGCAAGGCGTGCAGCTGACGGCCAACTCCATCACTGTCGACAAGGGTGCACTGCTGGACATGTCCGGTGGTGGCACATTGAGCGGTGCGGGCTTCGTCAGTGGCCGGGGTGGTTCAGTAGACGTTCTCAACCACCCTTTGATCGACGCAAACCCGAGCTTTGGCTTCAGCGCGACAGGTAACCGCGTTTATGCATTGCTGCCGTCCTACAAAGGTACCGTTGCACCAGCCGACATGGCACAAGGTGGTGACGACCCGATGGTGGGGCAGCGGGTTACCGTGCCTGCGGGAGTACCGGGTCTGGCTGCGGGAACCTATGTACTGCTGCCGGCATCCTATGCGCTCCAGCCCGGTGCGTACCGTGTGGAGCTGGGGGGCGCCAGCACCATTGCGGTGGCACCTGTCGCAACCGGCACCGGCTCGTGGCGATTGAGCGCACAGCAACAGCACGGGCTCGGTGAGTCTTCAAATGTGTTGTTCAGCGACATGCTGCTCACCCCCGCCGATGTCGTCCGCCGGCACTCAGGCTATAACGAAACGCCTTACGACAAGTTTGTTGTCGACAACGCAACGCGTAGTGGTAGGCCACGCGGCTCGCTCAGCATCGACGCAGGTACGCTATGGCTCGAACTGGGCAGGGGTGCAGGTCTGGATGGCAACACTGCCTTGAGTTTCCAGGGTGACACGCGCTTCAGCCCTGCACCGGAGAGCAAGGGCTATGGAGGCTCGGTATTTGTAACCACCTCAAGCCGTGGAGAGCTGGAGGTACTGGCCGCCGGGCAAAGTGCCAGCATCTCCGATGGTGCAGCCATCTTTGCTGATGCATTGAATGCGCTGCAGCCGTCGCGACTGGTGATTGGCGCAAGCGCCTCAGCCGGCGATAACACGGTGACCGTGACCGCTTCGAGTCAGTCACTTCTGGTGAGATCCGGTGCCACGCTGGAAGCAGCGGAAGTGATGCTTGCTGCCCTACCTGGCGGCAAGGGCATTACCGTGGAACAAGGGGCCACCATCACAACCCTTGGCAAGGGGAAGGCCGCCTACGATGCGCGCGATGGCTACGTGCTGCAAGGTGACACGAGGTCAGAAACCGCGATCCTTGCCTTGAGCAATGGCGAGGTGAACCTGTTGTCAGGTGGCACGGGTGCCAAGGTCTCCATTGATATTGGCGGTTGCGCTGCAGCCGATTGCGAAGGCGACACGCGGTTGGTTTCCGAGGGCAGCATCGGCATCTCAACAGAAGGCGAATTCCTGCTCCGTGACAGTGTGAGCTACGGTACACGCCGCTTGGGATTGAGCATGTCGTCAATAAACCTTGGCAACGCGCAGGCGCTGCAGGCCGCTGCGTCAGCGGGCATTCTGCCGCAGGGGCTGTCACTCAACCAACAGGTGCTGCAGCAGCTGTTGCGGGGAAATACGGCCATTGGTGCGCCTGCCCTGGAGGCGCTGAGCCTCAGTGCCCGCGATGCCATCAATGTGTTTGGCAGTGTTGATCTGGATACCCGCAGCTCTGCTACGGGGCGCAGCGCGATGCGTCAGCTGGTGTTGGGTGCACCGGCCATTCATGGTTACGGCGAGGCAGGCGACAAAGCCCGCATATTTGCCCAGTCGCTGATCTGGGATGGGACCATTCCAGCCACCAGCAACCCCGTCAGCAGGCAGACGCAGCCAACAGCTGCCGCCATGGTCGATCGGCTGGGTCGGGGGCAGTTGGAAATCAATGCCGATACAGTGGTGCTGGATCGGGCCCCCTTCTCCCGTCCCAGTTCGGAGGTGCCGGCTGACCGCAAGGTACTGGGCTTTGAAAACCTGAGTTTCAATGTTGCCAGTCAACTGCAGTTCGGCAGCAAGGGCAGCCTCTCCGTACACCAGGGCCAGGACGCATATCTGGCGGATGGCGGTTGGCAATACACCGGTGGCAGCATTGACATCAATGCACCGCTGATAACCGGCGCAGCCGGCGCACGCCTTGCAGTACGTACCAGCGGTGACCTGCACATCAAAGGCAGGGGCGATGCACAGAATGCGGATGCGCTGGGTGCGGAACTCTCGTTGCAGGCGCAGAACATTGATATCGATGGCAACGTCTCACTGGCCTCCGGCCGGCTGCAGGCCAATGCCGTGGACTCGCTCACGCTGGGTGCCAATGCACGGCTGGACCTGTCTGGCAGGAAAATCCAGCTCAGCGACGTGGAACGTTTCAGTTGGGGCGGTGACGTCGAGCTGACTGCCCAGAAGGGCAGCATAACCGCAGCGGAAGGCTCACACATCAATGTATCGGCGCAGAACAACCGCGCCGGTAGAGTTTCCGCCACGGCATTGGGCGAGCGTGGTGGCCGCGTTGACCTGCTTGGCACGCTGTCTGGCCAGGCCAGTGGCCGACAGCAGGCCGGTGGAAGCATTGTGCCGTACGATTCTGGCGAGCTCTTCCTGCGTGCGCGGCAACTTACCGACTTCAGTGCCTTGAACACGCGGTTGGATGCTGGTGGTTTCCATGGAACCCGCGGCTTCCAGTTCAAGGAGGGCGACCTCACGATCGAGGACACGTTGAGGGCTAGGAATATAGCGATCAGCATGGATGGTGGAAGCCTGCGGGTGGCCGGCAGGCTTGATGCCAGCGGCGAGCAGGTTGGAAGCATCCGTTTGGCCGCGCGCGACAGCCTGCAGATCGACGGCATGTTGGATGCGCACGGCACCGCACTGCGCGTGGACAGCTATGGCAAGATCATCGACAGCCCCAACCGCGCCATCGTCGAATTGACCAGTACCAGGAGCGGAGTGACGTTTGGGCCGCAGGCGAAGGTGGACCTGCGTAGTGGCACCGATGTGAAGATTGGTAAAGGCGCCGGACAGAACGACGGCGTCGCTCGTGGCACACTTACCATCAATGTGCCACGTGTAGGTACCAACGATGCCGCGATACAGGCTTCTTCAGGCATCAAGGTGGATGGCGCCCGCGACATCTTCGTCAATGCGTTCCGTCGGTATGACAATGCACCATTGGCGGCGGTCCGGAACGTCAATGGCAACCGCCCGCAGCTTATCACCCAGGCCTGGCTCAACGACGTGGTGGATCCCGATAGCCAGCGTTGGATGGATGGCTCGCTGGCCAACACGGCGTTGTCCTCGCGCATGGCCGCTCTGGGCAAAGTGCGGCTTCGCCCGGGCGTGGAGATCATCGGTACGATAACAGCAGATAACCCGAAGGGTGACCTGACGGTAAGTGGCGACCTTGACCTCTCCGGCTATCGCTATGGCCCGGCGGCAAACCGGGCCGATCCGGCTCGCCGCGGTTATGGAGAGTCGGCCGCGCTGGTGCTGCGCGCGCAGGGTGACCTGAACATATATGGCAGCATCAATGATGGCTTCACGCCACCACCTGACAGCCCTGACGACGCTGGCTGGTTGTTGGGCGAAGCATTCGATACCAATGGCAACCCGATCACGCCGTTGGATGGCGATATCGTGGTTCCCATTGATGGAGTAACGCTGCTTGCTGGTACGCGGTACCGGAAGGACGCTGTGCTGAACTACGCCATCCCGTTCGCTGCCACGGCGCTACCTGCAGGTACCGTGCTTCCGGTCGAGATGGCACTGGGCGGCCAGCTGCAGTTGGCGGCAGGCACGGTATTGCCCGCTGCCATCACCACCGCCGACGGCCATGTCTATGCTGCCGGTACTCTGCTGAAGGAGCCACTGCAGCTGCAGACGGGAGCGCGCCTCGGCGCCGGCTTCAGGCTGCCGAATTCAACACGGCTCGCTGCGCAGAGTTGGCCGGCGGGTGTGCCGCTGCCAGCAGACCTGCAGTTGGCTGACACAGTCACTCTTGCACCCGGGGCGCTCATTCCCAGCATGACCCAGGTGAAGCTCAAGGATGGCAAGCCTGTCAATCTGCGCCCTGCGGGTTCTGATGGACGCCAGGGTCGAAACTGGGGACTGGCGGCACTGCTGCCCGAAGGGACCACATCCTGGGACCTGACCGCCGTTGCCGGTGCCGATATCGACGCGGCTGACCCGAGGTACCGCCGCCCGGATGCAACGGGTGACCTGATACTGGCCGACAGCCATTACGGCACGATAGGTACGGCACGGACCACGACTACCTGGATAGGCGCGGAACGGGTCCTGACAAAGCAAGCATCCCTATATTGGTGGGGCGATGAAAGCTACGCTGGCAAGCCCGTCAAAGAACTCGCCGGGATGCTTGGTTTTTCGGATGATGACTTCTGCAAGATGGGGAATTACTGCGCTGTCCCGGAGCGTACCCTTACAAAGCAGGCATCCCTATATTGGTGGGGTGATGAAAGCTACGCTGGCAAGCCCGTCAGAGAACTCGCCGGGATACTTGGGTTTTCGGATGACGAATTCTGCAAAATGGGCAACTACTGCACGGGCGGTGGAACTTTAATAGAGAAAACTGAGTATGGAAGCCTGGTAGGCACCCCCATGTGGAGCGTAGTTCGCACAGGTACGGGTGATCTCCAGTTGCTTGCTGCGCGGGACGTGATCATGAAGTCCGGTTACGGGGTCTACACCGCAGGCATTGCCACTACTCTGGGCGGCGGAGTGGATGCCGCTTTCTCTACGCCCGGTCGGGCATCGCTGGGAGAAGGTACGCCAATACTCGGCCCTGCACAGGGAGACGGCCGTTACGACGCGGCGCTGGCCGCATGGCGGGCATGGTATCCAGACCATGGCGGCAATCTGACCGTGGCCGCCGGCCGGGACATTCAAGGTGACGTATGGACTGCAAATGCCGAGGTCGGGCTGGTCAAGCCCGATGGAAAGACCAATCGCAGGGCGGCTTACGATTCCAGCTCGGTCAGCAACTGGTTGTGGCGTCAAGGCAATCCAGGCACAGGTGGTGCCGATTCGACGCTCACCAGCTGGTGGATAAATTTTGGTGCCTATACACGCACCAGTGATTTCATGGAGGGTGCTCGCATGGTCGGATTTACCGGATTTGGCGCGCTGGGTGGTGGCAACCTTCTGTTGGAGGCAGGACGGCACGGGGGCATCATTGCTGCCAAGGGTGGCAGCAATGGCGAGCATTCGTCGGCGATCGTGGCGGCAGTGGGGAGTACCGGCCGGGTTACAGGCGACAACCAGCTGCACCTCACCGGTGGCGGTGACCTGTTGCTTCGCCTCGGTGGCGCCTTGAACCCCAACTTGGTGCCTGTTGAAGAGCAGCAATCCGGTAGATTCCAGAAGCTCGCTCTGAACGGCAACATCGTCAACCTGCGTGGCCGATTGCAGATGGATGCTGCGCGTATCGGCCGTATTGCCACTGCTGCCGAGCACTACCGGCCTCTATACCTGAACCTGCGGACGGAGGATCCTTTCAGCGCGCAGGGCAGTCAGGCAATGGAGGGGCCAGTCTTGGTGCTCGGTGACGCAGTGGCTACGCTGCAGGCACGCGGCGATGTAGTCCTGGGCGGCACTGCCGATGCCGGGCGTACTTCCGTGGCGAATCTCAACAAGATCAGCTTGACAGATGGACGTACAGCAGCGGGAGAGAGCTGGTATTCGTTGTGGACGCGGAACACCGCTGTAAATCTTATTTCCGCAGGTGGCGACCTGACCCCAGGCCTTCAGGACGATTCCAGTGCCCGACAGAATCGTCTAGGGGACGTGGATTACGACTCCTTTCAATCCACCTCTGGTGGAGTCAATTACTGGCTGTACCCATCAAAGCTGAGTCTACTGGCTGCCAACGGCAGCATCCGGCTACGCCAAATTGATGGCGTCAACAAAAACGTACTGCTTACTGCACCTTCTGCGGATGGCAGCCTCGAAGTGCTGGCCATGGAATCAATACTGGTACCGCAGTCTGCACCCGCCATCAGCAGTTCAGGGGCCGATACCCGCCTGCCTTCCCCATTTGATCCGGCATTCAATGCGGTGATGAAGGGAGCATCAATTTTTAACCGATCGGACGATGGCTCGATTCTGGGGCGAGCCTTGTTCAATTTTGGCCCCAATCTCCCACGGTTTGCAGATCAGCGTGCCAATGGTGGAGCACCGAACCGCTTCTATGCGGTGAATGGTGACATCATCGGGCTCGTTACCGGCAACAGCTGGGTGGCTCAAAACCTGGATGGAAAGCGTAGCGTTGTCGACTGGCGTGATATTGCTGCGCCGGCTGTTGTACGTGCTGGCAGGGATATCCTGGTTTCCAATATCGGGGCCCTCAACAACACCCCCAACGACATCACCGTGGTGCAGGCCGGGCGCGACATCGTGCAGACCAATGTCACCGTGGCCGGGCCGGGCAATGTGGAGGTGGTCGCCGGCCGCCAGCTGCGCCAGGAAGATGCGGCCAGTGTGGTCAGCCTGGGCGGCATCGTGCAGGGGGACAAGCGCCCCGGTGCCAGCGTGGCACTCACCGCCGGCAACCAGCAGATCAACTTCGCCGCCATACGTGCACGCTACCTTGACCCGGCCAACCGTGCCGACCCTGAGCAGTCACTGGCATCCCAGCCCGGCAAGGCGGTGAAGGTATACGACAAGGAACTGAAGGATTGGCTCAAGCAGCGTTTTGGCCAGGACGTGGACGGTGCCGATGCACTGGCGTATTTCGATGCACTGCCCAGCGAGCAGCAGCGCATCTTCCTGCGCCAGGTGTATTACGCCGAGCTGCGCGAAGGTGGCCGTGAATACAACGATGCCGACGGCCCGCGCTTTGGCTCCTACCTGCGTGGCCGCGAGGCAATCGCCACACTGGTGCCGGACAAGGATGCCGCCGGCAATACCATCGACCGTACCGGCGATATCGTGATGTACGGTGGTGCCGGTGTACGCACGCTGTTTGGCGGCAACATCGAGTTGATGGCACCGGGCGGGCAGATCGTGGTGGGTGTGCAGGGCGAGGTGCCGCCGGCCACTGCAGGCCTGGTGACACAGGGGCAGGGTGATATCCGTCTGTTCAGCCAAGACAGCGTGTTGCTCGGCCTGTCGCGGGTGATGACCACCTTTGGCGGCGACATCTTTGCCTGGTCCGAGCAGGGCGACATCAATGCCGGCCGCGGTGCGCTTACCACGCTGCTGTATACGCCGCCGCGGCGCGTATACGACGCATGGGGCAACGTGACCCTGGCGCCGCTGGCGCCATCCAGTGGTGCCGGTATCGCCACCCTCAACCCGATTCCGGAAGTGCCGCCGGGCGATGTGGACCTGATTGCACCGCTGGGTACCATTGATGCGGGCGAGGCGGGTATCCGTGTATCGGGCAACATCAACCTGGCCGCACTGCAGGTGCTCAATGCAGCCAACATCCAGGTGCAGGGCGAGAGCAAGGGCATTCCCGCTCTGGCGGCGGTGAACGTCAACGCACTGGCGTCGGCCAGCGCGGCGGCAAGCAGCGCCAGCCAGGCCGCACAGGATGTGATGCGCAAGACGCAGGATGACGCACGCCGCAGCCAGCCTTCGGTGATCAGCGTGGAAGTGCTGGGCTTTGGCCGCACCAGCAGCCTGACGCCAGCCAAGGCGCCCCGTTCGCCCTTTGGCAACTACGACCCGGACAGCGCGATCCAGCTGCCGCAGTTCAACGAGCCGGAAGCACGGCTGGGTGTGGATGGCGCCCACAAGCAGTAACCAGCCCTGAGGGGAGGCAGCGGGACAACCGCCGCTGCCTCCCTGATGCGCAGGCCTCGCAACCCCGCTGATGGTGGCTTCTTCTGCCTTTACCCCTTGCAGCGGTGGAAAGTACGCGGCAGCTGAAGGCGAAGTCCCGCTTCTTACCGGCGTGGCCCCACGTGTTTCAGATGAAAGGCCCGCTAAAGCCCCAGCACGCGGCGGTAGTGACGCGGCACCCGGCCACCGCCGATGTCCAGCTGCAGCTCGATGCCGGTTGCCGGCAACGCCTCTCCCTGGCTGGGCAGCAGCATCCAGCCCGCACCCGGTTGCCAGGCACGCACATCGAACTGCTGCACATCGGTAGCCAACTGCAATGCCTGACCCGGATCAGGCGAGGGCAGGGGATAGTAGGCGCCGGGAACGCCGCTGGCGCGCAGCAACCGCCCGCCGTGTGTCCACCAGCGTACGCGCTGCCATTGCTGCTCCTGGCTCCCGACCGTACGGGTGATTTCAATGGCAAAGCCGCCATCGGGAAAACGCTCGCTGGCCAACGATGGCGGCAGCAGGCGCTGCGGCTTGTCCGCAGGGCGCACCGCACCATTCATCAGTGCATCGTCGGCACGCATCTCGATATCGCGCTGGAACTGCTGCAGCACCCTGAGCGCATCGGCGGTTTCTGCATCCACCGCCCGCAGGTGCTCCTCGCTGCGGGAGACACTATCCAAGGCCCGCCAACTGATCACGCTCAGGACTGCCATCACGGTGATGGCGATCATCACTTCAATCAGGGTGAAGCCTGCGGCCTGCTTCACGGCAGGGGTGCCCAAGGTAGTTGCAGCAGCACCAGCCGTTGCCGGGGTGCATCGCGGGCAACCACCAGCAGCTGCACGCTGGCCTGGCCATCCTCGCCGGTGCTCAATGCCTGTTGCACGATGAACTCGCTGCGGCCCTGCAGGCATGGCAGCCGGGCCTCCTGCGGCCGCGCGCCAAGCAGCCGCAGCTTCTCCCACTGGTTCTGCGCGCAGACAAGTGCCAGGCGGCGGTCACGCAGCCGGCCCTGGTCATCTGTAGCAACGGCCACCGCACGCATCACCGCGGCGAGTGCCACGGACACGATGGCAAGTGCAATGAGCACCTCGATCAGGGTGAAGCCGGAAGTGCGCCTCATTGCAGCACCTGTATCTGGCCGCTGCCATCGTCGCGCAGGCGCAACCGTGATTGCTCCGTACCCAGCACGATCTCCCAGCGCACGCCTATCCACTCCGGGCTCAGCTCAACCCCCGCGCGGGGCTGCACCACCACATCATCCAGCGACCAATGGCGGGGCTGCAGTAGATCGTCGCCGGTCAGCGGCATCCATTGCCCCTGTTCATTGCGGCTGAAGCGGTAGCCCTTGGCATCGGCCTGCCAGCGGAGGGGGCGCCCGTCGATACGCGCTTCCTCGCGCGCCACCTGCAGGCGTTGTGCCAACAGCTGCGCATCCTGCCGCAGCTTGCGTTGGGGGTCGAACAGCACCCCCATGCCCAGACCTATGCTGGTCGTGCAGATGCCGATGATGACCAACACCACCATCAGCTCCAGCAGGGTGAACCCGTATGCGTGGCGCTTCATCGACATCGGTCTCCGGCATCGTCGATGCATCCAAGCCTATGCCGGGTTGATGAAACAAAAGCGTCAGCGCCCGCTGCTAGCGTGATGGCAGCTGAAGCACCGGGGCCGAATGCATGGAATGGAAGCAGAAATTGCAGGAGCACGCTGCCACGCTCATTGCCGGCGTTGTCCTGGCCGCAGTGGTCAGCTGCTGGGCAGTCGTGCTGCTGCGCAAACCCGCCGCAATACCGGATGCTCCGGACGCTGCCACAACGCCGGCAACCGAACCGGCGGATGCCGAAGCAGTCGCAACCGCCGTGCGGCTCATGTCTCCCGGAGCGGTACAGACCACGGTTGAGGTGTTGGGTGTGATTGCCGGCGCGGATGCACCCCTGGTGCTACTGTCCGTAAACGGTGGGCCAGCGGATGCGTACGCGCCCGGCGAGCGATTGGGTCCTTCCACGGTGCTGGTGGATGTTGCTGCCGATGGCGTGCAGCTGCGGCAGGCCGGCAGCGTGCGCACACTGCCGGCACCAGCTCTGCCAACGCTGCCCGACGACGGCATCGTGCTGGAGGCAAGGGCGCCGTAATGGATGCGCTTCAACGCTCAGGGCGTTGTGGCACCACTGAATGACCAAAGGCATTGCCCATGCGTTGCCGGGTGCCTTCAAGGTTGTAGAGCAGCATCTGATTGCCTGGTTGGCGCATCAGGCGCTCGGCCATCTGCAGCTGTGCCGGGTCGGGTGCTGCGGCGCTCCTGGCAGGTGCCAGGCGCTGCTGCAGGCACTCCCATGCAGGCGTGCGCTGGCCGCCAACCTGCACCTCCACGCATACGCCCTCAACCTTGATGGCAGGAAGGTTGGATACATCCTCGGCAGCTGCCGCAGGCATCAGCAGGAGCAACACGGGCAGCAACCAGATCCGGCAGGTAGACATGTTGGCATCTCCGCAGTCCCTACCTGATTGACGTATCCAGCGCGGCGCGTGCGCCAACGATATGACGTTGGTGGCGCCTTGATGACTTCATGAAATCCACTGTCGGCTTTAACGCACGCTGTACGTCCTGAAGATAGACCAGCGCAGCGCAGGCTGGCTTTCATTTCAGAAACCAACCGAATCCTTCGATGAAATCCGTAAAGCGCTGTTTCCCCCGCATGCCAACCAGCCGTACCGTTACCATTGCGGCCCTGCTGGTGGCGCCAGGCATCACTCTTGCACAACAGGCCCAGGACGCCGCGCCAGCAGAACCTGCGGCAACCGTCACCATCAATGAATACATCGTGCGCGGCAACACCGTGCTTGATGGCCGGCAGATAGAGAAAGCGGTGGAGCCTTACCTTGGGCCAGGCAAGACACTGGCCGATGTGGAGCAGGCCCGTGCAGCAGTCAATGCGCTTTACCAGCAGGCCGGTTATCAATCGGTCTACGTGGAGCTGCCGGAGCAGCAGGTAAGTGGCGGCGTGGTATTGCTGAAGGTGCAGCAGACGCCGATTGGGCGGCTGCGCGTGGTGGGCGCCAAATACGACTCGCCGGCGCGCATCCGCAGCCAGGTGCCCTCGTTGGCCGAGGGTGTGGTACCGGACTTCAATACCGCGCAGCACGAACTCACCGCACTGAACCAGACCGGGCGCCGCCAGGTGATGCCGCTTGTGCGCGAAGGCGCCATGCCCGGCACCATGGACGTGGACCTGCAGGTTGAGGACCACTCGCCATGGCGGGCCAGTGCATCGCTCAACAACGACCATAGCGCCGACACCCACAAGCTGCGCCTGAGCACCTCGCTTGCCCATGACAACCTGTGGCAGCGTGGCCACAGCGCCAGCATCGGCCTGTTTCTCGCCCCGGAAGATATCGACCAGGCCAAGGTGATGTCGGCTTCCTATACGGCGCCATTCGAGGGCACGCCGTGGAGTCTTGAGGTTGCCGGCTACGTGTCCGACAGCCGCGTGCTCAATGCGGGCGGGCAGGGTGGTGCCGGCACCGGCACCAACGTCATCGGCGATGGCCACTCCGTCGGCATCAAGCTCAACTATCGCCTGCCGGGCAGCGCGGTGTGGTGGCGCCAGCTCAGCGTCGGTGTGGATTTCAAGGACACCATGGAAGACACGCGCATGGGCAAGACCACGCTGCGTACGCCTTTGAAATACGCGCCGTTGAGCCTGGCCTTCACCGGTGTGCGGCAGGGAACACACGACCAGTTCAGCCTCAACACCTCACTGGTTGCCGGTACGCGCCGGCTATTGGGTTACGGCAGCGGCAATGAGGAGTTCTTCCAGAAACGCTACTGGGCCGATCCCAGTTTTGTCGCCTTCAAGGTGGACGTGTCCAACACCCACACCTTTGACAACGACTGGCAGTGGTACGCGCGTGGCTCGGCGCAGATCACCGACACGCCGCTGGTCTCGGCCGAACAGTTTGCAGCAGGCGGCATGTATACCGCGCGCGGTTACCTGTCCGCCGAAGCCATCGGCGATTACGGCGCGCTGACCAATCTGGAATGGCGTACCCCTGCGTGGAGCCTGTGGTCGGGCACCGACCTGCGGCTCTACAGCTTTGCCGATGCCGCCTACCTGCGCCTGCGCCGGCCACTGCCGGAGCAGACCAGCAAATACAACCTGGCATCACTGGGCATTGGCGCCCAGCTCCGCCTCGGCGACCACCTGCAGCTGCGGCTGGACTTCGCCTGGCCCTACAGCGACGGGCCAATAACGCCGAAGCACGACGAGCGACTGCATTTCAACATCAGCACCAGCTATTGACCCTTCCCATGTAGTGCGTTCCTGGAGACCCTTAGCATGCGCCACCTTCTTTCACGATTGCTGTTGCTGCTGGTGGCGTTTGCCGCCATACCAGCCTGGGCGGCCGATGCCACCTGGTGGCAGGCCCAGTGGCAGTACCGCAAGCCGATAACCATTGATGTGGGGCCGCAGGGTGCAAACCTGGGAGCCGACCCCGGGCGTACACCGGTGCTGCTGCGCCTGCATACCGGCAACTTCAGTTTTGACGGGGTACAGGAAGCGGGCAACGACCTGCGCTTCATTTCGGCCGATGGCCGCACGGTGCTGCAACACCAGATCGAGCAGTTCGATCCCTTGCTCGGCATCGCGCTGGTATGGGTGAACCTGCCCGATCTCAACGCCGCCACGCCGCAGACCATCTGGATGTACTACGGCAACAGCGAGGCACCGGCCACCAGCAACAGCCAGCAGGTGTTTGATCCGGACTACACGCTGGTCTACCACTTCGCCGAGCCCAATACGGCAGCACACGACAGCACCGCGTACGGCAACAACGCCACGGCCATGGTGCCGGCAGCGGAAGGTACGGTCATCGGCCGCGGCATACAGCTTGGTGCCGGCCCGCTGCCGCTGCCTGCCAGTGCGTCGCTGGCCCAGCAGGCAGGGGCGCCGTTCACCTTCTCCGCCTGGATCAAGCCGGGCGAACAACCTGGCGCGCAAGCCATCTATGCGCGCCGTGAAGGTGCCGCCGAACTGGTCATAGGCATCGAGAACCGCGCACCGTTCGTACAGCTCAACGGTGTGCGCAGCACCCCCGCACAGCCCATTCCGGAGGGGCAGTGGGCGCACCTTGCGTTGACCGCCGACGCATCGCGGCTGCAACTGCACCTCAATGGCCGTGTCGTGGCCGAACTGGAAGGCGGCCTGCCGGCAATGAGCAGTGCAGCCGTGGTGGGCGAGGATGCCGCTGGCGCGCTGCAGCCGCTGGCGCGCTTCGATGGTGCGCTCGATGAGCTGCGCCTTTCCAAGGTGGCACGCCCCGGCGCGCTGCTGCTGGCCGATGCCACCTCGCAGGGCGCCGACTCGCGCATGATCAGTTACGGGCCGGACGAACAATCCGCCGGCCAGAGCCACTTCGGCTACATCCTCAAGGCCATGCCGATCGATGCCTGGGTGGTGGTGGCCATCCTGGCGCTGATGATGCTGGTGTCCTGGCTGATCATGGTCGAGAAGGGCCGCTACTTCGGCCGCACCAGCAAGGCCAATGCCGCCTTCAACGAGGCTTTTGGCCAACTGGCCGGTGTGCCGCTGCGTACGCTGGCGGAAATGGACCGCGACGGAAAGGTATCGCCGCAGGTGCGTGAGGGGTCGTTGTGGCGCATCTACCAGGTAGCCGTTGACGAGATGCAGCAGCGCCATGCGCGTGACAGCCACCGTGGCTTCCTTGGCGCAGCCACCATCGGGGCCATCCGTGCATCGATGGACTCGGTGATGGTGCGCGAGCAGGAGAACATGTCCAAGCGCATGAACTGGCTCTCCACCACTATCGAAGGCGCACCCTACGTGGGCCTGTTCGGTACGGTGATCGGCATCATGCTGGTGTTCGTGGTGGCGGCCATGGCCGGCGCGGTGGACATCAACTCGGTGGCACCGGGCATGGCGGCGGCGCTGCTGTGTACCGCAGCAGGCCTTGGCGTGGCCATCCCGGCCCTGTTTGGCTACAACTATCTGGGTGCACGTGCCGAGGCCATCGGTGCGGACATGAGCGTCTTCATCGACGAATTCGCCGCCCGCCTGGCCGAAGAACAGGATGCCCGCGCCAAGGCGCCGGTACAGGGCTGAGGTACCACCATGGCCCGCAACGCCAAGTTCGGCATAAAGAAGCGCGAGAAGGGCATCAACGTGACGCCCTTCGTGGATGTGCTGCTGGTGGTGCTGGTGATCTTCATCCTCACCAGCAACGCCAGCATCCCCGGCATCGAAGTCAACCTGCCCAAGGCCAGCAACAGCCAGGCACTGGAGAAGCCGCAGACCAAGGCCATCACCATCGACAACAACGGCCAGGTATTCCTGGATGCCTACCCGGTGAGCATGGCCGAGCTGGAAGACCGCCTGCGTACGCAACGTGCCACCACGCCGGACTTTCCGGTGATCGTGCGCGGCGATGCCCAGGTCCAATACGCCCGCGTGGTGGAAGTGCTGGACCTGCTGCGTCGGCTGGAATTGGCGCAGGTGGGCCTGGTCACCGGCAAGGCGCAGGGGTAGGGCATGACCGGCAACCCTCAACCGCGTCGTTCCTGGGGCAGCGCCGGCATCGTGCTGGCCGTGCTCGTGGTGCTGGCCGTGCTCGTGGTGCTGGGCGTGGGCATGTGGTGGCTGTTGTTCAAGGACACAGCCAGCACCCGACGTGTCGTGACACCGCCGCCAATGCTGACCCTGCCGCCGCCACCACCGCCGCCTCCGGCTCCACCGGAAAAACCACCGGAGCCGGAAACCCCGGAAGACACCGTCACCGAGCCGGAACCGCTGGATGAACCGATTCCCGCCGAAGAGCCCACGCCAACGCCTGATACCGCCGACCCGGTGACCATGGACGCCGATGGCCAGGCCGGTACCGACAGCTTTGGCATACAGGCCGGCAGTGGCGGTGGCTCGGCAGGTGTGGGCAGCGGCGGCGCTGGCAATGCCACGTATGGCCGCTACCTGGGCTACGTGATGCAGCAGGCCATCGCACGTGATCCACGCCTGCGCAGGCTCGCCTTCCAGCTGCAGGTGAACGTGTGGATGGAAAGCGATGGGCGCCTGAGCCGCGTCGAACTGCTGCGTGGCAGTGGCAACGACGAAGCCGATGCCGCCGTGCTGGAAGCCCTGCGCCAGATCGGCCGCGTTGACCAACGGCCACCGGCCACGCTCGATTTCCCCGCCCGCGTGCGGGTGCAGGGGCGCCGCCCTGGCGCCTGATCTGAATCCCTGACTTCAACTTGTCGTGAGAACAACAATGAACCTCTCCCGCAGCGCACGAACCACTCCCAAACGCCACACCGCGCAACGCGCGTTGCTTTGCTGCGCCGTCCTGCTGGGGCTTGCAGCCCCGGCAGGCGCAATGGCTGCAGATTCCACCATGACCCAGCTGATCAAGCGCCTGATCGCCAGCGGCGCACTCAACGCCGAGGACGGCAATGCACTGCTCGCCCAGGCCGAAGCCGAGGCTGCCGCGCGTGCATCCGCCAGTGCAGGGCAGGGCGCCAGTGGCGGTGTGGCACTGGAGGCCGGCGACGTACGGGTGCCGTATGTGCCGCAGAACGTGCGTGATGGCATCCGCGATGAAGTACGCCAGGAGGTCATGGCCCAGGCCAAGCAGGAAGGCTGGGCAGCCCCCAACGAGGTGGCCGAATGGACCAAGCGCATCAAGGTGGGCGGCGACATGCGCGTGCGCAGCGAATCGCGCTTCTACTCGGACAGCAACAGCAATATTGAAACCAACTGGGCTGCCGTGAATGCCGGCAATGGTTTTGATACCAACAGCAACACCAATCTCACCCTGCCGCCGCTGTACAACACCCGCCAGGAGCGCCGCAACCTGTGGCGCATCCGCGCGCGGCTTGCGGTACAGGCCGACATCAGCGAACGCACCCGTGCCGGCATCCGCCTTGCCAGTGGCAGCAACAACGGCGCGGTATCCACCACCGAACAGCTGGGCGGCGGGCTGACCAAGAAGGATATCTGGCTTGATCAGGCGTGGCTGTCCTACAGCCTCACCGACTGGCTGACATTCAAGGGCGGCCGCTTCGGCAACCCGTTCTGGTCCAGTGACACGATGTTTTCCAACGACCTGAACTTCGACGGTCTGGCCGCGAACCTGCGCCATGAAAGTGGCGATGCCGTAAGCCTGTTCGGCAACCTGGCGGTGGTGCCGCTACAGTACGTCACCGATGGCTCGCCGAGCCAGAGCCAGGTCAAGACACCCAATGAGAACAAGTGGCTGAGCGGCATCCAGCTTGGCCTGGACTGGCAGCCTGACGACAGCAACGCGCTGCGCGCTGCAGTGGGCTACTACGACTACAGCAACATCACCGGCAAGCTCTCTTCTCCCTGTGCCCTGTATGCAGGCGCGGTGGCGTGCGACACGGACTGGACGCGGCCGGCCTTCATGCAGAAGGGCAACACGCTGATGTTGATCCGCAACATCACCCGCAACCCGATGGATCCGGCCAACACGCCGACGCCGCAGTACGTTGGTCTGGCGTCCGAGTTCCGCCTCGCCAACCTCAACCTGCGCTGGGATACGCATCTGAGCGATGACATCGGCCTGCGTCTGGAAACCGACTACATCCGCAACCTGGCCTATGACAAGCAGGCGATGTTCCGCCGTGCCAACAACGGCATCGTCAACAACTACGGCGCCGGTGGAAAGGCCACCATCGACACCTTCCGCAGTGGCGACACCGCCTGGATGCTGCAGGCAACCTTTGGTGCCACGGAATTGAAGGACAAGGGCCAGTGGCAGGCGCTGCTCGGCTACAAGCACATCGAGGCCGATGCGCTGCCCGATGCCTACAACGACCCCAACTTCCACCTGGGCGGCACCAATGCGCGTGGCTACTACGTCGGTGGCGCCTATGCACTGGACCAGCGCAGCTGGATAAGCGGCAAGTGGATGGCGGCCAAGGAAGTGTCCGGCCCGCCGCTGGCCATCGACGTTTTCCAGCTTGAGTTCAACACCGGCTTCTGAGGAGCAAGACCATGGCTCGCCTGATTCTCGCCGGCCTGCTGCTGGCATCCATAGGCAATGCAACCGCGCAAAGCAGCGGTAGCATGGAACAACGCCTGCGCGCACAACTACAGGCCACCACCACGCAGTTGCAGCAGGCGCAGAGCGAGCTGGCGCAACTGCGCCAGCAGGCAGCCCCGGCCCCCCAATCCACGCCAGCCGCGGCGGATGAAGAAGTGCAGCAGCTGAAGCAGCAGTTGGCCGCTCAGCGTGCACGTGGCAGTGGCGGGGAGCAGCAGGCCCGCCAACTGCGCACGCAGCTGGCCGAACGTGACCAGCAGCTTCAGCAGCAGAACCGTGAACTGGCACAACTCCGCCAGCAGCAGAGTGCCAGCAGCACGCAGCTGCAGCAGCTCAGTGGCCAGCACACGGAGCGTGAGCAGGCCCTTCAGCAATGCCAGCAGCGCAACCAGGCGCTGTACGACATTGGCCAGGATGTACTGCACGCCTATGAAAACCTCGGCGTGGGCAGCGTGCTGCGCCAGCGCCAACCCTTCGCTGCCCAGTCACGCGCGCGCTACGAACAGTGGGCGCAGGAGCAGGGCGACCGGATGTACCAGAACAGGATCGGGGCACGCCCGTTGCCGCCCGCGACCGACAAGAAAACAGATTCCAGCCGCGCAACGGGAGAAGAGGATGAGCCGACGCAAGTTGTTCCAGAGCAATGACCCAGCCCAGGCCGCTGTAGGGCCCGGTCCGGCCTACGTCTCCGTGGAGAGCCTGCGCCAACACCTGGCCGAATTCCTGCTGTATGCCGGCCGCCCGGTGGTGATCATGCGCGGCCGCAGCGAAGTGGGCTACTTCCTGCCGGCACGTTGCTGGCGGCAGCGCGAAGACGACCCGTTGTCCGCTGAGATCACCGAACAGATGCTCGATGCCGCCGGCTTCCAGCCCGATGACATCACACGCTCCGAACAGGAGTTCACCGACATGCGCAAACGCACCGTGATCCACCCGCGAAGAGGCAAACGCCATGACTGAAACCGCTACCCGAACCCTCCCTTCGCTCTATCGCGACCCGGTGCCATTACGCTCGGACCAGCACGCCGGCTGGCAGCTGCAGCAGGCTGATCATGCCTTTGCCAAGGACTGCAATGCCGTGCCTGTGGTGCTGGAAGAGTTCGCCATCGTCGGCGCCAACTATCCCATCCTGTTTGCCGGTGATGCACTCACGCCGGTAGCTGCGCTGGGCCTGCGTGCTGCCAACTGCTTCGTACAGGATGGCCGTTGGGCCGAGGGCTGCTACGTGCCCGCCTATGTGCGGCGCTACCCGTTCGTGCTGATCGAACTGGATGCAACGGAGGAGGGCGGGGCACAATCGCTGCTGGCCATCGACCAGGCGGCACCGCACCTGGCCCAGGAGGCGGTGGAAGGTGGTACCGCCCTGTTCGACGAAGGAGCCCCTGCACAGAGCCTGCGCGATGCCATGGCCTTCTGTGAGCAGCTGGGCATCGGCCACGCAGCCACGCTGGATTTCGTCAACGCCCTGCGCGCACACGAGCTGCTGGTACCACGCCATGCCGAGCTGCGCCTTGAGGACGGCAGCACCTGCAACCTGCATGGCTTCCAGGTCATCGACGCGCAGCGACTGGACGCGCTGGACGATGCCGTTCTGGCCAACTGGCACCGCCGGGGCTGGTTGGCGGCGGCGCACTTCCACCTTTCATCGCTTCGCCAGTTCGATACACTGCTGCGGCTGGAAACTGCCCAAGCGAGCTGAGGGCAGTTTGCCGGCCGGCCATCAGGGCGAGTGGTCTGCGTTGATGGCAAGGTGCCGCGCATACAGCGCGGCACCCATATGTGGCTCATGCAGCGGTTTGACCAGTACGAAATCACCAGACAAGCCTTGCAGGGCGGCTGCAAACTGCGGCAGCAGCGCCGGGGCGCTGAAGGCGCCGCCGGAATAGGAAACCTTCACTGCCTCGCCGTCCGCGAAACCCAGCCGGTTGCGAAGCGTGCCCACGATGAGCGCCAGCTCATGCCCGGCCTGTTGGTATATCTGCCGCGCCGCCTCGTCACCAAGGCACGCCGCTTGGGCCACATGGCACGCGTATTGGGCAAGCTGCGCCCGTGAGCCAACGCCCGGCCCGTAGACATGGGTACAGATATCCAGATCGCTGCCCAGCTGGAGCACCTGGTTGAACAGTGCGTGCAGCGGCCCCTTGGCAAGGCGGCCATCACTCATGCGGGAATAGGCATTCAAACCCTGTATGGCAATCCAGTAGGCAGAGCCTTCATCCGAGAACACCTCGCCCCAGCCGCCTGCGCGTGCGCCCACGCCGCTGCGCTGGCCGTAGCCGATGGAGCCGGTGCCCGAAACGATGTTGATGCCATCGCCGCAGGCAAGCGAGCCTGCCCAGCCGCAGACCATGTCGTTGTCACAGCGATAGCGGCCGTGCCCGAGCAGTTCGCGTGGCATGGCATCCAGCAGTGCGGTTGCAGTGCTGTCCTCGCCGTAGGCCGGCAGGCCGAAGAAGGCATGTGTGATGCTCTGGCCATCGGCAGCACCAAGCTGCTCAAGCACACTGGAAATTCCCTCTTCAAGAATCCGGCGCACGCCCTGCAGCCCGATCTCGGGGTGATAGGTTGGTCCACCCTGCGCCTGTGCAAGCAGCTGGCCGTCATCGTCCATCAGCGCGAACCGTGTCTTGGTGCCGCCGCCGTCCACACCCAGGTACCAGCTCATGGAACACCATGCAGGCGTACACCCTGCACGACCCGGTTCACGGTGCCTTGCTTGTTCGGCTGGTCCGGCGCCAGCCCCAGCGCCCGTGAACAGTGGAAGGCAAACAACTGCGCGATGGCTACGCAGGGCCACAGCAGCTCCACATCGGCAGCCTGCTGGAGCTCTGGCAGTGCAATGCCTGAACGCACATCCGGTGTGCTGGCCACCGCACTGACTTCGATGATCCGTGCAGCAACGCCGTCATTGCGCAGTTCTTCAAGCAGGTCCAGATCGTAACTGCGCGTCAGTGCATTGTTGGAGACGAAGACGAATACCAGCGTATCGGCATCCAGGAATGTCTTGGGCCCATGCCGGAAACCCATCGGCGTTTCGTAACAGGTGACTATGGCGCCATTGCTCAACTCGCCAAGTTTCAGCGCGGCTTCGCGGGCCACACCCTGCAACAGGCCACTGCCAAGGTATGCAACCCGGCCATGACCGCGGCCGGCCAGTTCGCGCAGGTAGTCGTTGCTTGTTTCAATGGCCTGCCGCATGGCGCTGCTGATCACTTCGATGCGCTGCGCCAGTGTTGACGTGCCTGTAAGAGCCGCAAGGGTGGCGTACATCATGCAGCTGAAGCTTGATGTCATGGCGAAGCTGAGATCGTGCGTTTCTTCGGGAAGCTGCAGGGTCATCAGGCGTCGTGCCGGTGCCCGCACCAACGCACCGGCACTATTGCAGGTAATCACCAGGTGGCTGGCCGTATCCACACGCGCCTCAACCAGTGCAACCGCAGCCAGGCTTTCCGGGCTGTTGCCGGACCGGCCAAAGGACACCAGCAACAGGGGTTGCGCCGGATCCAGATACAGCTCCGGGGCGCTGACGATATCGGTGCTGGGTACCGCATCAACGCGTGCCGGCAGCAATCTGTCCAGCAGCGGTGCCAGGCACTGCCCGATGTAGGCCGAAGAGCCCGCGCCGGTCAGGATCACCCGTGCGCCCACATTGCCTGTGATCTCACCGGCAAAGCCCGCCAGCTCGGCCTGCAGGGCCGCAACCAACGCGTGCGTGTGCAACAACATGCGTGGCTGTTGTTCAATCTCGCGTGCCGTCCAGAAAGAACCGGTTGCCTCCAGTTCCGCGGCGGATAGTCCGAGATGCTGAGAATCAGTCATGGATAGGGCAGCCATGGTGTTTGGTCAGGGGAGAGTTACGGCTTGTCACTTGCAGGCGCTTGCCGCTCCGGCTCCAGTACGAGCAGCAGTGAGGCCAGCAGCGCAAGTATCAGGCCGGTGATCTTCAGCGGGCCAGGAACGACACTGGCGAAAACCAGCGCAAGCACTGCGGTAACCAGGGGCGCACCTGCATTGGTGAGCGGCGCCACCACAATCGCCTTGCCATGTCTGAAGGCATACACCAGCATCAGCGCACCAATGGCATTGAGCAGTTGAATGCCTGCGGCCAGCCACGGGCCATCCCAACCCGTGTTTATGGGCTGGCGCCAGTCCGTCATGGCCCAGGCTACGGGTGCCAGTGCCACCGCTCCCAGCATCATGTAGAAAAAGATGCTTTCGGCGCTGACCGTGTGGTTGGCCAGCTTCATTAGGTAGGCCTGTATGCCCCAGGCGGCCATGATGAGCAGAGCCAGCGCAAACCAGCCCAGGCCCTCGGTACCCCCCTGTCCAAGCGACAGGTCCAGCAGGGGCAGCGACAGCAGTGCCAGCACGATGCCGGTCGCCCCCATCCAGCCCGTCCGCTCACGAAGGAGCATGAAGGAGAGGATGATGGTGATGACCGGTGACAACGAGATGATCGGGAAAATGTAGTACGCCGGGCCTATTGTCAGTGCTTTGAACAGCAGCATCTGGCCACCGGCACCCAGCAACCCGATTGCCAGGCCGTAGCCAATGGCCGCTGGGCTGCGTTCAAGCGTCCAGCCCACACGCCAGAGAATGAAGATGGCCGGTGGAATCATTGTTGCCGCCCAGACGCAGTACACCAGCGTATCGGGAAAGCCACGCTGCGCGGATAGACCCGCCAACGCTCCCCACACACCCCAGAGCACAACGGTGCACAACGCATAACCAAGCCACCGACGAGGATGCGCAACCGCGTGGGCGCGGCTCATGCGGTGGCCTCGGGCACGGCCTGCAGCAACAGGAAGCCTTCAAAACCAGCCGCAAGCCGGTTGGATGCAGCATCCACCGTACCCAGGTCGCTGCCATTGAACACATCGCGCACCCGGTAACGGCCAGTGCCCAGGCCGCGCAGCTCTAGTTGGCCAGACCAATGCGGCGCATAGAAGGCGTAGTACATGGCACCATCCTTGGCGATAGCGTGGGCCTCCGGTGCATCAAAGCCTATGTCATACAACTCGCCCCGGTACTCACCCTTGGGCAGCATATGCTCTTGATACAGGGCCACCCACTTCTTCGACAGCGCCTCCTTTTCGGCGGTCAACACGTAGCCGCCTGCAGGCAGTGGCTCGATGGGCGAGTCCGTATCCCTGGGCCAGGTGAACTTGGAGGAGATCACCGCGCCGATGCCTACGCTTGAAGCAAAGTCAGCACGGCCATCAGACAGTTCCACATGGTCGCCCGCATAGCTGCTGCCACTGCCCATCAGCGCCTTGATGCTCTTGCCTTTGCTGCGCACCTGCCAGGACGAGAGCGGGTCTGATGCCGGGAACTGGTCGGTGGCGGGCAGGTTGTGGAAGGCGAATGCGGTACCGCAAGGGCACAGTTCAACGACGGCCTCCGGATTGGCTTCATGCGCTGCCCGGTGAATGGCGTTCCAGAATTCCGGGAGCCCCTGGCAGGAGTCGGTTGGGCTGGCATGGTGATGCGCGGGGTTGTAGCAGGGCGCCACCGCGTTCAGGTGTTGACCATCGAGCTTGATGCCCTCGAAGCCCCAGTCGCCGATTGCCTTCTTCACCAGTGCCACGTAGTAGTCGATTGTGGGTTGGTAGGCAGGGCATTGGGTCAGGGCATTCCACCAGCTGACCTTCTGGAACGCGCCGTTCTTGTCCAGCAGCAGCATGTCGCTGTGCTCGTGCAGCACATCGCTGCCTGGGTCAGCCGCCAGTGGTGCCAGCCAGAGCCGGGGGCGCAGGCCCTGGGCGCGCACCTGCGCCACGAATGCCCGCATGTCCGCATCACCACGCGGGAACTTGCGGCGATCGATCCGCCAGTCTCCCTCGTTGGTCTGCCAGCCATCATCCAGAACGGCCCATTTGAATCCCACCTCGCGAACCTTTGGGAGCGTGGCCAGTATCTGGGCTACGGTGAAATCGCGCTCATAGCCCCATGCGCACCATGTGGGCTCGAAGGCGGAGGAGGGCGCCTCAGGTGCGCTGATGCCTTCGGCCGCCATGAAGCCCCGGTAGAGCACGAGCGGCGCAAAGTGGTCACCGGTGTGCACGCTCAGGAACAATCGCTGTGTCGTTAGTTCCTGCCCGGGCGCGAACACCAGTTCGATGGGCTGCTCTACGGCAATGCTGGCGCCTTTCGCGGTTCTGCGTACGGGCAGGTCCAGCGAGTGGGGCAGGGGCTCGACATGCCCCACGGCCAGGCCAATGTCGCGCCGCCAGATGTTGGCCACCGGCGTGCCGCCGCCATAGTCCTCCGCATCCATGCCCAGCGTATTGCGCTGGTCAAAGCCCTCATCCAGCCGTTGCACCCAGTCCCTGCGATCTTCATGCGTGGTGCCGGAGTAGCTCCAGAAGCCACCGGGCTTCTCGCCGAGTTCGTGCCCCAGAGCGCGCCAGCCTGCTAGTTCCACGGCGGTCTGGCCCACATTGCGGTAGCGCACCTGCACCACCGCCAGGCCGGGGGAGGCATCAAAGAAGGTCACGGCCACCTGCTTCTCTATCCCCTGCGCGGACACGCCGCTGAACACCTGGCGCCGGCCCGTGCCGTGGCGCGGGTCATCCACAGCCTGCGTGTCTTCACCCTTGAAGGCGAATGCCTCGATGGCACCGCCGCCCTTCAACAGCAGGGCCTCACTGGCTTGGAACGGCGTCAGCACTTCCTTGCCGTAGGACAGGCGGGTGCGCATGGCGCGGTCGAACTGCAGCGACAGCAGCCCATCGCGTGCAGTCATTGGAGTGTCAGCCGGGGCGGTGGCGCCCAGTGCGCGGCTGGAAAGAACGGGCAGGGCGGCCAGTGCAGCGCCGCCAGCGGCAAGCTTCAGAACGGTGCGGCGACCAATGGGTGGCATGGGCGTCATTCCGATTGCGATTTGTCCGGATTGTGCGCGAGCCCGTTCGATTTGTGCAACAATTTTATTTCGTTATGTTTGTTTCATATGTTTCGTTATGGAGCTAATGCACGCATGAACAGCATATTCCTGACAGTAGCAATGGCAGTTCTGCTGGGCCCATATGAGTTTGCAGCGGCCGCGAACCCTGCGCAATCCGCGCCATCGACGGCCTACGAACACTATGAAATGGACGACTTCGCCCGCGTAGCCAAGTTCGACGCCCACGTACACGCCAACGTTGTACATGACGCCTTTCTTGCCCAGGCACGTGCCGACGGTTTTAGCGTGATGTCGTTGAATGTCGACTACCCCGAGTTCCCGACCATTGCCCATCAGCAGGCGGCGGTAACCGCACTGGCAGCTTTGGCGCCGGAGCGCCTGTACTGGGCAGCAACCTTCAGCATGCGCGGGTTCGGCAAGCCTGGCTGGGAGCAGGGCATGCAGACCCATCTGGCACAGGCCAAAACCAAGGGCGCACGCGCGGTGAAGATATGGAAGAACATCGGCATGGCGGCAAGGGCCGACGATGGAAGCCTGATCATGCTGGACAACCCGGGCCTGTCATCCAGCCTGGATACGGTACAGCGGCTGGGGCTGCCGCTTATCGGCCATCTGGGGGAGCCCTACAACTGCTGGTTGCCGCTGGAGCAGATGACCACGGACAACGACCGGGAATACTTCCAGCAGCATCCGCAGTACCACATGTTCCTGCACCCGGAGCAACCCAGCCATGCCGACCAGCTTGCGGCCCGTGACCGCGCGCTTGCCGCGCATCCTGGCCTGCGCTTTGTGGGCGCCCACATGGCCAGCCTGGAATACGACGTCGACAAGCTGGCCGACTTTCTTGACCGCTTCCCGCAGGCCACGGTGGATCTGGCTGCGCGCATGAGCCAGGTGCAATACCAGTCCCTTGCCGACCGCGACCGGGTCCGCGCGTTCTTCATCCGATACCAGGACCGGCTGCTGTACGGCACGGACCTGACGGACAACCCAGGCACGCCGCCCGGGGAATTCCGTGCCGAGGCGCATGCCGTATGGACTGCGGACTGGCGCTACCTTGCCACCACCGAAAGCCAATACGTGCAGGTGCTGCACGCGGATGTGCCCGGGCTGGCGCTGCCAAGGGAAGTGATCGACAAGGTTTACTACCGCAATGCGATGCGCGTGCTCGGCATCGCAGCGCCAACTCAGGCAAGCACCAGCTCGAAGCCCAGGTGATCGGCGGCCTGCACAACGTCATCGGGTGCGTCGCGGTCGGTGATCAGCACATCCAGTTCGGAAATCGGAATGATGCGGTGCAGGCAGATCTTGCTGAACTTCGAGCTGTCGGTAATGGCCACAACCACCCTTGCGGTCTCCACCATCTTGCGGTTGAGCATGGCCTCGGGCTCGTAGTGCGTGGTGATGCCGCGCTCCAGATCAAAGCCATCCACGCCCAGGAACAGCATGTCCACATGCAGCGCATCAAGCGCCTCCACGGTGAGCCCGCCGTAGAAGGCCATGTTCTTGCGGCGCAGTTCGCCACCCAGCATGACGATGTTGATGTTGCCCTTGGGCGTGAGCGCGGTGAGTACGCCGAAATCGTTGGTCACCACCGTCACTTCGATATTCGGCAGTGCCTCGGCCAGTTCTATGGCCGTCGTGCCTGAGTCGATGGCGATGGTATCGCCGGGCTTGACCATGGCGGCCGCGCGCTCGCCTATGCGGCGCTTTTCATCCATGTGGGTGCTGCGCTTGGCCTCGTAATGTGGCTCGGCCGGGCCTGCGCCCACCGCACTGCTGTCGATGGCTCCCCCATACGCGCGTGCCATTACCCCGCGTTCGGCCAGATAGCGCAGGTCCTTGCGCACGGTCTGCGCGCTGACCCCGAATCGGCTGGCCAGACTCGTCACCTGCACGCTGCCATGCAGGCGCACAAGTTCGCTGATCTGCTGGCGGCGCTGGCTGGTGTCACGGGTCACTGGCATGGGATCACCATATTTATTGTGTCTGAAAGGGAGTATCCGACATTTCGTTACATTTCGCTATTGATGCATAACGAAACCGGGTATAGGATCGATTCCGTTTGGCTCAGTAGCATTTCTGTCACCTTTTGAGGAAGAGACTTGTGAAAAACGCCCCTATGCACCGGAATCTGCTGTTCTACAGTGTCGCCCTGGCCCTGCTGGCTCCCAGCACCGGTTTGGCCCAGCAACAATCCGGCGCGCAGGGCGCGGAGCCACAAAAGAGCGATATCGATACATTGGACACCGTTGTGGTTACCGGTGTTCGCGGCAGCCTGGCCCGCGCGGTGGAGCTCAAGCGCGAAGCGGGAACTGTCCAGGATTCAATCTCCGCACTTGAACTTGGCCGCTTCCCGGATGACAACGTGGCCGACTCTCTTAGCCACATAACCGGCGTCTCCATCACCCGCACGGCGGGAGGGGAGGGGCAGAAGGTCAGCGTCCGCGGCCTTGGCCCCGAGTACACACTTACCACCTTCAACGGCCGCATCCTGGCTACCGACGGAGCCGGCCGCGATTTCGCCTACGACGTGCTGCCAGCAGATGTCATCAATGGCGCCGACGTGATCAAGGGCGCGCAGGCCGCGCTCTCGGAAGGTGCCATCGGTGGCCTGATCAACCTGCGTTCGGCAAGCCCATTCGACCAGAAGGGGCAGCATGGCCTGGTGCGGTTGGAAGGCGACCGCAACCAGATGTCCGAATTGAACGGCCAGAAATTCTCTGCCGCCTACAGCAACACCTTTGCCGATGACACCATCGGCGTGCTGGTGGGCGTGGTCTACGCAAAGCGCAAGGACCGCACTGACGTGGCCGGCAATGATGGCGGCTGGACCCGCAACCCCGATCCCAATGACCCCAGTTGGCTGTGGGGTAACGCATGGGGCGGCAATATCGATCTGAACAACAACGATGAGCTGGATCCGGACGAGTACGGCCTGATCGCACCGGGCCAGTTCCGTGTCGGCTCCATTCTGGAAGAGAAGAAGCGCAGGGCACTTTCAGGGAAGATCGAGTGGCGCCCGAATGACAGCTTCCGCCTGACACTGGATGGCCTGAAGACCCGGCTTGATTCGCCACAGGTGGAGGGTCGGCAGGGATTCGTGT
>DCXY01000047.1:54508-173443 GCA_002329155.1 Stenotrophomonas sp. UBA2124 | reverse complement strand
AAGAAGTAATGCTCGTCGCCAAAGGCCTGCGCAAGCGCTACAAGAACCGTGAGGTCGTCAAGGACTTCGAGCTCACCCTGGATGCCGGTGAAGTGGTCGGCCTGCTTGGCCCCAACGGCGCCGGCAAGACCACCTGCTTCTACATGATCGTCGGCCTGGTGGCCGCCGACGCCGGCAGCATCGTGCTCGATGGCCAGGACATCACCGCCGACCCCATGTATTCACGCGCCAAGCTGGGCGTGGGCTACCTGCCGCAGGAGCCGTCGGTGTTCCGCAAGCTCAGCGTGGCCGACAACATCCGCCTGGTGCTGGAGCTGCGTGAGGATCTGGACAAGGCCGGCCAGGAACGCGAGCTGGCCTCGCTGCTGGAAGAACTGCAGATCAACCATGTTGCCGACCAGGCTGGTGCCAGCCTGTCCGGCGGTGAACGCCGCCGCTGTGAAATCGCCCGCGCGCTGGCCGCAAAGCCGCGCCTGATCCTGCTCGATGAACCCTTCGCCGGCGTGGACCCGATCTCGGTTGGTGAAATCCAGCGCATCGTCACCCACCTCAAACAGCGTGGCATCGGCGTGCTGATCACCGACCACAATGTGCGCGAGACCTTGGGAATCTGTGACCGGGCGTATATCCTCGCTGAAGGCAGTGTGCTGGCGCAGGGGGCACCGGAGCAGCTGCTTGCAAACACCGACGTCCGCCGCGTCTACCTTGGAGACGCCTTCACCCTCTGAGCCCGCGGCACGGCGTCACCCCCTACCCAGCTGGAAAACGGGATGAAAGCCAGGCTGCAGACATCAATGGGGCAAAACCTGGTCATGACGCCGCAGTTGCGTCAGGCCATACGCTTGCTGCAGATGTCCAGCACCGAGCTGGAGCTGGAACTGGCCCAGGCAGTGGAAACCAACCCACTGCTGGACTGGGCCGAGAATGCCGAAGGCGCCGGCGAGGATGACACCCCGGCCACCTCTAATGAAGAGAGCCCCGCCGACTTGGCCCAGGGCGAAATCAGCGCCGATGGCGATGCCGAGGACTGGGACGGCGGCGATGCCGAGGACTGGCGCAGCAGCAGCGGCGGCTCGTTCGACGATGATGACGACAACCGCGAGCAGGCCGCCGAAGCCGACACACTGGCCGACCACCTGCTATGGCAGCTGCACCTGTCCCACCTGGGGCCGCGCGACCGCACCATCGGCGCCGCACTGATCGATGCGCTGGACGAGGATGGCTACCTGCGCGAGCCATTCACCAGCATCGCCGAAACCCTGCGCCCGGACATCAACGCCGGCGACGACGAAATACTCGCGGTACTGCGGCAGATCCAGCGTTTCGACCCCGCCGGTGTCGGCGCCCGCACGCTGGGCGAATGCCTGGCCCTGCAGATGGACACCCTGCCCGCCGACACCCCCGGGCTGGCACTGGCCCGGCGCATCGCCGACGGCCCGTTGGAGCGCCTGCCGCGTGCCGGCATACCCGGCATCGCGCAGGAGCTCAAGCAGCCGCAGGATGCCGTGGAACAGGCCGTGCAGCTGCTGCGCTCGCTCGATCCACGGCCCGGCAAACAGCTGGGCGAGCTGTCCAGCGACACCTACGTGGTGCCGGACTGCGTGATCTGGCGCCAGCGCGGCGTCTGGCGCTGCGCGCTGGCCGGCCATGCCGGGCCCAGGGTGGTCATCCACCGCGGCTACGAGCAGCTGATACGCCGCTGTGGCGAGGCCGACGCCAGCTACCTGCGCGCCCAGCTGCAGGAGGCCCGCTGGCTGCTCAAGAGCCTGGAGGCCCGCGGCGAAACCCTGCTGCGCGTGGTCAACAGCCTGCTTCACCACCAGGCCGGCTTCCTGGAATTCGGCGAACAGGCGCTGCGCCCGTTGACCCTGCGTGAAATCGCCGGTGAACTGGAACTGCACGAATCCACCATTTCCCGCGCCATCGCTCGTAAGTATGTGCGCACCCCGCGCGGCACCCTGCCGCTGCGCGCGTTCTTTGCCTCGGGCATTGATACCGAGGGTGGCGGTGAGGCATCGAGCACCGCCATCCAGTCCATGATCCGCAACCTGATCGATGCGGAAAACCCACGCAAGCCGCTTTCTGACGCCAAGCTGGCCGAGATGCTGAAAACCAGTGGCATACCGGTAGCGCGACGCACCGTGGCGAAGTATCGTGAGGCCATGAACATCTCCGCCTCCCACGAACGCGTCCGCATCGGCTGAAGCACTCGTAAGGCAGGCGAAGGGTTCATAAGGCAAACCCGAACCACAGGAGGAATCCGATGCGTATCGAGACGTATGGCCAGCAGATCGAAGTGACGCCCGCCTTGAAGGAGTATGTGGAGACGAAACTGGAGCGGGTGGGACGCCACGTCGACCAACACTGCGAAGTACGTGTGCAGCTGTCCACTCGCAAGCCTGATTTCCTCGTCGAAGCCACGATGAACCTGCCCGGCCGTACCCTGCACGCCGACGCTGCCGAAGCCACCATGTACGCAGCCATCGACGTGCTCGCCGACAAGCTGGACAGGCTGGTCATCAAGCACAAGGAAAAGAATCTTCCCCATGCATCGCATGCTCTGCGCGACAATGGCTGATAGCAGCCACCCCCCGCGACAAACATGCCGTTGACAGACCTGATGGCAGCCGTGAGTACCCAGGTACTCGCGGCGGCCGATCGAGACACCACCCTCCTCGCCGCTTCACGCCTGCTTGCATGCCGTGAAGCGGGAGCAGACAGTATTTTCCAGAGCCTCCGCGAACGCGAACATGTCGGCAGCACTGCCATCGGGCATGGCATCGCGATTCCGCACGGCCGCTCCCCCACATTGACCCAGCCACGCGGCGCATTGCTGCGCCTGCAGCAGCCGGTGGACTTCGGCGGCGACGAACCGGTGGACCTGGTGTTCGCCATGGCCGTGCCCGAGCACTACACCCACCAGCACCTGATGCTGCTGTCGGAACTGGCCGAAATGTTCTCCGACGCCGATGTGCGCAACGCCCTGCGCGACGCACCGGATGCCGAAGCACTGCAACACATCATCAACCACCCGCAACAGGTGCGCAGCGGATGAACACCAGCATCACCGCCCAGGAACTGTTCGACCAGCAACGCGAGAAGCTGGAGCTGCGCTGGATAGCCGGGCTGCAGGGCGCACGCCGCGAACTGGAAGCCGGCAACACCGTCTCGCGCCGCCCCTCGCTGGCCGGCTACCTCAACACCATCTACCCGAACAAGGTGCAGATCCTTGGCACCGAGGAACTGAGCTGGCTGGATTCGCTGGATTCGCGCCAGCGTTGGGAAGTGATCGAGCGCATCATCCAGGCCCGCCCGCTGGCGCTGGTGATCACCAAGAGCCACGGCTGCCCGGAGGACCTGCGCGCAGCGGCCGACGAATCGCAGACCCCGCTGTGGGTTTCACCCCGGCGCGGCCACGAGCTGCTCAACCACATCAGCTACCACCTGGCCCGCACCCTCGCCCCGCGTGTGACCCTGCACGGGGTGTTCATGGAAATCTATTCCATCGGCGTGCTCATCACCGGCGAGGCCGGCTCGGGCAAGAGCGAGCTGGCGCTGGAACTGCTCTCGCGCGGGCACCGGTTGGTGGCCGACGACGCGCCGGAATTCACCCAGATCGCCCCGGACGTGCTCGACGGCACCTGCCCGGAGCTGCTGCAGGACCTGCTGGAGGTGCGCGGCCTTGGCGTGTTGAATGTGCGCCAGATGTTTGGTGACACCTCTGTAAAGAAGAACAAGTACCTTCGGCTCATCGTCCACCTGACCAAGCCCATGACCGAACCCAGCAGCTATGGCTATGAGCGCCTGACCGGTGATTCGGGCAAGCGCCATGTGCTGGATCTGGACGTGCCGCTGATCACCCTGCCGGTGATGCCCGGCCGCAACCTGGCCGTGCTCACCGAGGCGGCCACGCGCCTGCACATCCTGCGCACCAAGGGCATCGACCCGGCCGCCATGTTCATCGCCCGTCACAGCAATCTGTTGGAGCAACGCAACCCATGAACACCTCGGCGTCCCCGGTACTGGTCATCGTCAGCGGCCTGTCCGGCTCGGGCAAGTCGGTCGCGCTGAAGACCTTCGAGGACCTGGACTACTACTGCTCGGACAACCTGCCGGTGAACCTGCTGGTGGAGTTCGTACGCAGCGTGCTGGAGCCGCGCGACGAGAACAGCCCGCAGCGGCTGGCGGTGGGCATCGACGTGCGTGGCCGCAACGACCTGGGCACCCTGGCCGGCTGGCGCAAGGCCGCCGCCGACTACGGCATCGATGCACGCCTGCTGTTCTTTGAAGCCGACGATGACACCCTGCTCGCCCGTTATGCCGACACCCGCCGCCGACACCCGCTGAGCCACCTGGGCCTGTCGCTGCCGGAGGCCATCGCCCGCGAGCGCGAGCTGACCGCACCGCTGCGCCGTGAAGCCGATGCCATCATCGACACCACCAAGCTCAACGTGCACCAGCTGCGCCGGCGGGTGATCACCGAATTCGCGATGAGCCACCAGGGCAAGCTGTCGCTGCTGTTTGAATCCTTCGCCTACAAGCGCGGCGTGCCAGCCGAGGCCGATTTCGTGTTCGACGCACGCGTGCTGCCCAACCCGCACTGGGATCCGGACCTGCGCTCATTGACCGGGCGCGACCGCGAGGTGCGCGAATACCTGGACGCCCAGCCCGAGGTACAACGCTACGCCGCCCAGCTGGAGGACCTGCTGGACACCTGGCTGCCCAAGCTCGGCAGCGAGACCCGCAGTTATGTGACCGTGGCCTTCGGCTGCACCGGTGGCAAGCACCGCTCGGTATACCTGGCCGAGCGCCTGGCCCGCCATGCGCGCGGGCAGGGCTGGCAGGACGTGGCCACCTTCCACCGCGAGCAGGACTGAATGCGCACCCTGAACAGCATGCAGCAGGCCATTGCCGACGCTTCCTCAGACTCATACTGACCTGTTAACGTTCAGGGATGACCTGCGGCATTCTCCTCATTACTCACCCCGGCGTTGGCACTTCCCTGTTGGAAGTTGCCACCGCCCTGCTGCGGCACCTGCCGCTCAAGACCGAAGCCTTTGAAGTGCCCTTCGACGCCGACCTGGCCGCACTGCTGCCTGCAGCGTCGGCGGCCATGCGCCGGGTGGAAGGCGAAGGCGGCGTGCTGGTGCTCACCGACCTGTACGGTGCCAGCCCCGCCAACCTCGCCAACCAGCTGGTACGGCTGGGCACACCGGCCCGGCGCGTATCCGGGCTGAGCCTGTCGATGCTGCTGCGGGTAATGAACTATCCGGAACAGGGACTGGACCAATTGCCCGCCACCGCGGCGGCGGGCGCCCGCAATGGAGTCATCATCGACGATGCTTGAGAAAGAACTCACCGTATCCAACCGGCTCGGCCTGCACGCCCGCGCCACCGCCAAGCTGGTGCAGCTGCTGTCCGGCTTCCGCGCCAACGCCACGCTGGTGGCCAAGGGCCGGGAGGTCAACGCCAAGAGCATCATGGGCGTGATGCTGCTGGCCGCCGGCCAGGGCACTCCGGTGACCGTGCGCGTCACCGGCGATGACGAGGCCGACGCACTGGAAGCAGTCACCGCCCTGTTCGAGCGTCGTTTCGACGAAGACAACTGATGCAGGCAGGCGCCCACCCACGCAGCCACGCACGGAACCTGCGGCCTTGACCCGGCTGCAGGGGCTGGCGGCATCGCGGGGCAGCGCGCTCGGTCGCGCACGGGTGCGCCTGCCGCTCATCCCCGAAAGCGGCGAGAAGCGCGTTGCCGCGGCCGCTGTTGAACACGAGCTGGAACGCCTGCACCGCGCCACCGAATCGGCACGGGCGGAGATGCGCGAACTGCGCAGCCGCCTGCAGGGCGCATTGCCAGCGGAAGTGGGCGAATTCCTCGACCTGCACGCCATGCTGCTCGACGACCCCGAGCTGCTGGCGGCACTGGACGAACTGGTGCGCAGCAAACGCTACAGCGCCAGCCACGCCCTGCGCATCCAGCGCGACCGCCTGGCACAGGTGTTCCAAGGCATGGAGGACGACTACCTCAAAAGCCGCCTGGACGACCTGGACCATGTGATCAACCGCATCCAGTCGTTCCTGCACAAGCGCCCCGGCAGCATGAAGGGCCTGGCCGGGGAAATCCTGGTCTGCGAGAACGTGGCCCCGTCCGAACTGGCGCAGCTGCAGTCACAGGGTGTGGTCGGCATTGTCAGCAGCGCCGGCAGCGTGCTCTCGCACAGCGCCATTCTTGCCCGCAGCCTGCACATGCCGCTGGTGGTGGGTGCCAGCGCGGTATTGAACAAGGTCAACGATGGCGACGTGATCATCCTGGACGGCGGCAGCGGCGAGCTCGTGCTCGACCCCGGCCCCGCCGACCTGCGCCAGTACCGCGCCCGCCAGCGCGAGCTGGCACGCGAACAGCGTGAGCTGGGGCGCCTGCGCGCCAAGCCCACCCGCACCACCGATGGGGTCGAGATCACCCTGCTGGCCAATGCCGAATCGCAGGATGACGTAGCCCAGGCACATGCACTGGGCGCGCGCGGGCTGGGCCTGTACCGCACCGAATTCCTGTTCCTGCAGCGCAACCACCTGCCTGACGAGGACGAGCAGTTCCGTGCCTACCGTGATGCCGTGCTCGGCATGAGCGGGCGCCCGGTCACCATCCGCACCCTGGACCTGGGCGCGGACAAGGCCGACCGCACCGGCCTGGTGATGGGCAACGAGGAAAACCCCGCGCTCGGCCTTCGTGGCGTACGCCTGTCGCTGGCCAAGCCCAGGGTGGCCGACACCCAGCTGCGCGCCATCCTGCGCGCCTCCGGCTACGGGCCGCTGCGCATTCTGGTGCCGATGGTCAGCAGCCGTGAAGAAATCATGGCCGTGCGCCGGCGGCTGTCACGGCTGGCGGCAGTGCTGCGCAACGAGGGCCACGAAGTGGCCGAGAACATCCCGGTCGGCGCGATGATCGAAGTACCGGCCGCAGCCATCGCGCTGGAATGCTTCATCGACCAGGTCGACTTCCTGTCCATCGGCACCAACGATCTGGTGCAGTACCTGTTGGCCGCCGACCGCAACAACGAGGCGGTCAGCGAGTTGTACTCGGCCCTGCACCCGGCGGTGCTGCGGCTGATGTGGCAGGTGCTGGAAACCGCGCGCCACAACGAGACACCGGTGGCAGTATGTGGCGAGATCGCCGGTGACGCGCGCATGACCGCCATGTTGCTGGCCCTGGGCCTGACCGAGTTCAGCCTGCACCCGGCCACCCTGCTGGAAGTGCGCCGCGCCATCCGCGCGGTGGACTTGTCCAGCCTGCGCGCGCAGGCACCGCAGTTGCTGGCCGCACGCGACCGCCGCGGCATCGAACGCTGGATTGCCAGTACTGCTGGCAACTGATTCCATCAGGGAAACCGTGGTGCAACGGTAGCCATTGCGCGTGATAATGACGGGCTGAATACCACCGGTGGTGCATGCTGCCCCGGACACGGCCACTCATTACCGGGAGCTGCGCATGGCCGAAGCCGTACGCCACGACAAGACCGCACGACAGCTGCGCCTGCTATCCGATGCGCTCGACAGTGGCCGGCTTGGGCCGGTACGCCGCCTGGTCAACACCCTTTCCCCCGCCGAGATCGGCAACCTGCTCGAATCGCTGCCACCGGGCAAGCGCGAGGTGGTGTGGGGGCTGGTGGATGCCGAGGACGACGGTGAGGTGCTGGTGCACGTTGGCGACGACGTGCGCGAAAGCCTGCTGGCGGACATGGACCCGGACGAAATCATCGCCGCGGTCGAAGACCTGGACATCGACGACCTGGCCGACCTGGTCGAGGACCTGCCCGACACCGTCATCGACGAAGTGCTCAAGTCGATGGACCGCGAGAACCGCGAGCGTCTGGAGCAAGTGCTGTCCTACCCGGAGGACACCGCCGGCCGCCTGATGAACCCGGACGTGGTCACCGTGCGCGCCGACGTCAACGTGGACGTGGTGCTGCGCTACCTGCGCCTGCGTGGCGAACTGCCCGACCACACCGACCACCTGTTCGTGGTCAGCCGCCGCCATCAATACCTGGGCCGCGTGTCGCTGGCCTCGCTGGTCACCCACGAGGACACCACGCCGATCAACCGCCTGATCGACGACGAGCAGCCGGCCATCGACGTGGGCGAAAGCGCCGACGAAGTGGCCCGCCAGTTCTCTGACCATGACTGGGTGTCGGCACCGGTGGTGGACGACAACAACATCCTGATCGGCCGCATCACCATCGATGACGTGGTGGACATCATCCGTGGCCAGGCCGAGCACCAGGTGCTGGGCGCGGCCGGCCTGGACGAGGACGAGGATCTGTTCAGCCCGGTCTGGCGCGCCATGCGCCGCCGCCTGATGTGGCTGTCGATCAACCTGTGCACCGCATTCCTGGCCTCCAGCGTGGTGGGCCACTTCGAGGGCACCATCGACAAGCTGGTGGCGCTGGCGGTGCTGATGCCCATCGTCGCCGGCCTGGGCGGCAACGCCGGCACCCAGGTGCTGGCACTGATGGTGCGCGGCCTGGCACTTGGCCAGGTGGGTGCGTCCAACGCCCGCACGCTGCTGTGGAAGGAACTGCGCGTGGCTCTGCTCAACGGCCTGCTGCTGGGCAGCGTGCTCGGGCTCATCGTGCTTGCATGGTTCCACATGCCCGGGCTGTCCGCGGTGATCGCCGTGGCACTCACCTTCAACCTGCTGTTTGCCGCCACTGCCGGCGTGCTGGTACCGCTGACGCTCAAGCGGCTGGGTTTCGACCCGGCCCTGGCCAGCGGTATCTTCCTGACCGCGGTCACCGACACCATGGGCTTTTTCACCTTCCTCGGCCTGGCCACGCTGGTTCTGCTGCACTGACAAACTGCCCGCAATACGGGCGTGACGTGACACATATCAAGGCGCGGCCAGCGCATTGGGTGCACCATCGGCGGCATGCAACCGCTGCCCACACCTGTGCCCGCCGGGATCTCGCTCAGCCACCTGGGCCGCGCGCCACACCGGCTGATGTTCTTTGTAGGTGCCAGCAACCTGCTGCTGGCCATGGCCTGGTGGGCGTTATGGCTGATGTCGATGCGCTGGCCGCAGCTGGCCATGCCCATCCCCTCGGTCTATGCCGGCTGGCTGCATGCCTTCGTCATGCAGTACCTGGTGTTGCCAAGCTTCATCTTCGGCTTCCTGCTCACCGTATTCCCGCGCTGGATGGGGCTGCCCGAGCTGTCACGCTGGCAGTACCTGCCAGTGGGACTGGGCCTGATCGGCGGGCAACTGGCCATTCTTCTGGGCGCGTTCGGCCTGCCCCATGCCATCGCTGTTGGCATGCTGCTGGCGGTGATGGGCTGGAGCGTCGGCCTGTGGCGTTTGGGCCGCCTGCTGCTGGCCGAAAAGGGCCGCACCTGGCACGCACGCTCGTGCATGGCGGCGCTTTTGTTCGGCTATGCAGGCGTGCTCGCCTTTGCCGGCTTCGTGCTTGGCGGGAGTGCGACATGGGTGCTGCCCAGTTTCAAGTTGGGCACATTCGGCCTGCTGCTACCCATCTACGTGACCGTTGCCCATCGCATGTTCCCGTTCTTCGCCGGCAACGTGGTACCCGGCTACGTTTCGTGGCGACCACTGTGGTGGCTGGCCGCGTTCTGGGGCTTCATCGTCCTGCACCTGCTGCTGGAACTGAGCCACCTGCCGCAGTGGCTGTGGCTGGCCGATCTGCCGCTGCTGGTGCTGGCGGTGATGGCATTGTGGCACTGGTGGCCGCGTGGCCCCATGCCCGGCCTGTTGCGCGTGCTGTTCGTCGGCCTGGCCTGGTTGCCGGTGGCGCTGGCGCTGTACGTGCTGCAGAGCGCGTGCACCTTGATTGATGGGCAGGTGCCATTGGGCCGTGCCCCGGCGCATGCCTTGTTCATCGGCCTGTTCGGCAGCCTGCTGGTGGCGATGGTCACCCGCGTCACCCAGGGCCATTCCGGCCGCCCATTGCAGATGACACCCGTGGCATGGTTCGCCTTCATCGCCGTGCAGGTGGTGGCGGTGATGCGGGTGGTGGCGGAAATCGCACCGGATTCTGCCGCCTGGCAGGCATTGAGCGCGGTGGCATGGCTGGTGGCGTTCTCGCCGTGGGTGACACGCATCGGCCACATCTACCTGACACCACGCCGCGACGGCCGCCCGGGCTGAGCCATACCCCGCGGCCACAGGTGGGCGTATACACTCCGCCCACCTGTTTCACGGCCACGCCCATGATCGTCACCATCAACAACTACTACCAGCCCGGCTGGCGCGACCAGCAATACACCTGTGACGCCTGCGACTGGCAGGGCACCTCGCGCGCGATGGAAATGGAGCTGCACGACGAGCAGACCGAATACAGCTGCCCGCAGTGCGAGTGCCCGGTACTGGTGGTGCAGCACCCCACGCTTGAAGACGTGAAGGCCGCCGCTGCAGCCGGCAACGAAGAGGCACAGCAGCAGTTGGCGATTCTGGAGATGGCGCCGAAGGGCTGAAGCGCTCACCCCTCGCGCAGCGAAGGGGAAACCGCTTGCTCCTCCCCTTTCGCGCAATCGAAGTGGGAGGTTGGGAGGGGGGCGCAGTTGACTCAGCTTCAGCGCCAAAAGCCAACCCCTCCCCAACCCTCCCCTTTGCTACGCAAAAGGGAGGGGGAAAAGCGCACTGCTCCTCCCCTTTCGCGTAGCGAAGGGGGAGGCTGGGAGGGGGTAGCGGTTGCCTCTGCTTCAGCGCGAAAAGCCAACCCCTCCCCAGCCCTCCCCTTTGATGCGCAAAAGGGAGGGGAAACTCGCACTGCTCCTCCCCTTTCGCGCAGCGAAGGGGGAGGCTGGGAGGGGGTAGCAGTTGACTCAGCTTCAGCGCCAAAAGCCAACCCCTCCCCAACCCTCCCCTTTGCTGCGCAAAAGGGAGGGGGAAAAGCGCACTGCTCCTCCCCTTTCGCGCAAGCGAAGGGGAGGCTGGGAGGGGGTAGCAGTTGACTCTGCTTCAGCGCGAAAAAGCCAACCCCTCCCCAACCCTCCTCCCCTTTGCTACGCAAAAGGGAGGGAGAAAAGCACGTCGCCCCTACCCTTCAGGCCGGGAAAATCGGGGCGGGAAAACAGCCCTCAGCCCAGCAGCGTTTCCAGTACCGCCATGCGTACCGCCACGCCGTTGGCAACCTGGCGCAGTACCCACGACTGAGAGCCGTCGGCGACTTCGTCGGTGACTTCCACGCCGCGGTTGATCGGGCCCGGGTGCAGCACCGCCGCATCCTTGCCGGCACGCTTGAGGCGCTCGGTGTTGAGGCCGTACTGCGCGTGGTACTGCTCCAGCGACGGCACCAGGCCTTCTTCCATGCGCTCACGCTGCAGGCGCAGCATCATCAGGGCATCGGCACCTTCCAGCAGCGCGTCGAAATCCTCGCTCACCACGCAGCCCTTGAGGGTGTCGTCGTCCGGCAGCAGCGACTGCGGGCCGCAGACGCGGATTTCGCCTACGCCCAGCGTGCGCATGGCGTGCAGGTCGGTGCGTGCCACGCGCGAGTGCTTCACGTCGCCGACGATCACCACCTTCAACTTCGAGAAATCCGAACCCTTGGCCTGACGCAAGGTCAGCATGTCCAGCAGGCCCTGGGTGGGGTGCGAGCTGCGGCCATCGCCCGCGTTGACCAGGGCCGTGCCCTCGCCCGCTGCGGCGGCCAGCGCCGCCACGGCGCCGTCATCGGGGTGGCGCACGACGAAGCCGCGCACGCCCATCGCTTCCAGATTGCGCAGGGTGTCGCAGGCGGTTTCGCCCTTGCGGGTGGATGAGGTGGAGGCGTCGAAATTCAGCACGTCCGCACCGAGGCGCTGGGCCGCCAGCTGGAACGAGCTGCGGGTGCGCGTGGAGGGCTCGAAGAACAGCGTGCACACCGCCGTACCCGCCAGCACGCCACGCTTGTTGCTGATGCGCCCCACCGCCGCGTCGCGGATCTGGCCGGCGCGGTCGAGCAGCTGCAGCAGGGTCTCGCGGGGCAACCCTTCCAGGGTAAGCAGGTGGCGCAGGCGTCCTTGGTCATCGAGTTGCGAAGCGGTCATGGCGGGGTCTTCGTGGGTCAGGAAATGGGGGTTGCGTCGTGCGGGGCGGACAGCCAGCGCTCGATGATGACGGCGGCGGCCACGGCGTCCAGATTGGCGGCATCGCGGCGGCGCTTGCGGCCTTCTGCACGCTCAACGGCAAAACGCTGCGCCGCTTCCACCGAGCTGGAGCGTTCATCGACCAGCAGCACCGGCAATTTGTAACGCTGCTGCAGCTGCCGGGCGAAGGCATGCGCGCGCTTGCGGTTGGGCTGGTCGTCGCCTTCAAGGGTGAGCGGGTCGCCAACGATCATGCCCTGCGGGCGCCATTCCTTGTGCAGGCGGTCCAGCGCGGCCCAGTCAGGGCCATTGCCATGCACGTCGATCACCGCGATGGCGCGCGCGCCAACACCGAACGCACTGCCAATGGCCACGCCGATGCGGCGCGAGCCAACGTCGAAACCAAGCACGGTGCTGTTGGTGGGCAGCGCGTCCTGCTCAGGCATGGCCGCTGTATCCGGTGATGCGGTTCAGGTCTACGCCGATGCGCGATGCAGCCAGCTGCCAACGCTCGTCCAGCGGCGTGGCGAACAGCAGCCCCGCATCGGCGGGTACAGGCAACCAGCTGTTCTCGGCCAGTTCCTGCTCCAGCTGACCGGCACCCCAACCGGCACAGCCCAGCGTGACCAGCACGTTGCGCGGGCCGTTGCCGGCGGCCACCGCTTCGAGGATGTCGCGCGAGGTGGTCAGGTACAGGCCTTCGGCCACAGTGAGACTGGAATCCCAGGGGCGCGGGTCGTCGTGGACCACGAAGCCGCGCTCGGCGTGCACCGGGCCACCGTTGAGTACCGGCACCGCGCGCAGATCGCCGTCGTCACAGGCAATGTCCATCTGCTCCAGCACATCGCCCAGCGTGTACTCCGAGGCCTGGTTGACCACCACGCCCATGGCGCCGTTGTCATCGTGCTGGCAGATCAGGGTGACGCTGCGCGCGAACGTGGAATCGGCCAGCGACGGCAGCGCGACCAGCAGGTGTTTGGACAGGGGCAGCGACAGCGCGGACATGGCCCCATTCTAACGGCTACACACCGTGCGGGGCGGCGACGGTGATAATCAGCCCAGTTCCCTGTCCCTGACACCCATGTCCAGCTACTGCGATTTCGCCCCAGGCCACCCGGTTCACGCGCATTACCACGCACATGAATATGGCTTTCCCCAGCGTGAGGAGCGGGAGCTGTTCGAGCGGCTGCTGCTTGAGATCAACCAGGCCGGGCTGAGCTGGGAGACCATCCTGCGCAAGCGCAAGGGGTTCCGCAGTGCCTACGACGGTTTTGACGTGGATGCGGTGGCGGCCTATGGCGATGCCGAGATTGCGCGGCTGCTGGCCGACCCGGGCATCATCCGCAACCGGCTGAAGGTGCTGGCGGCCATCCACAACGCACAGGTCATCCAGCGGCTGCGGCAGTCGCACGGCAGCTTCGCCGCATGGCTGGATGCCCAGCATCCGCTGCCAAAGGCGGAATGGGTGAAGCTGTTCAAGAAGACCTTCCGCTTCACCGGCGGGGAGATCACCGGCGAGTTCCTGATGAGCCTGGGCTACCTGCCCGGCGCGCACCGTGAGGACTGCCCGGTGCATGCGCGGCTGGTGAAGCTGACACCGGCTTGGATGGTGGGGTGAGCTATTTCGAGGGTGGAGCGATAGAAGCTACCCCTCCCCGGCCCTCCCCTTCGCTGCGCGAAAGGGAGGGAGCAAGCGCATCCTTCGGCGCGCGAAGGAGTGGGCTTCAGCCCCCTCCCTTTCGCGCAGCGAAGGGGAGGGTTGGGGAGGGGTGCTTTTGACCCTCAACCCAACCCCACAAAAACAAAGGCCGCACCCACGCACATGGATGCGGCCTTCGATGTGAAACAAACCACCTGCCTCAGCGAACCTCGGCAATCTCCACGCCGTCCAGACCCTGCGACAGGGTCTTGGCGTCGCCGCCCTGCGAGAGCTTGATGCGCAGGCGCACCTCGTTCTGCGAATCGGCGTAACGCAGTGCGTCGTCGTAGCTGATCTCGCCGGCCTGATACAGCTCGAACAGGCTCTGGTCGAAGGTCTTCATGCCCAGCTGCACGGAATCCTTCATCACTTCCTTCAGCTTGTGCACTTCGCCTTCGCGGATGTAGTCCTGCACCAGCGGCGTGCCCAGCAGGATTTCCATCGCCACGCGGCGGCCCTTGCCGTCCGGCGTCGGGATCAGCTGCTGCGCCACCACGCCCTTCAGGTTCAGCGACAGGTCCATCAGCAGCTGGTTGCGGCGGTCTTCCGGGAAGAAGTTGATGATGCGGTCCATCGCCTGGTTGGCGTTGTTGGCGTGCAGCGTGGCCAGCACCAGGTGGCCGGTTTCAGCGAAGGCGATGGCGTGGTCCATGCCCTCGCGGGTACGGATTTCGCCGATCATGATCACGTCCGGTGCCTGACGCAGGGTGTTCTTCAGCGCCGCTTCCCAGCTGTCGGTGTCAATGCCCACTTCGCGCTGGGTGACGATGCAGCCTTCGTGCTTGTGCACGAATTCGATGGGGTCTTCGATGGTGATGATGTGGCCGCTGGAGTTCTGGTTGCGGTAGCCGATCATCGCCGCCAGCGAGGTGGACTTGCCGGTACCGGTGGCACCCACGAACAGGATGATGCCGCGCTTGGTCATGGCCAGCGTCTTGATCACCGGCGGCAGGCTCAGCTCTTCCACGGTGGGAATGCGCGTCTCGATGCGGCGCAGCACCATGCCCACCTGGTTGCGCTGGTAGAAGCAGCTCACGCGGAAACGGCCCACGCCGGCAACGCCGATGGCGAAGTTGCACTCGTGGGTTTTCTCGAACTCCTCGCGCTGCGAGGGCGTCATGACGTTCAGCACCAGATCTCGGCTCTGCTGGCTGGTCAGCGGGGTCTGGGTGATCGGCGCGATCTTGCCGTTGACCTTCATTGACGGCGGCATGCCGGAGGTGATGAACAGATCCGACGCCTTCTGGTGCGCCATCAGCTTGAGGAACGAGGTGAAATCGATGGTGCTCATGGATGTACTCCGAAAAATGCTGGACGGCTGAACCGCAATGTCACGCCTGTCACTCGAACAGGCGCTTGTCCTTCGCATATTCCTTGGCCTGGTTGCGCGTGATGAGGCTGCGCTTGACCAGGTCCTGCAGGTTCTGGTCGAGCGTCTGCATGCCCACCTGCTGGCCGGTCTGGATGGCCGAGTACATCTGCGCCACCTTGTCCTCACGGATCAGGTTGCGGATGGCCGGGGTGGCCACCATGATTTCGTGCGAGGCGATACGGCCACCGCCCACACGCTTGAGCAGCGCCTGCGAGATCACCGCACGCAGCGATTCGGAAAGCATCGAGCGCACCATCGGCTTCTCGCCGGCGGGGAACACGTCGATGATACGGTCGATGGTCTTGGCCGCCGAGCTGGTATGCAGGGTGCCGAACACCAGGTGGCCGGTTTCCGCTGCGGTCAGCGCCAGGCGGATGGTTTCCAGGTCACGCAGTTCGCCGACCAGGATGATGTCCGGGTCTTCACGCAGTGCCGAGCGCAGTGCCTCGTTGAAGCCGTGCGTGTCGCGGTGCACTTCGCGCTGGTTGATCAGGCACTTCTGCGAGGTGTGCACGAATTCGATCGGATCCTCGACGGTGAGGATGTGGCCGTAATCGTTCTTGTTGATGTGGTCGATCATCGCCGCCAGCGTGGTCGACTTGCCCGAGCCGGTAGGGCCGGTGACAAGAATCAGGCCCTGCGGCTGTTCGATCAGCTGGCGGAACACGGGCGGGCAGCCCAGGTCTTCCAGCGTCAGCACCTCGGACGGAATGGTACGGAACACCGCACCCGCGCCGCGGTTCTGGTTGAAGGCGTTGACACGGAAGCGCGCCAGCGAGGGAATCTCGAACGAGAAATCGACCTCCAGGAACTCTTCGTAGTCGCGGCGCTGCTTGTCCGACATGATGTCGTACACCAGCGCGTGCACCTGCTTGTGGTCCAGCGCCGGGATGTTGATGCGGCGGACGTCACCGTCCACGCGGATCATCGGCGGCAGGCCGGCGGAAAGGTGGAGGTCCGAGGCCTTGTTCTTGACCGAGAACGCCAAAAGTTCAGCGATATCCATACGCCGCTATGTCCCCTGCTTGCGAGTATCTGGAAGGTGTTTCCCCTGCCGGGCAGTATAGCGTTCCCCGCGTAAGAGGTTGATGCAGTGCAAACCGACTCCCTGGGCCGCCTCCGGCAGCAGATCGAGGCCGTCTCCCCACCCGGCCAGCCGGCCCGCCTGCTGGCCGTTTCCAAGCTGCAACCCCCCGAAGCAGTGGCCGCGCTGGCGGCACAAGGTCAACGCGCCTTCGGTGAAAATTATGTGCAGGAGGCAGCGGCCAAGGTTGAGGCGCTGGCCGGGCTGGGCCTGGAATGGCACCTGATCGGCCACCTGCAGTCCAACAAGGCCGAGGTGGCCGCACGCATCTTCGACTGGGTGCAGACCGTGGACCGGCCCAAGCTGGTCGAGGCGCTGGCCCGTCACCGGCCATCCCCGTTGCCGCCGCTCAATGTGCTGATCCAGGTCAATATCGACGACGAGGACAGCAAGCACGGCTGCCAGCCGCAGGACGTGGACGCCTTGGCCGATGCCATCGCGGGCCACGAGCGCCTGTGCCTGCGCGGGCTGATGGCCATCCCCGCACCCTTCCCGGAGCGCGAGCGGCGCGTGGCGGCCTTCGCCCGCATGCGCGTGCTGTTCGATGCGCTGGCCGCCCGGCACCCGCGTGTGGATACTCTGTCCATGGGCATGAGCAGCGATTTCGCCGAGGCCATCGCTGCCGGCTCGAACATGGTGCGCGTCGGCACCGCGCTGTTCGGGCAACGCCCCTCCCCTGATCCACGCCAAGGCAACACGATGACCAGCACCGAGCACAGCCCCCTTCCTGATACCGACATCGCCTTCATCGGCGGTGGCAACATGGCGCGCAGCCTGATCGCCGGCCTGCTGCGGCGGGGCATGCCCGCGGCGCGCATCCATGTGGCCGAGCCGGTGCAGGCCCTGCGCGAGGCGCTGCAGGCGGATTTCGGTGTGGACGTGCATGCCGATGCCGCCGCGGCCACCGGCCATGCCGGCCTGTGGCTGATGGCGGTCAAACCGCAGGTGATGCGTGGCGTGTGCGAAGCCCTGGCCGACGAAGCCGCCACGAGCAGGCCACTGGTGGTCTCCATCGCCGCCGGCATCACCGGTGCCCAGCTTGACCGCTGGCTCGGAGGCAATCAGGCCGTCGTCCGCGCCATGCCCAACACCCCCGCCCTGCTGGGCGCGGGCGTCACCGGCCTGCATGCCAATGCCAAGGTCTCCCCGCAGCAGCGCACGCAGGCCGAGCAGGTACTGGCCAGCGCCGGTCGCACGGTGTGGATCGAGGACGAAGCCAAGATGGATGCGGTGACCGCCGTCTCCGGCAGCGGCCCGGCCTATGTGTTCCTGCTGGCCGAAGCGATGGAAGCAGCGGCGCTGGAACAGGGCCTGCCCGCCGAAGCCGCACGCACGCTGGTGCTGGACACCGTGCTGGGCGCCGCGCGCATGCTCACCGAGGCCGGTGAAGCCCCCGCCGAGCTGCGCCGCCGCGTCACCTCGCCCGGTGGCACCACCCAGGCCGCCATCGAAACCTTCCAGGCCGGTGGCCTTGAAGCCCTTACCGCCCGCGCCATCGACGCCGCCGCGCGCCGTGGCCGCGAGCTGTCCGCCGCCAACGACTGATTCATCACCGCAGCCCCACCCTGCACCACCCCAGGAGGTTTGCATGTTCCGCCTGCCGCACCTGCTGTTGTCCGCCGCGTTGCTCAGCCTGTGCGCCTGCTCGGCACAGGAAACCCCTCGCCCGGCCACGCCGGTGGAGGCGCAGGCCAGCCATGCCGATCTGGGCGCATTGCGGGTGCACTACAACCTGCTGCCTACGCTGTCGATGAATCCCACCGTCGCCGGAAACTACGGCGTGCAGCGTGAAGCCGACCGGGCGCTGCTGGTGGTTGCACTGCGCCAGCTGGACAACGGGCAGGAGCTGCCGGCCAAGGGCAGCGTGCTGGCCACCGCCACCGATCTTTCCGGCAAGCGCCAGCAGGTGGCCCTGCGCGAAGTACGCACCGGCGAATACACCGACCTGATCGGCGTGCTCGATGCCCATCCGCACGACCAGCTGCAGGTGGAGCTCAAAGTCACCACACCTGTCGCCAACGGAGATGTCCGCTTCCAGCGGAATTTCTGAACGAACTCGAAACCGGATATGTGAAGATCGATGCGGCGCCGCAGCATCAAAACCGTGCCGACAGCGCCTTCATCCGCATCCGAGTTCCCCAGATCATTCAGTGAGATACAGGCAACCGCCCGCACGGCAAGTACATTGCGCCGAATTCAGCAATGTCGTCAGGTATCAGCATAAAGTTAAATTGACATCAATATTGTCGTAACCATACTGGCCGCCTTCATCCCCTCCCCACTCCCGCGCACCCGGCGCGGAGTGTGTCGGACAAGGTGCCATGACCTCCCCTGCCCAACCCGCTCTACCTCTCCTGCTCCAGCTTGAAGGCTGGGGCATGAGCCGAGGCCGCCGTACCGTGCTGGCCGATATCGACCTGTGCCTGGACGGACCCGGCATCGTGGTGCTGATGGGGCCGGCCGGCACCGGCAAGTCGTCGCTGCTGAAGGCCATTTCCGGCCAGCACAACTCACATGGCGAGCGCTGGGGCCAGTTGCTGTACCAAGGCATCCCGCTGGACGCCAGCAGCCAGCCACCGGCTCTCGTGCACCAGCAGCCGCGCGACCTGGGCTTCACCGTGCAGGAAAACCTTGCCGCCGCGTTGCGCCAGCACCGTGGAGGCAGTTTTTCCATCCAGCGCCAGGACATCATCACGCGCCTGCAGGTGCTGGGTGCCGATACGCTCATCGACCACCTGCAGCACAAGCTGATCGATCTGCCGCGCGGTCTGGCACGCCAGCTGGCCATCGTGCGCGCGGCCTTCAGCGGCAGCCCGCTGCTGCTGATCGACGAGCCCACCAGCGAGCTGGATACGGTTGAAGCCGAGCATGTGCTGGCGCTGATCCAGCGTCTGGCGCAGGAACACGCCTGCCTGGTCACCCTCCACCATCAGGGGCAGGCCCGGCGCATCGCCTCGCGCATCGTGCTGCTGGCCGGTGGCCGCGTGCAGGTGGATGCCGATACCGATGCGTTCTTCGCCAACCGCGCACAGCACCCGGTGCTGGCGCAGTTCCTGCGCACCGGCAGCTGCCATGTCGCCTCGCCCGATGCCGATGCCGAGGAACTGGCCGACAACGTGCCGGTGCCTCCTGTGGTGGAGAAGATCACCGTCATCGCGCCGCTGGTGACCGTGGCGCCGCCTGCTGCGCCCGCAGCTTCCCTTGCACCGGTGCCCTCGGTGACGCTGCCGGCTACGCCTTCGCGGCGCGGCCCCAACGGCTTCCACTGGCTGGTGCCCGGCAAACTCGCCGGCTGCCCGATGCCCGGCGTGGTGTTCGCCGCCGACCATGACCTTGCGCTGCTGCGCGTCATGGGTGTCACCGTGCTGGTCAACCTCACCGAAACACCCATGGCCGAAGCACCGCTGGCACGCCACGGCCTGCGCAGCTACCACATGGGCGTGGTTGATCGCGGCGCGCCACCACTGCTGTGGGCCAAGCTGCTGCTGGCCAAGATCGAACTGATGCTGCGCGAAGGCGAAGTGGTTGCCGTGCATTGCCTTGCCGGGCTGGGCCGCACCGGCATGGTGCTGGCGGCGTGGCTGGTGCGCGAAGGCCTCACCGCTGACGAAGCCCTGCGCCGCCTGCGCACCATCGAGCCGGGCTTCGTGCAGTCACGCGAGCAGGAAGACCTGCTGCACGCGCTGGAAGAAAACCTGCTCATCCGCGCCTGCTGATTTCCCTCTCCCCACTTCCCTGCATCGGCCCCCTGAGGGCCGGTGCGCGCGTGCTTTTCATCATCAAGGAACGCCCCCATGTCGCTGGACACAACCCTGCAGCAATCCATCGCCTCCATCCCCGAATGCGTGGCCGCCGGCTATGTCGATATCGCCTCCGGCATGCTGCTGTCGGTACGCTCCGTGGATTCGCATCCGCGCGAAGTGCTGGACCTGGTGGCCGCTGCCACCGCCGACCTGTACCAGGGCCCGAACATCCGCAGCATCGAACAGATGTTCCGCCGTGCGCGCGGCCTGCAGGAACAGGAAGGCGCGCATTACTTCCAGGAAATCATCGTCAACAGCGAGAACCTGATCCACATCTTCATGCGCGGCAAGCGCTACCCGGATTACGTGATGGTGTTCGTCTGCCGCCGCACCGCCAACCTGGGCATGGCGCTGACCCGATCGCGCCTGGCACTGCCGGCAATCGAAGCCGAAGTCTGATCCAGCGCACAGCACGCAGCACAGCAGAAAGGCCACCTCGCGGTGGCCTTTCCGTCTGCATCAGGCGGGGAAATCAGGCGGCCCCGCTCAGTGCGTCACGCCATCCACTTCGTGCAGGTCCTCGCGCAGGATGCGCCGCACTTCCATCACCGCTTCCGGCGTTTCCTGCACGCTGTGACCGGACACGATCACCTTCTCCGACAATGCGCCATCCAGATGCGCGCTCCAGTAAGGCACCAGCCCGTCATCCGACTCGGTGGTAGCCACTTCGGGCTTCCGCTTGGCGATGATGGAGTGGTACTTCAGCCCCGGCTGCATTGGCAGCGTCTGCGACACCTCGATGAACGGATCGCTGGCCTTGAGGTTGTCGATGCTGTTGTTGATGCGCGGCGCTTTGGGCTTCCTGCCATCGGCCATGCCCGGGTCCTGCAGCGCCATGAACACATCACCGAACGCACCGAGGATGGTCAGCGGCAACCGCACCAGCTTGCCGATCATGCGCCCCAGCTTGTTGCCCGCCGCATCCGTGCCCTTGTGCGGTGACGCCAGGAAGATTGCACGCTCCACGTTCGGCTGCGGGCTGAAATGCAGCAGCGGCCCCAACCGCGCCTCCACACGCTTCAGGCGATCGCCTTCCAGCTTGAAGCGGGTCAGCGCGTCGTTCCACAGCACCTCGCCCGAATCACTGAGCATCAGGCGTGCGATCACACCGCCCATGCTGTGGCCGATGAACACCATGTTGTGCGACGCCGGGGCGGTGCCGCTGGGGTCGAAATGATGCAGCGTCTTGTTGAACGCCTTGCTCACCGTGTAACGGTTCAATGCGATAGGCGCATTGGTCGGGTAGTACACCGACCACACCTGGTAATGCTGGCGCATTTCCGGGTCGCCCATGATCTCGTTGGCCAGGTTCACCCAGGCTTCCGGGCTGCTGGCCAGGCCGTGCAGCATGAAAATGATGCGGCGGTTCGGGTCATACGGCTGCATCAGGTAGATATGCGGCTCGCGGATGCCCTCGCCACGCCCAAACAGCGTGCGCAGTGATTCGGTGGCGAAACCCGATTGCGCCAGCCACAGCCCATAGGCCGCGGTGAAGTTGCCGGCCAGCGGCACCTCCTGCCCACGCAGCATCACGCTGGTGGTGGCATCGGGCGAATAGGCATCGAGCTGGATGTCGTGCGTGGCCAGCACCTGCTCCAGCGTATCGCCGCTGAAGTGCAGCAGCGTGGTGGCGTTGATCGCCGGCATCTCGCTGAACACCGGCAGGTTCGCCTTGCCCTCTTCTCTCTCCACCGCCATGGCCAGCGCAGGCGCATCCATCACCGCCACCAGTTCGGCACCAAAGCCATCGCGGCGATAGGAACTGCGCATGCCCGCGAAACTCACCGCCGAGGCCGACACCAGCTGGCTCGGTATGCGCTGCAGCTTGAGCTGGTCAAAACGCGTGCTGATGGTCCAGCGGTCCACCTGCACCGGGCGCAGGATGTCCTCGCCCTCCATCGCCCGCGCGCGCGTGCGCTGGAACACGGCGGACGAGGTCTGCTGCACGGCGTAGTTGTAGTAGTCGCGCACCTGGGTCAGGCGGTCTTCCAGCGCGCGCTGTGCCGGCGTGCGGCCGCTGAAGAACAGGTAGGCATACGAATAGCGGGCGGTCTCCAGCCACGCATCCAGTGCCTCCGGCGACAGCTGCGCGTCCTCGCCCAGCTTGGCCTTGGGCGTCAGCGCCATGGCCTGCTGCATCCACAGCTCGGCCAGCGTGGAAAGGCGCTGCTCGGTCTGCAGGCCCTCGGTGGTGGCCACCGTCTTCCGGCAGGCCGGCATGTCCTTGCCGCAGTCGCTATCGGTCAGGCCGATCACCGACAACGACTCCTGCGACAGCGCACTGAGCTTGCCGCTGCTCAGAATGTCGCCGCGCTTGGCCATGACGTAGTCGGTGTTGCTCACCTGCTTCATCGTGACCATGGCGCAGCCGCTGGACAGCAGCAGCGCCAGCACTGCAACTATCGGCAGCAACCGCTGCATCCATGCCTGCCGGTGGTGTGTCATCCAGCGTGTCCCTGTTGGGTGATGCCCGGCACGCCCTGGCGTATGCGGGTGGAGAAATCAGCAACGTCACCGGCCTGCCGCGCACGCTGGGTGATGCGCCCCAGCGCATGCAGCTGCGCATACGGCACGCCCGGCGTCAGCCCGCCCACGTCATCAACGTACTCGGCCAGATAGCCGGACAGCAACAGGCGGTAGTCCACCGGCAGGCGCGGCACGATGCGCCGCACCAGCTCGAACGCCACCGTGGTGCAGTTGCTGGTCAGCGTGTTGTAGAAACGTGGCGCCTGCTCCAGCTGCTGCCCCTCCTGTACGTAGTAGCCCAGCAGCTCGCGCATGCCCTCGCTGCTCAGCCCATGCAGGCGGTACAGGTAGACATCCTCGCCGCGCACATTGCTGCGTACCTGCACGATGTCGCGTTCGTCCGAGGCCACCAGCACCGCCTCGAACCTGCGGAAGAAGCCGCCCAGCGCGGAGAACGATTCATCCTTCTCCTTGCGGATCTCCAGCGAGAACACCAGCTGGCGGCCATCGGCGAAACCGAAGGACACCAGCGTGTGCGCGATGGCCGGGCCCATCCAGTAGGACAGGATCATGTCCACCGACCGCACCTGCGACAGCTCGTACTCGCGGCGCTCCCAGCGCACGTCGTAGTCGGTTTTGCTGCGCCAGTGGAAGTTGCGCACGTTGTCGATGACCAGCCGGTCACCCTCGATGCGCGCATGCAGCGGCTGGGCGACATCGTCAGCCCACGCCCGGTCCTGCCGGGGCTGGATGGTCGCCCACCAGATCATCATCACCGCGAACAGCGCGCCGAACACCGCCAGCGAATGCCAGCGCCGCTTCGGCCCAAAACCCGCGCGCACCGCCCAGATCGTCGGCACGCACCACACCAGCACCGCCACCACCCTGGCCACCACATTGCCCGGGAACTGGAACCACAGCGCGAAGCCACCCCAGATACCCATCGCAAGGCACAACAGCGCCAGCAGCACGCGGCCAATGGCACGCATCACGCTGAAAAGGCGCCGTTTCCCGTCATTCAACACGTCCACTACTCCTGCAGAACCCGTATCGGGCCCACGCCCCGGCGCCGCGCGCCACCGGCATGAACCACCCCTCTCAAGGGACCGCCCGGCGGTCCGGGCGCAAAGATAGCCTGTCAGGCGTTAAAAGCGGAGTGAAACGATGGCAAATGGCCATCATGTCGCAGGACCGGCTCTCGAATGGTTCAGGAAACCTCCGATCCAGGACAAACCCGGGCTACAGCCAATGAACACAACCTCATTTCACCCGCTCTGTTCGGAGTGAAGGCACTGCCTGACCCAGTTGAATCTAAGCGGACGAGGCGACAGCATGCCAGCACGAGCAGGCTTGGCCGGACTATTTCGTTCGAACGTGGATCAGACATGGGGGACATGATCATGAAAGAAGTTCCGGAGACATGGTGGCATCGCCTTCTAGCAGTGCTCGCCTTAGGGGCCTGGCTGTCAGGAACAGGGTTAGCAGCATTCATCGCTTGGGATGCTTCAAAAGAGGCCGTCTACTCCTATAACTGGCATGCAAACACAGGAAGTCTTAAAACCCCGATTGATTGCACCCCGGCCCTGCATCCTGAAACCGGCCAAGCCTCGTTCTATTGTGGCAAGTTCCATACGACGACCAGCGCAGTAGATGACATGATCGCCACCGGCTTCATCACCAATGTCGCTCAAATTCCATCGCCAAGATCCGAGTATTCAGACGGCCGAGTACTGGAGAGCATCAATCGAAAGTACCCCCTCAAATATCAATGGGAGAGAATTTTTTCTCCCTCAAGAGGGCTGAAGTATGGCGCCTACGCCATCGGGGCTTCGATGGCAATGCTTGCGATTCTGGGCATGGCCTGGAAACTGATCTTCTTCATCGCCTATGGAGCAAACCACCGCATAGTCAGATGAATGCACCCGGCAAACGCGGCTGCCGCTCCGCCTGATCGACTTGTGTCCGCGCACTTTCCCGTGCCCACGAAAAAACCGGCTTTCGCCGGCTTTTCTGCAACACTCATGTTTTATGGTGGGCGGTGCAGGGATCGAACCTGCGACCCTTGCCGTGTGAAGGCAATGCTCTACCGCTGAGCTAACCGCCCGTGTTGCGGGCCGCTCATTATAGGGGCCTGAACGGACACGTCAACACTTTTTACGGCGATCTTCACATCGTCTGGGTCGGCTTGTCCGAGCCGGAGGTGCCGGCCAGCAGCGTCTCGATCTTGTTGCGGATGTTCTCGCCATCGGCACCGTCGGCCAGCTGCACGCCGATGCCCGCCTGGCGGTTGCCCTGCGCGCCCAGCGGGGTCACCCAGACCACCTTGCCGGCCACCGGCAGGCGCTCGCTGGAGTCCGGCAGGGTCAGCAGCAGAAACACCTCGTCGCCGAGGAAATAACGCTTGGGCGTGGGGACGAAGATGCCACCGTTCTTCACGAATGGCATGTAGGCGCTGTACAGCGCAGCCTTGTCCTTTACCGCCAGTGACAGGATGCCCTGGCGGGCGTTCATCGCACTCATCAATTGCTCCCCTTGGATTGCACCTGGTTGGCCGCGCCCCAAGCCAGCAACAGCTCCACCACGGCCAGGTCGGCACGGATGGTGGTGCGTAGCAGGTCGCGGGTGCGATTGGCGGCATCAAACCAGGCGGCCAGCTTGTTCAATCGTGCCGGATCGGTCAAGCCGTCGGCGGCTTTCTTCAATGCCAGTTCGGCGGCGTGGCGCAGGCGCAGGTCGGCGTGCTCGTCACCGGTCCAGCGCTGGGCCAGCTCCACGCTGCCCAGCTTGCCGGTGAGCACCTGCTCCAGCTCGCTGGCCACCTGCCGGCGCAGCGCCATGCCCTCGCCCTGCAGCCATTGGTCGGCCAACGCCGGGTGGCCGCGTGCGGCGTCCAGCGCCTCGCGCGAAACCCCTTCGGTATAGCCCTGCGCCTGCAGCCAGGCCATGGCTTCCTCGCGCGGTGGCAGGCGGAATTCCAGACGCTGGCAGCGGCTGCGGATGGTCTGCGGCAGGCGCGCCGGGTCGGCGCTCACCAGCCACAGGTAACGGCCGGGCGACGGCTCTTCCAGCGTCTTGAGCAACGCGTTGCAGGCGGCACGGTTGATGGCGTCTGCCGGGTCCACGATCACCACCTGCGCGACACCGTATTGCGGGGTGAGCGCCAGCTTCTGCGAAATCTCGCGGATCTGCTCGATGACGATCTCGGTGCGCAGCTTGTCGCCGGTCTTGTTCGGAATGAACGAGGTCAGCAACAGATCGGGGTGGGTGCCCGCGGCGATCAGCTGCGCGTTGCGCTGGCGTGCAGCGGCATCGGCGCCGTGGTCGAGCACATGCCTGGCCAGCTTCAACGCCACCGCGCGCTTGCCCATGCCGGCCGGGCCACACATCAGCAGGCCATGGCCCAAGCGCCCAGCATCCAGCGCGGCCACAGCCTGGTCGTAGGCGCGTTGCTGCCAAGGGGCCAGTGCGTCGCTCATGCGGTCACGTCCTGATGTGCCAGCCACCGGCTGACAGCGGCGCGCACCTGCGCGGCCACGCCGGCCTGGTCCTGGCTGGCATCGATCATGCGGAACCGCTCCGGGTCCTGCTGCGCACGCTGGCGGAACTGCGCACGCACGCGCTGGAAGAAATCATCCTGCTCGGTCTCGATGCGGTCCGGCCACAGGTCGCGGCCGTTGGCGCGCGCGCGGCCAACAGCCACGTCCACATCCAGCAGCAGGGTCATGCCCGGCAGCAGGCCCACCGCACGGCGCTCAAGGTCGGCGATCCACTGCGGATCAAGGCCACGGCCCGCGCCCTGGTAGGCATAGCTGGAATCGGTGAAGCGGTCGCTGATGACGAACGCGCCACGCTGCAGCGCCGGGCGCACCACCTGCTGCACATGCTGGGCACGCGCGGCGAACACCAGCAGCAGCTCGGCTTCGGGCGACAGTGGTTCGCCGGCGATCTCCTCATCCGGTGTCAGCACCAGCGCGCGGATACGCTCGGCCAGCGGCGTGCCGCCCGGCTCGCGGGTGAGCACCACCTCGTGGCCCTGCGCGTGCAGCAGCTCGCGGATGGCGTTGATCGCCGTGGTCTTGCCGGCCCCCTCGCCGCCTTCAAGGCTGACGAAACGCGGGTGCCGGAGCAACGCTTGGTTCATTGTTGTACTGCCTCGTTGTTCCGGTTGCGCAGCCGCTGCAGGTAACGCGCGACGGCGGCATTGTGTTCGGCATAGGTGGCCGAGAACGCATGGGCGCCGCTGCCATCGCCCACGGCAACGAAGTACAGCGCATCGCCCGCTGCCGGCTGTGCGGCGGCATGCAGTGCATCGCGGCCGGGCATGGCGATGGGCGTCGGCGTGAGCCCGGCGCGGGTATAGGTGTTGTACGGCGTGTCGGTGGTCAGGTGGCTCTTGCGGATGTTGCCGTCATAGGCGCTGCCGATGCCGTAGATCACAGTGGGGTCGGTCTGCAGGCGCATGCCCATTTTCAGGCGGCGCGCGAACACGCCGGCAATCTGCGGGCGCTCGCTGGCCAGGCCGGTTTCCTTCTCGATGATGGAGGCCAGCGTCAGCAGCTCGTAGGGCGAGGTGAGCGGCAGGTCGTCGCTGCGCCCGGCCCATGCGGCGGCCAGTTCCTTCTCCATGGCGGCATGGGCGCGCTTGAGCACGTCCAGATCGCTGTCGCCACGCTGGTAGACGTAGGTCTCCGGCAGGAAGCGGCCTTCGGGATGCTGGTCAGGGAAGCCCAGCGCCGCCATCAGCTCGCTGTCGCTCATGTCGGTGGTGGTGTGCAGCAGCGGCTCGGCGCGGTTGATCGCGGCGCGCAGCTGGCGGATGTTCCAGCCTTCGACGATGGTGACCCGGCGCTGCAACACCTTGCCCTGCCGCATGTCACGCAGCAGCGATTCGGGCGTCGGGGCCGGCTCCAGTGCGTACTCGCCCACCTTCAGCTTGCCGGCCGCATCCATCTGGCGGGCCAGCAACTGCCATTGCAGATCCTTGCCCTCGTCCACGCCGGCCGCGCGCAGCTTGCCGAGCACGGTGGCGAAGGAGTCACCCGAAGCCACGGTGACGCTGGGCTGGTCCGGTGTCAGCGGCATGCTGGCGAAACTGGCCTGACGCTGCCACAGCAGGGCTGCGCCCACGCCGGCCGCCGCCATCAACACCAACAGCATTGCCAGCACCACCAGACAACCGCGCTTGGCACCCGCCATGCTCACCCCATCAGGATCGAATTGCCGCTCAGGATACCGCGCAGCCGCCAATGTCGGCCAAACAGGGCGTTCATGCCTGGGGTTCCAGCGCCCGCAGCAGGCCGCGCGCCTTGGCGCGGGTCTCGTCCAGCTCCTTCACCGGGTCCGAATCGACCACGATGCCGGCCCCCGTACGGAAACTGGCGGTGTTCCCCTGCACCTCGGCGGTACGGATGAGGATGTTCAGGTCCATGTCGCCATCCCGGTTCAGCCAGCCGAAGGCGCCGGTGTAGGCACCACGGGCGGTCTGCTCCAGCTCGGCGATGATCTCCATGCAGCGCACCTTGGGGCAGCCGGTGATGGTGCCGCCCGGGAAGGTCGCCGCGATCACCTGCCCCGGCGTCACCTCCGGGCGCAGCCGGGCGCGCACATTGCTGACGATATGGTGGACGTGGGCATAGCTTTCCACCGTCATCAGCTCATCGACCTCCACCGTGCCGGGCGCGGCGATGCGGCCCAGGTCGTTGCGCTCCAGATCGATCAGCATGACGTGCTCGGCTCGCTCCTTCGGGTGGCCGACCAGCTCCTGGATGCGCGCGGCATCGTCATCACCGGCAAAGCGCGGCCGCGTCCCGGCGATGGGGCGGGTCTGCACCAGGTCGCCGCTGACCGACACCAGCCGCTCCGGCGAGGAACTCACCACCGCCCTGCCCGCCGCCGTGAACAGACCCGCGAACGGCGCCGGGTTGGCACTGCGCAGGCGCGCGTACAGCGCCTCCGGTGCCAGCGGCGCGTCGAAGCGAGCCTGCCAGCGCCGCGACAGGTTCACCTGGAACACATCACCGGCACACAGGTAATCAATGACCTTGCTTACACCGTCGATGAATCGCGCGCCGTCGTCCTCGTCGATGGCCTGCGGGCCGTGCCAGTGTGGCAGCGCAGGCAACTGCGCAGCGCTCTCCATGTCGTGCTGCAGCTGGTGCAGCTGGGCTGCACTGTCCGGCTCGGCGATGGCGATGCAGCGCCCGCTCCCGCGCTCACGCAGCACCGCTGCCGGGCAGCGCAGCGCCAGCGCGACAGGCAGCCCGTCAGCGCGCTGCGGCAGCGTGAGAATGGGTTCGACCTGACCTGCCAGTTCGTAATCCAGCAGCAGCGCCCAGCCGCCACGGAACGGGATGTCGGCCAATGCAGGATCACGCGGCAGGCGCAGCGCCTGCCAGTCGCGGTCGAGTGCTTGCAGAAAGTCGCCTTCAACCGGCGCCCCGTCCTCGCGCTGCACGCGGCCATCGGCCTGCAGCTCCAGCTGGGCACCGTCGGCGATAAGCAGCATGTCCCACTGCCCTTGTCTGCCGGCAGCGGTGGATTCGAGCAGCACGGGATAGCGATGCGGCGCCACCCGGTGCAGCGCCAGCAGGTCGGTAGTGGCGGGCAGGGTCAGGAGATGCATCGTGGGCTTGAATACCAGAGGTGGCACGAATCCCTTCCCCCGATGACGGGGCCTGCAGCCCCTTTTGGGGGAAGGTGCCCCGAAGGGGCGGATGAGGGGCAGCTTGGGTGTAACGGCCCGCCTCAACGGCGGGCCACCTTCATTGCCCTGCACTCGCCACACTCCCCCTCCCGCTGGCGGCAGAGAGGCGCGGCGAAGGCCGTTGAATCAGATGCGCTTGAACACCAGCGTGCCGTTGGTGCCGCCAAAACCGAAGCCGTTGGACATCACCACATCCACCTGCGCCTTGCGCGCCACGTTGGGCACGTAGTCCAGGTCGCAGCCTTCGCCCGGCTCTTCCAGATTGATGGTCGGTGGGATGATGCCGGTTTCCAGCGCCTTGACCGAGAAGATGGCTTCCACACCACCTGCCGCGCCGAGCAGATGGCCGGTCATCGACTTGGTGGAGCTGACCAGCATCTTGTAGGCGTGCTCGCCGAAGGCGGTCTTCATGGCCATGGTCTCGCCCAGGTCGCCCAGCGGCGTGGAGGTGCCATGCGCGTTGAGGTAGCCCACCTGCTCCGGACTCACGCCCGCGTCCTTCATGGCCGCCACCATGCAGCGCGCGGCACCTTCGCCGTTCTCGCTGGGTGCGGTCATGTGGTACGCATCGGAGCTGGCACCAAAGCCGGCCAGCTCGCAGTAGATGCGTGCGCCGCGCGCCTTGGCGTGCTCGTACTCTTCAAGAATCAGCATGCCGGCGCCGTCACCCAGCACGAAGCCATCACGATCCTTGTCCCACGGGCGCGAGGCCTTGGTCGGATCGTCGTTGCGGGTGGACATGGCCTTCATCGCACAGAAGCCGCCGATGGCGGTCGGCGAAGAACCGCGCTCGGCACCGCCAGCCACCATCACGTCGGCGTCGCCGTACTGGATCATGCGCATGGCCGTGCCGATGGAATGGTTGGAGGTGGCGCAGGCCGACACCGCCGAGAACGACGGCCCCTTCAGGCCGGCGATGATGCTCAGCTGCCCCGGCAGCATGTTGATGATGGTCTTGGGCACATAGAAGGGCGAAATCTTCTTGCCCTCGTGGAACTCGATGGTCTGTTCCTCGATGCCCAGCAGACCACCGATGCCCGCGCCGACGATGGCGCCGATGCGCTCGGCATTGGCCTCGGTGATTTCCAGGCCGGAGTCGTGCAACGCCATGAACGCCGCGCCCAGACCGTAGTGGATGAACGGGTCCATCTTCTTGGCATCCTTGCCACTGACCCGGTACTTGCCGAACAACGGGTTGTCGGCGGTGATGTCGAAATCCTTGACCTCACCTGCGATCTTGGTGGTGAAACGCTCCAGATAGTTCTCTGCAACGTTCGTCAGCGGGCCAATGCCCGAACGGCCATTGATGATGCCTTCCCAGCTGCTGGCCAGATCATTGCCCAGCGGCGACACCATGCCCATGCCGGTTACGACGACGCGACGACTCATTGCGGATTCTCCTGGCCCCGTTCACGGGGGTTGAAGCGGTGAAAAGCACAGGGCCGCAATCTGCGGCCCCATGGATTTGCAAATACGGCCGGGGTTGATGCCGACCGCATTCTGTCAGGCGCGCATTACGCCTTGACGTGTGCCTTGACGTAGTCGATGGCAGCCTGGACGGTACCGATCTTCTCGGCTTCCTCGTCCGGGATTTCGCACTCGAACTCTTCTTCAAGCGCCATCACCAGCTCGACGGTGTCCAGCGAGTCGGCACCCAGGTCATCGACGAACGATGCGCTGTTGGTGACTTCTTCTTCCTTGACGCCAAGCTGCTCGACAACAATCTTCTTGACGCGTTCTTCGATGGTGCTCATTGGATATCGCTCCAGATGGAGTAGTGGTTCAAAAGACGCCATCACAAGCGATGGCCGTGGGATAGTGTAGTGGAAAGCGCCATGCCCTTGCATTCTGCAAAAAAGCCACGGTGATCAACCACTTGGGGCGCACTCCCTGCGCCACACGCTTATGGCATGTACATGCCGCCATTGACGTGAAGGGTTTCGCCGGTGATGTAACTGGCTGATGGGCCAGCCAAAAACGCCACCGCCTTTGCGATATCTGCCGGGTCGCCAAGGCGGCCCAGCGCGATCTGGCCGAGCATCGCCGTCTTGGCGTCCTCGGGCAGATCCTTGGTCATGTCGGTATCGATGAAGCCCGGCGCGACCACGTTGACGGTCACGCCACGGCTGCCGATTTCCTTGGCCAGCGACTTGGAGAAGGCAATGATGCCGGCCTTGGCGGCGGCGTAATTGGCCTGCCCTGCGTTGCCGGTCACGCCGATCACCGAGGCGATGTTGATGATGCGGCCCTTGCGCGCCTTCATCATGCCGCGCATCACCGCCTTGGAGGTGCGGAAAACGCTGGTGAGGTTGGTGTCCAGGATGGCCTGCCAGTCCTCGTCCTTCATCCGCATCAGCAGGTTGTCGCGCGTGATGCCAGCGTTGTTGACCAGGATGGTGATGGCGCCGAATTCCTTGCCCACCGCGTCGATCAGCGCGTCCACCGCGCCCGGCTCGGTCACGTTCAGCGCGCGGCCGTGGCCGCCCTGCGCGGCAAGGCGCTGGCCGATGGCGGCAGCGCCGTTCTCGGTGGTGGCGGTGCCGATGACGGTCGCGCCCAGCGCGGCCAGTTCGTCGGCAATGGCGGCACCGATGCCGCGGCTGGCGCCGGTAACGAGCGCGATTTCACCCTGCAATGGCTTGCTCATGCGGTTTCCTTCATTTCGTGCGGCGCCGCCGTGGCGGTCACCGGTCCAGGCCGGGCGCTGGACGCGCCCGCTGCCCCTGTATCACCAGATTACCCGGCCCACTCTTCCAGCGCCCCGGCGAAATCTGCCGGAGTGGCCAGCGAACGGCCCTCGATGTTCTTGTCGATGCGCTTGACCAGACCGGTCAGCACCTTGCCCGGGCCGCATTCAGCGATGCGGCTGACACCCTGCGCGGCCAGCGCCTGCACGCAGCCGGTCCACTGCACGGGCAGGTACAGCTGCTGCACCAGCGCCTGGCGGATGGCATCCACGCCGTCATGCACCTTGGCATCGACGTTCTGCACCACCGGCAGCGACGGCGCTCTCCAGTCCAGCCCGGCCATGGTCTCGGCCAGGCGGTTGGCGGCCTCGCGCATCAGCGGCGTGTGCGAGGGCACGCTGACAGCCAGCTTCACCGCCTTGCGCACGCCCTTCTCGGCCAGCAGCGCCAGCGCGCGGTCCACGGCATCGGCATCACCGCCAATGACGATCTGGCCCGGCGAGTTGTAATTGGCCGGCACCACGACCTGGCTGCCCGAAGCCTGCTCGCAGACCTCCTGCACCACGGCATCCTCGGCACCCAGCACGGCCGCCATCGCGCCCACGCCAGCCGGTGCGGCATCCTGCATCAGTTGCCCGCGCAGGCGCACCAGGTGCGCACCGTCGTGCAGCGACAGCGCACCAGCGGCCACCAGCGCCGTGTACTCACCCAGGCTGTGGCCGGCGAGCATGGCCGGCTTGGCCCCGCCCTGCGCGTTCCACAGGCGCCACACCGCGATGCTCGCCGCCAGCAGGGCCGGCTGGGTGAACTCGGTGCGGTTGAGCTGCTCTTCCGGGCCACCCTGCGACAGCGCCCACAGATCCACACCGGCGCCATCGGAGGCCTCGGTGAAGATTTCACGGATCTGCGGATGCAGCTCGGCCAGTTCGGCCAGCATGCCCAGGGACTGGGAGCCCTGGCCGGGGAACACGAAAGCGAGTCGGGAATCAGTCACGCGGTCATCTGCTGCCTAGATCGAAGCGGGGCATCATAAGCGCGAAAGCGCCCGCCCGTCTGTACTGGCGCGTATGCAGGTGGGGCTGGGAACGGGGGTTTGGGAACCGGGAATGTGGGGTTGAGGCCGGCGCAGGGCCACACTGAATACAGCTCAGCCGCCCTCCCAACCCGTAGCCCGGGTAAGCCGCAGGCGCACCCGGGGGATATTCCAGCCAGCCACGCGATCCGGGCACAAGCCACAACACAACATGCCGCAGCGATCCCCCGCAGCATTCGCTGCCGTTGTAGCGATGGACTGAATTCGGCCCCAGCCAATCCCCCAGCCCCGTAGCCCGGGTAAGCCAAAGGCGCACCCGGGGAAGTTCACCGTAGCGGGAGGCGGCGATAGCGCGCTGTGCGAGGTGGATTACGTCGGAATGTACGTGGGCAGCCGGGAAATCCCCGGGTGCGCCTTCGGCTTACCCGGGCTACGGAAGTCGCCAAGCGTTCGAGGTGCGGAAACGTGGCCCGCGCCCGCTCCCCGCCGCCTTCCACCAACTGCCCCCAAACGACAACGGGCAGCCATTGGCTGCCCGTAATTCTTTCTTCTGCCAGCCCCGCACCGCGAGGTCGCAGCTGCTCCGGATCAGTAGCGCAGCAGCGCCGAGCCCCAGGTGAAACCGCCACCAAAGGCCTCCAGCAGCAGCAACTGGCCACGCTGCACACGGCCCGAGCGCACGGCGGCGTCCAGCGCCAGCGGCACCGAACCGGCCGAGGTGTTGCCGTGCTTGTCCACGGTGACGATCACCTGGTCCATCGACATGTCCAGCCGCTTGGCGGTGGCCTCGATGATGCGCAGATTGGCCTGATGCGGAATCAGCCAGTCCAGATCGTTCTTGTCCAGACCATTGGCCTGCAGGGCTTCGTCAACCACGCTGTCCAGCGCCTTGACGGCATGTTTGAACACGTCGTTACCCTTCATCTCGATCTTGCCGGGCTTGTCCAGCCCCACCGACACGCCGGTCGGGTTCCACAGCAGCTCCTTCTTGCTGCCATCGGCATGCAGATGGGTGCTGAGAATGCCGATCTCATCGTCGGCCTTGAGTACCGCCGCGCCGGCGCCGTCACCGAACAGCACGCAGGTGGTGCGGTCGGTCCAATCGACGATACGGCTCAGGGTTTCCGCACCGATCACCAGAATGTGCCTGGCATCGCCGCTGCGGATGAATTTGTCGGCCACGCTCAGGGCGAACAGGAAGCCCGAACATGCCGCATTGACGTCGAACGCCGCCGAGCCACTCGCGCCGAGGCGCGCCTGGATAAGGCAGGCGGTGGACGGAAAGATCAGATCAGGCGTGGTGGTACCCACGATGATCATGTCCAGCTGCGAGGCCTCGATGCCTGCCGCTTCCAACGCGCGCACGGCGGCGTGGTAGCCCAGGTCGCTGGTGGTCTCGCCCTCAGCTGCAATATGCCGCTCACGGATACCCGTGCGCGTCTGGATCCACTCGTCACTGGTCTCCACGACCTTGGCAAGATCGTCGTTGGTCACCAACTTCTCGGGCAAGTAACTACCAGTGCCCGCGATCCTCGAGTAGATCCGCTTGCTCATGCTGTTTCCTGTTACGCGAAGCCGCCCGAAGGCGGCCACGGAAGAATCGGTACGGCCGCCGCCACCGGCAGGTGACGGCAGTCGTGAATCAATCTTCTTCGACGACCGAGGTCTTGGTCGTGATCACCTTCTTGCCGCGGTAGAAACCGTCAGCGGTGATGTGGTGGCGCAGGTGCACTTCACCGGTGGTCGGATCGGTGGACAGCTGCTTGGCGCTCAGGGCGTCGTGGGCACGACGCTGGCCGCGGCGGGACGGGGTAACACGGGATTTCTGCACAGCCATGGGATTGCTCCAAACTCGGTTCGTTTGCTTCGTCGTTTAATTGCACAGGACGTTAGCGTCCAGCACTACTCTCGCTTTCGCCGCAGCCGCCGACGATAACCGGCCGCTATTGTTTCTTCAGCGCCGCCAATGCCGCGAACGGGTTGGCCTTGCTCTGTTCCTCTTCGGTCACGGGCCAGTCGGATTCGACCGCCTCGCTTCCCGGTGCCAGCGCCACCACGGGCACCGCCAACACCAATTCATCCTCCACCAGATCCAGCGGCCGCAGGTTGCCGTCTTCCGGCACCAGCAACGCTTCGTAATCCGGCGGCAGCGCCAGCTCCTCGGCCTCGTCACGCACCAGCACCAGCCGCTGCTTCACCGACACCGGCAGCAGGAAACGCTGCATACTGCGCTGGCAGATCAACGGCAGCGCGGCATCAATGGTCAGTTCGACATAGGGTACCTGCAAAACCGCATCGCGGCCGAATTCCAGCGCGTAGTTGCACTGGCCCTCGGCATCGGCGAGCAGACCCTGCAGGCGGGTCAAGTCAGACAATGGAACCTGGCCGTCGAAGCACCTGCGTGCTGCGACCATCCGCCAAGCATCCAGCATTTCGGGCACGTTCGCGGACATAAGCTGCAGAATGTTAAGGAGAAGCCGGGCCGCTGTCAAACCCGCATCGCGGTGGCAATTGCCACATTCAGTCAGCGGCAGCAGACTGCCGTGCCCGAAGCCGGCATTTTCCCACATGAGCGACCTGATTCTCGCCTCCACCTCCCGTTACCGGGCCGAACTGCTGGGCCGGCTGCGGCTTCCGTTCAGCTCCGAGGCACCGCACGTGGACGAAACCGCCCTGCCCGGCGAGGCGCCGGTCGCGCTGGCCACCCGGCTGGCGCTGGCCAAGGCCCGGGCCGTGGCGGGCAGGCGCCCAGGCAGCTGGGTGATCGGCTCGGACCAGGTAGCCGAACTGGACGGCAACCCGCTGGGCAAGCCGGGCACCGTCGAGGCCGCCTGCGCGCAACTGGCGGCCATGTCCGGCAGACAGGTGCATTTCCACACTGCTCTGTGCCTGGCCAATGGCGCGCAGGCACTGCAGGCCAGCGATCTCACGACAGTACGCTTCCGCAGCTTGAGCGGCGAGGAAATCCGCCGCTACATAGCTGCCGAACAACCACTGGACTGCGCCGGCAGCTTCAAATGCGAGGGCCTGGGCATCAGCCTGTTCGAGGCCATCGACAACCACGACCCTACGGCACTGGTCGGCCTGCCCCTGATCGCCCTGTCCTGCCTGCTGCGCCAGGCGGGTTATGGGCTGCCGTGACCTGAACCCTCAGTGTGTCGGCTGCAGCCGGCACCACCGGTAAGGAAACTCCCGCTGGCCAATCGCAGATGGCAGGGTTACGCAGGCCTCTGCAGGAGCCGTCAACCCATAGCCATCCAGGATCTTCTGCGCCTTCTCCAGCTCCATCGCCTGCAAGTCATCCACACTTTGCAGTGGCGCACGTGGCACCAACACACACCGTCCGCCCTGTTCTTCCACTACCGAGCGCAAGCCCTTCACCTTGCGGGCAAGCCAATGCAGCTTTCCGCACCCCGGCTCCCCGTCCAGCCTGAGGATGCGCACGACATTGTTCATGCGATCAAAGCGCGCGGTCTTTTCCACCATGTGCCCGGGGAACAGCGCAAAGTGCTGCGTCCTTTCCTCCAGTATCCGGCCTACATGCTGGTGATACTGGTCTGAAACCGGGAAGTTGGTACCCACACCAACATAGCGGGCAGCGGAGGGCAGGAATGGGATGCGCCACGCCTCCGGCTCACCGCCCACCACCAATACAACGCTGTTCTCAGGCTCCGAAATCGATGGGGCCTGAACCTGGAACGCGGACATCGTCCAATCCTGGTGCCCCCAATCCCCCCGCCCAAAGAAAGAGACCGCCGCGCAAAGCACCAATATCCACCCGCCACGCCGCCGCCCCTTGGCGGACGGAAACAGCGTGATCAGCGCACACCAGAGCAACAGCGGAGCCAACAGCTCCAGCGCAACCAGATAGCGCTGGATACTGAAAAGCACTTGCCATAGCAGATATGAGACGAGGAAAAACGCAGCAAGACTGGGTAGGACACTGCCGAAAGCCGATGCCTGCTGACCTTTCCGCCCCATCAGCCGCCTGACCAGCAGCGCAATTGCCGCCAAAAACAGCAAAGCCCAGAAGATCTGCGTCAAGGCGTTTTCGCCCACCCGCTTGGGGCTGAAGGTAAACAGCAGCGGCCAGATCAACTGCTCCCCGATGTTACGTGGCAACCAGCGGGTGTCGCCCACCGACACCGGTGCGGCCAATGGCGCTCCAAACACCGAATTCATCTGGGGGAACAGCGGATTGCCGAACTGCTGCCAAACCTGCCAGTACCACCATCCAGCAAGTGTGCCAGCCGCAATCAACGCTGCAATCGTCACAACACACAAAGCCCTCAGGCGATGCGCCCAGGACACGGGAGCCATCATCAGGGCGGCCACGATGCCAATGGCATAGATTGCATTGGTCAACTTCAGCCCAACGGCCACACCCAACAGCGCACCTGCCAGCAGCCAACGCGATGTCCGGTTACTGCCCACCGACAGCTCATGCAGCACAACCCAAAGGCTACCCAGCACGAAGAGAGCAGTACTGTTGTCGGCCATGGTATTGCCGAACTCAGACAACACAGCCCCGGTAAAGAGCCCCGCCAGCGCCAATACCGGCGCCAGCCAGCGGCGCTGCGCCTGCCCATCAAGAACAAGCCAGGCGATGCCGGCGACGGGCACGAACAACAACCCGTGCGCGACACCAAACAAAAAACCGGCCAGCGGCCCCGGCAGACCCGTCATGACCAGGTAATGGACAATATCCAGCACCGGGCTGAAATAGCTCTGCATCTGCGCAGGAGCAAGGTCCATTGACAGGCGCCCCGTCAGCGCGGCATAGCCGTTGTAGAGGTGGTAATTACGAAGATCCCAGTTGCTATCCTGCCCAAGGAACAGCGAAAAAAGCCCTCCGAGCAATGCGACTGCGATGACGGATGCGGCAACATTCGCACGCGATGTAAACGAAAACCGGCTATCCAGCATTCTCACGGCACGCCACCTCAGCGACTGGCGCTTGCCCGGTACCAGCGCATCAGCTTCCATACACTCAACTCCTTCCCTGTTTTTCATTAATGTTCGAACCAGCCACTGACAGATAGGTCAGGTGCTTGGCCTCGATACGTCCGCGTGTAACGGTGTCCAGCACCAGCCCGCAGGCCAGCAGCAACAATCCGGACAGTGACAGCGCCACGCATAGAATGGCGGTGGGGAAACGCGGCACCAGCCCTGTTTCCACATAAGTTGTCAGCAGCGGAATGGCCAACCCGAATGCCAGCAGTTCGGCGATGAAGAAGCCGGCGGAGAAGAACAGCAGCGGGCGTTCCGACTTGAACAGCTTGCCGATGGTACGCAGTATCCGCCAGCCGTCCCGCCAGGTACTCAGCTTGCTATGCGAGCCCTCCGGCCTGACGCCGTACAGCGTATCCACTTCAGCCACCGGCATCCGCAGCTGCAGGGCATGCACCGCCAGCTCCGTTTCAATCTCGAATCCGTGTGCATGCGCGGCGAACGAGCGCACATAGCGCCGGGAGAACACCCTGTAACCGGACAGCATGTCATCAAAGGCATTGCCGAACAGAAAGCCGGCGGTGCGGGTCAACAATACATTCCCGAACCGGTGCCCGGGCCGATAGGCGGCTACCTGTTGGTCCCGCCGCGCACCCACCACCATGTCCAGCCGCTCTTCCAGCAGCTTATGGACCAAGCCAGGCGCTGCGGCGGCATCGTAGGTGTCATCGCCATCCACAAGCACATAAACATCCGCCTGGATGTCAGCGAAACCACGCCGCACCGCATTGCCCTTGCCCTGCAATGGCACGGCGATCACCTGCGCCCCAGCCGAGCGGGCCACTTCGGCGGTACGGTCCCTGGAATTGTTGTCCAGCACCACGATCCGGGCATCCGGCAGGCTCGCGCGAAAATCCCCGATCACCTTGGCGACGGCCGTCTCCTCGTTGTAACAAGGAATCAGCACCGCAACTTCCAACGTCCTCATGCTTGTTCTTATCCTGATATCAGCCCGCGTCAACCGCGAATGCTCTCACCCAACCTAGCGCACAACCTCGAACTGTTGCTCCGCCCACGCCTCGACACTGCCGTCGTTACCATGCAGGCGCAGGCCCAGCCAGTGTTTGCCCAAGGATAGACTGCGTGTATCCACACTGCCATCAAATCCCACTGCGGGATGCTGCGGATCATTTGTTCCAGGCCATGCGGGGCGGACATCCAGCTCACGGCCATAGCGTGCTTCGCCAACGCTGCGCCCATCCACCAGCAGCTCAACGCGCTTGAGCCCCACCCCATCCTTGAACGCCCAGCCCTTCACTTCCACCGCGCCCTTGACCTTGGCATCGGGCACCGGCGCATCCACCCAGGCCATCGCCGGGGTGACGCAGGCACCCTGCTGCTTCTGCGCCGGTAGCCGCATCAGCAGGAAACGCTGGTAACCGTGGTCGATGGACACCACCCGCGGCGGTGGCATGGGCCCGACCAGCTCGCACACCTTGTGGTAGCGCGCCAACAGATCGCGATAACGCTGGTCGCCCGGGGCGACCACCAGCAGTTGCGGGTGGTTGCGCGCGCCATCGCTGATCAGCCCCCACAGCGCCAGCTGCGCGGTACGCCCGTGGCGGTCGTTGATCTCATGCGGCAACACCTCGATGGAAGGATCATTCAAACGGAACCCCAGCTCCGCCCCCACCTTGAAACTGCCCGCCAGCACCGTGGTATCGGCCGGCATCTCCGCCAGCTCCTCACGCACCGCATCGGCCAGCGGCTGCCAACCGGCAAAGTTGCGCGGGTAATACTTGCTGCCGGCCATCTGCTCACGCAGCGACGGCATGGATACCATCAGGTAATAGCCCAGCGCGACCACCAGCCCCACCGCCGTCAGCGCCCACACCGCACGCCGCCACAGCCTGGACCAATGGGCAAGCGCCAATGGCACGCAGACCAGCAGCGCCAGGTAGCCAGGCAGTGGCCAGTGGAAGCTGATGCGCTCCACATCGGTGAAGAAACCAAACACGAAGATCAGCAGCGTGGAGGCGGCACCCACCAGCGCGAAGTAGCGCCACTGCAGGTGATGAAAGCCCCCCTGCGCCTTGCGCAGGCCCTTCACCGCCACCGCCAGCATTGCGGCGAACAGCAGCGGCGTGGTGAACAGCGGCTGGATCAGCAGGAACAACAGGCCATCCTTGCTGAACGCCCAGGGGTGGCGCTCGATGATCTGGAATTTCAGGCCGGCGTCCTGATGGTCCAGGTTCCAGGACATCAGCGGCACCCAGGCCAGTACGCCCACCGCCAATGCAATCCACACACGGGGGTCACGCAGCATGCGCCGGCCTTCCGGCAGCACCATCAGAGCGATGAAGCCCACAAGGATCACGCCGATGAAACGGTAGTGGCTCAGCGCACCCATCAGCAGGCCCAATGCCAGCAGCAGTGCACCACCGGCATCCACCCGGCGCAGCAGCCGCGCGCCCGCATCCAGGCACAGCAGGGCGGCAATGGCCATGGGCACATCCGGTACCGCCATCATGCCCAGCGTCGCCGACAGGGGCATCAACAGCGCCAACGAGCCCGCCTGCCAGCCCATGCGTGCGCCGAACCAACGCTTGGCGATACTCGCCACCATCCACGGCAGCAGGGCACCCAGCAGCAGGAACGGCAGGCGTACGCCCAGGCGGTGCTCACCAATGAGCTCCACACCCAGACGGGTAAGCCAGGCGGTGAGGCCAGGCAGGTCGGAGTAGGCAGCGGCCAGATGCTGGCCTTCCTGCCAGTAGAACGCTTCGTCCACGAACAAGGGCAGCTGGGCCGCGACAAGCACCTTGACGACGGTGACCACCGCCCACAGCACCATGAACGTAATGTAGGCGCGTTGTTCCCCCCTGTTTGCCACTTACACTTCCTCACATCCTGGGAAAATGAGACGACCATGAGCCTGGCGCCGCGAGGAATGCTACCCGAAGTCACGTTACTGGCTGTGCAGAAAGCGCAGGAACAGGTCAATTCGCTGCTGCTGGGCAAGACCCAGGAAGTGCGGCTGGCATTTGTCGCGCTGCTGTCCGGTGGACATCTATTGATCGAGGACCTGCCGGGCCTGGGCAAGACAACCCTGGCCCATGCCATGGCCTCCAGCCTGGGGTTGCAGTTCCAGCGCGTGCAGTTCACCTCGGACCTGTTGCCTGCCGACGTACTGGGGGTGTCGGTGTACGAGGCGCACAGCCGCAGCTTCCAGTTCCACCCCGGCCCGGTGTTCTGCAACGTACTGCTGGCAGACGAGATCAACCGCGCACCACCGCGCACGCAGAGCGCCCTGCTGGAAGCCATGGCCGAACAGCAGGTCACGCTGGATGGCACCACGCACGCCCTGCCCGACCCGTTCTTCGTCATCGCCACGCAGAACCCGGTGGACATGTCCGGCACCTTCCCGCTGCCGGATTCACAGCTGGACCGCTTCCTGCTGCGCCTCACCCTGGGCTACCCCAATCCGGACGCCGAGCGCGCCCTGCTTGCCGGCGACAGCCGCCGCGAGATGATCGCGCGCACCACGCCCACCCTCTCCGACCAGGACATCCTGGCCCTGCGCGAGTCGGTGCAGCGGGTGCATGCCAGCGATGCACTGATCGACTACGTGCAGGCCCTGCTCACCCGCAGCCGCCAGCACCCGGGTGTGAAGGTGGGCCTGTCGCCGCGCGCCGGCATTGCCCTGCTGCGCGCGGCCAAGGCCCACGCAATGCTGCTGGGCCGTGGCCACGTGGTGCCGGAAGATGTGCAGGCGCTGTTCATCGCCGTGGCCGGCCACCGCCTGGTGCCCGAGGCCGAAGCCGCAGCCGGCCCTGCCCTGGCCCGCGCCATCCTGCACAGCGTGCGGGTGGATTGAACAGCAACCACTAGCCGGCGGAGCGGGTGACAGCTTGCCAGCGTCCACCGGCACAGCCGATGCGGCTGCAGGCTGCTTATATCTTCAGGGCTGCGCGCACTTGTCTGACCCCAGCGGGGTAGCAGGCGCGCATTCTGCCGGCCGCGTGAAAATGGGAATCTGAAAGCCGGAGTCCGCACCTCCTTGCGCACCTGCGCCTGCACCACGCCAGGGCAGGCTGGCGGACTCCCACCGCTGGCGGCGCCGTGCGCGCTGCCACGCCCAGCTCGACCGCACCCCTGGCTGACCCGCCAACAGTGCCCTCCAGCCCATCGGCAACACCTTCAACCCACCCGACACCTTCGTGCCGCGCCTGCATGAATGCATACCGCCCTGCGTTCGCGGCATGCCGGCCTGATCAGGAAATCCATACATGGAAGTAGCTCACCCGTGCAGCTCACGGCATGCGCCATGCCTGGCCCTGGCTTCAGCCCTCGCGCTGCTGGCCAGCGGCACCAGCCTCGCCCACGAGCCAGACAGACAGCGCCTCAAGGCGGGCGCAGCTTCAGCGGTAAAAACATTGCCTGCACTGAAAGTGGTGGCAGCCCCGCTGGCCAAAGGCAAGGCCACTGACGGCTACCGTGAGGACCGTGTTTCCGGCGTAGGGCCCTGGCAAGGGCGCAATCTGCAGGAAACGCCGTATTCGGTCACCGTGTTCTCCGAGGAGTTGATATCCAACCTGCAGGCGGTCAGTGCCGACCAGGTGTTCCGCATCAACCCGACCATGCAGCTGTCGCGGGCCCAGTTCGAGAACAACCAGCCCACCGCCATCGTGCGTGGCTTCACCTTCTACGCGCCCTACCGCGATGGGGTCCCCGATGACCAGTACGGGCACGCCAGCACCATCGAGGACAGTGAGCGCATCGAGGTGCTCAATGGGCTGTCGGGCTTTCTTTATGGTGCAGGCAACGTCGGCGGCCGGGTGAACTACGTCACCAAGCGCTCCACGGACGAGCGGCTGAATGAGCTCACTCTTTCCAGCCGTGGGAATGCCTCCTGGTATGCGCACGCGGATTTCGGCGGGAAGTTCGATGCCGGCAGGAAGTTCGGCTACCGGCTCAACCTCGCCCACCAGGATGGTGATACCCCCATCAAGGGACAGACGATCAGGCGCGACGTCTACAGCCTGGTGCTCGACGCCAGGCCCCGTGACGATCTGTACCTGCAGGTGAGCACGGCAAGGCAGGACTACGATGACTGGGGCGTGCAACCCACATGGTCGGCAACGGCCGCTACCCGGCCCTCTGCCCGCGCACTGCGCAATAACCGGTCCTACAGCCCACCATGGGCACACCGCTACTACGAGACCAGGCGCCATGCGGCGCGGGTCCACTGGGACATCAATCCATCCTTCAGCCTGCGCGCCAACCTGCTCTACAGTGATGGTGTCCGAAATGCCGCGGGCTCCACCACCACCAACGTCCTCACTTCACGCGAGCGGTACGTACAGAACTTCATCTGGCAGTACGCGCCCGGGGTGACTGATGTGCTTTCCTACCAGGATGACACGCGCGCGGCCGTGTATGCGGACTGGAAATTCCATACCGGTGCGGTCCACCACAAGCTGACAGCCGGCTTCCAGTACAGCCGCACCCACCAGGACCGGTGGTCGGTCAATGCGCCGCGCATTGATGGCGACGCCTTCTCCATCGATGACCGCCATTACGCGCCGGAGCCGGTAATCGCGCCCATCGCACGTGGTACCCGGCGGGCGTGGTTCCGCAGCACCAAGCGCAATGCGGTGCTGGGTGACGACATCACCTTCAACGAGCAGTGGTCGGTACTGGTGGGGCTGGCCCACACCAACATCGTCAGCCGCACCTACGACAAGTCCTCGATGACACCCACCGCTGCACTGGTGTTCAAGCCCACCCCGGACCTGTCCACCTACGTGAGCTACATGGAGTCGCTTGAACAGGGTGGGCTTGCCGCCGACACGTACAACGGTGCCCCGGTGCAGAACAGCGGGAAGGTGTTCAAGCCACTGAAGAGCGAGCAACTGGAACTGGGGGCGAAATATTCACTGAGCGGCATGCTGCTGGCTGCAGCCGTGTTCCAGATCGACAAGGCGCTGCAGTACTACGACACGCGCCAGCCACTGCGGCCGGTATTCACCCAGGATGGGCGGCAGGTGCACAAAGGTGCCGAGTTCACCGCCATCGGCAAACTCAGCCGCAACCTGAGCATGATCGGCGGTTTCACCTGGCTGGACCCGAAGATCAGACAGCAGAGGCAGAACCCGCTGCTCGAAGGCAAGCGCCCCATCCACGTTGCCGACCGCATCTTCAAACTGCGCGCCGAGTATGCCGTGCCCAACGTGGCCGGACTGAGTGTTTCCGGTGGTTTCAACACCACCAGCGCCAGCTATGCCGACACCATGAACACCGACCGCCTGCGGGGCTTCACGGTCTATGACCTTGGTGCCCGCTACCAGACCGGCTCAACCCGCCACCCGCTGGTGCTGCGCGCAGACCTGAGCAACGTGACCAACAAGCACTACTGGGCCAATGCATGGACGCTGGGTGAGCCACGCACGCTGGTGGTTTCGGCCAGCTACCGGTTCTGACTTTTCACCCCGCCCCCTCTGTCGCCGCCCGCAACGCTTGATGCCGGTGGCGCAGGAGCTCTTTGCACGGCACCTCGAACAACAGGCATTTCGCCATCCACCCCCACAGGAGCATTCATGAACAGGACACTCACACTTCTATTCACCGGCCTTTGCTGCGCAGCCCCAGCCAGCGCCCACCACATCTGGCTGGAGCAGCCCGAGGATGGCATCACCGTGATGCGGTTTGGCGAGTACGCGCAGAACCTGCGTGAAGCCTCACCCGGCAGGCTGGACGAACTGGTCCGCCCCGTCGTCACATTGGTATCGGACAAGGGTGAGCAGACCGTCGCCATCGAGAAAACCGCATCGGGCTTCACCTTGCCCTCGTCTGCCGCCGGCAGCCGGACCATCGTTGCCGAGGACGGGCGCATCGGCCTGCGCCGCTCCACCCAGCAGGGCAAGGAAACTGCCGCGTGGTACTACCCGGCCGCCCGCTGGATTCCCGATTTCGACAAGCGCAGCCCTGTACTTGCACTGGACCTGGTACCTGCCGGCCAGAGTGGCGCGTTCACCCTGTTCTTCAAGGACAAGCCGCTTGCCAAGACCAAGGTCACCCTGCTCACCCGGTCTGGCTGGGGGCAGCAGGTGTACAGCGATGAGCAGGGCCGGGTTTCGTTCTCCATGCCCTGGAAGGGCCAGTACGTGGCGGAGGTGAAGCATGTGGATGCCACGGCGGGCAAACGTGGCAGGGAGGAGTACGACCAGATCATTTATGTGACTACCCTCAGCTTCCAGAAGGCAGACGGACTGCCGGCCATTCCCGCTGGCCCGGTCAAACAACCGAAGAAGTGAAGCCGACGCCAGCCAACTGCCCGATGCCGTGGTTGCATCGGCGTTGGCTGGCGGCTTCGGTACGACGGGTAGCCGGTCCTGCCGTCGCCATGTGCCGTGATATCGTGCGATCAACCAGTTTCAGGACATAAGCGCAGGCCCATTGCCGCAGTAACAGCAGGGCTGTGCATGACAGGCCTGAGACGGAGGAACAGCCCTGGCACCCGCGATTGATGACGACATGCGCCACCAGCACAACGAAACCAACAGCACAGCCACGCTGGGTGCAACGGATTCCTTGGTCTTCAGGCAACTGAGGTTGGCCACGCACACGCCCGGCGCACCCTGCCCAGCGCACGGGTCAGCCGGGTGAGTGCTGGACTTCGACAACGGCTGGCGGCACTGCAGTTGCTGGCCCGCCCCCGCAGCGCCGAACCATTGCCTGCACGCCTGGACCGGCGGCGCATCTACGTACTGCCGACCGGCTTTGGCCTGTTCCTCGCCGCTCTGCTTGCGGTGATGCTGCTGGGTGCACTGAACTACAACAACAACCCGGCCCTGCTGCTGGCACTGGCATTGGCCACCACCGCGATGGCCAGCGCGGTGTTCGCGCACCTGCAGCTGTCGGGGCTGCGCCTGGAGGCGATGTCGGCCGAACCTGTGCCAGCAGGTGCACCCATCCAGCTGCGCTTGGCGCTGGCGCGTGACGACAGCCGCCTGCGCCGCGGGCTGCGCATCAGCCACGAGCAGGCCATCACCGTCACCTCGCTGCTGGACAGCAACCAGATGGAAGCCGACCTGCAGCTGCCCACCCGCACACGTGGCTGGATGGATCTTTCGCGCATACGCATTTCCACCACGCAGCCGCTGGGTCTGGTACGTGCGTGGGCCTGGTTCTGGCCCGATGCCCCGCTGCTGGTCTACCCGGCACCGGAGGTCAACGCGCCGCCACTGCCTGATACCGGTACTCATGCCACCCGCACCCGTGTGCATCCGCTGGGTGACGAACTGCAGCAGCTGCGCCCCTATCGCGCCGGTGACGCACGTCGCGCCATCGCATGGAAACACTCCGCGCGCCGCGACAGCCTGCTGGTGCGCGAGTACGAACGCCCACTCGGCACCGAGCTGGTGCTGGATTGGCAGCAGCTGCACGCGCTGCCCCACGAACGACGCATTTCGCGGCTGGCACGCTGGGTGGACGATGCCGAGCGCGAAGGCCGCCGCTACCAGCTGCGCCTGCCCGGCAATCCACCGCTTGGCCCGGCCAACGGTGATGCCCACCGCCACCTGTGCCTGCGCGCACTTGCCCTGATGCCACCGGCATGAAGCGCGCCGACAGCCCCATGGCCAGCAGCACCGCGCGCGGCTGGGCCATGCTCACCACCGCGCTGGCCCTGCTGCCGCTGTTGCTGCAGCTGCCCGCTGCCTTGTCCTGGGTGATCGGCGTTACCGCGCTGCTGGTGGGGGTGTTCTCAAGGCATCGCCCGTTGCCCATGTTGCTGCGCTTGCTGCTGGTTGCGGCCATGCTCACCGCAATCTACTGGCAGATGGGTGCCAACCCGGGCCGTGATACCGGCTGCGCCCTGCTCGCCGCGATGCTGGCAATCAAGTCCAGCGAACTACGCAGCCTGCGCGATGCACGTAGTCTGGTTGGCTTTGCCCTGTTCTCCCCGTTCGCCGCCTTCCTGCTCGACCAGGGTCCCAGCACTCTGCTGATGGCCGCCATAGCCATCGCCTGCGCGCTGCTGGCCTTGCAACGTCTGGCCGACGAGGACACCGGCGTGCCTGCACTGCCCTTGAAACTGCAATTGCGCACCGTCGGCTATCTGATGCTGCTGGCATTGCCGCTGGCGCTGTCGGCATTCTGGTTGCTTCCGCGCTTTCCCAGCCCGTTATGGGGCGTGCCCGAACGCGCCGTCGGCAGACCGGGGCTCTCCAATTCAATGGAGCCCGGCGCCTGGATCGACCTCATGGCCGATGACAGCCCGGCGCTGCGCGCGCAGTTCATCGGCCCCGCACCGCCGCCGGAGCAACGCTACTGGCGTGGCCCGGTGCTGACCCGCTACGACGGCCGCCGCTGGACACGGCTGGATGGCCAGCACCAGGCGTCTCCACCGCCCGTCACCGCAGGCACGGCACGTTGGAATTACAGGATCGAATATGAGCCCACCGACGACCGCCAGCTGGTTGCATTGGACCTGCCTATCGCAGCACCCGACGGCGCACGGCTGGATGCCGACTACAGCCTGGAATCCCAGCAGCCGCTGACGGCGTTGACCCGCTGGCAACTGCAGTCCGCAGACTACCGCACCTTCCAGCCGCAGTTGCCTGCCACGCTGCGTCAACAAACCCTGCAGCTGCCCAATGGCTTCAACCCACGCACGCTGGCGCTGGCCAGGCAATGGCGTAGTGAGGCCGGCAACGACGATGCCGCCATCGTCCAGCGCAGTCTGGACTGGATTCACCGCGAGTTCGCCTACACCCTCAGCACGCCGCTGGCCGGCCGCAACAGCGCCGACGAATTCCTGTTCGACCAGAAGGAAGGCTTCTGCGAACACTTCAGCTCCGCCTTCGTGGTGCTGATGCGTGGCGCAGGCATCCCCTCACGCGTGGTCACCGGCTATGCCGGCGGCGTGCGCAACCGCTTTGGCGATTACTGGGTGGTCCGCCGCATGGATGCGCATGCCTGGGCCGAAGTCTGGCTACCCGAGCGCGGCTGGGTACGGGTGGACCCCACCGCTGCCGTCGCGCCGGAACGCATCTACGACACGCTGGAAGATCGCCTTGGCCAGGGCAGTCCCGCGGAATCGCCCGGTCTGGGCCTGGCCGAACGTTGGGAAAGCCTGCGTCAGTTCGGCGACTGGATGCGGCGTGGCTGGAACAACGCCTTCCTGTCCTTCGATGCCACCCGCCAGCAACGCCTGCTCAGCCCGTTCGGCGTGGACAAACTCACGCCATCGCAATTGATCGCGTTGTTCAGCGCCTTCGCGGTCCTCGCCCTGATGGGCATGGCGTGGCTGCTGGCACGTGGCGAACGCCAGCGCGACCCGCTGCTGCGCGCCTGGCAGCGGCTGAACCGACGCTATGCGCGCCTGGGCCTGGGCCGTGAACCACACGAAACGGCCGGCGACTGGGCCCAGCGGGTGGAACTCAGCCTGCCCGGCAGTGGTCTATTGGCACTCAGCCAGCGTTTCGCTGACGCACGCTACGCTGGCGCTCAGTCCGACCACGTTTCATCATTGCTGCAGGACCTGCAAAGGCACCGCCCGAAACCCGGAGCACGACCATGAACACTCGCATTCTCCTGACTCTCGCCGCCAGCCTGACGCTGGCCGCCTGTGCCACCGCGCCAAAGCCGCTGCAGGGCCAGTTCAGCACCGTCTCGCCGCGTGATTCGGTGGCCCAGAAGCAGACCGGCACGCCGGTACGCTGGGGTGGCCGCATCATCGAGACCCTGCCCGGCCAAGGCCAGACCTGCTTCCAGATGATCGCCCGCCCGCTCACCGGCAGTGGCCGCCCGAGCAGCACGTCGGCTGACGCCAGCGATGGCCGCTTCATCGCCTGCCGCGCCGGTTTCTACGACCCGGCGGTGTTCGAGCCGGGCCGCGATGTCACCTTCATCGGCCGGATTGATGGTTACCAGACCACCAAGATCGGCGAGTATGACTACCCGTTGCCCAAGATCGCCGCCGATGTGGTGTACCTGTGGCCGGTGCAGCGCGAGGTGGACGTGGTGCCCGCCTACCCCTACGGCCCATGGGGCCCGGGCTGGGGCCCCGGCTGGGGTTGGGGCTGGCGCGGCGGCTGGTGGTAATGCCGCGTTGATCCAGCGCATGTGAGAACGCCGCCTTCGGGCGGCGTTTTTGTTGGTGACGTTCAGAAGCTACCCCTCCCCAGCCCTCCCCTTTGCTTCGCAAAAGGGAGGGGGCCACTACCAGCGCGAGCGGCTCTTCCCCTCCCCTTTCGCGCAGCGAAGGGGGAGGCCGGGAGGGGGTGCTTTTGATCCTGCAACTCCCCCCCCCGCTTACCCGGGCTACACGGGCGGCGGCACTCCCAGAACAAAAACGCCGCCCGAAGGCGGCGCTCTGCCCATGACACAGCAACCCCATCACGCCGCGCCGAAGTGCCCCAGCGGTGCGCCGGCCAGCAGATGCAGGTGGATGTGGAAAACCGTCTGCCCGGCATCCTCACGGCAGTTCATCACGATGCGGTAGCCGTTCTGCGCGAAGCCTTCCCTGCGCGCGTACTCGGCAGCGGCCAATGCCAGCTTGCCGATCAGGTGCGCCTGCGACGGCTGCAGATCATCCAGCGTCGGGATGACCTCGTTCTTCGGGATGAAAAGCACATGCACCGGCGCCTGCGGGGCAATGTCCTGGAAGCCCAGCACCTCGTCGTCTTCGTAGACGATGTTGGCGGGAATCTCGCGGCGGATGATCTTGCCGAAAATCGTGTCGCTCATGTCGCGGCTCACTGCGGGGGAACAGGCTACAGCTTACCCGCCCCTGCCACGTTTTTTTGCCACGCTACTCGTTGATTTCGCTGCGGCTGCCGAAGGCATGCGACAGGGTGCCGCGGTCCACGTATTCCAGCTCGCCACCCAAGGGCAGCCCCTGCGCCAAGCGGCTGGGTCGCACCTTGTTGCGGCGTGCCAGCTGCGCCAGATAATGCGCGGTCGCTTCGCCCTCGACGGTGGAATTGGTGGCGATGATCAGTTCGCTCACCTCACCCTCGGCCAGTCGCGCTTCCAGCCTGTCCAGGCCAAGCTCGCGCGGGCCGATGCCGTCCAGCGGCGACAACCGCCCCTGCAGCACGTAATACACGCCGCGATAGCTGGTGGCGTGTTCGATGGCCAGACGATCCGCCGGCGACTCCACCACGCACAGCATCTGCCGCTCACGGCTGCTGCTGGCGCAGATGGGGCACAGCTCGGTTTCGCTGAAATCGCGGCACTGCGCGCAGTGGCCAATCTTTTCGATGGCCTCGGCCAGCACCTCGGACAGACGCTGGCCGCCATCGCGGGCGCGCTCCAGTACGTGGTAGGCCATGCGCTGGGCCGTCTTCTGGCCGACGCCCGGCAGCACGCGGAAGGCTTCGATCAGTTGTTCCAGCAGCGGCAGGCTCATCGCACCAGGGTCCGGGTCAAAACAAGCGCGCGAAGCCCTGGGGCTTCGCGGCGCGGGTAACAGCAGGCGCCAGAGAATAGCGGCGCCAACGTCATCAGAACGGCATCTTCATGCCCGGCGGCAGCTTCATGCCGGCGGTCGCCGAGCCCATGCGGGCCTGCGATTCGGCGTCGATCTTGTTGGAGGCGTCGTTGAAGGCCGCAGCAATCAGGTCTTCGGCCATTTCCGGATCGGACAGCACCGACGGATCAATGCGCACCTTGCGGCACTCCTTGGTGCCACTGAGGGTCACGGTGACCATGCCGCCACCGGCACTGCCGGTGACTTCCAACTTGGCTATTTCTTCCTGGGCCTTCTGCAGGTTTTCCTGCATCTTCTGGGCCTGCTGCATCATCTGGGCGATATTGCCGCGCATGGTTGCTTACTCTTTGAATGGACGGATGGAATCGGCCACGACCCGGGCACCCTGCTGGATCAGCTGCTGCACCTGTGGGTCGGCCATGAAAACGGCTTCGGCCGCATGTTGTTGTTCACCGCGCTGGCGGTCAGCGCGCTCGTGCAACGTCTCGGCCTGGACGTTGCCGGTTTCAATCACGATCTTCGGCGTGCTGCCCAGTGCCTGCGACAGCGCCTGCGCCAAAGCGGCCAGTGCCCGCTCGGACTGCAGGTACTCAAAGCCGGGCATCAGCGCCAGGCGCAGTACGCCATGCTGGAAGCTGACGAAGGCCGAATTGGCCGCCAGCTCGCGCGACGGGCCGCTCAGGCCACTTTCAGCCACCAGGTCCAGCCACTGCTCGGCATCGTTCAGCGCACGGCCCGCAGTTGCAGGCTTGGGCGACGGCGCGATCTCGATGCCACTGGGGCGCGCAGCCGGCGCCTGCGTCACCGGGGCGACAGGCTCCGGCACGACCGGCGACTCCACGGGCCGGGCCATGCGTTGCGCTGGCTGGCGAGCCGGCTCGGGCATCGTCATCCCACCTGCGAAAGCCTCCTCGCGCGCACCGGATTCAGCTTCTTCCACCAACCACGGCGGCAGATCGTCGTCTGCTGCACGCGGCTTGGCTTCGGCACGGGCCGGCGCGGATGGCTCAACCGGGGCAGCCGGCCTGGGCGGCTGCGGCGCAACAACGGCGGCCGCTTCGACAGGTGCCACCGGGGCTGGGGCCGCTGGCTCAGCAACCGGCGCAGGTGGCGCTGGCTGCGGCGTTGCCGCAACAGCCTCGACAGCAGAAGCGGACGCGCCAACGGCCGGCGTGGAAGCCGAACGCTCACCGCTGCCCGCCCCCTGCCCGGAGCCTTCCGGAACCGCAGGCACTGCGCCGGCCGGGCGGAACGCCAGCATGCGCAGCACGGTCATCTCAAAACCCGCACGCGGGCTGGGCGCCAGGTGCAGGTCACGGCGGCCGGCCAGGGCCATCTGATACCAGAGCTGCACCACTTCCGGGCGCAGGCGCTGGGCGAAGGCCACCGCGTCCACGCCCTCGCCTGCCACGGCCGTACCCGGCACCAGCTGCTGCACCTGGATGCGGTGCAGCGCCTCGGCCAGCGCGTCCAGCACGCCGCTCCAGTCGGGCGAAAAATCGGCCAGCGCCGCCACCACCTGCAGCAAGCGGGCACCGTCGCCCTCGGCCAGCGCATCCAGCATGGCGGCCACCTGGGTGCGGTCCACCGTACCCAGCATGGCGCGCACCACGTCATCACGCAGCGCGCCGCCGGCATAGGCGATGGACTGGTCCAGCAGCGACAGACCGTCGCGCAGCGAGCCATCGGCCGCGCGCGCCAGCTGCACCAGGGCAGCGTCGTCGAACTCGATCTCCTCGGCGGTGAGGATGCGGGTCATCTGCCCACGGATCTGCTCCTCGTCCAACCGCTTCAGGTTGAACTGCAGGCAGCGGCTGAGCACGGTCACCGGCAGCTTCTGCGGGTCGGTGGTGGCCAGCAGGAACTTCACATGCTCCGGCGGCTCCTCCAGCGTCTTGAGCAGCGCATTGAACGCCGCCTTGGACAGCATGTGCACTTCGTCGATCAGGTACACCTTGTACTTGCCGCGCGAAGGCATGTACTGGGCGTTCTCGATCACCTCGCGCACGTCATCCACGCCGGTATTGGAGGCGGCGTCGATTTCCAGCAGGTCGATGTAGCGGCCCGCATCAATGTCCAGACAGGCGCGGCACTGACCACAGGGGTCGGCGCTGGTGCCCTGCTCGCAGTTCAGCGATTTGGCGAAAATACGGGCGATGGTGGTCTTGCCCACCCCGCGGGTACCGGTGAACAGGAAGGCGTGGTGGACGCGGCCACTGTCCAGGGCATTGCTCAGCGCGCGGACCACGTGTTCCTGGCCCACCAGCTCGGCAAAACGCTTCGGACGCCACTTGCGGGCAAGGACGAGATAGGACATCAGGCAACCGTCTTCATCTGAGCCCCCATTGTGCCATGCCCCACCCCTTGGCCAGCACCCGGACGGGGGGTGCTTGTGGCAATGCACCAAGCCCTATAGAATCTGCGCCCCTGCAGCGGCATTGCCAGCGGCAGGATCCGGAGAGGTGTCCGAGTGGTTGAAGGAGCACGCCTGGAAAGTGTGTAAGCGTCTAAACCGCGCTTCGGGGGTTCGAATCCCCCTCTCTCCGCCAGTTATCCAATAGGTAGTGGGTCCGGCCAAGCAGCTCCGGAACTACCCTACTAAAAGACCTACTACGCCTGATGTGCTGGGCTAGATGGGCGAGAAGGCCACCCGTCGAGGTGGCCTTTTTCGTATGGACTCTTGTCATTGCCTGATTACGCCCGAGGGTATCAGCCCTTATAGTCAAGCAAGAAAGCCCAGGGACGACTGCGGCGTAGGGGATGGAAGAATGAAAGTCATCAGCTTGATCAACATGAAGGGCGGCGTGGGCAAAACCACCCTCGCCGTGAACATCGCAGACTGTTTGACAAGGCAACACGGTGCCACCGTCTTGATGCTGGACGTGGACCCTCAGTTCAATGGAACTCAGTGCCTCATGTCACCGGATGACTACGTTGCTCATCGTGAGGCCGGGGAAGACACCATGCTGGACCTCTTCGACAGGAAGCGGGTCAAGGCATCCACTGTTCAAGGCTCTACGGAAGTCCAACCAAAGACGCTCAACGAGATAGAAGTTGTTGAAGCTCGGGACAACTTGTTTCTCCTGCCCGGCAGCCTTGACCTGTATCGACTGGAGATGGCTCCCGGTGAAGGACGCGAGAACAGGCTGAAGGCTTACCTTACCGCGATCAAGGATGAGGTTGATTACGATTACGTGATCATAGACACGCCTCCAACGCCGTCCGTCTGGATGACAAGTGCGCTGATTGCAAGCGACTACTACCTGATACCCGTCCGCCCCGACCCGCTTTCCTTGACCGGACTCGATCTGCTCAAGAGCATTGTGGATGATCGCAAAGAGAACTACGGCCTCTCGGTGAAGTGCGCTGGCGTTGTACTTACAATGACGCGACAGGGGACCAATGTGCTCAGCGATGCCAAAGCCTACCTTTCTGGCGACAGCTACTGGAAAGACAAAATTTTTACCTCGGAGATTCCGGGTCGAGTCAGGTTCGCCCAGCAGCAATTGAATAATGTATTCATGCTCGATTCCACCGCTCCGGACATGCGAAGCGCGATAATCAACGTCACAAACGAGTTAGTAGTAAGGACCACATGATGGCGACCAAGAAAACCGCTCCAACAGAAGCCGATGTGGCACTTAAAACACTGGATCTCATACAGGAGCTTGTGTGGGCAATCCGCTCGCGCGAGTCAAATGAACTCCTGAATGGCGTCTCCTACCTCCGACACCTTGCTCACAATGAGAAGATTGAGCGCCGGAGAGCGGACAAGAAGTCGGGGTCCCGTGACAGACAGCGCGACTTGAAAGCACTGGTCGGATCGATGTCTCTTGTTCTCGCGGATTCAGAGCTTTTCCCCGCCAACGAAGACATTGCAAAATTCGCTACTGAAGCGCTGCGCATTTCCATAGCAAGATGGGAGAAGCGATCCCGCTATGAAATGATCGGAATGCTGATCATGGAATCAATCAACGCAAGCCCGGCTCGCCTTAGGGAGGTCGGAGACTTGCTCAACAAGATCAGCGATGAATCCGACTCTATGGCACAGATCAAGAAGCAGTCCCGTCAAACCGGCTTCTCTTGGAACGAAGCAATCCGCTCACTCTCAACCTCCGTTGAATGAACGCAATTGCGCGGCAGGATTTTTCCGAGTTTCTTGAGTTCATCAAGACCCTCTCAATCGAGAGCGTCACGCATGATGATGGAAAGGTCGCGGAAATCCGCAAAGCCCATGCCCAGTTCTTAGCACTACTGACGACTGCCGGAGAGCTTGTTTCCGAAATCGGATCAGCGAAAATTGAATTCAATGACGATTATGCGGAAGTGGGACAGAAGTACTTGAGCGAAGTCGTATCTGATAGCTCAGAATTCATTATGTGCGTACTCCTCGGCTTGTGTCGATCCTCTGGAGGCACGCTTCGATCCGCAATCGAATCCTACTTAAAAGCATTTTCAGCGAAAGAACAGCCGCTAATATTGCAACGAACCTCGGTCCCCGAAGTGTTCAATGACGCCGCGGGAGTCACGTTCTTCTCATCAGAGATTGGGAAAACCGTCATTGCCGAACTGAAAGGGATTTACGGCGATTTGAACGCCTACGTTCACACCATTTCGGATGATCATATGTTCGGAGCTATCGCCATAGGAAGCTTCCCCCGCTGGTCAAACAAGAACGTAAAGCTTGTGGGCTTATTCATTCGCGTTGTTCGACTTTTCTTGTATGGGATTGTCGGAACTCGACGGGACTTGTACGACAGGTTCGATCATCGCAACAAGGTAATTACCAATCGTGCGATGACTCGTCTACAACGACGCTCGGCTATGGGCGTTGACGAATAGCCAACTCACGGAAAAATCCATCGCGGACTCTCGCCCAGCAGGGACCGCGGCGCGAGCCGCCAGCCCCGGGAGTTCTGGATACGCCCGGCCACGAGGCCGTCCAGCGAATCGGGCCGTAGGCCGTGTTCTTCGCGCATTTCGAGCTTGGTCCGGGAGACGATCCGCCCGGACTCGACGTGCTGCCAGCGGTAGGTGCGTTTGTCGCGATTGAAGCCGCGGGCGCGCTCCCGGTAGGCCGGGTCCGCCCACCTGGCCTTCATCTGCGCGGATATGCGCGCGCGGTGTTCGGGATCAGCCCATAGCTGGGCCATCGCTTCGCGCGTAGCGGTAGCCTGCCGGGAAGCAGCCTCCTCCGGCGCGCGCACCCCGGAGTCACCCTGACGCGCGCCGGAGTCGGCTGTAAGGTCAGGATGCCCCGGCGGCACGAGGCGGGCGCGACACGTCACCGCCGGAACACCCCGATTCGGTCAGCGTCCGCGGCGAGTGGTCGCCGCGCGCTTCTTCATCTTGTTGGCCGTGGCGTTGCGCTCGGCCTGCTTCTTTTCGTGGATGGCCTTCGCCTTCCGGACGTTGGGAACCGCGCCTTTCATGCTTCGTCCTCCTCGCCCGACGCTTCGGCGATGGCCCGGGCGGCGAGCTGGTTACTCAGGTTGGCGATGGGGTCGGCCTTGCCGCGGACGAACTCATCATTGGCCGCGCGCGCGGTGCGCTCGGCCAGCAGGACACCCTTGAGCTTGGCCGTGACCTCGGCGTGCTGCGCGCCCCACACCCTCTCGGCAAACGCCGCCACCGAGAACGGGCGGCGATCTGAAGGGCGGCGGTCTACCACGGTCGCGACCGCGGCTGCCAGAGGCATATCCCCGGTGGCAATCGCGGTGATCGCGGCGGTTTCCAGCTCGACCGGCCCTGCGCCTTCGAGCTGCGTCTGGTACTGCGTGCGCCGGGCATCGCCCAAGGCGACGCGCCCGAGCATCTGCGCGGGTGACTGGCACAGGGTCAGGAGGAACGCGGCATCGGCGGCGACCTTCGCCAGCGGGCGCAGGAGTTCCTCGCGCTGGCCGCGGCTCGATTCCACGATGGTCAGGCGGAACTTGGCGATGCGCGAGGCGAGCTGCCGCTTGGCGAACTGCTTGGCAACGGCGCGATTGGCAGCGTCCGTCTCACGGACAAGGTCGTCACCGTCGCGGCTGAAGCGGTCGCGGGCATCGGCGACCTGCTGCTGGATATTGGCGATACGCGCACCGAAGGCGGTGGCGAGTTCGGCGGCGCGATTCGCGAGCCGGTCGATGTTCTCCACGGTCAGCGGAACATCGGTGGGGATGGTCTTGAAGTTGACGTTCGGCATGGGGGCTATTCCTCAGCGTGCGGCCCAGCCAGTGGGGCCGCTCGCTTCCGACCATATGGACCGGATTTGCCCCGCGCGAGTGCTATTTCTTGGGCCGGTTTACTTCTTCGGCTGGAAACGGCACGCAACGCATGGAATTCGTGGCGTCCACCCATCGGCAGTCCATCCGCTCGAATTGTTGTTGAATCTGACGGTTTCCGTGGTCGGTCGCGCGAAACCGCGCGGAACCTTCCACCTGCACGCGAACCGGCGGCTGCGCGCGCGGCGAATAGGTGCCGACCTTCGCCCGCTCCAACGTCTCGCGGGCGTTGAACAACTCGCGCTGCGCCGCCTGCGCGTTGCCAATCACAAGGGCCAGCATCAGGTACTTGTAGGAACGTCGCATCTTTGTCTCCTCCGTTGTCAGACCCACACCACGCGCTCATCGCGCGGCATCCGCGGTCCCGGCGTAAAGCTGGACTGATGGACGCGCCCGCCGGACTCGCCTGCGATGGCGTAGCTGGTTGCATCCAATGCGTGATCGTTCGCCTTCGTGTCCACGTCGTCAGGGATGCGCGAGTCGCGCGGCAGGCTCGGGACTGTCGCCAGCCAGAACCGGCACCGCGACGCCACGAAGAACTCGCCGTTGACCATCAACTGCTTCAACTGCTCGAAGCGCGGCACGCGCGGGCCTTTCCTCGCCGGGCTCACGCGAACACCCGCGGCCCGGAACAGGTCCGACACACTCGCCTCCATGCGCCCGGCGGTGCGCGCCTCCGCCGCGGAGTCGATGACGCCCCGTGCGCGAACGCCGTTCCGGCGAGCTACCTCGTGGAGCTTCGGCGCGATCTGTCCCGGCGTGCGGCCCGTACCGCGTGCGAGGTTCCGCGGATCGTACTCAACGTGTTCGTCATAGATCACCCACGCCCCGCGCGGCATCACGCGATCATCGGGCAAGCGAACGTCCACGGCGAGCTGCCCAGCGAGAACCGCGGCCATCGGTGCGGCGCTGCCCCAGTCAATGGACAGCTTCAACGTGGCGAAGAAATCCGGCGGAACGTCGTGGTGATCGAACACCATCTTGCGCGCGTCCCATATTCCTTGGAAGAAATCGCCGACCATCGCGGACCAGTCGCCCAAGCGCATCGCGCGATACAGTGCCGGATCAGTTCGAGCCAATATCTCGAAGTTCTTGCGGTAAGCCGTTGGGAGGTGCGGGTTATCGTCCAAGATGGATGGGGCATACACCCACGTATTGCCCTCGAACTCGAACGGCATCCACGGCTCGCGGCCCGTGACGTACCGCTCGGCGAGCGCGCCGTGATTCGAGCCGCCCGGATTCGCGGCAAGCACCATGCGAAGCGGAACGCCGGTGCCTCGCAACGAAAGCCCGAGTTGATCGATGACTTCCATCGTCGGCGCTTCGCCGCTTTCGTCGCAGCAGATCAGCGAGAAGTTCATGCCCTGCGCCACGTCGGAGAGCGCAGACGCGGATTCGACGTGCGCGAGCTGGATCACCGCGCCGTTCGGGAGCCGGAACACGGCATCGTTCTGGTTGTAGGTGATGTCGCGCCCATAGGCTGAGCGCAGCAGCGCGCGCAGCTCCTCGCCGAATTGGAAAAGCGACTTCAACCGGCGGCGCGTCACGAGGACCCGGGCGCGGTTCTTGTATTGGTCGCAGTGGCGCAGGATCAGGAATTGCAGGGCCATCGATTTGCCACCGCCGCGACCGCCGCCGAGAAAGACAAAGTGATCCTCCGGGACGGACAGGACCTGCGTCTGGAACGGCGTCGGGCGAATCTCAACGCTCATGGGTCAGGACTCCCGGCTGCTGCTGGACCGCGATCACCTGCGCGTATTCGGCGGGCGACAGCGCCGCGTTGATGATGATGGCGACTCGGGGCGCTTCGGCGTTGCCGTCGCCGCGGTTGAGCTGGAACACGCGATCCGCGAGGAACTCGGCTGCGCGCTCGCTGCCGTCAGCCATGCGTGTCTTCATGAAGGCGATCACGTCGCCCGCGCCATCGGCCCGGCCTTCCTCCAGCGCCAGCGCGAGCGGTGACAGTTCCCCGTCATCATCGTCAGCCTTCAACGCCTTCCATGCCTTCGGCGTCAGCCCAAGCACGCGGCGGATGGTGTGTTCGCGCGTTCCCTCACGGGCGAGTATCCGCACGGCGTCGAGGTTCTGCATGGTCAGTGCGGGGAGCGTTTCGGTGGTCATGCTGCCATTGCCTTCTTGATGCGATAGACGACAGAGACGCCGACGCCCGTCTGCCGCACGATCCGGTTGACGGGCATCTTTGCCTCTAGGAGTGCGACGATCTGCCGCTCAGTGGTCGGCCCCACCTTCGGACGCCCGAGACGCGAGCCGCGCCGCCGCGCACGTTCTAGGCCCAATAGCGTGCGTTCCCGGATCAGGCCGCGCTCGAACTCGGCGAACGCGCCGACCATGTTGAACATCAAGCGCCCGACCGGCGTGGACGTATCCAGCGCCATGTTCTGGACGAACAGCCCGACGCGGAGGGCGTCCAGCTCCGCGACCATGCCGACCAGGTGTTGCAGGCTGCGGCCCAGCCGATCAAGCGCGGTTGCCGCGACCATGTCGAACTTCCCACGCGCCGCCTCCTTCATCATGGCGTCCAGCGCCGGGCGCTTGTCGCGCCCCTTCGCGCCGCTGATGCCTTCGTCCGTGTACTCGGCAACGACCTCGTGACCACGCGCCACGGCCCAATCCCGCAGCGCGAATAGCTGCGTTTCCACGGACTGGTCCTTGTTGGTCGAAACGCGGGCGTAGAGGGCGACGCGGCCCATGTACCGTCTCCTGTCGGATCGTCTCACGATGTTGTGAGACGGTTTCGACCATACTGGAGTCGCATTCGGAAATCGACCAATAGGCGAGGTTTCAGAGTGCCGTTCCAGCAGCCCATGAAAAGCCGCTTCCGCCGACGCCAGTTCCGGAGACGTTTTCGGAATCTTGTTGGCTGGCAGCAGCACGGTGGTGCGCTGCCTTCCCCGACCTTGCTACGCTGTCGCTTCGACTGGGGACTAGGGGCAGTTATGAGTAAGTTCGTTGCGGTGGTCGTGATGATGTTTTGTCTTCTCTCGGCGGGGAGCTTGATCGCGAAAGACAAGAGCGCCAACGGCGTCTATCGCCCAACGTTGAGCACGAGCGCGAAGAAGTACCTTCGTGAGTTCCAGCTCGGCAAGGCAACGCAGGACGAAGTGATCCAGTACGTCGGCATGCCCGACAAATCGAACACGATTGGCGGGTCGGAGTTCCTCACGTACAGCATCGCGCCCAAGACTTCCAGCGGCGTGATCGAGTACACCTATGAGCTCAAGGAAGGTGTGGTCGTCAACGTCACGTACTTGAACTCGGGCAATTTCTTCGGCGTGACGCAGCGCGAATCTGCTACCGAGCTGCAGCAATCGCCCTAGCGATGCAGGGGTCGGTACGTGGCCGGTACGGGGGCGGTACGCTTGCGAGCCACGTAGTAGTGGAAAGTACCGACCGTACCGACCGTACCTACTACTTTAGGAAAGATAGAGAAAAGCGGTCGGTCGGCGCGCCCACCCTCTGGGCAGGGAGCAGGCTCGAGGGCATTTTCGCCGCCGGGCGAACTCAGGGGCGGTCCTGTGGGTACGGTCGGTACGTGTCCACGAAAACCCCATAAAAACAGGGCTCCCGGAAGTACCGGCCAACGTAGCGGCTGGCGGTACGTTTCGGCCCGGGCCGGTACGTTTCAAGCTAGAACGGCGGCTTTTCATCGGCAAGCTGGCCCTGCTCAGGCGCATCATCGGCGTCAGCATCCACAGGCCAATCCACGGGAAACTTCACTGCGTCCCATTTCGCCCGCATCGCTGCAAGCGAGGGAAGCAGGAACCCGCGTCCACCGCCGCCGCCGCGCCGGTACTTCGTCGCACCGAGCATGGTCATCAACTCGCCCACGTCATTCCCGGAGACGTGCTGCTCACCATGGCGCGAGCGGAGCCAGACCGACGCGGCCATGCGGAGGCTGTCCGTGGAAACAAACCGGCCCTTCTGCCGCAGGCTCTCGACCTCGGGGAAGTCGCCCACGCAAAGCACATCGTACAGGTAGGCGTCGAGGCCGGTCAGGCTGGCGACCTTCTGGCGCATCAGCGCATCGGTCTGCGGGACGCTCCGGCGTGGGTGCCAGTCGCCCAGATCCATCGCGAGCAGGTCGAACAGCATCGCGGCGAGTCCGCCGCCGTCGAGTTCGGCGACAAGCGCGTTCCAGTAGGCCTGGTCGCCCTGGCGCGCGCCGGATACATCGAAGACAGCGAAGCGGCGTTCATCGTCACCGGCAGGGACCACCCATTTTTCGTTGGACGCCATGACGATATGGAGGTAGTTGGGCGACATAACCGCGTTTTCGCCTTTGCCTTCGATCAGCAGTTGCGGTTCGGTGACGAGGCCCTTTAGCCGCGACTCTGCGGCCTTGTCACCGGGCGCAATCGCTTCGTCCGCGAACATCAGGCAGCAGTCGCGCAGGTGAAGGTTGAAGTCGCCGGTGAGGTGTTTCGAGCTGCGGATATGGAGGCCGTGTTGCCCGAATAGGTCTTTGACGGCGCGCGCGAAGATGCCCTTGCCGACGCCCCGACCGCCGCGGAAGACCAGCGCGACCTCTGCCTGACGTGCCGGATTCTGGACCGCCCACGCCGTCCAGCGCAGGATGTAGTCGGCGTGTTCGTCGTTGCCGTTGGCGAGGACGCCGCGGACGTGTTCGCGCATTTTCGACCAGTCGCCCGGCTTCGGCTCAATCGCCCAGCCGCGCCATAGATTCTGGAACCCGTTGATCTCGGCGTCCCCACCGGGACGGAAGACCAAGCCGCGGATTTCGCGGCGGTGTTCGTGGTCCAGCCACCAGTCGCCGCGCTTCATCAGCTTGGGCTTGCCGTTTTCAGAGAGGCCGACCACGACAGTCTTGTTCCGGTAACGGTTGCGGAAGTCCTCAAACGATTGCAGGTCCACGACCAGCCGCCCGGCGAGGTCGGAATGCTCATCGTCCGGCTCCACCTTCACCCACGATAGGACACGGACCTTTCCCTGTACGACAACGGCATGGAGGCGGTTCATTTCATGCAGAATCGTGTCGTTGTCAGCGGCGTCGGCCTCCGCCTCGATTTCGGCCCGGGCCTTGCGTACCTGCATCCATGCGTAAGCCGTCGGCTTCTGCTGGCGGTGAACATGCGCCGCGCCGCCGTTGTTCTTGTCGAGGATGGCGGCTGCGATCAGTTCATCCGGGACCCCGGCACGGGTAAGGCCGCAGCAGACCGCCCACGTTGCCTCCGATCCGGACCGATAGATGCGCTGGCCGTTGTCATCGGTCAATTGCTCGCCGTGTACCAGTGCCTTGAGGGCTGCGCCCGGGAGCGTCTTCCCGTTAGCCGTCGCCCACGCTTCGAGTTCGGCGACACCGTAGGGGCCAGCCGGAACCGGGACAGGCTTCTGCGTGGCGCTAGGTGCCTTCCTGCTGGCGCTGCTTTTCGCCAGGGCGTCGGCGCGCGCCGCCGGGGCCTGCTTGAAGGCGGCGAGCGGGTACGGCTCCGCTGCGGGCCAGTCATACAACTTCGTCGGGGCCGGTTCGCGTCCCTTCTCCTGCTTCTTCGCGGTCGGCCAGTTCGTCAGCCCGCCGCCGGGGAGGCGCATTATCCTGTCGATGTTGTGCGTGGCGTCGCCACCGAGCTTGCGGGCAAGTTCGATGTTGTAGCGTTCGGCGTCTTCGATCTTCGCGGGATCACCGTCCAACTCGATGGGCTCGACCAGCCGCCAGAAGGCTTGGTACCCGCCGCCGCTGTCGATGATGAAGGACGGCGGCGGGATGCCGGCGGCGGCGAGCGAACCGTTCAACCGTTTGCGGATGCGCTCGCGCTCGCTGGCGAGGTCTTCCCCGGCGCGCGGGTCGAGGTCCACGTGCAGGAACTCGACACGGGCGATGTCTGCTTTCGTGGCCTTCTTGTCGAGGGCGCGCGTGGTTTGGTTGACGCTGAAATACAAGTTCCTACCCGCGGCGTTTTCGTCCAGCGCCCACCGCTCGGCGGCGTCGGCATCGGTGAAGGTCCGGGTGCTGGTCATCCCATCGGGGACGATGGCCGTCAGAAGCCACGGCCCACCGGGGCGGAAGCGGGTCAGGAAGTCGGCAATCTCGCTCATCCGCGCGCCGCCTCCCTACGGAGGTGGGCCTTGTGGCTCAGGTAGCGGCCACGCCCGTACTGCTGGGCCATCTGTACCCACATCGACAGCGGCGGCGCGGCCAGCTTCCCGGCCATCACGTCGGTGCACATCAACAGGCGGCGGCGATAGGCAGCGAATTCCTTGGTTCCGTCATCTTCATCGTTCAAGCGCGCGGCCAGCGCATCGACCTTCGAGGTGACATCAAAAACAAGGTGATCGTCACCCTCCGGGGTCGTTTCCGGCCCATAGGGGAACACGTCATATGGCGAGTAGCACAGCATGTGCGCTACATATGCGGCGTCATGCCGGCAGGGTTCGCGGGGCGCAGCCTTTAGCGCCTTCGGCGTCTTGGTCATGGCGGCGTCCTCAGTTCGTTGTGATCTGAGAGTCACGCCACTTCAACAGCTCCATCTGATCGAACACGGTGCAACGTGGTCCGATCTTGCGCGAGCGTGGGAAGTCCGGACGCTCCTTGTGGAAGCGCCAGAGTGTCGAAACAGCGATGCCAAGGAACTCGGCGGCTTGGGTCGGACGAAGGGATTTACTGGGTTGAACGTGCATGGCAACGATCCGAGAAGTCGGGTAACAGGACCGGCACGCGGGCAGGAATGCCCTCGCATCGGAGTCGAGTTGTTCTCCTTTTCTCGGATCAGCCGACCACCGCATTGCACGGCCTCTGGACAGTCCCTTGGACGCATGTAGCGCCCGTCTTGCGATATCTGCTACCGGGTTATTCGCGGCTGCGGATAGGCTGGAATCGTACTACCGGAGACGAATCAGGTCTAGCTATTTTTCTTGTATATCAGCCACTTAACTTTACTTTTTGGGGGCGCAGAACCTGGCCCACTCCGCCATAAGTGTCCGCCGCTTATCGAAAAGATCGCCGCGGCGGTAGGCGGCTTCAACAGCGGATGCGATTCGGTGGGCCAAGGCCATCTCAACAACTTCATGCGCCGCGTGCGTTTCTTCTGATGCCCAGTCGCGGAAGCTACTTCTGAAGCCATGAGCCGTGATGACCTTGCCTTGCTTCGGGTCGATGTAGCCCGCGCCGCCGCGCTTGACGCTGGCATCGTGCATGTCGCCCAGCAGCTTCGTCAGTGTGTTGTCGGACAGCGGATTCTTGCCACGCTGCGGCGTGAACACGAGGTCCGTCCCTTCGACCCGCGGCAACGCCTTGAGCATCTTGATTGCCGCATCCGAGAGCGGCACCCGGTGTTCTTTCTTGCTGGACTTCATCCGCTCGGGAGGGACGGTCCAGACCTTCGCCTCCAGGTCGATTTCGTCCCAGCGCGCGCCACGCGCTTCACCCGACCGGGCCGCGGTCAGGATCGCGAACTCAAGCGCCCGCGCGCCCATGCCATTGCGCGAGCGAAGGTCCACCATGAACGGCTGCATCTGGGCATAGGGCAGCGCCGGATGGTGCTGCACGTCCCGCACCTTCCCGGGCGCGGGCAGGACCTTGTCCAGATAGCCCTTCCAGCGCGCCGGGTTGTCGCCCTCGCGGAAGCCGCGGACCTTCGCCCAGTCCAGCACCGACTCCATGCGCTGGCGCACCCGGTTCGCCGTCTCGTTCTTCTCGGTCCAGATGGGCTCAAGGACGCGCAGGACGTGCGCCCGGTCGATATCGGCAACGCGGAGCGAGCCCAGCACCGGGAAGGCATAGGCTTCGAGCGAGCTGGTCCACTGGTCGGCGCTCTTGCCGCCCGACTTCCATTCCGCGGACTTGGACTCGATGAACTGGTGCGCGGCCTTCTCGAAGGTGATCTCAGCAAGCCGTGCCGCGAGCATCGCGCTCCGGGCCTCACGCTTGGCGGTGATCGGGTCGATGTTCTTTGACAGCAGTTCGCGCGCCTCGGCTGCTTTGCGCCGTGCTTCGGACAGCGACACGTCGGGATAGCCACCCAGCCCAAGATCGCGCCGCCACGGCTTGCCTGTTCCGGGTTTCACACCGGCTGTATAGCGAAGCACCCAGCTCCGGGCTCCGGTCGCGGTAACTTGCAGCAGGAGGCCCGAGACAGACCCACCCACAGCGTAGTATCCGGGCTTCTTCAGGTTCCGCACCGCTATGTCTGTCAGCTCTTTTGCCTTGCGAGGCATGGCGTGCCCATCGAGTATTAACCTACCACCTACCCTACTATGAATGAGCGATGTAGCGATAGAGGGCGAGACCACCCGAGACGAAAACTTCTTGCCGAAACATGCAGGTACAGCGAGAATAGAGACCTAGCGAGATGAGCTAAGACCACGCAAGCGCGGTCCCTCTCTCCGCCAGATAACTGAAAAGGCCGCCCACAGGGTGGCCTTTCTTTTTGTCTGATGGACAGCATGGGGGTTGAGAACCCCAATGGGTTCGACGGATCTGCAGGAGCAGATCCGGACAGCCGCAGGCTGGTCCCGCAGCGCGAAGCGCGGAGGGATCGGGTGCATGAATGCACCCGACAATCCCCCTCGTCCCTCAGCAGGCATGGGGTTGAGAGCCTCAGCGGGTTCGACCACCGGCGCAGCCGGGGACGGGGAAGCCGCATATGCGCAGGAATGGTACATCGCCCTAGCCAAGGAAATCGTCTCAGCCGAGCGAGCTGTACGGTCCGGCAGGGAAACAGACTTCATGCTTGAACACACATCAAAGATGGTCTACGAGCGTTTCAACAATCTGGAAAAGGGCCTGATGAGCAATGGCGTGCCCCGACCAGAGCGAAGGTAGCGTGTAGTTAGAAAGGCCGTCCCAGAAGGGACGGCCTTTTTGTTACCGGACCATCCGCTTGTCAGGCGGATCAGACTCGCGGCGCTGCCGCCACGTCTGCGAACTCCGACTCCACACCACGTCGTCAGGCGTCAGCTTGCGGAACTCCTCAAGGATGCCCTTGTTGATTCCCCAGTTTCGCTGGCGGTTCTTGTAGACGTGATGCTCGCCGAAGGTCATACGGATACCGCGCGCAGCGCAAGATTGCACCAGACGGTTGTTCCGTCGGTACTGGTCGAGCATCCACTGGGCTACGGTCTTCTCCTCGTCAGTCGAAGAAGCCATGTTTCCTCCAATTCCCGGGAGACCCAATGTCCGGAATGACGGGAGGCGCCCCGAGGGGCGCTCCCGGGTGCTGCGCTTAGCCCGGAGGGCTGCGCCAATGCTGGCAGACGTACTCCAGACGGCCCTTCCGGACCCGAGTGTATGCACAGACATGCACCGTCTTCTTCCCAGCCATAAAGCCTCCACAAGACGGGTTGTGAGGGCGATATCACATTCCGGGGCCGGGACGGGGTTATAATCCCGCTGCTGTACCGGGCCTCGGACTACCGGCAGAGGGCTCCCACTCACTGCCATGCCGTGATGCCGGTGCGGGCGATTCGGACCACCGTTGAGCCCACCTTTGCAGAGGTGAACCCGACGCCGAACCGCATCGCACCAGCGTTTTGCCTACCTAGCGCCTCAACTCAAGCCTGTTTCGCGACGGGGAACTTGGGTTGGGGCGTTGCTTTGTCTGGGCCACCCGCGGCGGTAGTCAGGGGGTGGCCGCGATCTAATGTCATGACGCGCCCTCCCCACCATGCTCCGGCTTGCCGCTGTTGAGGTGATCGGCAAGGGCATAGACGCCCTTATCCATACTCACGAGGTCGCCTTTGTTCGCCATCCTGTAGAGGCGGGAATTGACCGTTGTTCGCTTGCTCACGTCCCCGAACTTGCGGAATAGCCCCACCATGATCTCATTGATCGACAAGGGGCGTCCGGCGAGGCGCAACAGGTGCACCATGCGCACTTCATCATTGTCGGACTTCGGAATCGTCAGCTCATTGACGAGTTCTTCCGGCAAGTCGCTTACGTCGTAGGGGTCGATCCAGAACAGATCGCCTTGGGCAGGGGCATGCTCGGACTGCTGGGAACCACTCAGGGCAGTAACGGCGTCCTTGAACTTGTTGGCCAAGCGGACGTGTTTATTCTGCCTCTCCGGCTTGAGGTTCGAGCGGGCGGACTGCTTCTCGTGGAAGTCGGCCTGCTCTTGACAGAATTGCCTTACTTCATCGACACTTTTCATCGAAGTTGACCTGCCCGGTTGCTTCACGTGGGTGGCCCGCCGAAGGGCCTTAATGCAAAACCCGATCCCTGAAACGGCCCTGTTAGCGCAGGGCCGTTTCTCTATTGCGCACGTTCACAGTAACTGATGATCGAGGGCAGTGCAAGCGAAAAGATGAGCCCGGTGTTGAGTGGGGATCGCCTAGCCGATCCCCCATCTTGTTTGGCCAGGCCCAGGCACCAACCACTACATATAGTGGGTTATCTGTGGATAACCTTTGTCTCACACGCTGAGATACGCTAGACCGACTAGTAAAAGGAGCCGAATCTTTGGCTCAAGCTAGCTAATGAGCAGAGTGTTTAGTGAGCAGAGTTGCGCAGTCTCATTTGTTTACGAGACTGTGACCACTAGGTATTCGGTGTTCAAGGAAAGATTCACTGCAGGCTCTCGCCCAGCAGAGAAAGCGGTGCGAGCCGCCCCGGGAGGTCTGGATGCGGCCGGCCACGAGGCCACCCAGCGAGTTGGGCCGCAAGCCCCGCTCTTCTCGCATTTCGAGCTTGGTCCAAGAAACGATCCGCCCGGATGCGAGGTGCTGCCAGCAGTAGGTACGTTCGTCGCGGTGGAAGCCCCTCACGCGCTCCGGTAGGCCGGGTCCGCCCACCTGGCCCTTCATGCTGGCCGAGGGTGGCGTGCGGAAGTTGGGATCAGCTCATAGTCGGGCCATCGCCTGCCGCCCCATCGCCGTCGTTCCCATCCGCTCGGGTTTCCCTGAATGGTCAGGGTGGAACAACGACACGAGGCGGGCGCAATACGTCACGGTAATCCGCCGCTTTTGGCGGGCAGTTGTCCGGTAGATCCGCGCAGGGCTTCTTTCCACGCTTGTAAGTCAAGCAGACGACATCCAACCATCGGCATTGGACCGCCACCTCTCAATCGCTGTCCGTCAGGGGGCGGAAATGCAGTCGCAACTGGCGACGTTGAGCAAAAATCGCTAGAACATCACCGCATCAAGGTGTCGGTTGCTGACCGGACTTCCGTGAAATCGTCGCCGCATTACGGTGATCATTTGGGAGTTGACCTGTCCGTTCTGTGACTTCGCCGATCACACTGCGGGATAATTCTTATGCGCAGATTTCGTCGTAAAGCAGGCAGCGGACTGACGTTCTGCCGCGCTTAGCGTCCAGAGACGCAAAGCCTTCTTCCAGCGGAACAATAGTCCATTTCTTGACGGATCTGGCCCAAGAGATCATTACGCGCGGCTTCGCCCAGCCCTCACCCCTACCCCTCTCCCGTAAACGGGAGAGGGGAAAAACAGCCTCGAGACTTCGGCTGCGACTCGACGCTAATCAGCGCCCAAAATGGGGTTGAGCCCTTCGGTGCGGTGATCAAGCATCACTGCGATCCAACTCGAAGCTCACAACCCCGACGCACCTGGGCGCGTCCCGGTTATCAGGCGTTGCGGCGATATAGAGCCCCAGCGGAGGCCCTACCTTCTTGTCGAACGATATCCGTTTGTCGTCACCGAACGTGGGCACATATACCCGGAAACCCTCTGCCTCCAGCGGGGCTTTGATCGCGTCATAGGCGAGGCATGCGTCTGGCGTCAGAGTGAGTTCGACAATATGACCCGCACTTCCATCAAACGGCTTCCAGACCGCCCAGTCATAGCCTCCCGCTCCCACGCGACCGGTCACCCCATGCCGCTCCTGCTTCGCGTCGGGAGGCAATGTCACCCCCAACACCTGTTCGATGTTTTTCGGCTCTGTATCGCTGTAAGCGCGAAGCGCCTTGGCCAGTGCCTGCACCTGCTGCAGCAAACGATCAGCGGTGAGCTCAGGCCCTGGCGACAGTTCGGGGTAGCCATCCCACCGCATCATCGACCCGTCATCCGGAGGGAGAGCAGCGTCGGAAATGGCAGCAACGCGGTCCTGCTCGCGCTTGAGGTCAGCGTGGGTTGCATCCTGCATGACAGCCTCCTGATTGGCGCTTGGCGCTTCGGAACAGGCCATCAGGCCCAGCATCAGTGTCATTGCCGAGAGAGCAGCGGTCACTCGGCCTCCCTTGCCAGAACAATCCATGGACAACACCCGGTATCGAGGGTTGAAGCAGCTTAGCGTCAGCCACGCCGATCACGGAGTCAGGTTCATCAAGGCGGTTCTGTGCACAGCGGCTGCCTTCAACTTTCCAATCACGCCCTCCGCTGCCAACCATCCCCGCGCCATGCTAGCTTCCAACCCTTAGACCGATCCAAAAGGGTGCGGAATGAAGAAGCTGGGTGCGACGCTTTTCGTATTGGTCACGGCAGCGACGGGCGCAGCCGCCCTGCTCCCGCCTTCCGCATCCGCGGCAATACGCAGTGCCGGCGAAGCCGCCTACAACGCCGTAGACCCGTTCATCGGCACGGGTGGCGAGGGCCACACCTACCCGGGTGCCACCGTCCCCTACGGCATGGTCCAGCTGTCGCCGGATACCCGCATCCAGCAGCGCAAGGATGGCTACGGATGGGCGGCGGGCTACCGGTACGACGACAGCACCATCGTCGGCTTCTCGCATACACATTTTTCCGGCACCGGCCATTCCGACCTGGGCGACGTGCTGGTGATGCCCACCACCGGCGCGCTGAAGCTGGAGCGCGGCGATCCAGACAAACCCGGCAGTGGCTACACCTCGCGCTTCCGCCACGCCACCGAGCGCGCGCAGCCGGGCTACTACGCCGTCACGTTGGACGATTACGACGTGCGCGCCGAGCTGACCGCCAGCCCGCGCGTGGGCATGCACCGCTACACCTTCCCTGCCGGCAAGCCCGCGCATGTGGTGGTGGACCTGCGCACCAGCATGTACGACTACCCGGACAAGATTTCATGGTCGCGGCTGCGCGTGCGCGCCGATGGCACGGTCACCGGCTTCCGCGAAACGCGCGGCTGGGCGCCGGGGCGGCAGCTGTATTTCGCGATGCGCTTCTCCCAGCCCATCACCGGCCATGAGTTGCACAACACCGAGCAGGACATCCCGTACAAGGGTTTCCCGCCGCCGGGCGACAACAACCCGCGCCAGCGCGCGCAGATCGAGGGCCGGCAGCTTGTCGCCGCCTTCGACGTGGCCCCTGCCAGTGGCAAGCCGTTGCTGGTGAAGGTGGCCATTTCGCCGGTGAGCGAAGAAGGCGCCATCGCCAATCTGGATGCCGAGGCACCGGGCTGGGATTTCGATGGCATGCGTGCGGCGGCGAAGCAGCAATGGAGCGAAGCACTGGGCGCGGTGGATGCGCAGGGCAGCATGGAACAGCGCACCAGCTTCTACACCGCGCTGTACCACTCGCTGTTGGGGCCGACGTTGTTCATGGACAGCGACGGGCGCTACCGCGGGCCGGACAATGCCGTGCACCAGGCCAAGGGTTGGACCAACTATTCCACCTTCTCGCTGTGGGACACCTACCGCGCTCTGCACCCATTGGCCACGCTGGTGCAGCCACCGCAACGCACCAATGATTTCGTCAATTCGCTGCTGGCTTCACGCCGCGAAAGCCCCTACGGTGTGCTGCCCGTATGGTCGTTCCATGGTCTGGAGACGTGGTGCATGATCGGCTACCACGCCGTGCCGGTCATCGCCGATGCCTACATGAAGGGCATCCGTGGCTACGACACCGACGAGGCGCTGCAGGCGATGGTGGCCAGTGCCAACTACGGCCCGTATGACGGCATCGCACAATACCGCGAGCTGGGCTATGTACCCATCGACGAGGAAGGCGAAGCGGCCAGCAAGACGCTGGAATACGCCTATGACGACTGGACCATCGCGCAGGTGGCGCAGGCCATGGGCAAGCGTGACGTGGCGGATGAATTCAACAAGCGTGCTGCTAACTGGAAGCATGCGTTCGATCCGTCCACCGGCTTCATGCGTGCGCGCAAGCGTGATGGCAGCTTCCGCGAGCCGTTCGACCCTTCGGCCAGCGGCTATGGCACCGATTACACCGAGGGCAACGCCTGGCAGTACTCCTGGTACGTGCCGCAGGACGTGGCAGGCCTGGCCGCCGCACACGGTGGCAGCGACAAGCTGCTCGCGCGGCTGGATGCGGTGTTCGAAGCCAAGGTGGACCCGTCCATCTTCGCGCACATGGAAGACATCACCGGGCTGATCGGCTGGTATGCGCACGGCAACGAGCCGAGCCATCACGTCGCCTATCTCTACGCACATGCCGGCCAACCCTGGCGCACCCAGGCGCGCCTGAAGCAGATCATGGACAGCCAGTACGCCGCGCGCCCGGATGGCCTTGCCGGCAATGATGATCTGGGCCAGATGTCGGCGTGGTATGTGTTCACCGCGCTGGGCTTCTATCCCGTCACGCCGGCCAGCAACCAGTACATCATCGGCCGCCCGTTCCTGCCGCGCGCCACGCTCAACCTGCCCAACGGCAAGCGTTTCACCGTGCAGACCGATGGGCTGGATGATGCGCACACCTATGTGGGCAGCGCCACTCTCAACGGCAAGCCGCTGGACCGCGCCTACCTCACGCATGAGGAAATTCAGGCCGGTGGCGAACTGCATTTCCGCATGCAGGCCGAGCCGAACAAGGCGTGGGCCAGCGTTGGTGCGGAACTGCCGTACTCGATGTCGAAGTAGCTTGGTGTTGCAGAGAGGGAGTCATGCCTAGCGTGCGTCGCCCCCTCTCCCCAGCCCTCTCCCGCGAGGGGAGAGGGGGTGGGTCATCGCGCGTGCGAGCTTTGCCGACTTTCGTTTCACGTCAGCGATGCGGATTACGGGCTGATGTCCTCGCTGATTTCCACGCGCGGCGCGAAGCCGCGGTTCGGCCATGCGTCGGTGATCAGACGGTTTGCCACCGCCAGCGCGCAGCTGCGGTGGAACATGAAACTGTGGCAGGTGGCGGCAGCGGTGTAGCCGTCATAGCGCACCACCGGCCCATGCACGGGCTGGCCACACTCTAAGCAGACCGCAGTGGGCGGGTACGGTGCCTTGTCCGTGGCTTCGCGGGCGGAATCGAAATAGGTCATCGCAGCATCCTCTGGTGGCGGCTGCCGGTTGCGCCATCCAGGGCACCGGGCAGCGTGGCAGGTGACAGCGCGCGGCCCTCCTGCCCTGCGCTGATGGCACCCGTGCAGCATGGCAGTGGCGCGCGGCCACTGCCATGAACCAGATCAATGCAGGTTGGCGGCGATGCTCAACTGCTGGAGAGCTTCATCAGCACCAGTCCGCTGACGATCAGCACGGCCGCGCCGATACGCATGGCGCTGACCTGCTCGCCCAGGAAAAAAATACCCACCAGGAACGCACCCACTGCGCCGATGCCGGTCCAGATGGTGTATGCGGTGCCCAGCGGCAGGCTGCGCATGGCCACGGCCAGCAGCCAGAAGCTGGCGATCATGCCGACGATGGTGACGATGCTGGGCACCAGCCTGGTGAAGCCATGGGACTGTTTCATTGCCAGTGCCCAGATGATTTCCAGCAGACCAGCAACCAAGAGATAGATCCAAGCCATGAGAAGCCTCCTTTGGGGGCCAGGCCGTCCTGGATGGGTTCCCGTGACTGGGGGAGGTCGTCCTCCGTTGGGGCGGCATTCTAGCCAAAACCAGTGAATCTGGCCGTCACCAAGGATAAACGGGTTACATGGGATTCAATTGCCGGCATCTGGCCGCACAGCGCATGCATACGTTACAATCGCGCTGCACGACAGGACCTGCTCCAGTTTGTGTCGGGTCCAGAAGCTGCGGCGGCCGATGATCACATCGCCCCCTATCCTCAGGACTGCGAATGGCCGCGCACTGCGCGGCCAAACCGTCTCTATGGTGGCCCCGTCGGCCCCTCGCGACGCTAGATCGAAAATCCCGCCAGGGCCGGAAGGCAGCAACGGTATCGGTCGATGCGGGCGCCGAGGTCAGCCGGCGGGGCCACCGCCTTTTCGGCGACCCTGTTTCGGTGACTGCGGTAGAGCGGAGCCGTGCTCCGCTGGGGCTGTCCCGCTACGCCCGCACGCCGAGCATGGCTCGGCGCTACGACAACAGCACCCCTCCCCAACCCTCCCCTTGCCTACGGCAAAGGGAGGGGGCAGAGCAGCCCTCCCCGACCCGTTCGGCCCTGCGGCATAGCCTTCGGGCGTTCATCAGGCCACGCGCCAGTGGCGCGTAAGCGGCCTTCCTCCCTCCCTTGCCTGCGGCAAAGGGAGGGAGCGGCTCTGATGCCTGTGCGCCACAGAAGGGGGAGCAGAGCGCCCCTCCCCTTTCGCGCAGCGAAGGGGGAGGTTGGGAGGGGGTGCTTCAAGGGGGGCTTTCCAGCCCCTCAGATCGGCTCGGCGTAAGCCGCAGTAGGCTCAGCCAACGCCAAACACTCGCCGGGCACCGCAACACGGTGGCCACGAGCCCGCAGGGCATCACCATCTGCAGCGCCGGCATAGTGATAAAGCACCATGCGCGCACGGGTGGCCGCATCGTATTCGCGCTCAAGGTCATCCACGCCGGTATGCGAGGGGTTGCCGTGCAGGCCGCAGTCGTGGGCGATCAGCTCGTTGTCATCGGCATAGCGGGCCAGCATCTCCGGAATGGGGCGGGTGTCGCCGCTCCATACCATGGAGCCCTTCAGGCGCAGGCCGTAGGCCGTCTCCGGCCAGTGGTGGCGCACCGGGAATACCTCCAGGCGCACGCCACGGTGCCAGAACGCATCGCCCACGGCGATCAGCTGGAAGGCATCCCAGAAATTGGCGCCCCCCTCTGCCAGCACGTTGGGGTAGTCGCCAATGCGCTTGTGCAGCAGCGGCAGCACGGTGGCCGGCACATACACCCGCACCTTGCCGCGCCGCTGCGGGTTGAAATACGCATCCACGAACAGCCGCTCGAAGCCGGCCACATGGTCCAGGTGCACATGGGTGACGAACAGTGCATCGGGCATGGCGCCGTAATGCGCGCGGTAGGCGGTAAGCCCTTCACCACCGCAGTCGATGGTCAGCCACGGCTGGCCGTCATGCTCGATCACCGCCATCGGCGAACCCAGCTCCACCGCCGACGCACTGCCAACGCCGAGAAAACGCAACGCCCAAGCCATCACACGCCCCGGTCCCAGGCCAGTTCATAGGCACGCCGCAGGCGCGCATAGTCTTTTTCGACATCCTCACGGCTGCGCTCACCACGCAGCTTGAGCAGCGAGCGCAGCAGGCGCTTGAGGTTGCGCTCACGCCAGCGGGTGGCCGGAATGCGCAGCACACCACGGTCGAAATCGATCAGCCAGCCGCGGCCGTTGGCATCGAACAGGATGTTGTGGGCGTTGAGGTCGGCATGGTCCAGGCCGGCGCGGTGGAAGCGCGCGATCAGCCGCCCCGCCTCTTCCCACGGTGCTCCCCTACCCGCCACCAGGGCGCGGTCGGCCAGCGAACGCACGTCGTCCAGCCGCTCCATCAGGATCGCAGCCCGGTAGCTCATGCCTTCGCGCATGTAGAACGCGGCCAATGGCTTGGGCACGGGCAGCTTCTGCGCCACCAGCTTACGCATCAGCCGGAACTCGGCGAAGCTGCGGGTGCGGTGCGCGCCCTGCCACAGGTAGCGGTCGCGGCTGAGCTGCGCGGCCACCCCGCCGCGCAGGTAGTTGCGCAGCACGCAATGGCCAAACGGCGCATCCACGAACCATGCCCCGCCACGGCCACCATCACCCACCGGCCGCGCCCTGTTGCCCCAATGCGCCGGGGAAAACAGCGACGGTTCGGCTTGCCGCAGGTATTGGCGGTCGAACAGAATGGCACCGTAACCACGACCTTCGCGGCACGGCGTCAGTGCTTCAGTGGCGTCGAAGGCGACCATTCCCGGCGAGTCTAACAAACACCATGGCTGCAACGTCCTCCCCCCTGTGTCTCCTGCGCCTTTCGGCGCTGGGCGACGTGACCCATGTGGTGCCGCTGGTACGCACGCTGCAGAAGGCGCGCCCCGGCACGCCATTGCACTGGGTGATAGACAAGGCCGGCCACAAGCTGCTCGATGGCCTGCCCGGTGTGCAGTTCCATGTGTACGACAAGAACACCGGCCTGGCTGGCATGCGCGCCCTGCGCAAGGAGCTGCCCGTCGGGCGCTTCGAGGCCCTGCTGCAGATGCAGGTGGCGTTCCGCGCCAATGTGCTGTCGGCCTTCATTCCCGCGCGGCGGCGCATCGGCTACGACAGGTCCCGCTCCAAGGACCTGCACGGGCTTTTCATCAACGAGCGCATCCCGGACCGCCCAGGCATCCACGTGCTCGATGCCATCGGCAGTTTCTGCGAGCCGCTGGGCCTGAAGCAGACCGAGGTGAGCTGGGACCTGGCCACACCGCCGGAGGCCTACGCATGGGCCGAGGCGCAGTGGCAGGACGATGGCCGCCCGGTACTGATGATCTCCCCCTGCTCCAGCCACCAGCGCCGCAACTGGTACGCCGACCGCTATGCCGCCCTGGCCGACCATGCCGCCGCACAGGGCTGGCGCGTGGTGCTGTGTGGTGGCCGCAGTGAGCTGGAACGCAGTACCACCGACGCCATCCTTGCGCACATGCAGCAGCCCGCGCTGGATCTGGTCGGCAAGGACACCCTCAAGCAGTTGCCTGCCCTGCTGGCGCGCGCCAACCTGCTGGTCACGCCGGACTCGGGCCCGATGCACATCGCCAATGCGGTCGGCACCAAGGTGCTGGGCCTGCATGCGGCCAGCAACCCGGCGCGCAGCGGCCCGTATTCGGACCGCCGCTACTGCGTGGACCGCTACGACGATGCCGCCCGCCGCTACCTGCACAAGCCGGCCAGCGCGCTGAAATGGGGCACCAAGATCGAGTTCGACGACGTGATGCAGCTGGTCACCGTGGACGATGCCATCGCCGCGTTCGAGCGATACCGCGCCGAACAGCTGGCCTGATCACGCCCCGCGACGCGCCCCTCGTAGCCCGGGTAAGCGCAGCGCACCCGGGATCACGGCAGAAGTGGCCACCTGCAACGAACGCATCCCGTTGTCAGCAGCAGACCATCGGAGCTGAAAGCCCCGGGTGCGCTGCGCTTACCCGGGCTACGGGGTGCGCAACAAAAAGGCCACCTGTCACGGTGGCCTTCGTGTTCCAGCGGGCAGCGTCCAGCGGCTCAGCCGGCGCGGTAGTCCTGGTAGGACTTCTCTTCCACATAGCTGGAGCCCAGCGCCAGGTTGATGGCCTTCTTGATGCGCGCACGCTCGTCATTCTGGAAATAGACACTGCGTGCCAGCTGCACGAACCCATCGTCGAACGACTGCGCCTTCTCCTTCAGACGGATGTCGTCCTCGATGTCCCACAACCGCTCGTTGACCGCCTTCAGCTCGCCACGCAGCACGCCGATGTCCCGCGCCGCGGCCGGATGCGCTGCCCAGGTACGGTCCAGCGCGGCCAGCTCGTTACGCACATTGGCCAGCTTGGCCGCATCGCTCATGCGCTCGGACTTGATCTGCAGGATCGAGATCTTGTCGAGCAGCTCACCAAAGGAAACGGGCACAAGGATTTCAGACATGGCACATACCTGCGGAATCAGGTGCACAGTGTAACGGCTCGCAATGCCCCTTCCGCTCACACTGATACGCGGCTCTTACATCCGGCTGTTATCCGTAGCGCATGGGGTGGGAAAGCGGCTGGGGTTGTTGGAACGGGAACGTCGCCCCATGGGGCGGCGTTCCCTGGCATGGCAGCGCAATGGCCTCGCCGGCAATCTGCGCCCATGCACGCAGCTGGCAGCTGCCCAGCCAGTGCAAGCCAGCTCGGCATGTCCCCACCTGTACGTACACGGGAACGGGCAACCAGCAGTCGTGTATGCATGCGTGGCCACCGTGCTCAAGACGCACACGCCCGATCCGATCAGACAAGCAGATGGATACGACACCACGCCTTGTACGTGCCGCCCTGCTGCTCGCCGGCAGGGCCGCCGCTGCCGTAGTCAAGCGCACGGGTACGAAAACGAAAACGCCGCCCGAGGGCGGCGTTTTCACGATCTGGCGGAGAGGGGGGGATTCGAACCCCCGAGGCGCTATAAACGCCTGCCTGATTTCGAGTCAGGTACATTCAACCGCTCTGCCACCTCTCCAGATGGTCCCGGCGAACCGGGCTGCGAATGATAAGGGGCAATGACCAAGTGGACAAGCGCTTTCTGCACCGCCGCGGGTTGTCCGGCCCGTACACCAAGCTTTCTGGCAGCTGGCCGCGCATGCGCCGGCGCTTGCCGTATACCCCGGTCAACGCGATGATGCGCGTTCATTTGGCGCACATTGGCCCTTCGGGGCGCTCATGATCGAATTCGGACACCTCAGCCACGTCGGCCTGCGCCGGCAGCTCAATGAAGACAGCTATTACGGCGACAGCGAGCTGGGCCTGTGGCTGGTTGCCGACGGCATGGGCGGCCACGCCTGTGGCGAGGTGGCCAGCGCGCTGGCACGCGAAACCATCGTGCGCGAGGTGCGCAATGGCACGCCGCTGGTGCAGGCCATCCGCATCGCCGACGAGGAGATCATCCGCACCTCCCGCCGCCGCAACGACAGCCTGCCGATGGGCACCACGGTGGTGGCCGCGCGCGTGCAGGGCAACCGTTTCGAGGTGGCCTGGGTCGGCGACAGCCGTGCCTACCTGTGGTGCGACGGCAAGCTGGCCCAGCTGAGCCAGGACCACAGCTATGTGCAGGAGCTGATCGCCCAAGGCACGCTCACCGCCGAACAGGCCCGCGCCCACCCTCACCGCAACGTGGTCACGCAGGCACTCGGTGTCACCGATCCGGCCCACCTCAACGTGGCCACCATGACCGGCGAACTGCGCCCGGGCATGCAACTGCTGCTGTGCAGTGATGGCCTGACCGAGGAAGTGGACGACCGCAGCCTCACCGAAACGCTGGCCCACGCCGACTGCAGCGCGCAGGAATGCGTGGACATGCTGATTGCTGCCGCGCTCGACGGTGGCGGTTCGGACAACATCACCGCCATCCTGGTGCGCTGCCACTAAAGGTCCGCTGCCACTGAACCGGCAGCGGCACCCTCGCCGCTTTCAGATCACACCGGCAAGCCACACCGGCGGAACCACTCAGGCCGGTTCCGGCTCCGCTGCGCGCTCACCATCCCACCAGGCATGGCCGGCCTTTTTGCGCAGCCGCTCCAGCCGCGCCTCATGCGCCTGCTGCTCGGAGGCCGTGGCAACCACACGTGGGCGCGGCAGCAGCACCGACGCATCGAAGGCCTGCACCGTGCCGCTGGCACTGGCCACTTCCGTATCCGGCTGGCCAAAGCCGATCTCCTCCTGGCCGGAGGTCAGGGCGATGTATACGTCGGCCAGAATCTGCGCGTCGAGCAGGCCGCCGTGCAGCTGGCGGTGGGCGTTGTCCACGCCCAGCCGCTTGCACAGGGCATCCAGCGAGTTGCGCTGGCCGGGGTAACGCTCGCGCGCCATCGCCAGCGTATCGGTGACGGTCACCCGCTCGGCCAGCCGGCCCTTGCCGACCAGCTGCAGCTCGTTTTCAAGGAAGCCCATGTCGAAGGCGGCGTTGTGGATGATCAGCTCGGCGCCATCCACGTAAGCCAGAAATTCTTCGACGATTTCCTCGAAGCGTGGCTTGTCGGCCAGGAAGTCCAGGCTCAGGCCGGTGACTTCCGCCGCGCCCTGCTCGAAGTCGCAATCCGGCTTCAGGTAGCGGTGGAAGTTGTTGCCGCTGGGGCGGCGCTCCAGCAGCTCCACGCAGCCGATTTCGACCACGCGGTTGCCCTTCTTCCATTCCAGGCCGGTGGTTTCGGTATCAAGGACTATCTGGCGCATGGCCCACCTCAGTTGCTTGCGGCGCCATCGCGCACGCGGATTGCTTCATCGCGGGCCAGCTGGTCCACACGTTCGTTGTCCGGGTCGCCGGAGTGCCCCTTCACCCAGCGCCAGTCGATGGTATGCCGCAGCGTGGCCGCGTGCAGCCGCTCCCACAGCTCGCGGTTCTTCACCGGGTCACCGCCGGCGGTCTTCCAGTTGCGCCGCACCCAGCCGGTCATCCACTCGGTGATGCCCTGGCGCACGTATTGCGAATCGGTGTGCAGCACGATGTTGCAGGCCTCGGTAAGGCTCTCCAGCCCCATGATGGCGGCCATCAGCTCCATGCGGTTGTTGGTGGTGTGGGCTTCACTGCCCGTCACCTCACGCTCGAACGCCTTGTAGCGCAGCAGCGCCGCCCAGCCACCCGGGCCCGGGTTGCCGAGGCAGGCGCCATCGGTATGTATTTCGATCGACTTCATGTAGTTCCGTTGGTTGTTCAGGTCGCCACCGTCTGCCGCCAGCCGGGCTGGCTGACAGGAATCGGCCCGATCAGGGCCTCGGTGCGCTTTTCCGCTTCCAGCACACACAGCGCGCGCAGTGCGGGCAGGCTGTTACCCGATGCATCGGCAGCCTGGCTCCACAACGGGCCGTAGTAGCGCACGGTATGGCAGCGGATGCCATGCCGCTTCAGCAGCACACGGCTGCGCGCCAGCGACGCGGGCCGCGCGCCCTGCCACTGCCAATGTGCCCGGTAGGGGCTGTAACGGTTGAGCAGGGTCATCCACAGCCGGCCACCGGGCATCAGCACCCGCGCGCACTCGGCCAGCAGCGGCGCCAGATGCTCGGGCGGCGCGTGCTGGATGACGATGGCGCTGAAGGTTTCCGCCGGCAGTGGCAGTGCATGCCCGCAGCGCAGGTCGCCATTCCAGTGATGCGGGCCGTCGATGGCACTGGCATGCAGGCGCAGGCCGCGTCCGGCGGGCACGTCCTGCGGCAGCCAGGCGGCACTCGGCGAGAGCCACACCCATGGCTGCGAGGGCACGCCCTGCAGGCAGTCGAGCAGGTGGCGCTGCTCCCAGTCACGCATGGCCTGCGCTCCTGTCATCTCAAACCAGGGCGAGACTGCAGCTTGACGGGGGGACGGGGCGGCAGGCATTTTTCAATTCTATGCGACTGACTGCCCTGCCTGCATTTCAGGACAACTACATCTGGGCGCTGCAGACGCCGGACGAACGCGCCGTGTTCGTGGACCCGGGCGAAGCCGGCCCGGTGCTGGAGGCCGCCGCCCAGGGCATGCAGCCGGCGGGCGTGCTGATCACCCACCACCATGACGACCACATCGGCGGCGTGGCCGAGCTGCGCCGCCACTGGCCGCGCCTGCGGGTGTTCGCGCCGGTGGATGAACGCATCCCCTGGGAATGTGAACGGGTGGTCGAGGGCGACCGGGTACAATTGTCCGGATTCGAGTTCAGCGTGCTGGAAACCCCCGGCCATACGCGGAGCCACATTTCGTATTCCGGCCACAACCATGTGTTCAGTGGCGACATGCTGTTCAGCCTGGGCTGTGGACGCATGTTTGAAGGTACGCCCGCCCAGATGTTGGCCTCGCTCAAGCGCTTGGCCGCCCTGCCCCCTCAGACATGGGTCTGCTGCGGGCATGAGTACACGCTGGCCAATGCCGTGTTCGCGCGGCATGTCGATCCCACCAACGCGGCATTGCAACGCCGCCAACAGGAAGCTCTGGACATGCGCAGCCGTTCACGTCCCACCGTTCCCGCCGTATTGGCCAACGAACTGCAATGCAACCCGTTCCTGCGCACCGGCGATGACGCCATCCGCGCCGCGGTTGCCGCCCATCTGGGCCAGATGCCTGCAGACGAGGCAGGTGTGTTCGCCGGCTTACGGCGCTGGAAAGACGGTTTCCGCGCGTGAAGCGGGCCAGCCTCTGCGTGGCGTTCGGGCTGTTGCTCGGCGCCAGTGCCGCCGCCAGTGCCCAGTCACTCCCCGTTGCCGCCGGCCTCAGCCAGAACCTGGCCTCGGCCAGCGCCCTGCCGCTGGACCCGGCCTCGCTGCCCCCCGCCACTACCCGCAACGGGCGTGAGATCTTCGCCAGCTTCCGTGAAGGGCTGGCCGCGCCGCAGTGCGACGCCGAAGCCACCAGCCCGCGCTGGCGCAAGCAGTTTGCCCATGCCCCCAGCCGCCTGGGCAACGTCGAGGACGACGCCCTGCCGCTGTTCGGCTATGTGGTCGATGAGCTGCGCGCCGCCAACCTCCCCACCGAATTCGCGCTGATCCCCTTCGTCGAGAGCGGCTACCGCCCCGGCGCACGCAACGCCAGCGGCCCGGCCGGCCTGTGGCAGTTCATCGCCACCACCGCGCGCAACCACCGCGTGCCGATGGAAAGCGGCTACGACGGCCGCCTGTCGGCGGTGGACTCCACCCGCGCGGCGGTGCGTTACCTCAAGACCCTGCACGGCATGTTTGCCGGCGACTGGCAGCTGGCGGTGATGGCCTACAACGCCGGCGAGTACCGCATCCTGCAGTCGCTGCGCCGTGGCGGCATGAACGCGCAGAACGCCAAGGCGGCCGAGCTGCCCGGGCTTTCGCCCATCACCTATGCCTACGTGGAAAAACTGCACGCGCTGGCCTGTGTGCTGGAACAGGCGGAGACCCGGCCGGACGTGATGGCCGCGCTGGACCGCCAGGTGCCGATCCTCAAGGGTCACACCCTGCCGGCCAACACCACGCTGACCGCCTGGTCATCACAGAACGCGCTGGACCCGGCACGCATTGCCAAGCTCAACCCGGCCCTGACCGGTGCCCGCAACGGCACCCGTGTACTGGCGCCGGTGCTGGCCGGCGGTGCCATCGAGCCTGCCGAAGCCATGGTGGTGGCGATGGATGCCACGCCCACCACACGCAACGACAAGCCCGCCGCGGCCGCGCCTGCGCGCGTGGTGGCCACTGCCGCCACCGGCAATGGCCGCCGCCACACCGTGCGCAACGGCGAGTCGGCCTGGACCATCGCCCGTCGCTATGGCATCTCGGTCAAGACGCTGCTGAGCTTCAACAATCTCGATGCCAGCGCCGTGCTGCGCCCGGGCATGGTGCTGCGTTACGAAGAAGCCCGCTGAGGCTGGCACTTCGCCACACATGAAAACGCCCGGCACCGGCCGGGCGTTTGCTTTTGTACGGCGTGGAATCTGCTGAATGCGGAGCCCCTGCGAAAGAACCGCCGGGGCGTGGCGAACGTGCGCCGCAATCGCGGCCGCTCAGGCTCAGTTCTTGGCTGCTTCCGCCGTGGCCGAGGCCGGCATGGGCGCACCCTTTGCCACACGGATGCCGTTGGCCTTCATCCACGCGTCGAACTGGTCGGCGCTCATCTTCTCTTCGCCCTGCTGCATCAGGAAGCGGTAGTTGCCCAACGCGTCCTTTTCGGCCACCGGAACTTCCACAGTCACCGTCACCGGCTTTTCCTCGGCCTTGGCCACCGGCTTGCCGGATGAGGCACAACCCGCCATCAGCGCCAACGAGGCAATCGTCAAGGAAAGGGCGGAAACACGGGAAAGAGCGGACATGGCGGCGGCCTTCAGGAGGAAACTGAGGCCAAGTCTAATCCAACACTCGAACAAGTAAAGCTATTTGACTGAATTTTATGGAATAAATTCCGAAATCCCTATTTCAACGCATTCAGTTCCGCCGCGCTGAGCTCGCGCCATTGGCCTTTGCCCAGCTCGGCCAACTGTACCGGACCAATGGCAACCCGCACCAGCCGCAACACATCCAGCCCCAGCGCCTTCAACAGGCGGCGGATATGCCGGTTGCGACCCTCGTCCAGCACCACCTCCAGCCAGGCGTTGCGCTCACCGTGCTGCAGCAGCCATACCGAATGCACGGCCAGGTGCTCGCCGGCATCGTCCACCCCTTCGCGCATGCGCTCCAGTTGCGCTGCATCCGGCATGCCATCGACCTGCACGCGGTAGGTCTTCAATGGCCCGGTGGCGGGGTCGGTAAGCCGTGCCGCCCACTCCGGGTCATTGCTGAAGAACAGCAAGCCTTCGCTGGCCTTGTCCAGACGCCCAACCGGTGCCAGCCACGGCAGGCCGGCGCCCTCCAGACAGCGGTAGACCGTGTCCCTGCCGCGCTCGTCCTGCACCGTGGTCACCAGCCCGCGCGGCTTGTTCAAGGCGATATAGAGCCGCTGCGTGGCCGCCAGCGGCTGGCCATCCAGCAGCACCCGGTGGCGCCCGTCGACCACGGGAAACTCGGGATCGCGCACCACCCTGCCATCCACGCTGACCCGGCCGTCCTGCACACGCCGCGCCGCCTCGCTGCGCGAGCACACCCCCGCCTTGGACAGCACCCGCGCCAGCCCGTGCCGTGGCGCCTGCACCTGGCCTTGCGCGAAGCCAGAACGCAGACGCCCGCCTGGCGGGGCCGGGCGGGCGTTCTGATGGTGCTGTGGTCTGCGCGGAGTCATCGGTGTCGATGCGCTCCGCGTGGATTACTTGGTTTCGGTGGCAGGCTGTGCCGCCGGTGCCGCTTCGGCTGCGGCAGGCGCCGGACGCGCCTTGACCACGCGCACGCCACGCGCCTTCATCCAGGCGTCGAACTCCTCGGCGGTCATGCGCTTGCCGTTCTGGCTCATGTCAAAACGCCACGGCGTGTTGTCGAATTCGGTCTGCGGCTTGTAGGCCGCCGGGTCATTGGCATTGATGGCCGGACGTGCCGGCATCGCGCTGGCAACGCTGTTGCAGCCTTCCACGCGCAGGCGCATCAATACGCGGTCCAGCGATTGCTCCTCGCCACCGGGCAGGCTCAGCACGCCAGCCGGCATGCCCAGCTGGCCCGGGCGCACATACAGCTCCGACGCCACCGGGGCCACCACCGTGGCCGCCAGCGGTGCCGGCGGCACCACCGTGCTGGCCGAACAATCCAGCGCTGCGTGAGCAGCTGGCACAACCGCCAACGCGACAAGACCAGCCAGGGCAATACGCAGCATCTGAAATTCCATTCGACAAGTTGACGCGGCGAGTGTAGGCAGCCACCGCAAGGCTTTCAACCGTTGCGTGCAGATGACAGCGTGCAATCACACAATCGAGCGCGTATTCAATAAAAAACAAGGCCCGGCGTGAGCCGGGCCTTGCTGTGTTTCAACCAAAGCGTCCGATTAGTTCTGGACGTTCAGCTCGGTGCGACGGTTCTTGGCGCGACCTTCCGGATTGTCCGAACCATCCGGGTTGGTGTTCGGGGCAATCGGACGGCTCTCGCCGTAGCCGATCGGGCCCTGCAGACGAGCAGCCGACACACCGTTGGTGGTCAGGTAGTCGTACACAGCCTTGGCGCGGCGCTCGGACAGCTTCTGGTTGTAAGCGTCGGTACCCTTCGAGTCGGTGTGACCGGCAACTTCAACGCGCAGATCCGGGTAACGCTTCAGGATCTCGGTGGCCTCGCTCAGGATCGCCACGGCGTCCGGACGCAGGGTCGACTTGTCGAAGTCGAAGTTCACGCCCTTCAGGTCGATGGAGACCGGAACCGGGCAACCGTCCGGACCGATGGTCTGACCCGGCTGCGAGTTCGGGCACTTGTCGTCGCAGTTGTTGACGCCGTCACCGTCGTCATCCAGATCGGCGCAGCTCGGAGCAACCGGAGCCGGCGGCGGAGCAACAGCGGCAACCGGGGCCGGGCCCAGCGGAATCACGACGCCGACCGAAGCCAGCACGTCGCCGAACCAATCCTTCTTGCTGCGATCGGTGTCGTACTCACGGATGCTCTGGTCGTCGAAGTCAGCGCGGTAGGCCAGTTCGGCACGCACTGCAACGCGCTTTTCGAAGGTGGTCTGCAGACCAACACCGACCTTGGCGGCAAAGTTGCCGTCCTTACGGTCTTCCAGGCCACCGGCCAGGGTGTGGTATTCCTCTTCCGACTTCTGGTAGCCCAGGCCAGCCAGCAGGTACGGGTTCCAGCCGCGGCCTTCCTGGATGAAGTGGCGACGCAGATCCAGCGAGATGCCGTACTGCGACCAGTTCTGGTCCTGGTTGGCGTCGAAGTTCGGGTTCTGGTAGTTCAGCTCACCGTCCAGCGACCAGTTCGGGCTGATGAACTTGCCCAGGCCCAGCGTGGCAAACGGAGCGTCATTGGTGGTGCGATCGTTGTCCTGGAAGTTGAAACCGGCCGAACCGGTCAGGTACCAGCGATCATCGAATTCCTGGGCCGAAGCGGCCTGGGCGAAAGCCAGACCACCCAGCAGCGCGGCAGTAAGGATCTTCTTGTTCATGAAATACAGCTCCTTGTTTCGGGGGTATGAAACCGGTAGAGGCATGGTCCAGCACAACGATTTAGTTTCGTCACGTTCAGAGACGGCCGTTTCCGCACGCCATCGCGGTGCACATTATGCGCTGAGCCGTGAAGGCCATGTTAACAGACATCTAACAAATCCCGCGACCACCAGACCTCTACGTGTCCGGCTGAGCGAACCCTATACAGCTTGATCAAACCACGCAATAGCCTGTAATGGCGGCGTTTCCGGGATTTTTGCTGCACTGCGGTGGATTTTGTCCGGAAACCCCGCGAAAACACGGGCCATATACGCCGGTTACCGCCAGCTGAACCATTTGCTAAGTATGATCGCCCTGCCCCCAAGCAACGGAACTTTTCCGCATGAAAGCCATCGGCCTGACCCGCTACCTCCCCATCGACGATGCCAGCGCACTACAGGATTTCGACCTGCCCGAGCCCAGTCAGCCCCAAGGCCAGGACCTGCTGGTGCAGGTGCAGGCGGTTTCGGTCAATCCGGTGGACACCAAACTGCGCGGCCCCAAGGCCGGTGAAGAAGACCCGCCGCGCATCCTGGGTTTCGACGCAGCCGGCACGGTAGTGGCGGTGGGGCCCGATGTCAGCGCCTTTGAGATCGGCGACGAGGTCTATTACGCCGGCGATGTCACCCGCCCCGGCTGCAACGCGCAGCTGCAACTGGTGGACGAGCGCCTGGCCGGGCGCAAGCCGACCACCCTGGATTTCGCCGAGGCCGCCGCCTTGCCGCTGACCACGCTGACCGCGTGGGAGCTGCTGTTCCAGCGCATGCCTTATCAGCTGGATGGCCGCCGCAACTGCGGCAGGACATTGCTGGTGATTGGCGGTGCAGGCGGCGTTGGCTCGATGGCCATCCAGCTGGGCAGGCACGCCGGCTTCACCGTGGTGGCCACCGCCTCGCGTGAAGAGAGCGCGCAGTGGTGCAAGCAGATGGGCGCCGCGCACGTCATCAATCACCACCAGCCGCTGGCACCGCAGCTGGAAGCACTGGGCATCAGCCAGGTGGATGCGGCACTCAACCTGGCCAATACCGATCTCTACTGGCAGCAACTGGGCGAACTGCTCGCTCCGCAGGGCCACGTGGGCCTGATCGTGGAGCCGGCCGGTGAGCTGCGCATCGGTGACCCCTACAAGGCCAAGTGCATCGGCATCCATTGGGAATTCATGTTCGCGCGCGCCCGCTTCCGCACGCCGGACATGATTGAACAGCACCGCGTCCTCACCCGTGCCGCCAGCCTCATCGACGCCGGCGAGCTGCGCACCACGCTGAACCAGCGGCTGGGCGGCATCAATGCCGCCAATCTGCGCACAGCACACCGCCTGCTGGAATCAGGTGGCACCATCGGCAAGCTGGCCCTTGAGGGCTGGGACCAGGCCAGCTGAGCACTGCATCCCGCAGCAGGCGGCCTCATCCGGGGCCGCCTCTCCAATGATGGGTTTCCCCACCTGCGGCGCAAGTCCGCTTTCCCCCGCCCCCGCATGCCAATCCCCTTCTCCTTCGTGCGCCTTGCGCAGCTGCTGCTCGGCCTGTTCCTGTTCGGCATTGCCTCGGCGCTGATGATCCGCGCCGGCATCGGCATTGCCCCGTGGGATGTACTCAGCCAGGGCATTGCCTTGCGCAGTGGCCTGTCCTTCGGGCTGGTCACCAACCTGGTAGGCGTCGCCGTGCTGTTGATGTGGCTGCCAATACGCCAGAAGCCCGGCCTTGGCACCGTGCTGAATGTGCTGTTGATCGGCCCCTCGGCCCAGCTTGGCCTGAACCTGCTGCCGGCAGCCAATGGCCTGCTCTGGCAACTGCTGCTGTTCACCTGCGGCCTGTTGCTGCTGGCCATCGCCACCGGCCTGTATATCGGCGCGCGTTTCGGCCCGGGGCCGCGCGATGGTCTGATGACTGGCCTGCATGCACGTAGTGGCTGGGCCATATGGAAGGTGCGCACCCTGATCGAGGCCAGCGTACTGGTGGTGGGCTGGTGGCTGGGTGGCAATGTGGGCCTGGGCACGCTGGCCTTCGCCGTGCTGATTGGCCCGCTGTGCGGCATCACCCTGCCATTGTTCGACCGCCGCCCTTCAACAGCGGCAGCCTGACTGCTCCGACCTGCCTGACACCTATATAAGAGTGCAGGCGCGACACCAGCTTCAACGCCGAGCGCGTATCACCTGGTCGCGGATATACCAGTCACGCAGCGCCACACCTGCCGCCGCATGCCGCGCCCGTGCCAGCGATGCCGCATCCGGCTGTACACCTTCCACCTTCAGATGACGCGCATCGCTCCAGGCGTGCAGCTGCGGCGTGGCCAGGGGCCACAATACCCCTGCTGGCGTATAGATACGGTCGAACTGCGCCAGCGCGCTGCCACCATCGGGCGCTGCCTGCCACAGGTTGCGGCCGGTGGCGAAGTAGGACTGCCCGGGCAGGGCCAGCGACACCAGGGTCGGCACCAGATCGGCGTGACCGGCAAAGGCGCGCGTATCCGGCCCGGCACCGGGCGGAGCGAAGGCAGCCGGCACCCGTAGCCAGGCAAACACGCGGTCCACGTCCACCTGCTCGGCGGGCAGATCGTAGTGATAATGCGTACGCAGATTGTGGTCCCCCGCGGCCGCGACGATGGTGCGCTCGCCGGCCGGGCCCTCGCGCAGCGCCTGCAGGAAGCCGCCGAACTGATCGGCCTGGTACTGGTAGGTGCGCAGCATGCGCCCCAGCTCTTCCTTGTCCTCCAGCGCGCGCGGCCCCAGGGCGGCAGGGTCCAACGGCAGCGCGCGGTGCGGAGTCTCCAGCTCGAACGGCGGGTGGTTGCTGGTGGTCAGCAGCACCAGGAACAGGCGATCCCCATCGGCATCGGCCTTGGCCAGCAGCTCCTGCGCATAGCGGAACAACCATGCATCGTAGATGCCCCACTCGGTACCGGTAGCCTCCGGAAAACGCTGCTGGATATCACGCACGTCATACACCCGGTCGAACCCCTGATGGGTGAGCGCGGTGCCCAGCTCACGCCAGTCACTGCCGCCGCCATACAGGAACACGGTGCGGTAACCCGCGCGCTTGAAAGGCAGGGCGGCGGAAGTATCGAAGGCAATGCGTGCGTTGCGGCCCACCGCCAACGGGGTGATGGGCGAGCCCAGCAGCAGATTCTCCAGCTGCGGGTGGGTGCCGTTCTGGCCGGCGATGAAATTGTCGAAACGATGGCCGTAAGCCAGTTCACCGCGCAACCGGCCCAGCATGTCGTTGCCGGGGCCGTCGGCATAGAGAAGGTCCTGGCCGAAGGATTCCAGCAGCCCCAGCACTACATGCGGCGATCCCGCCAGCGACCGCGGCGTACCCGGTACCCGTGGGAACAGTGCGGCACGCACCTGCCCCGGCTCGCCGGACGGCAGCCCCGCTGACTGCGCGGCCTGCTGCAGGCTGGTGAAGCCGAGCCGGTGCAGGCCGCTCATGGGGTCATCGCCCAGGTCGGTTTCCTTGGCCCGTTGCCGCGCGGCCCGGTAAAGGGTCAGCGGCGCATTGAGCACCAGCGCATTGACGAAGGGATCGGCGGAGACGGTCACATCGCGGCGCACCAGCGGAAACGTACCCACCGAGCCGCGCGCCAGCAGCACCAGCAGCACGCACTGCGCCAGCAACAGCCCGGCGCGTGCCCAGCCGCGCGAGCCCCGCGGCCAATGCAGGCCCAGCCAGCCCCCGACCCGCGGCACCCACCAGCCCAGCAGGGCCGCAGTCACCAACAGGCCCAGCAGCCCCGGTACCACCGGATAGTCCTTCCACACCGTCTGCAGAATGGCGCCGGTGTCGTCCTCGAACATGCCGAACACGATGGGATCAAAGCGCGTCTTATAGAAGGCGTAATAGAAGTGTTCGCAGACCGACAGCAATACAAATGCCAGCAGAACCGTCACCAGCAACCATTGCGCCATGCGTACCGCCTGCGCACGCCGCCCCCACAGCCACAGCGGTGCGACCAGCAGCGCCACCAGCAATGCGGACAGCGCGCCGGCCACCAGGTCATAGCGCAGGCCCTGCCACAACGCAGGCCACAGCAGGCTGCTGCCACGGGTGGTGCCGGCGTAGGTCGCCCACATGCTCAGCCGTGCCAAACTGCCGAATACGGCAATACCAGCCACCAGCAGCCACAGGCGCGGCAGCAGGCGCGTGCCCGGCATGGCGGAAATTTGAGTGCTCACTGATTTCCCCCTTGTCCACCGGCGCCTTCTCCCTGCCGGCAGGGCTAATTGTAATCGCGGTGTCACAGTTTTCTGTTGAGGGAATGGCTCATCGGCTTGCCGGCCGGGCCCTTATTTGCCCCAAGGATTGAGAAGTGATGGCATTGCCGGTCAGAATGGGGCTTCCGTACGCAAGCGTATCCACCATGACGCCAGCCACCGACACCGCCTACCCCCACCTGTTCGCACCGCTGGACCTGGGCTTCACCCAGCTGCGCAACCGCATCCTGATGGGCTCCATGCACACCGGCCTGGAGGACCACGCCAAGGACTTCCCCAAGCTGGCCGCCTATTTCGGCGAGCGTGCCGCCGGCGGTGCCGCGCTGCTGGTGACCGGTGGCTTCTCGCCGAACATCGCCGGCTGGCTGCTGCCCTTCGGCAGCAAGTTGTCATGGCCATGGGAAGTGGGCCGCCACCGCCAGGTGACCGCGGCCGTGCATGCGCATGACGCCAAGATCTGCCTGCAGCTGCTGCACGCGGGCCGCTACGGCTACCACCCGCTGCAGGTGGCGCCGTCGAAGCTGAAGGCTCCGATCAATCCGTTCACCCCGCGTGCCTTGAGCAGCTGGGGCGTGGACCGCCATATCGCCAGCTATGCGCGTGCGGCCAAACTGGCGCGCGAGGCGGGCTACGACGGCGTGGAGGTGATGGGCTCGGAAGGCTATCTGATAAACGAATTCACCGCGCCACGCACCAACAAGCGCACCGATGCCTGGGGCGGTGACGCCGCCAAGCGCATGCGCTTTGCGGTGGAAATCGTGCGCCGCATCCGCGAGGCCTGCGGCCCGGACTTCATCATCATCTACCGCCTGTCGCTGCTGGATCTGGTGGAGGACGGCAGCAACTGGGACGAGATCGTGCAGCAGGCCAAGGCCATCGAGACGGCCGGCGCGACCATCATCAACTCCGGCATCGGCTGGCATGAGGCCCGCGTGCCGACCATCGCCACCTCGGTACCGCGCGCCGCCTTCACCGGCGTCACCGCCAAGCTGCGCCCGCATGTGCAGGTACCGGTAGTGGCGGTGAACCGCATCAACATGCCCGAGGTGGCCGAGCGCGTGCTGGCCGATGGCCATGCCGACATGGTCTCGCTGGCGCGCCCGCTGCTGGCCGACCCGCAGTGGCCGGCCAAGGCCCGCGCCGGCAAGCCGGAAACCATCAACACCTGCATCGCCTGCAACCAGGCCTGCCTGGACCACATCTTCGTCAACAAGCGTGCCAGCTGCCTGGTGAACCCGCGCGCGGCGCATGAAACCGAGCTGGTCTACACACCGACCACCACGCCCAAGCGGGTGGCCGTGGTCGGCGCCGGCCCGGCCGGCCTGTCCTGCGCCACGGTGGCCGCCGAACGCGGCCACCAGGTCACCCTGTTCGATGCCGCCAGCGAGATCGGCGGCCAGTTCAATGTGGCCAAGCGCATCCCGGGCAAGGAGGAGTTCCACGAGACCCTGCGCTACTTCCGCCACAAGCTGGCCGATACCGGCGTGGAGCTGCGGCTGGAGACGCGCGCCGAGCCGGCCACGCTGGCCGGCTTCGACGAGGTGGTGGTGGCCACCGGCATCACCCCGCGCAAGGTGGATTTCCCCGGCGCCGACCACCCGATGGTTGTCAGCTATCTGGACGTACTGCTGGGCCGCGTGCAGGCCGCCGACAAGGTGGCGATCATCGGCGCGGGCGGCATCGGCTTCGACGTGGGCGAGTTCCTGGCCCAGGAAGGCCCCTCGGCCTCGCTGGATACCGCGCGCTGGATGGCCGAATGGGGGGTGGACCCCAGCTTCGAGGGCCGTGGCGCGCTGGCCAAGCCGCAGCCCGAAGCCCCCGCCCGCAGGCTGTGGCTGCTGCAGCGCAGCCCCGGCAAGCCGGGTGCCCGCCTGGGCAAGACCACCGGCTGGATCCACCGCGCCGCGCTCAAAGCCAAGCGCGTGCAGATGCTGGGCGGCGTGGAATACCTGGGCGTGGACGACACCGGCCTGCGCATCCGCGTGGATGGCCAGGAGCAGCTGCTGGACGTGGGCACCGTGGTGGTCTGCGCCGGTCAGGAGCCGCAGCGCAGCCTTGCCGACGCACTTCAGGCCGAAGGTCGCAGCGTGCACGTCATCGGCGGTGCCGATGTGGCCGCCGAGCTGGATGCCAAGCGTGCCATCGACCAGGGCAGCCGTGTGGCCGCCGCGCTTTGAGCTGAAACCGGCGGCACAACCGCCGCTTCCGGCAGACGACAACGGGCAGCTTCAGCTGCCCGTTTTCCTTCGGCGGACCCGGCCACGGCCCGTTTCGGCAAATCCATACGAAGCTGAATGTCAACAATGCCCATTCAGTAAGAGTTTGGGGTTGCCCCCCTAACTTGCGCGCACTTCCGCTCACCCCCCAGTTCTGGTGAGCCAAGGCGCGGCCCTCCCCTACTTAGCGGGGGCCGCCCACGGGGCGGCCCCGATGCCACGGCCGCCTCCCCATAACGCCAAGCCACACGGCCAGCCCAGGTTCCCTTGTTTCAGGAATCCGCAGCCAGCGGCCCATACGGAGCAAGGAGATTTATGAAACTGGCCTGGATTCTCTGGCTGTCGCAGATGTTGCCGCAGCCGGCCGCCGACTCGCTGTGCCTGAGCACCACCGTTTACCTGGAAGCCCGCGACCAGACCCTGCGCGGCCAGCAGGCCGTCGCCGAGGTGGCCCTGCGCCGCCTGGACAGCGGCCTGTGGGGCGACTCGATGTGCCAGGTGGTGACCGCGCGCAAGCAGTTCGCGCCCACCCTGGTCTCGCCCGGCACCCAGCTGGGCAATGACGATGCCTGGGCCAAGGCCATGGACGTGGCATTCGCCGCCGAGCGCAACTGGGCGCTGCCGCTGAACCAGCGCAAGGAGATCGTGCCGGGCGCCAGCCACTTCGCCGCCCATGCAATTGCCAGCCCAAGTTGGCGAAATGCCTACCAGGTGGCCACCATCGGCGGGCATACCTTCTACAAGGTACAGTCGCTGAGGCCCCGCGCCTCCTGAGTAGCAGCCCGCCTGGACACCTGCGGTGGCGTGGGGCCGGCATACCAGCCTGCACGCCATCCTTCTTCATGGAAGCGGATAATCGGAGGTTCCCTACACCCCGAGGTATTCCATGAAGCTCTATACCAAGCCCGGTGCCTGCTCGCTGGCTGACCATATCGCCCTGATCTGGTCCGGCCTGCCCTTCGAGGTGCAGATCGTGGATGCGGCGACCATGAAGTCGCCCGAATACCTGGCCATGAACCCCGCCGGCGCGGTGCCGGTGCTGGAGGACAAGGGCTGGGTGCTGACCCAGAACGGCGCCATCCTGCACTACATCAGCGACAACGCCCCGGCCGCCCAGCTTGATGGCGGCAGCGAGCCGCGCACCCGTGCCGAAGTGAACCGCTGGCTGTCCTTCGTCAACGCCGACCTGCACCCGACCTATTTCCCGATCTTCGGCTCGACCAAATACCTCGAAGACGAGGCGGTCATCGCCCGCACCCAGCAGAACGCGCGCGACAAGCTCAAGGGCCTGTACCAGCGCCTCAATGACCGCCTGGCGGACGTGGAGTGGCTGGGCGGCACATCCCGCCCCACCATCGCCGATGCCTATGCCTACGTCACCCTGCGCTGGGCACGCGGGCTGAAGATCGACCTGGCCGGCATGGACGCGCTGGACCGCTTCGAGCAGCGCATGCAGGCCGACCCGGCCGTGCAGGCTGCCCTGAAGGAAGAAGGCCTGGCCTGAGCGGCTCACGCCTCCCCTGGCCTGCAACCGAAGCCCGGCAGTCGCCGGGCTTCGTCATTTCCGGCCGGGGCGGCCTAGTTGGCCGACACCAGCGCGCGGGTTTCCTCCAGCCAACGGCTGGCGAAGGCCGGGCTCTTGGCCTTGCCCAAAGCACTGGCCACTTCCGGCCACAGCTGCTCCAGCCCCAGCGCGTCGCGGCTGCGCTCGATGCGGATCTGCATCAGGTAGCCCTTCAGGCCCAGGTGCTTGCGCACCGACTCGGCCATCCAGTCGCGCAGCTGCTGGTAGCGCAGCGGGTCATCGCCCAGCAGCGTGGTCAGTGGCTGCCCGGAAGGCTTTTCGGCGCTGCCGCCCACCACTTCGATCAGGCCCAATGCCGCCAGTTGTTCCAGCGCGTCATCCGGGGCACGCAGGCCCTGGCCCATCTGCTTGAGTTCATTGCTGTCGCGCTGGCCATCGACCAGCAACAGTACCGACCGCAGGGCCGGCGCAAGGCGCAACCCACGGTCTTCGATTTCACGACGGCCAGTGGCCGTCTTGGCATGAATCAATGCCATTCCCCCTCCCAACACGTGCTGCAGTGCAACCACGGTATGCGCAACCGGCCGGGGCCCCCGCCCCGTTCCGACTGCCTGGCATACCGCCCCCTTGCGATCGCCGCCGCCCTGGCCAACCGGCCCTGTCGCGTTACGAATGCCCCAGCGCGCGGCGGATTTCATCCAGCGCGCCCGGGTCGTCCAACGTGGACAGATCCCCCGGATCACGCCGTTCCGCCAGTGCCTGCAGCGAACGCCTCAGCAGCTTACCCGAACGGGTCTTGGGCAGCGCATTGACGATATGGATGTGCGCCGGCCGCGCCACCGCCCCCAGCGAGCCGGTCACCCGCTGCATCATTTCCGTCGCCAGCGCGTCCACTTCGTCACCGCCAACCGCCTGCTTCAACGTGACGAACACCAGCGGCACCTGCCCCTTCAGTTCGTCGTGCACGCCGATGACCGCCGCCTCGGCCACGCGCGGGTGGCTGGAGATGGCCTCCTCGATCTCGCGCGTGCCCAGCCGATGGCCGGCCACATTGATCACGTCATCGGTGCGGCCAAGGATGAAGGTGTAGCCGTCCTCGTCGCGGATGGCCCAGTCCAGCGAGCTGTACAGCAACTCGTTGAAATGGCTGAAGTAGCTCTTGATGAAGCGTTCATCATCGTTCCACACCGTGCTCATGCAGCCCGGCGGCAGCGGCGGCTGGATCACCAGCACGCCCTTCTGCCCCGGTGCCACCTCGTCACCGGTCTGCTCGTCGATCACCTTCATCCTGTAGCCGAGGTTGGGGAAACCCGGCGAGCCGAACTTCACCTGTTTCATCTCCAGCCCCGGCAGCAGGGTGAGCGCCGGCCAACCGGTCTCGGTCTGCCAGTAGTTGTCGATGACCGGTTTGCGCAGCGCGCTGCTGATCCACTGCGCGGTGGGTTCGTCCAGCGGCTCACCGGCCAGGAACAGGTACTTCAGCTCGGACAGATCGTGCCGGTCGATGTAGTCGATATCGTGCTTCTTCAGCACGCGGATCGCCGTGGGCGAGGAGAACATGGTGCGCACACCGTACTGCTCGCACAGCGCCCACCAGATGCCCGGGTCGGGATTCACCGGCAGGCCTTCATACAGCAACGAGGTGCAGCCACCGATCAGCGGCCCATACACGTTGTACGAATGCCCCACCGCCCAGCCGACATCGGAGGTGGAGAACATCACCTGCCCCGGCGCGCAGTCGAACACCGTGCGCATCGACTGCGCCATCGCCACCGCGTAGCCGCCCACATCGCGCTGCACGCCCTTGGGCTTGCCGGTGGTGCCGGAGGTGTAGAGCAGGTAGCTGGGCTCGTTGGATTCCAGCCATTCCACCGGCACCTCCACATCGCCCACCTGCGCGCGCAGGCTGGCGTAGTCCTCGTCGCGACCGGCCACCTTCGGCTCGGCGGCATCCAGCCCACGCGACACGATCAGCACCTTCGGCGGCGGATTGGCGGCCTCGGCACAGGCCGCGTCCACCATCGGCTTGTAGGGGATGACCTTGCCACCACGCATGCCCGCGTCGGCGGCGATCAATAATTTGGGCTGGGCATCGTCGATGCGCAGCGCCAGGTTGTGCGCGGCAAAGCCACCGAACACCACCGAATGCACCGCGCCGATGCGCGCGCAGGCCAGCATCGCGAACACGGCTTCGGCCATGTTCGGCATGTAGATGACGACGCGGTCGCCGCGCCCCACCCCCAGCTGCTTGATGACCGCCGCAAATGCGTTCACTTCGCGGTACAGCTCGCGGTAGGTGATTTCGCGGGTGACGTTGGTTTCGGTGGAAATGGCGACCAGCGCGAGCTGGTTGGCGCGTTCGGCCAGGTGGCGATCCACCGCGTTGTAGCAGAGGTTGGTTTCACCCCCGACGAACCAGCGCCGGAACGGTGGGTTGGAGTAGTCCAGAATCTGCTGCGGCGGCCGGTGCCAATGAATGGCCCTGGCCTCTTCGGCCCAGAATGCTTCTGGCTCTTCGATGGAACGGTGGTAGATCTGCTCGTAACGCACGACACCCTCCGGAAACCGCCCTGATTTGATTCCGAGCATAGTCCGGACAAGCCACCGCGCTCCTTGCGACGATGGTCGTACGACGAAAGCCGATAGACATCCAATCAACCCCCCCCCCTTCCCATCCGGTTCAAAGCCCCTCTCCCATTCATGGGAGAGGGGTTGGGGGTGAGGGCCAGCGGTCACTTCAGACCAGCTTCCACCTCAGAACGGACGCTCCGAAACAAACGCCACCCACTCCCCCGTCACCGGATGGACGAACGCCAGACGGCACGCATGCAGGCACACACGCGGCGCCGGCTCCGCGCCGTACATCACGTCACCAACGATGGGGTGGCCGATGCTGGCCAGATGCAGACGCAGCTGATGGCTGCGCCCGGTCACCGGCTCCAGCTCCACACGGCTGCGTTGCGCCATCTCGTCGCGCTCCAGCAGACGCCAGCGGGTAAGTGCCGGCTTGCCGTGGTCAAAACTCACCATCTGCCTCGGGCGGTTCGGCCAGTCGCAGATCAAGGGCAGGTCGATCTCGCCTGCATCTTCCTGCAGCACGCCCTGCACCAGGGCTTCATAGCGTTTGCTGACCTGGCGCTGCTCGAACTGCCCCGACAACGCGGCCTGCATCACCTTGCCTCGCGCATACAACATCACGCCCGACGTCACCTGGTCCAGACGATGCACGGTGAGCGCATCCGGGTAGTGCTGCTGCAGGCGCGACACCACGCAATCCTGATTCTCCGGCAGGCGCCCGGGCACCGACAGCAGGCCGGCGGGCTTTTCAACAATCAACAGATGCGCATCCCAGAACCGCAACAATTCATCGCCCCCAAGACAGTTGAGAAATGCCCTTGAGCCAGCGGCGGCCCTGGCCATCAAAACCACCGACAAGGGTTCCCCTTGAGCAGAAAGCAACGCATCGGCCGCGCCGCGTACGCCCCATTTAGAAGCTGAAGAGCAGAAATTTCAAATGAAACCACATTTGCACGTACGTACATTTTGATGTATACGGCCTGGACGGCGTTGTCTCCCTCTTCGACTCATAAAGAACAGGAAACAGTCATGCGCACACTCCTTCTCGCTGCATTGTTGGCCTCGGCACCCGCCATGGCCTCCGAAGCCATGACCTCAGCTCAGGACCAGGAGTCCGATTTCGAAGTCCGCTATTGCAATGCCGCCATCAGCACGCCGCTGCCGGGCGACTACAACCTGTGCCTGGGCATCAAATACTGGCAGGCGGGGAAGTATGACGCAGCCCGGGAGATGCTGGAGCTTTCATCCGGCTGGGGCAGCAAGGTAGCCCAGCGCCTGCTCGGCATTGCCTATTTCAATGGTGATGGCCTGGCCGAAAACCGCCCGCTGGGTCTGGCATGGCTGGCCATGTCCGCCGAGCGCAAAGACCCCACAGCTGCGATGCTCTACAACTCCGCGCTCGACAAGAGCTCCCGCCAGGAACGCCAGGCCGCATTCACACTGTTCCAGCAGTTGCAGGTGCGCTACTCGGACAGCGTCGCGGCCACCAGGGCAGACCGGCGCTTCCAGCGAAGCATTCTGGAGATGCGCAGCAATCCGGTATACGGGCGCGGCAAGTGTCTGGCCGGAGCCGGCGGCTTCCCGACCGCAGCCGCAGCGGACATGGCTGCCGATGGTGCGGGCAACTGCAGCATGGCTGCCGACGACCGGTTCATCGCCGCACTTGAGCAACGCTACGAAGAATACTCGGCCGGCTGGAGCCGCCGCGTCGAACTGGGCACCCCGCAGACTCTGCCCAGGAACTGATCCCGACGAGGGTCAAACAAGAAAAACGCCGGGCTTTCGCCCGGCGTTCTTTTTTCAAGCCAGCAATTGCCTGTTACAGCAGGTCGGCCACGCCGGCGCGCTCTTCTTCCAGCTCAGCCAGGGTGATGTCGATGTACTTCCTGGAGAAGTCGTCGATCGGCAGGTCCTTGACGATGGTGTACTTGCCGTTCTCGGTGGTCACCGGGAAACCGAACACCACGCCTTCCGGAATGCCGTAGGAGCCGTCGGACGGCACGCCCATGGTCACCCACTTGCCGTTGCTGCCCAGCACCCAGTCATGGACGTGGTCGATGGCGGCGTTGGCAGCCGAAGCCGCCGAGGACAGGCCACGGGCCGCGATGATCGCCGCGCCGCGCTTGCCGACGGTCGGAATGAAGGTGTTGGCGTTCCATTCCTGGTCGTTGATCAGCTCGCCCACCGAGGCGCCGCCGGTGGCGGCGAAACGGTAGTCCGGGTACATGGTCGGGCTGTGGTTGCCCCATACGGTGAACTTCTCGAAGCTGTCCACGGTCTTGCCGGTCTTGGCAGCCAGCTGGCTCAGGGCGCGGTTGTGGTCCAGGCGCAGCATGGCGGTGAAGTTTTCCGGCTTCAGGTCCGGTGCCGACTTCATGGCGATGTAGGCGTTGGTGTTGGCCGGGTTGCCGACCACCAGCACCTTCACGTCACGCTTGGCGACGGCGTTCAGGGCCTTGCCCTGCACGGTGAAGATCTTGGCGTTTTCCAGCAGCAGGTCCTTGCGCTCCATGCCCGGGCCGCGCGGACGGGCGCCGACCAGCAGGGCAACGTCCACGTCCTTGAAGGCCACCAGCGGGTCGGCGGTGGTCACCACGCCGGCCAGCAGCGGGAAGGCGCAGTCTTCAAGCTCCATGACCACACCCTGCAGGGCGGCCTGGGCCTTTTCGTTGTCGATTTCGAGCAGCTGCAGGATGACCGGCTGGTCCTTGCCCAGCATTTCGCCGGAAGCGATGCGGAACAGCAGGGCGTAACCGATATTGCCGGCAGCGCCGGTCACGGCAACACGTACGGGTGCTTTCATGGGGGTTTCCTCTGCTAAGAAGCATGTGTGGGGTTGAGGCCCCACCGGCGCACGCGCGTCAGCGGGGCTGGAAGCAGAAGCGGCCACCGGCAGGTGGCCGCTGGAAGACGAATCAGGCCGACAGCACCTTGTTCCACTCGGCAACACGGTCGGCCTTGGCGGCCAGCACACCGTCAACATCGCCTTCGATGGTGATCTTGTTGATGGTGTCGCCCTGCTTGACCGCATCCACCACGTCCAGGCCTTCGGTGACCTTGCCGAACACGGTGTGCTTGCCGTCCAGCCAGTCGGTCTTGATGTGGGTGATGAAGAACTGGCTGCCGTTGGTGTTCGGGCCGGCATTGGCCATGGACAGCACGCCGCGCTCATGGCGCACGCCGTTGTTGGTCTCGTCCTCGAAACGGTAGCCCGGGCCACCACGGCCGGAGCCTTCCGGGCAGCCGCCCTGGATCATGAAATCGGCGATCACGCGATGGAAATTCAGGCCGTCGTAGAACCCGCGCTTGGCCAGGTTGACGAAGTTGGCAACGGTCAGCGGCGCCTTGTCGGCGAACAGCTCGACCTTGATCTGGCCGCGGGAGGTGTCGAAATTGGCGATCAGGGACATGGCAATCCTTGGTGGAGGGGGTATTTCCAGAGCCCCCTAGTTTACACCTCCCCCGCCCCGCCAGCCCTGCCCGGGGCAGCCCGGACGGCCCGGAGACGGGGGCGTCAGCGTTGCCTGAATGGACATCAGGGCTTGACGCAGGAAATTTTCGCGATCAGCCAATGTCGCCGTATAATGCCGAACTCATTTTTCCAATTCCGGCGCCGACTGGCCCCCTTTCGCATGTCCATCGAAAATCTTCGCAACATCGCCATCGTCGCCCACGTCGATCATGGCAAGACCACCCTCGTCGACCAGCTGCTCAAGCAGTCCGGCACCCTGTCCGAGCGCACGGTGCTGGCCGAGCGCGTGATGGACAGCAATGACCAGGAAAAGGAACGCGGCATCACCATCCTGGCCAAGAACACCGCCATCAAGTGGAACGGCAACCGCATCAACATCGTGGACACCCCCGGACACGCCGACTTCGGCGGCGAAGTGGAGCGCGTGCTGTCGATGGTCGACTCGGTGCTGATCCTGGTCGATGCGATGGACGGCCCGATGCCGCAGACCCGCTTCGTCACCCAGAAGGCCTTCGCGATGGGCTTCAAGCCGATCGTCGTGGTCAACAAGGTCGACCGCCCGAGCGCCCGCCCGGACTGGGTCATCGACCAGGTGTTCGATCTGTTCGACAAGCTCGGCGCCACCAACGAGCAGCTGGATTTCCCCATCGTCTACGCCTCCGGCCTGAACGGCTATGCCGGCCTGGAAGACACCGTGCGCGACGGCGACATGACCCCGCTGTACGAAGCCATCATGAAGTACGTGCCGGCGCCGGAAGTCGAGGCTGAAGGCCCGTTCCAGATGCGCATCAGCCAGCTGGACTACAACAACTTCGTCGGCGTGATCGGCATCGGCCGCATCCAGCGCGGCAAGGTCAAGAAGAACATGCCGGTCACCATCATCGACCGCGAAGGCAAGAAGCGCCAGGGCAAGGTGCTGCAGGTGCTGGGCTTCATGGGCCTGGAGCGCATCGAGGTTGAAGAGGCGCAGGCCGGCGACATCGTGGCCATCTCCGGCATCCAGGAGCTGACCATTTCCGACACCGTCTGCGCGCTGGACGCCCCCGAGGCACTGCCGCCGCTGACCGTGGACGAGCCCACCATCTCCATGACCTTCCAGGTCAACAACTCGCCGTTCGCCGGCAGCAAGGACCTGTCCGGTGGCAAGTTCCTGACCAGCCGCCAGCTCAAGGAGCGCCTGGACCGCGAGAAGGTGCACAACGTGGCACTGAAGGTGGAACAGCTGGAAGACGCCGACAAGTTCCTGGTCTCCGGCCGTGGCGAGCTGCACCTGTCGGTGCTGATCGAAACCATGCGTCGCGAAGGCTACGAGCTGGCCGTGTCGCGCCCGGAAGTGATCATCAAGGAAATCGACGGCCAGCTGATGGAGCCCATCGAGCAGCTGGTGGTGGACATCGAAGAGCAGCACCAGGGCGGCGTGATGGAAAAGCTGGGCACCCGCAAGGCCCTGCTCGAAGCGATGGAGCCGGACGGCAAGGGCCGCGTGCGCCTTGACTTCAAGATTCCGGCGCGCGGCCTGATCGGCTTCCAGAACGAGTTCAAGACCCTGACCTCCGGTTCGGGCCTGCTGTTCCACGTGTTCGACCATTACGGCCCGAAGGAACAGGGCGCCATCGCCAAGCGCCAGAACGGCGTGATGATCGCCAACGCCCCGGGCGCCACCCCGGCCTACGCGCTGGGCCCGCTGGAAGAGCGCGGCAAGCTGTTCGCCGCCGAAGGCGACAACGTGTACGAAGGCCAGCTGGTCGGCATCCACTCCAAGGACAACGACCTGACCGTCAACGCCATCAAGACCAAGCCGCTGACCAACATGCGCGCTTCGGGCAAGGACGATGCGATCAAGCTGACCCCGGCCATCAAGTTCTCGCTTGAGCAGGCACTGGACTTCATCGAGGACGACGAGCTGGTGGAAGTCACTCCGAAGGAAATCCGCCTGCGCAAGAAGTTCCTGACCGAGAGCGACCGCAAGAAGGCCTCGCGCGCGGGCTGATTCCGTGTCCGGCAACACGCCCTACAACCCGGATCCGCACGCGCATCCGGGCCTGGCAGCCATCGCGCTGCTGGAGGCGGGAAAGGCCGTACTGGCCTTTCTCGCTGCTGCCGGCCTGGAAATCTCCGGGCCGCAGCCGCTGCGCAACATCATCAATACCCTGATCCACCGCATCGGCGGCGACCCGGAACACGGTTCGTTCTCCTCGATGCTGGGCCTGATCACCCCCGACACCGTGCATATCGCCGCCGCCGCGCTGGTCGGCTACGGCCTGCTGCGCGCGCTTGAAGCCTGGGGCCTGTGGCGCGCCAAGGCCTGGGCATCCTGGCTGGGCTGCATTTCCGCGGCCATCTACCTGCCGCTGGATGTCTACGCCATCATCAAGCACCCCGGCTGGGCCTCCTGGCTGCTGCTGGCGGTGAACGTGCTGGTGGTGTGGGTGCTGGCGCGCGATATCGGCAAGCGCCACAAAGCCAAAGTCGGCTGAGCGCAGGCTGGCGCGCGGTCCACAAAAAAGGCGCCTTGCGGCGCCTTTTTCATTGGCTGATGGCTCAGCGCGGGATCACGGCACTTCCACGGCGATGGTGAACACCACGCCCGGCTTGTAGGTGTCCGAGTCGCGGCGCAGCGACGGCGCATCCGAACCGAAGGTGTCGTAGTAACCCAGGGTGGCAGTGGCCGGGCCGAAGGCCTTGGACACCGACACCGAACCGTCGTAGTAATCCTCACGACGCGGCCACTCGTTGGCGTTGGCCTTGATGGTGGTGTAGCCGGCCGACGCGCCGAGCGAGTAACCGCTGTCGCCGAACGCATAGCTGGCTTCCAGACCGGTGTAGGTCTGCTTGGCATCGGCGTTGTTGTAGTCGTTGGCGTAGCCCAGCAGGCCGCTCACGACCACCGGGCCGGTCCAGGTGACCTTGGCCAGGTATTCGTTGTAGTCGATGTCGCCGTAATCGCTGGAGGCATTGGTGTAGGTGTAGCGGTTCACACCCAGGTCCAGGTTCCAGCTGTCGGACAGGTCCTTGTTCCAGCCGATGTTGTAATCAACTTCAAAGTTCGGGCCGCCCTTGCCGAAATCGACGTTGGAGCCCCACACGCCCACATACAGGCCGAACGGTGCGGTGTAGGTGGCGCTGGCCTGGAAGGCCGGGTTGTTGTCGGTCTGCGACACGCCACGGAACACGTAGTCGGTGGTCACGGCGAAGGTGGCGCTGAACGGCGAGGTGGATTCCTCGGTGTCCTGCGCGCTGGCGACGAACGGGGCCGACAACAGGGCGGCACAGGCCAGGGCAACAAGGCGCTTGCGGTGCATCATGCGGAGCTCTCCATGGATGGGATGCCGGCGCCGGAACAGCGCCGATTTACGATTTCTTAACTGCAATGGTATTGCACTGCAGCAGCAGCGTCATCAACTATGTATCGCTCATTCAGCCGCCAGTGACCGGAAACACCCCGTAGCGCCCTGCCCCCAGGCGGATCTGCTGGCCCGGCACAAACGCCGGCGAGCCCGCCGGCAACTCCACCTCCAGCTCGATGGCCGGCGCCGCTGCATGGCCCGGCAGGTGCGCGCGCAGGCGCTGGCGCGGCCCGCTGCGCTGCACCGCATCCACCGTGGCCAGCCAGTCACCGCCCTGCCCCACCCGCATGTCCTCCGGGCGGACGAACACTTCCAGGGCAGTGCCCGCCGGCAGCGCGGAGGCTGGCTGCGGCCAGCGCGCGCCGGCCACTTCCAGCGCCCCGTCATGCAGCCTGGCCGGCAGCCGGTTGGCCTCGCCCACGAAACCGTAGACGAAGGGCGATGCCGGCGCGTCGTATACCTCGCCCGGCGTACCCAGCTGTTCGATGCGACCACGGTTGAGGATGGCCACGCGGTCGGCCAGCTCCAATGCTTCTTCCTGGTCGTGGGTGACGAACACCGTGGTCAGCCCGGTGCGATCGTGCAGCTCGCGCAGCCAGCGCCGCAGGTCACGGCGCACCTGTGCATCCAGCGCACCAAAGGGCTCGTCCAGCAGCAGCACGCGCGGCTCGATGGCCAACGCCCGCGCCAGTGCCACGCGCTGCCGCTGGCCACCGGAAAGCTGCGCCGGGTAGCGCGCACCCAGCCCGTCCAGCTGCACCAGTGACAGCAGCTCGTCCACCCGCGCCTGGATGCGCGCCTTCGGCCAACGCTCGCCGCCACGCCGCACCTCCAGCCCGAAAGCGATATTGCCGCGCACGTCCAGGTGCCGGAACAGGGCGTAGTGCTGGAACACGAAGCCCGCACGCCGCGCCTGCACGCTCAGATTGGTGGCGTCCTCGCCATCGAAAAGAATGCTTCCCCGGTCAGGCTGCTCCAGCCCGGCGATGGCGCGCAGCAGCGTGGTCTTGCCCGAGCCGGACGGCCCCAGCAGGGCCAGCAGCTCGCCACTGCGTATATCCAGGCTCACCCCGTCGAGCGCGGCGAAACCGCCAAAGCGTTTGTCCAGTTGTTGAATGCGGATGTTCATCGCTGTGCCCCGGTATCAATGACGGTGCGCGGCGGCCAGTGACTGACCATGCCGCCACTCAAGAAAAGTCTTCACCACCAGCGTCAGCAGCGCGCTGCCGGCAAGCAGCGCCGCGCAGGCAAACGCCGCGCTGTAGGCATATTCGTTGTAGAGGATTTCCACATGTAGCGGCAGCGTATTGGTGCGCCCGCGGATATGCCCCGACACCACCGACACCGCACCGAACTCACCCATCGCACGCGCACTGCACAGCAGCACGCCATACAGCAGGCCCCAGCGGATGTTGGGCAGGGTCACCTTCCAGAACATCTGCCACGGTGTTGCACCCAGGGTCAGCGCGGCCAGTTCCTCGTCGCTGCCCTGCTGCTGCATCAGCGGCATCAATTCACGCGCGATGAAGGGGAAGGTGACGAACACCGTGGCCAGCACGATGCCCGGCAAGGCGAACACGATGCGTGGCAGCCGCAGCAGGGTTTCGCCCAGCACCGGCAGGTGCAGGCGCACACCGTGCTCGATCAACGGCCACAGCCAGCCATCACGCCCGAACAGCAGAATGAAGGCCAGGCCGGCCACCACCGGCGACACCGAGAACGGCAGGTCGATCAAGCTCACCAGCCAACGCTTGCCCGGAAATTCATGCCGGCTCACCACCCATGCCGCCGCCACGCCGAAGACAAGATTCAGCGGCAACACGATGGCCGTGACCGTAAGGGTCAGCCGCAGTGCCGACAGCGCATCCGGCTCGCTGATGGCGTGCACCAGGGCCTGCACGCCACCGCGCAAGGCCTCGCTGAAAACAAGCAGCAACGGCAGCAGCAGGAAGGACAGCAGAAAGCCCAGCGCGCCGGCAATCAACAGCCACCGCACCCAGCGCGGCTCACTGGTGACAGCCTGCGACGGATGCGATGCGCTGCTCGGCGCAGCCACCACCGGCAGCTCCAGTGCCTGGCCGCTCATCGCATGCCCCGCTGCTGCAGGCGTGCCTGCAGCGTATTGACCAGCAGCAGCACGATGAAGGACAGCAGCAACATCGCGGCAGCAATGGCGGTGGCACCTGCGTAATCGAACTCTTCCAGGCGGATGGTGATCAGCAGCGGCGCGATCTCGGTGACCCTGGGCAGGTTGCCGGCAATGAAGATCACCGAGCCGTACTCACCCACGCTGCGCGCGAAGGCCAGCGCGAAGCCGGTGAGCATCGCCGGCCACAGGCTGGGCACCACCACGCGCCACACCACCTGCACACGGCTGGCGCCCAGCGTGGCTGCGGCTTCCTCCAGTTCGCGCTCGGCCTCGGCCAGCACCGGCTGCACGATGCGCACCACGAACGGCAGGCCCACGAACACAAGCGCCACCACGATGCCCAGCGGCGTGTACGCGACCTTCAGGCCCAGCGGCTCCAGCCAGCGCCCCACCCACCCCTGCCCGCCGTACAGCGCGGTGAGCGCGATGCCGGCCACGGCCGTGGGCAGGGCGAACGGCAGGTCGATCATCGCGTCGAACAACCGCCTGCCCGGGAAGCGATAGCGCACGAACACCCACGCCACCCATGTTCCCATCACGGTGTTGAACGCCGCCGCCGCAAACGCAGTACCAAAGCTCAGGCGCAGCGCGGCAAGCACGCGCGGCTCGCTCCACACCTGCCATATGCCGGCCACACCCAGCCCCGCCGCTTTCAGGAAGATGCCTGTCAGCGGAATCAGGACGACCAGCCCCAGCCAGAACAGGGTGATGCCCATGCCAAGGCCGAAGCCGGGCAGTACCCGGCGCTGGCGTCGCGGGCGCGGCGGCACGGCTTCAACAGCTGCGTTCACGGCTTACCTGCCCGCCTGTATCTGGTCGAACACACCACCATCGGCGAAGTGCTCGGCCTGCGCTTTCTCCCATGAGCCGAACGCGCTGCGGATGGTCACCAGCTGCAGCTGCGGAAAGCGCGCCACATCCTTGCGGTCCGCATACTCGGCATGGCGTGGGCGGTAGTAGTGGCGTGCGGCGATGCGCTGCCCTTCGGGCGAATACAGATACTGCAGGTAGGCCTGCGCCACTTCGCGCGTACCGTGCCGGTCCACGTTGCGGTCCACCAGCGCCACCGACGGCTCGGCCAGTATCGACAGCTTCGGCACCACGATCTCGAAGCTGTCGCGGCCCAGTTCCTCGCGCGCCAGGAAGGCTTCGTTCTCCCATGCCAGCAGCACATCACCGATGCCACGCTGCACGAAGGTGGTGGTCGCGCCACGCGCACCGGTATCGAGTACCGGCACGTTGCGGAACAGCGCACGCATGTAGTTCAGCACCTTGGCGCGATCGCCCTTGAAGATGTGGTCGGCATAGGCCCACGCGGCGAGGTAGTTCCAGCGCGCGCCGCCGGAAGTTTTCGGGTTGGGCGTCACCACCGACACGCCACTGCGCAGCAGGTCCGGCCAGTCGCGGATGCCCTTCGGGTTGCCCTTGCGCACCAGAAAGACAATGGTCGAGGTGTACGGCGCACTGTTGTCCGGCAGGCGCGATTCCCAGTCCTCGGGAAGCAGTTTGGCCTTGTCGGCGATGGCATCCACGTCGTAGGCCAGTGCCAGCGTCACCACGTCCGCCTCGATGCCGTCGATCACCGCTCTGGCCTGCTTGCCGGAGCCACCATGCGAGGTTTCGATGCTCACGTCTTCGCCCTTGGTCTGCTTCCAGTGGCGCGCGAAGGCGGCATTGTAATCGCGGTACAGCTCGCGGGTGGGGTCGTAGGAAACATTGAGCAGCTGCCGCGGCGCGGCCTCCGCAGCACCGGCCAGCACCAGCAGGGCGAACAGCAACGTGAACAGGGCATGGGATCGGCGCATGGCGGTGGCGGCGGCAACGGGACAGGCTGCCGATGCTGCGGGCGCACACACCGGCCACGGAAATGACTTCCGCCACAGCTCATATAGCCATCGCGCATGAAGCCTGCGGCGCGGGCGCCGGCCCGCTAAAATCAGTATTCCTTTCCGCCGCAAGACCCTGCCATGACCGCCAACGCGAATACCTCCCCGCTCACCCGGCACTACGCCGAGGAACTGGACGCCATCCGTGCGCAGGGCCTGTTCAAGTCCGAACGCATCATCACCAGCCCGCAGTCGGCCGAGATCACGCTCGACGACGGCCGCACCGTGCTGAACTTCTGCGCCAACAACTACCTGGGCCTGGCCGACCACCCGGATCTGATCCAGGCCGCCAAGGACGCGCTGGACAGCCACGGCTTCGGCATGGCTTCGGTGCGCTTCATCTGCGGCACCCAGGACCTGCACAAGCAGTTGGAAAAGCAGATCGCCGATTTCTTCGGCAAGGGTGACACCATCCTCTACGCCGCCTGCTTCGACGCCAACGGCGGCCTGTTCGAGCCGCTGCTGGGCGAGAACGACGCCATCATCTCCGATGCGCTCAACCACGCCTCCATCATCGACGGCGTGCGCCTGTGCAAGGCCAAGCGCTTCCGCTATGCCAACTGCGACATGGCCGATCTGGAAGCACAGTTGCAGGCCGCCGATGCTGCCGGCTGCAGGACCAAGCTGATCACCACCGACGGCGTGTTCTCGATGGACGGCTTCATCGCGCCGCTGGATGAAATCACCGCGCTGGCGAAGAAGTACAACGCGCTGGTGCATATCGACGAATGCCATGCCACCGGCTTCCTCGGCGCCACGGGTCGTGGCTCTGCCGAGGTGAAGGGCGTGCTGGACCGCATCGACATCATCACCGGCACGCTGGGCAAGGCCATGGGCGGCGCGCTGGGCGGCTTCACCTGCGCCAGCAGCGAGGTCATCGAACTGCTGCGCCAGCGTTCACGCCCTTACCTGTTCTCCAACTCGCTGCCGCCGCACGTCGTGGCGGCGGGCATCAAGGCCTTCGACATGCTGGACAAGGCCGGCGACCTGCGTGAGAAGCTGGCCGAGAACACCGCCTACTTCCGCGAGAAGATGACCGCCGCAGGCTTCGACGTGAAGCCGGGCGTGCACCCGATCAGCCCGGTGATGCTGTACGACGCACCGCTGGCGCAGAAGTTCGCGCAGCGGCTGATGGAAGAAGGCATCTACGCGGTGGGCTTCTTCTTCCCGGTGGTGCCCAAGGGCCAGGCCCGCATCCGTACCCAGATGAGCGCCGCGCATACCCGCGAGCATCTGGACCGCGCCATCGATGCCTTCACCCGCATCGGCAAGGAGCTGGGTGTGATCAAGGGCTGAGTACGCTCACCCGTCGCGGACAGAAGAACAGGCGCCCAAGGGCGCCTGTTCCATTTCCACCCTGCGCTGCATGGCCCCAGAACGCGCACAAATAGAAAGCCCGGTCAGGGACCGGGCTTTCTGGTTCACGGGTGTTGCTGGATCACAGCTGCGATTCCTGCACCTGCACCTTGTAGTGCTTGCGCATGCCGTCCACATAGGCCTTGGCAGCGGCAGCGCCGTCGATCTGGCTCAGCTGCTGCTTGAGCATGGCCTGCTGCGGCTCCGGCACTTCGGCCAGGTTGCCCGGGGTCACCTTGGTCACCGCGAACACCGCATAGCTGCCATCGTCCATCTTCACCTTGCCGTAGCTGGGCTTGTCGCCGGCCGGCGGTGCAACGGTGAACACCGCACGGTTGGCGGCAACGGTCGGCATCGGCGCGGTGCGCGGCAGGCCCGGCAGCGGTATCAGCTGCAGCTTGTCCGTCTGCGCCAGCGCGGCCAGGGTCTGGCCACCCTGCAGCTTGGCCAGCAGCGCGTCGGCGGCCTTCTTCGATGCTTCCTCGGCACGGTTGTGGCGGATGGCGGCAATCACCTGCTCGCGGGCCTTGTCCAGCGGAATGGCCTGCTCCGGTGTATGCGCGGTGACGCGGATCATCACGTTGTGGTTCGGCGCCAGCTCGATCGGGTCGCTCACCGTGCCGTCTTCCTTCAGCGCATCGGAGAACGCGGCCTTCAGCACGGCCGGGTTGGCGGCAATGCCGCTGGCCGTGGCGTGGGTGAACGGGCCAATGGTCTGCACCGGCACACCCACTTCCTTGGCTGCCGGCTCCAGCGCGGTCGGGTTCTTGTAGACCAGGTCCACCAGGCGGCCACTGAGCTCGTTGAAGCTGCGCTCGGTGTCGGCCTGCAGCTGCTCGGCAGCCAGCTGGTCACGCACTTCCTCGAACGGACGCCCCTCGCCGCCCTTGATCTCGCGCAGCTTGATCACGTGGTAGCCGAACTCGGACTTCACCGGGCCCACCACGTCACCTGCCTTCATCGCGAACAGTGCGTCCTCGAACGGCTTGACCATCACGCCACGCTCCACCCAACCCAGGTCGCCGCCGGTCTCCTTGGAGCCGGTGTCGTCGGAGTTGGCCTTGGCCAGCGCAGCGAAATCGGCACCCTGCCTGGCTTCGGCGGCCAGCTTGGCAGCCTTCTCTTCGGCAGCCTTCTGCGCGGCGGCATCGCTGCCGGCGCTGATCAGGATGTGCGAAGCCAGGCGCTGGTCGGCGGAAACAAAGCGTGCCTTTTCATCGTCGTAACGCTTGCGCAGCGTGGCTTCATCAGCCGGCGAGGCAGGTGCCATGCTGGCGGCGTTGAGTTCCACGTATTCCAGCGACACGCTTTCCGGCTGGCGGAAATCCCTGGGGTGGCCGTCGTACCACTCCTTGATCTGCGCATCGCTGACTGCGGCGGTATCGGCTTCCGGTGCCGGCAGCACGGCAAATTCCACATCACGGGTTTCGCCCAGCAGCTTGAGCAGGCGCTCGCTCTCGCCCTTGGTGGCAAAGCCGGACTCGGCCAGCGCACTGGGAATGATGGACTGCTGCAGGCTGGTACGCACCAGCTGCTCGAACATGGCCGGCGTACGCGGCGGCATGCTCTGCGACAGCGCCATGCGGTACTGGTCGGCGTTGAACTTGCCGTCGCGCTTGAACGCTTCAATGCTGTTGATGTAATCGCGCACGGCGGCATCGCCGATGACGATATGCGCCTCTTCGGCAGCCAGGCGCACCACCTGCTCGTCAATCAGCTGGTCCAGCACGGTCAGCTTGTTTTCGGTGGTCTCGAACTGGCGCGGGTCGAAGTTGTCGCCCTGCTGCTCGCGTGCCTGCATGCGCGCCTGCTCGAAGCGCGTGCGGAAATCCTCGACGCTGATCTCGTGATGGTTCCACAGGAACGACACCGGCCACCACGACGGCGCCGAGCGCCACCAGGCCGGAGGGGCCGACACCTTGGCCACGTTCTGTGAGCCGACGCCACCGAGGTAGCTGTTGTCGATCACGAACAGGAACGGAATCATCAGCAGGCCCACGATCACTGTAACGATCCAGCCTGAGGTCTTGTCGCGAAGTTTCTGCAGCATGGGAAAAATCAGGGCCTATTGGCGAGCAGAGCAGTGTAACCCGCTTCCCGCTTGACTCCCAGCGCAGGGCCCGGATGCGGCCGCGCAAAGAAAAAGCCCCCGGCCAGGGCCGAGGGCTTTTGAGACAACTGGCGGAGCGGACGGGACTCGAACCCGCGACCTCCGGCGTGACAGGCCAGCATTCTAACCAGCTGAACTACCGCTCCACGTTTTGACTCGTCCACCGCGGTTTCCCGTGGTGCGCGCCCCGAAAGGCGGCTTGGTTAATGGCGGAGCGGACGGGACTCGAACCCGCGACCTCCGGCGTGACAGGCCAGCATTCTAACCAGCTGAACTACCGCTCCGCATTGAACCGTTCTGCTCCCTCACGACCAGGGCCCTGAGAAAGCAAGGCCCCCGATCGCTCAGGGGCCTGCATGAAGTGGCGGAGCGGACGGGACTCGAACCCGCGACCTCCGGCGTGACAGGCCAGCATTCTAACCAGCTGAACTACCGCTCCACTTTCAATACTGCGCGTTGGTGCCTAAGTGGTGGGTGCTGAGGGTTTCGAACCCCCGACCCTCTCCTTGTAAGGGAGACGCTCTACCACTGAGCTAAGCACCCCCGGTGAGCCGCTTAGTTTACAGCGTCCTTAAGAGCTTTACCAGCCTTGAACGCAGGATTTTTTGCAGCGGCGATCTTGATCTCTTCGCCGGTCTTCGGGTTGCGGCCAGTGCGCTCAGCGCGCTCACGGACCTGGAACGTACCGAAGCCCACCAGAGTCACGGCATCACCCTTCTTCAGGGCCTTGGTGATCTCGGCGATGACAGCGTCAACTGCACGGCCAGCTTCGGCCTTGGACAGGTCAGCAGCAGCGGCAACGCCATCAATCAATTCGGTCTTGTTCATTCTGTAAAACTCCCTTTGCGGCAAATCCGCGGAATAGTTTGGTTGGCCTGCGCATGTCCACTGGACACCACAAGCCGGTAGAAGCTACCTGCGCCTCACCTGCGAAAACGAAGGTGCGCGAGTCGGACTTTTATACCAGCGCCCCCCTACCCACGCAAGCCGAAAAGCCAGCAATGGCGCGGGTTTCAGGGGGTTTGGCATTCACATTTCAGTGCTTGACGCGGGCGTTGGGAGCTGCCTTGCTCTTGCCGCGTACCGTGACGCGCTGTGCAGTTTTGCGTGCCTTCTTCGGTGCCAGCGGCGACTCCAGCGCGATATCGAGCACCTCGTCAATCCACTTCACCGGCACGATGGTGAGGCCATCGGTGACGTTGGCCGGAATATCCGCCAGGTCCTTGCGGTTCTCATCGGGAATGATGACCGTGCGGATGCCACCACGCAGCGCGGCCAGCAGTTTTTCCTTCAGCCCACCAATGGCGGTGACGCGCCCGCGCAGGGTGATCTCGCCGGTCATTGCCACGTCGGCCTTCACCGGCACCTTGCTCAGCGTGGACACCAGCGAGGTGACCATGGCGATACCGGCGCTGGGGCCATCCTTCGGCGTGGCGCCATCGGGCACGTGCAGGTGCACGTCGTGCTTCTGCAGGAAGTCCACGTCGATGCCCAACGCCTCGGCGCGCGCACGCACCACCGACAGGGCGGCCGTGGCCGACTCCTTCATCACATTGCCCAGCTGGCCGGTCAGGGTCACCGCGCCCTTGCCCGGGATCAGGGTCGATTCGATCTGCAGCAGATCGCCACCCACCTCGGTCCAGGCCAGGCCGGTGACCAGGCCGATCTCGTTCTCTTCCTCGGCACGTCCGAAGTCGAAGCGGCGCACGCCCAGGTACTTGTCCAGGTTCGCACCATCGACCACCACCAGCGCCTTGGGCTTCTTCGTGCTCTTCCTGGCCGTCTTCTTCGCCGGCTGCGGGCCGGCCAGCGCGATCTCCTTGACCACCTTGCGGCAGATCTTGGCGATCTCGCGCTCAAGGTTGCGCACGCCCGATTCGCGCGTGTAGTAACGCACGATGTCGCGGATGGCGGCTTCCTCGATGGCCAACTCCTCCGGCTTCAGGCCGTTGGCCTTGAGCTGCTTGGGCACCAGGTAACGGGTGGCGATGTTGAGCTTCTCATCCTCGGTATAGCCGGGGATGCGGATCACTTCCATGCGGTCCAGCAGCGGGCCGGGAATGTTGAGCGAGTTCGAGGTGGCCACGAACATCACTTCGCTCAGGTCCAGGTCCACTTCCAGATAGTGGTCGTTGAAGGCGTTGTTCTGCTCCGGGTCCAGCACTTCCAGCAGCGCCGAAGACGGGTCGCCACGGAAATCCATCGACATCTTGTCGATCTCGTCCAGCACGAACAGCGGGTTCTTGCTGCCCACCTTGTTGAGGTTCTGCACGATGCGGCCCGGCATGGAACCGACGTAGGTACGGCGGTGGCCACGGATCTCGGCCTCGTCGCGCACGCCGCCCAGCGACATGCGCACGAACTTGCGGTTGGTGGCTTTGGCGATGGACTGGCCCAGCGAGGTCTTGCCCACGCCCGGCGGCCCCACCAGGCACAGGATCGGCCCCTTCATCTGCTTCACCCGCGACTGCACGGCAAGGTACTCAAGGATGCGGTCCTTGACCTTGTCCAGCCCGTAGTGGTCGGCGTCCAGCGTGTCCTGCGCCACCTTCAGGTCCTTGCGGACCTTGCTGCGCTTCTTCCACGGCACGCCCAGCAGCCATTCCAGGTAGTTGCGCACCACGGCCGCTTCGGCCGACATGGGCGACATCTGCTTGAGCTTGTTGAATTCGTTCCTGGCCTTGGCCTCGACCGCCTTGGGCATGCCGGCCTCGGCGATCTTGCGCGCCAGTTCGTCCAGCTCGCCCGGCGCGTCGTCCAGATCACCCAGTTCCTTCTGGATGGCCTTCATCTGCTCGTTGAGGTAGTACTCGCGCTGGCTCTTTTCCATCTGCGACTTCACCCGGCCGCGGATGCGCTTCTCCAGCTGCTGCACGTCGATCTCGCCATCGACCAGGCCCACCAGCATCTCCAGGCGGTCACCCACCTGCAGCGTTTCCAGCAGCTTCTGCTTGTCGGCCAGGCGCACGCCGATGTGCGCGGCGATGGTGTCGGCCAGGCGCGCGGGCTCTTCGATGCCGGCCAGGGTCTGCAGCAGCTCCGGCGGCAGCTTGCGGTTGGTCTTGACGTACTGCTCGAACAGCGACATCAGCGAACGGGCGACAGCCTCGATCTCACGCGGCTCGCGCGATTCGTCCGACTCCAGCTCCACGCCATGGCCCTGCAGCGCGCCGTCCTGCTCGTAGACCTTGTCCACGCTCACGCGCGACAGGCCTTCGACCAGCACCTTGATGGTGCCGTCGGGCAGTTTCAGCAGCTGCAGCACCTGGGCCAGGGTGCCCACGGTGTACAGATCGGCGGCGGCCGGGTCGTCGGTTTCAGCCGACCTCTGGGCCAGCAGCAGGATGCGCTTGTCCGCCTCCATGGCACGCTCCAGCGCCTGCATGGACTTGTCGCGGCCGACGAACAGCGGAATGACCATGTGCGGGAACACCACCACGTCTCGCAGTGGCAGCACCGGCAGGTCGAGGGTTTCGAGTTGGGACTGGGCCATGTGGGGCTCCGCAGGAATTCGATGGGGGCCGATAAAAAAGGCCGATGGCCCCGTTATGGGGCCATCGGCCGGGTGTTGCAAGAGGCTTGCGCGGCCAGAACTGAACCCCGAAATGCGCGGTTCAGACCCCTGCCCCGGGGCTCAGTCGCCCGAGGCGGCCTTGGCCGGCGCCGGAGGCGTCTGGTAGATGATGTACGGCTCGGATTTGTTGTCGATGACCGACTCGTCCACCACCACCTTGCTCACATTCTCCTGCGACGGCAGCTCGTACATGGTGTCCAGCAGCACCGATTCGACGATGGTGCGCAGGCCACGGGCGCCGGTCTTGCGCTTGAGCGCCTTCTTGGCAATGGCCGAGAGCGCGTCCGGGCGGAATTCCAGCTCCACGTTCTCCATCTCGAACAGCTTCTTGAACTGCTTGGTGATGGCGTTCTTGGGCTCGGTCAGGATCTTGATCAGCGCCGCCTCGTCCAGCTCTTCCAGCGTTGCCACCACCGGCAGGCGGCCGACGAACTCCGGAATCAGGCCGAACTTGATCAGGTCTTCCGGCTCCACCTCGGCCAGCACCTTGCCCACTTCCTGCTTGCGCTCGGCACTCTTGACCTTTGCCCCGAAGCCGATGCTGCTCGAATCGGACGAACGCTGCTGGATCACCTTGTCCAGGCCGGCGAACGCGCCGCCACAGATGAACAGGATGTTCTTGGTGTCCACCTGCAGGAATTCCTGCTGCGGGTGCTTGCGACCACCCTGCGGCGGCACGCTGGCCACGGTGCCTTCGATCAGCTTCAGCAGCGCCTGCTGCACGCCTTCACCGGACACGTCGCGGGTGATTGACGGGTTCTCACTCTTACGCGAGATCTTGTCGATTTCGTCGATGTAGACGATGCCCTGCTGCGCCTTCTCGACATCGTAGTCGCACTTCTGCAGCAGCTTCTGGATGATGTTCTCCACGTCCTCGCCCACGTAACCGGCTTCGGTCAGCGTGGTGGCGTCGGCCATGGTGAACGGCACATTGAGCAGGCGAGCGAGGGTTTCAGCCAGCAGCGTCTTGCCCGAACCGGTCGGGCCGACCAGCAGGATGTTGGACTTGGACAGCTCCACATCGTCGCTCTTCTGGCGGCTCTCGATACGCTTGTAATGGTTGTACACAGCCACCGCCAGCGTGCGCTTTGCACGGTTCTGGCCAATGACGTACTGGTCGAGCACTTCCAGGATCTCGCGCGGCTTGGGCAGCGAACTGCGTGCCGACTGCGCCTTCTCCTCAAGCTCCTCGCGGATGATGTCGTTGCACAGCTCCACGCATTCATCACAGATGAACACGCTCGGACCCGCGATCAGCTTGCGTACTTCGTGCTGACTCTTGCCGCAGAACGAGCAGTACAGAATCTTGCCGCTGCTGTCCCCGGAACGACCTTGCCGGTCTTCGCTCATGCTTCGCTTACCCAGTTGCTTCCCCCTCTGAACAGGGGGTTCAAATTCGAGAATAGCACAGGGCCGGATGGACGCCAGTCCAGTTCCGACCCTGCCAAAAATGCCATGTTTTCGGCCACTTGCACCGTCAAGCCGGCTGGATCGACTCGTCCGGACGGCGCTCCAGCACCTGGTCCACCAGACCATAGGCCACTGCATCGGCCGCGCTCTTGAAGTTGTCGCGCTCGGTATCGCGCGCGATGGTCTCCAGCGACTGCCCGGTGTGCTTGGCCAGCACCTCGTTCAGGCGCGCACGCAGGGTGAGGATTTCACGCGCGTGGATGTCGATGTCGCTGGCCTGGCCCTGGAAGCCGCCCAGCGGCTGGTGGATCATCACCCGCGAGTTCGGCAGCGCATAACGCTTGCCCGCAGCACCCGAGGCCAGCAGCAGCGCGCCCATCGAGGCGGCCTGGCCGACGCAGATGGTGCTCACGTCCGGCTTGATGTACTGCATGGTGTCGTAGATCGCCATGCCGGCGGTCACCACGCCACCCGGCGAGTTGATGTAGATGCTGATGTCCTTTTCCGGATTTTCCGCTTCCAGGAACAGCAGCTGCGCCACCACCAGGTTGGCCATGTGGTCGTCGATCGGGCCGACCAGGAAAATCAGGCGCTCCTTGAGCAGGCGCGAATAGATGTCATAGGCGCGCTCGCCGCGGCTGGTCTGCTCGACCACCATCGGAACCATGTTCAATGCTTTGGTTCGGTTGTCCATTCGTGAGGCACCTGTTGTTCGAGGGGAACGCCCCGCGCCGTGGCGCAGGGTCGGAACACCGCCAGCTTACTGGCGGATGGCTTCCTGGAACGTCAACGCCTGCTCGGTGTGCTGGGCACGCTCGGCGATCCAGTCGATGACCTGCTCTTCCATCACGCGGTTCTGCAGGCCAGCCATGAGCTGGGGGTCGTTGCGGTACATCTCAATGACCTGCTCCGGCTCTTCGTAGGTGGAAGCGATCAGGCGCATGGTTTCGTTCAGGCGCTTGGGGTCCAGGCGCAGCTCGTTCTTACGGGCCACTTCGCCGACCAGCAGACCCACCAGCACACGCTTGCTGGCCGCTTCCTTGAAGCCTTCGTGCGCATCGGCCGGCACTTCGCCCGGGTTGCCGCCCTGGCGGCGGATCGCGTCCACCTGCTGGGCCAGCATCGAACGGGCTTCGCCCTCGACCAGGCGCGGCGGCAGCTCGACCGAGGAATAGGCGGCGATCAGCTGCTCACCCACTTCGCGGCGCAGGCGGTTCATCAGCGCGCCCTTGAGCTCACGCTCCAGGTTGGAACGGATGTCGGCGCGGAACTGCTCCAGGTCGCCATTCTTGACACCGAAGCTCTTGATGAAGGCAGCATCCACTTCCGGCATGTCCTGCTCGGACACCTCGGTGGCCTTGACCGTCACCTGCACGGTCTTGCCGGCCAGCGCGGGCACGCGCCAATCAGCCGGGAACTCCACGTCCAGGGTCTTTTCTTCGCCCTTGGACAGGCCGACCAGGCCCTTTTCGATCTGCTCGAACATCATGCCCTGGCCGATGATGATGGTGCCCTTCTCGACACCTTCGGCCGGCAGGCGCTCGTCGCCAGCCTGCGACCAGGTCTCCAGGCCCACCAGGTCGCCTTCCTGGGCGCCACGCGTAACCGGCTTCCAGGTGCGGCGCTGCTGGCGCAGGTTCTCGATCATCTGGTCGATGTCGGCATCGCTGATTTCAGCCGTGTGGCGCACCACGTTGAGCTTGGTGACATCGACGTCGCCGAAATCCGGAATCAGCTCGACGGTGGCGACGAAATCGAACTCGCCCTCGCCCGCCTTGTCGATGCGCGGGTTGCCGGCAATGCGCAGCTCGTGCTCGCGCAGGGCGGCGTCGAAGGTCTCACGCAGCAGGCCATCCATCGCCTCGGCACGCACCTGCGGCCCGAAACGCTGCTCGATCACCTTGGCCGGCACCTTGCCCGGGCGGAAGCCCTTGATGCGCGCGGTACGCGCGATTTCGCCAAGGCGGCCATTGATATGGCTCTGCAGGCGGTCGGCCGGCAGCGAGAAGCTCAGGCGGCGTTCCAGGTTGCCGGTGGATTCGATCGAAGCTTGCATGTGGACTCCTGCCACCGGCGGCAGCGGCCCCCGGCACGATATGGTGATTGAAACGGTTCAGGCGCGGATTTCGGCCGCAGCCCTCTAGTTTGGCCGATTCCGGGCCTCACCGCCAGCAGGCGCGCCCATTCAGGAAGCGGGCGGAAACAGGGCCAACACCGCCGAACGGGGGCTGGCATGACCGGGCACTGGTGCGAAAGGGGGGACTCGAACCCCCACGTCCTCTCAGACACTGGAACCTAAATCCAGGGCGTCTACCAATTCCGCCACTTTCGCGAGGCCGGTTCAGGGGCGCCATTGTTGCAGGCCGGCCCGCAAAGCGGAAGCGCCCAACCGCCGCATCCGGCAAAGAAAAAAGCCACCGGATCACTCCGGTGGCCTTCAAACTGGTGGGCTGTCAAGGATTCGAACCTTGGACCTATTGATTAAGAGTCAACTGCTCTACCAACTGAGCTAACAGCCCTGAAAACTCTGGGCCGGATTATACACCTCGGGGTGTTTTCCGTACCACCATGCAAAAGCATGGGCTTACATAAAAAGGAAAAGCCACCAGATCACTCTGATGGCTTTCAATTTGGTGGGCTGTCAAGGATTCGAACCTTGGACCTATTGATTAAGAGTCAACTGCTCTACCAACTGAGCTAACAGCCCTGAAAATCAGGGGGCGAATGTTACCGCACCCGTTCTACTTTGGAAACCCCGGCGATGCCGCCGGTGCCTCTTTGTTCAGTGGGGTGGCTGAGGGGATTCGAACCCCCGACCACCGGAATCACAATCCGGTACTCTAACCAACTGAGCTACAGCCACCACTGAAAAACAACAACACTCACCTACCGCTTGCGCCCGATGGCGCGCCCGACAGGAATCGAACCTGTAACCGCCGGCTTAGAAGGCCGGTGCTCTATCCAGTTGAGCTACGGGCGCTCTGACCGGATTGTCGCGTCCCGCCGCGCACATGGCGCTGGGGATGGTCGGGGTAGAGGGATTCGAACCCCCGACATCCTGCTCCCAAAGCAGGCGCGCTACCAGACTGCGCTATACCCCGGTGGTGAATCTCTCGGGTTACCCCCGAAAGGGCGGCTATTGTCGGAACTGCAGCCGATTCTGTCAACGACAATTTTCAGGTCACACATTGCAGGTATCCTGCAGGCTGCACCCACTCACCCAGCCATGGAGCATTGCATGCGCAGCGGCAATCCGGCCCTCTCCGAATCCACCTTCCTCGACCTTGGCAGCGGCAACGTCGTTTCGCGCGGCGCCGATGCGATGACCATCAATGGCACTGCCAACAAGACCGGCATCCTGCTGTTACTGGCCGTGATCACCGCCGCCTTCGCCTGGAACGGCACGCTCAACGATGCCGGCGAGCTGCTGCCGGCCGCCAAGTTGTATCTGTGGGGCGGCATGATCGCCGGCTTCATCCTGGCACTGGTCACCATCTTCAAGAAGAGCTGGGCACCGGTGAGCGCGCCGCTGTATGCGCTGGCTGAGGGCCTGTTCCTCGGCTCGATCTCGGCCATCTACGAAGCACGCTTCAACGGCATCGTGTTCCAGGCGGTGCTGCTGACCTTCGGCACGCTGTTCGCGCTGCTGTTCGCCTACCGCAGCGGCCTGATCAAGGCCACCGAGAACTTCAAGCTGGGCGTGGTTGCCGCTACCGGCGGCATCGCGCTGGTGTACCTGGCGACCATCGTGCTGGGCCTGTTCAACATCCAGATTCCGTACATCCACGACTCCGGCCTGATCGGCATCGGCTTCAGCCTGTTCGTGGTGGTGATTGCCGCGTTGAACCTGGTGCTGGATTTCGACTTCATTGAAAGCGGCGTGGAAGCCGGCGCACCAAAGTACATGGAGTGGTATGGCGCCTTCGGTCTGATGGTCACGCTGGTGTGGCTGTACATCGAGTTCCTGCGCCTGCTGTCCAAGCTGCAGTCGCGCAACTGAGGTTGCTGTTCTGCAGTGATGAAAAGGGCGCCGGAAGGCGCCCTTTTTTGTGGGTGGGTGATGGGTTCCACCAGCGTGGGGTTCTGCGCCAAGAGCACCCCTCCCCAGCCCTCCCCTGCGCCTTTGGCGCAAGGGAGGGAGCAGAGCCGCTTTGCTGCTGCCGAGAGCCCACGAGCGCAAAGCTCGAGGCTTCTGAGCACCCTCCCTTTCGCGCAGCGAAGGGGAGGGCTGGGGAGGGGTAGCTCCTGCTCCTGCTCTTGCTCCCGCTTCTACTCGCACCCCCCCCCCCCCCCCCC
>DCXY01000047.1:18012-54289 GCA_002329155.1 Stenotrophomonas sp. UBA2124 | reverse complement strand
CCCCCCCCCCCCCCCCCCCGCACCCCACAAACCAACTCCCCCATCCCCAATCAAAAAAAACGGAGCACTTTCGCGCTCCGCTTTTTCTCACCACTGGACAACAGCTGCGATCAGACGCGGCTGGCGATAGCCTTGGCGAACTCCATGGTGCTGCCGGTGCCGCCCAGGTCGCCGGTCAGCGAATCCTTGGCTTCCATCGTGGCGACGATGGCCTTACGCAGGCGCTCGGCGTTTTCCGGCTGGCCCACGTGGTCCAGCATCTGCGCGGCGGCCAGCATCAGGGCCACCGGGTTGGCCTTGCCCTGGCCGGCGATGTCCGGCGCGGTGCCGTGCACGGCTTCAAAGATCGCCGCGTCCTTGCCGATGTTGGCGCCCGGGGCCAGGCCCAGGCCGCCCACCAGACCCGCGCACAGGTCGGAGATGATGTCGCCGAACAGGTTGGTGGTGACCAGCACGTCGAACTGCTCCGGACGCATCACCAGCTGCATGCAGGCGTTGTCGACGATCATTTCCTGGAATTCGATTTCCGGGTAATCGGCGGCCACTTCGCGGGCAACGTTGAGGAACAGGCCCGAGGTGGACTTGATGATGTTGGCCTTGTGTACGGCGGTGACCTTCTTGCGGCCGGTGCTCTTGGCCAGCTCGAAGGCGTAGCGCACGATGCGCTCGGAGCCCTTGCGGGTGATGCGGGTGCCCGAGAACGCGGTCTCGCCGTCGGCCGACACTTCCTGGCCTTCAGCCAGGTAGGCGCCTTCGGTGTTCTCACGCACCGTGATCATGTTGATGTTCTCGTAGCGCGACTTGGTGTTCGGGAACGAGATGGCCGGGCGCACATTGGCGTACAGGTCGAACTGGCGGCGCAGGGCCACGTTGATCGAACTGAAACCACCGCCCACCGGCGTGGTCAGCGGGCTCTTCAGCGCAACCTTGTTCTTCTTGATCGACTCAAGCGTGGCGGCCGGGATCAGCTCGCCGTGCTTTTCCAGCGCGGCCAGGCCGGCGTCGGCCAGCTCGTACTGCAGCCCGGTGCCGAGCTTGTCCAGCACGAACAGGGTGGCGTCCATGATTTCCGGGCCAATGCCATCGCCACGGATGACGGTGATTGTCTGCGTCATGTAGAGGTATTCCGAACAGGAGGAGAGATAGCGCCCGCCGGGCAGCCCGGTTACCGGCGCATTGAAAACAGTTTCAACTGGCAATTATGCCTGATCCAGCCAGCGCCTCCCAGCTGGACCAAGGTATGGGTTCAGCCGTGGTCGTGCCCGGCCGGGGCCTGCACGGCGCCGTTTTCCAGTTGATCCAGAAAGTCCACCGCGCGCCGCAGGTGCGGGATGACGATGGAACCACCTACCACCAGGCCGACCGAAAATGTCTCGAAAAACTCCTCGCGGCTCACCCCTGCCTCCTTGCACTGTGCCACGTGGTAGCTGATGCAGTCGTCACAGCGCAGCACCATCGAGGCCACCAGACCCAGCAGTTCCTTGGTCTTCACGTCCAGCGCGCCGGCCTGATAGGTCTGGGTGTCGAGCGCGAAGAAGCGCCGCACCACCTGGTTGGGCTCGGCCAGGATGCGCTGGTTCATGCGCTGGCGGAATTCGGTGAATTCGGCCAGGCGGTCTTTCCCGCCGCCTTCGGTGCTCATTCGCCCTGCCCTGCCAGCAGCGGCTCCAGCTTGCCGGCGCGGTGCAGCGCCATCATGTCGTCATAGCCGCCCACATGCACGTCGCCGACGAAAATCTGCGGCACGCTGGTGCGGCGGGTCAGCGCCACCATCTTTTCGCGCTCGGCCGGGTCCAGGTCGATGCGCACCTCGTTCCAGGTCTGGCCCTTGCTCTGCAGGAAATTCTTGGCCGCCACGCAGTAGGGACACACCGCGGTGGAATAGATGGTGACCTTAGGCGCAGCGGCGCCGGTTGCTTGGTTGCTCACAAGAAACTCCTGACGGGAAACATTGTCTGTATATGGTAGCGGCGTACCGGTTTTTCGATGCCACCGCCGGAACACTGCGGGTTAACCTGTGCTTCACACCCAGCGGCCTGTTCCCCGTCATTCTCCGCCCTGATCCCCCGGAGCTATCCGTTTGCGCACGCTTCTGCTCGCCACCGCCGTCACCCTGGCCCTGGGCCTCACCGCCCTGCCCTCGCATGCCGACGACACCAAGCTGCCGGATATCGGCTCCTCGGCCGGCGAGCTGCTCACGCCCGCACGGCAGGCCGAGTACGGCGGCATGATGCTGCGCGAGCTGCGCAACTACGGCTACCTGCTCGACGACCCGCTGGTGGACGACTGGCTCAACACCTTGGGCACCCGGCTCGGCTCCAACAGTGCCCAGCCGCAGCAGAAGTACACGTTCTTCATGATGAAGGACCGCCAGATCAACGCCTTCGCCACCCTGGGCGGCTATATCGGCATGAACGCCGGCCTGGTGCTCACCGCCGAGCGCGAGGACGAGGTGGCGGCGGTGCTGTCCCACGAAATCGCCCACGTCACCCAGCAGCATGTGCTGCGCGGGGTGGAGCGCGCCCAGCGCGACCAGATACCCATCCTGCTGGGCATGCTGGCGGCGGTGATCGCCGCCCAGCAGGCCGGCGGCAACTCATCGGGCGATGCGACGATGGCCGCCATCAGCTCTGGCATGGGCCTGATGCAGCAGCGCCAGATCAACTACACCCGCTCCAATGAATCCGAAGCCGACCGCCTGGGCATCCGCACGCTCTCGCGCAGCGGTTACGACGTGGACGCCATGGCCGGCTTCTTCGAGCGCATGTCCGCGGCCATGCGTGGCAACGAGGGCGGCTACACCACCCCGGATTTCCTGCGCACCCACCCGGTCAACACCACCCGCATCAGCGAGGCCAAGGCACGCGCCGAGCAGATGAAGAAGGACACGGTGCTGCTGACCACGCAGACCCCCACCGGCACCTACCAGGAGCGGGTGAATCCGTCCGTGCCCGATACCAGCACCGACCCGCTGGCCGGCAAGGGCAACCCGCTGCTGCCCTCGGGCCTGCAGCTGTCGCTGCCCACCACCAGCCTGCCGCGCGGTGCCACCGGCCAGTTCGACTGGGCACGCGAGCGCCTGCGCGTGCTCAGCGCACCCACCCCGTCGGAGCTGGTGCGCGAATACGAAGGCCTCAAGCGCAGCCAGAAGGATGGCCTGACCGACCCGCAGCGTTACGGCGTGGCCATCGCCCGCCTGCGTGCGGGTGGCGCTGCGGCCAGGCAGGCGCTGCAGGAACTGCAGCAACTGGATGGGGAACACCCCGGCAACCTGTGGGTGGAGCTGGCACTGGGCGAGGCGGAATCGCGCAATGGCCAGCGCGCGGAGGCCAACCAGCGTTTCGATACCCTGCTCAAGCGCCTGCCACGCAGCCGCCCGGTGGCGCTGACCTACGCCCAGGTGCTGAATGAACAGGGGGGCGTGGAGGCCGGCAGGCGCGCCCAGGCCATGCTGCGCCCACTGCTGTCCCGCTCCGGCGACGACCCGGTGTTCCAGTCCACCTTCGGCCGTGCCAGCGAGCTGGCCGGCGAAAGCGCGCGGGCCAGCGAGAGCTATGCCGAGGCCGCCTACCTGAACGGACGCCCTGAACAGGCCCTCATCCAGTTCCAGGCGCTGCTCAAGCAACCGGGGCTGGATTACGTGACCCGCGCCCGCGTAGATGCCCGCATCGAGTCCATCATGCCTACCGTTCTGGAGATGCGCCGGCTGGGTGTGCGTGACCCGGATATGTCACGGGACTGACGCAACTGCCCAACGTGCCAACTATTGCTGGCGCCCGAATGTCACAAACCGGTCATCAAACCGTAGTCTACTGAGCGCATCCCCCGCTTCTGGTTCTACGGTAGGCACGACGTGCAGAAACGCATCCTGATTGTCGATGACGAACCCGCAATCCGTGACATGGTTGCCTTTGCCCTGCGCAAGGGTGAATACGAGCCGGTGCATGCCGGCGACGCACTGGAGGCACAGACCGCCATTGCCGACCGTGTCCCGGACATGATCCTGCTGGACTGGATGCTGCCCGGCACCAGCGGCTTGGAGCTGGCCCGCCGCTGGCGCAAGGAAGCCCTTACCCGCGACGTGCCGATCATCATGCTGACCGCGCGCGGCGAGGAGAACGACCGCGTCGGCGGGCTGGAGGCCGGCGTGGATGACTACGTGGTCAAGCCGTTCTCGGCCCGCGAACTGCTCGCCCGCATCCGCGCGGTCATGCGCCGCACCCGCGACGATGACGAGGACGGCAGCGTGGCGGTGGGCAACATCCGCATCGACGGCGCCGCGCACCGCGTGTTCGCCGGTGATGTGCCGGTGCCCATCGGCCCCACCGAATACCGCCTGCTGCACTTCTTCATGACCCACCCCGAGCGCGTGTATACCCGCTCGCAGCTGCTGGACCACGTGTGGGGCGGCAGCGTGTACGTGGAAGAGCGCACCATCGACGTGCACATCCGCCGCCTGCGCAAGACCCTGGAGCCGTTCGGCGCCGAGAACATGGTGCAGACCGTGCGTGGTGCCGGTTACCGCTTCTCCGCGGCCATCTGAAGCACCCCGGGGCACTGCAACTGTCATCCGCGCTTGATGCTATAACCCGGGGTTCTCCACCAGAACCCACCCCCGCACCACCCGAGAACGCAATGCCCCGCCAATTCCGATCCGCCTGGTTCAAGACGCTGGCCACCGTGGCCGCGCTGCTGTTGCTGGCCGGGGTGTTGGGTGCGGTGATCGGCTACCCGGGCTGGAGCGTGGCGGTCATGGCGTTGGTGATCCTGGTCTGGCACTACTGGCGACTGCAGCAGGTGCTGCTGCGGCTCACCGCACGCCAGCGTTGGGAAACGGCCGAGGCAGCCGGTGTTTGGAACGAGCTGGACCACCTGCTGTTCCGCAACCAGCAGGAAATGCGCGGGCGCAAGCGGCGCCTGATCGACATGCTGCGCAGCTACCGTGCCGCCGCCGCGGCCCTGCCCGATGCGGTGGTAGTGGTGGACCGCAACACCCAGCGCGTGCAGTGGTTCAACGAGGCGGCAAGCACCCTGCTGGGCCTGCAGCACCCGGCCGACATGGGCGCACCGCTGGTGGAGCGGTTGCAGCCGCTGCCGCTGGCGCACTGGCTGGCCGGTGGCCGCAACGCCGAGCCCATTCTGGACGCCAACTCGCCGGTGGACCCGGCCATCCGCCTGCACCTGCGGCTGATCCCCTATTCGGACCACCACTGGCTGCTGGTGGCACGCGATGTCACCAAACTGCTGCACCTGGAACAGGTGCGCCGCGACTTCGTGGCCAACGTCTCGCACGAGCTGCGCACACCGCTGACCGTGGTGCACGGCTACCTGGACATGATGGACCCGGAAGACTTCCCGGACACCGGGCCGATGCTGGCGGAAATGCGCAAGCAGTCGCAGCGCATGGCACAGCTGGTGGAAGACCTGCTGACCCTGTCGCGGCTGGAATCGCAGCGCCACACCGAGCTGGAAAAAGTGCCCATGACTTCCATGCTGGCCTCGCTGCGGCGCGAGGGCGAGGCGCACAGCCAGGGCCGCCACAGCATCACCATCGAGGACCAGGCCGGCGTGGATCTGGCCGGCTCCACCAAGGAACTGCACAGCGCCTTCTCCAACCTGCTGACCAACGCGGTGCGCTACACCCCGGCCGGCGGCAGCATCAATGTCGTGTTCGCCCGCGAAGGCAAGGGTGCGGTGCTGTCGGTGAGCGATACCGGCTACGGCATCCCCGCCAACCACCTGCCGCGCCTGACCGAACGCTTCTACCGCGTCTCCAGCAGCCGCTCACGTGAGAGCGGCGGTACCGGCCTGGGCCTGTCCATCGTCAAGCACATCCTGGGCCTGCACCAGGCACGCCTTGAAATACGCAGCGAAGTGGGACAAGGCAGCACCTTTGCCTGCCACTTCGATGCCGAGCACGTACGCGTGCGCAGCAATACCCCCCCGACCCCGTTCAACGAAGACTCTCCCGCATGACTCCCCCCAGCCCGACACCACCCACCCCCGCCGCCGCTGCCACCACCGATCCGTTGCGCGATCCGGCGCTGTACATCAACCGGGAGCTGTCGCAGCTGGATTTCAACTTCCGCGTGCTGGCCCAAGCCATGGACGAACAGGTGCCGCTGCTGGAGCGCCTGCGCTTCCTGTGCATCTCCTGCACCAACCTGGATGAATTCTTCGAGATCCGTGCCGCGGCGGTACGCCACGCACAGGAGTTCGGCCTGCCACCGGCACCCGATGGCATGAGCCCGCAGGCCATCCTCACCGCCATCCATGACCGCGCCGCCGAGCTGGTGGAGCAGCAGTACCGCTGCTGGAACCAGGTGCTGCGCCCGGCGCTGGCTGAAAGCGGCGTGGGCATCCTGGCGCAGAAATCCTGGACCGTGCGCCAGCGCCGCTGGCTGCGTGCCTACTTCCGCAACGAGATCATGCCGGTGCTGTCGCCGCTGGGCCTGGACCCGTCGCACCCGTTCCCGAAGATCCTCAACAAATCGCTGAACATCGTGGTGGTGCTCAAGGGCACCGATGCGTTCGGCCGTACCGGCCACCTGGCACTGGTACGCGCACCGCGTTCGCTGCCGCGCATCATCCAGCTGCCCGAATCGCTGGGCGGCCCGCAGAACTTCGTACTGCTGTCGGCGGTGCTGTCGGCCTTCGTCGATGAGCTGTTCCCCGGCATGGATGTGCAGGGTGCCTACCAGTTCCGCGTCACCCGCAACTCCGAGCTGGTGGTGGACGAGGAAGAAGTGGAAAACCTGGCGCTGGCGCTGCGCGATGAGCTGGTGGACCGCGGCTACCGCCCCGCCGTGCGGCTGGAGATAGCGCACGACTGCCCCAAGCCGATCATGCAGACCCTGCTGCAGAATTTCGGCCTGTCCGAAAACGCCGCCTACCGCATCGACGGCCCGGTCAACCTCAACCGCGTCATCCAGGTGTATGACCTGCTGCAGCGCCCGGACCTGAAGTACCCGCCCATGACCCCGCGCGTGCTCAAGACCTCCGAAGGCATCTTCGACCTGGTGGCGCGGCGCGACATCCTGCTGCACCACCCCTTCGATTCGTTCAGCACCGTGCTCGATCTGATCCGCGAGGCCGCGGTGGATCCGAACGTGCTGGCCATCAAGCAGACGCTGTACCGCACCGGCAAGGATTCGGGCATCGTCGAGGCGCTGATCCAGGCCGCGCGCAACGGCAAGGACGTGACCGTGGTGGTGGAGCTGCGCGCACGTTTCGACGAAGAGGCCAACCTGGGCCTGGCCGACCGCCTGCAGGATGCCGGCGTGCAGGTGGTGTACGGCGTGGTGGGCTACAAGACCCACGCCAAGATGCTGCTCATCGTGCGCCGCGAAGGCCGCAAGCTGCGCCGCTACGTGCACCTGGGCACCGGCAACTACCACAGCGGCACTGCCCGCGCGTACACCGACCTGAGCCTGATCACCGCCGATGCGGACATCGGCAACGATGTGCACCTGCTGTTCCAGCAGTTGTCCGGGCTGGCACCGAAGATGAAGCTCAAGTGCCTGCTGCAGTCGCCGTTCACCCTGCATACCGGCCTGCTCAAGCGCATCGAGCGCGAGACCAGGCTGGCACGCGAGGGCAAGCCGGCGCGCATCATCGCCAAGATGAATGCCCTCAACGAGGCGCAGGTGATACGCGCCCTGTATGCGGCCGCGCAGGCCGGCGTGCAGGTGGATCTGATCGTGCGTGGTGCCTGCACCCTGCGCCCGGGCGTGGAAGGCGTGTCGGAGAACATCCGCGTGCGATCCATCGTTGGCCGCTTCCTGGAGCACAGCCGCGTGTACTGGTTCGGCAACAACGGCGCACCGGAGCTGTTCTGCGCCAGCGCCGACTGGCTGGAACGCAACCTGCTGCGGCGCGTGGAAACCTGCTTCCCGGTGCTGGACCGCGACCTGTCCAAGCGCATCTACCGCGAGGTGCTGCAGAACTACCTGGACGACAACCTCAACGCCTGGGAACTGCAGGCCGACGGCCGTTACCGGAAGTGTGAACCCGCACCGGATCAGCCGCCACATTCAGCCCAGCAGGCCCTGCTCGAAGGCCTGTAAGTTCAACCAACAGGAAGCATTGCGAACGCGAACCCGTGGGGGCCGGCCAAGTGTGCGGCCTTCACCGGTTTCTACGTTCGCCGTTTTTATGTTCGTGCGCATCCCGGTTCTTTCATCGGCTACCATTCCGCCCATGCCCCAGTCCTCAACGACACCCCCGCCCCTGCAGGACGGCGACCTGCTGGCCGCCATCGACCTGGGGTCCAACAGTTTCCACATGGTCATTGCCCGCTACCTGCTCGGGCAGCTGCGGGTGGTGGACCGCCTGCGCGAAACCGTACGCATGGCCGACGGCCTGGATGGCAAGGGCGGCCTGTCGGCCGAGGCCCGCCAGCGCGCGCTGGAATGTCTGGCCCGCTTTGGCCAGCGCATCCGCAATATTCCGCCCTACCGCGTGCGTGCACTGGCCACCAACACCGTGCGCCAGCTGCGCTCGCCGCTGACCTTCCTTATGCCGGCCGAGACCGCGCTGGGCCATGCCATCGAAGTGGTCAGCGGGCGCGAGGAAGCGCGCCTGATCTACCTGGGCGTAGCCCATGCGCAGCCGCCTAAGGCCGGCCAGCACCGGCTGGTGATCGACATTGGTGGCGGATCCACCGAGTTCATCATCGGCGAAGGCATGCAGACCCTGGAGCGCGAGAGCCTGCAGGCAGGCTGCATCGCCAGCACGCGCCGGTTCTTTCCCGGCGGCAAGCTGAGCAAGAAACGCTGGAAGGACGCGCTTACCGAAATCGGTGCCGAGTTCCAGCCCTTCGCCAACAAGTACAAGGCACTGGGTTGGCAGGAGGCGCTGGGTTCATCGGGCACGCACAAGGCCATCAGCGACATCTGCGCGGCAATGAAGCTCAGCAAGGGCGCCATCACCGCCGAGGCGCTGCCGCAGCTGCGCGAGGAGCTGCTGCGCGCCAAGCACATCGACGACATCAACCTGCCCACGCTGTCCAGCGAGCGGCGCCCGATCATCGCCGGTGGCGTACTGGTGCTCGAGGCCGCCTTCCAGGCGCTGGGCCTGCAGAAGCTGCTGGTGAGCAAGGCTGCGATGCGCGAGGGCATCCTCTACGACATCATGGGCCGCGCCAACGACAACGACCCGCGCGACGAATCGGTCATGGCCCTGACCAACCGCTACGCCATCGACGAAGTTCAGGCACAGCGCGTGGAAGCCACCGCACAGCGCCTGTTCGCGCAGGTGGCCGGCGACTGGAACCTGGAATCGGACGATGCGCGCATGCTGGGATGGGCCGCGCGCCTGCACGAGCTGGGACTGATGATCGCGCACAGTGGTTACCACACCCACGGCGCGTATGTGATCGAGAACTCGGACATCGCCGGCTTCTCGCGGCAGGAACAGCAGATGCTGGCGGCGCTCATCCGCAGCCACCGGCGCAACATCTCCAAGACCGCGTTCGATGCATTGCCCGAACGCCTGCTGCAGCCGGCCAAGCGCACAGCCGCGCTGCTGCGGCTGGCGGTGCTGCTGCACCGCGCGCATGAGCCGGACCCGATACCGACGCTGGACCTGTCGGTGGACGGCAACACGCTGTCGCTGGTGCTGTCCAAGGACTTCATCGACGCCCGCCCGCTGCTGCGTGCCGACCTGGTGGGCGAAGCCGAAGGCATCTCCGGCCTGGGCATCAGTTTCCGGCCGTTCGTGGCCTGAGCGACGCAGCACCCTGCGCGGCCTGCGGGTCGGGCGGGCTCATCCCCGGCCTGGCATAAGCTGCGAAATCCGCGCTGCTCATGCGCAGGCTGTCGCGCAGGTAGGCACGCACTTCGCCATCGGGTGGCTGCGGCGCCGCGCCACCCAGATGCACATGCAACAACTGCTCCATCGCGAACAGCGTGGCTTCGCGCGCCAACGGCTGCCGGTTGGAATGGCCGGCATCGGCATCGACCAGCAGGCTGGCATCGGCACCGGCCAGCTTCAGCCGCGCGGCATACTCGATGACGCCGGCAATGCCGACGCGCTGGTCCTGGCCACCTGCGGCGATCAGCAGCGGCCGTTTCATCCGCGCTGCATTGGCCAAGGGTGACTGTGCATGCAGGCGCTGCATCATCGCCGCATCGTCGGTATCCAGCCCCATCATCCGCGACCAGTCGCGCATCGGCACGACGTTGCTCAGCTGCAGCGCCTCGGGGTTGCGCAGTATCCAGCGCAGCACCCAGCCGAAATCCGGCGGCGGTACCGCCGCCACGCCCACCTTGAACAGCTCCGGCTGGAAGCTCAGCCCCAGCAGCGTGGAATAGCCGCCGAAGGAAGCACCGGTGATGCCTACATGATTGGCATCACCAATACCCTGCGCCAGCAGCCAGCGCGTGCCTTCAACGATGTCCTGCTGCACACGGCCATTGCCGAAATCACTGCCACCGGCCATCGCGTAATGGCGCCCAAAACCGGTGGACGAGCGCGGATTCGGCTCGAACACCGCGTAGCCACGATTGGCCAGCAGCTGCGTGCTTGCACGGAACTGCGGCCCCCAGTGATTCCACGGCCCGCCGTGCACGTTGACCACCAGCGGCAGCGTTGCCGCATTCCGGCCCGGTGGCAGGGTCAGCCAGCCATGCAGCATCAGGCCATCGGAGGCACGCCAGCGAACCGGCAGCACCTCCGCGGCACTGGCCGCTGCAATGGGAACAGCGGGTTTGCCATCGCGTGTTCCCTGCAACGCATCGTCGAACAGGAACTGCAGCGCCTGCGTGCGCGGATTGAACAGATGCCAGCGCCGGCCCTGCTGGCTGCCGCCGCGCTCTTCCACCAGCCAGCTGTCGCCAGCAACCTGCAGTGCCAGATCACGACCGGGCAGGCGTGCCTGCAGTGTAGTGAGCGCCATGGCATCGGCGCGCTCCACTGCACGCAGGCGGGGCGCATCACTGCGCCATGCCACCAGGCGCGGCTGCGCGGTCAGTGGATCGAGTACCACCTCATCCACGTCGGCACCGCCCTGTGCATCACCCAGCACGGTGCGCCTGCTGCCATCGGCAGACAAGGCCTGCAATGCGGTCAGGTCGGCCCCCAGGTCGGAAAGCAACAGCACGCTTCCATCCGCCTGGCTTGCCAATGGGCGGCAGCGGTAGAGATCGGCACAGCGCAGCACAGGCTGCAGCGTGCCGCCCTGCACATGGTGCAGCACCAGCGTTGTGCCCTCCACACGCTGCAGCCATGCCAACCTGCCCTGCGCGTCCACCAGCCCCTCGGTGATCTGCTGCCGGTCATGCCACAGCCGCGTGCGCCTGCCCTGCATGTCCACGCGCAGCAGCGACCAACCGGCCACCGTGCCACTGGCATCACGCGCATCCTGTTCGATGACAAGAATGGCATCCGGCTGGCTGCAGTCCAGTCCACGGACCTCACGTTTGGCGCTTCCGCCAAGTTGCGTGACCAGGCCGGAGCCCGCCTGCCCCTGCGCGGCGAGGGCGAATACCTCGCCCGGTGATTGCAGCAGCAGCCAGCGTGCATCCGTGGTCCAGCTCAGTTCCTGCGCCTTGGTGCTGCCCAGCAGCTTCCGCGGCGCCGCTCCTTCCGCAGTGGCTCGCACCCATACCTCGCGGCTGTGCCCACGCTGCTGCAGCCATGCCAACGTTGCACCATCCGGTGCGATCACCACCGAGGTGATGCCCGGCTCCACCATGAAGCGGCTGCGCGGCAGCTGTGGCGCCTGTGGGCGCTGGCGCTGTGCGGCAGCAAATGCCTTCACTCCGGCACCCCCCTCGCCTTCCGCGCCTGCGGCCTGCACCGCCAACGACACGCCGCAGGCAACAAGAACCGCCGCGCAGGCGCTGCCCTTCCACCATCTGGATATCAACATGCGGGTCTCCTTGCAGCCGGCGCTCGGCAGGCTGCATGTACTGGGTCAGGAAGCGGCGAGTGCGGCGGCCGGCAGCTCGTCCAGCGTTTCGCGCGGCGGCACCATCCATTTGAATGCCAACAGTGCAGGCAGCCCGAGTACGCCACAGGCCAGCACCCAGCCGATGCGCGCGGTCACCGACAGCGCACGTGTGCGGCTGAGCCACAGTGCAGCGAGCAGCGACAACAGGCACAGTGCGATGCCAAGCCACAGCACCCAGCGTGGCATCGGCGCCGGCGTGGTGACATCCAGTGGCAGTGGCGGTGCAAACAGATTGCGCGCACCTTCGCGCACCGTGTGCAGCACGGGTGATGGCCACCAGGCGCTGTAGCGTTTGATCGCGGGGTAGTCGAAATTCAATGGACGCCGGTTGATGGTCTCGACACGCCCATCGTCATGCACGCGCACCGCCATCAGGTAGGGCGCCGCACCGATCATGTCGTGTGATTTGGCCGAGTACAGGAAGGTGACCAGATAGCCGTCGATCAGCTCGATCAGATCAAGCCCGCGCAGGTCGCCCATCGCGCCCGGCATCGGCACGCGCAGGCGTGGCTTGAGCAGTTGCAGGTTCTCCTGCAGCGCGCGCCCATCGTAGAAATAGATGGCCTTGTCGCTGAGCATGGCCAGCGTTTCGCCCACCGGGCTGCCGCCAAGCAGGGTTTCACCGTTGCCTACCCGGATACGTGCGACTGCCTGGCCGCTCTGGCTCACGTACTGGTAGAGCGTGCCGCCACCGACCAGCACCGCGTCACCCTCTTCCATGCCCGGCAGTGCTTCGCCCGGCAGCACCACATCGCGGAACGGCGCTTTCGCCGCGCCGACACCCACAACACCTGCAGATGCGCGGGTGGCCAGATCGTAGCCATGCAGGCGCAGGTCGTCATGACTGACGATCCAACGTACGTTGCGGCGTGCATCGTCCAATTCCATCGGGCGGAAATTGGCCAGCTCGTTGCGCTGCGGCAGCACCGGTACCTGCACGCCGATGCCCTGCGGCTCGGAGAGCTTGATCTGCTCACGCAGCAGCGCCGCGTCGGCGTATTGGCTGCCTTCCAGCGCGGCCAGCATGCGGCCGCGCGCGTCGAGCTTCTCCATCTGATTGTGCCCACCCGGCGGCGGCGTGCCGGTGTTGTTGGGATGCGAGCCCTGGGCGATCCATGCGAACTCAGCGGCCACGCCCAGCAGCAGGATCATCAGGTAGACCGCCATCGACAACGGCAACGCCGTCAGCAGGATGGCGGGGGTGCTGCGCGGCGGCTCGGCGGGATCGGGCTTGAAGGAAATCAGCAGCAGGCAGGTGAGCCAGACCAGCACGATCACCGCCACCGCCAGCACGCCGAAGCCGTAAGCGCGGCTGGTGATGATCCACGCCAGCAGCACCAGTGCCGCACCCGCCAAGCGTGCACCGCGCAGCGCCGAGAAGGCACCTGCCAACCATCCGCACAGCGCGATCAACCAGCCGGCGAGCGGCAGCAGCCAGTGGCGCAGGTCCACCACACGCGCACTCATGCTGTGCTGCCACAACGCGACCAGAAGCACCGGCAACGCGACCACCAGCAACAACAGCAAAGCTGCGGTGATGATCAACGCGAAGGCGATGCGGTACGGCGGCATGGGCCGATGCAGCAGGTTCAACCATTGGCTTGGCTTGCGGTAACTGCCCAGCTGATAGAGGCCGAACAACAGACCCACCAGTGCATACAGCCCGCCGATCACCCAATGCACCACCAGCGGCTGTTGCGCCAGATCAACAACGCGCGCCATGAAGCCCAGTGCCACCAGATGCACGCCGGCCAGTGCCAGGGCCCAGCCACGGAACCGCGTCAGTTCGCTCTTGATCAGATCCAGCATGGCGTTGTCCTCAGGCCGCTTGCGGCGTGGCGTGGTTCTTGGCGAGGAAGGCGTTGACGGCACGGTCCAGGCTTACCGGCATCGACTGCACGTTGCGCGCGCCCGCTTGACGCAGGAACTGCTCGAAGCCGGCATCCTGGTCGAGCACGAAGTAGTGATGCAGGCCGTCCAGCCGCTGCACTTCCAGCAGGCCGGGCACGCTGTCCAGCAGCGGCCCCTTGAACGGCACATCCGCCACCCAATGCATGACGCGCGCGGTGAAATCCTCCGGCGCCGACATGTTCTTCAGCTGGCCGCGCTCCAGGATGATGAGGTTGTCGGCAACCCGCTCGATCTCCTCCATCTGGTGCGAGCAGTAAACCACCGTGCAGTCATCGGCGGCATTGCTGTACAGCAGTGCTTCCAGGAAGGCGCGCTTGGCCACCACGTCCAGCCCCAGCGTGGGCTCATCCAGCACCAGCAGTTCCGGCTGCTGCGCCAGCGCCAGGGCGAGATTCAGGCCTGCACGTTCACCGCGCGACAGCTGCCCCACCTTCTGCTCGGGCAGCACGTGGTAGTGGCCGATCACGCTGTCGAAGGCCTGCTGGTTCCAGCGCGCGTACTGGTGGCGCTGCATGGTTATCACCTGCGCCACGCGCATCCACCCGGGCAGCGTGTGTTCTTCGTTGACGAAACCGATGCGGCTGCGGTCGTCCGGCGTCAGCCGCTGGCTGTCACGGCCAAGGATGCGCGCCTGCCCCGCACTCGGCGCGAGGAAGCCCAGCAGGATGCGGAACAGCGTGGACTTGCCCGCACCGTTGGCGCCGACGATGGCGTGGATGCGCCCGCGCGGGATGGCCAGATCAAGGTGATCCAACGCGAGCTTGCGGCCATAGCGCTTGCTCAGCGCCTGGGTTTCGATGATGAACTCTGAAGGCATGTCGGTTCCAATGCCGGGTTGCCCGGCTCAGGCGGTCTTGCGGGGAACAAGCTGACGGAATTCGTGCTCGACGCGCGCCTGCACCTGCCCGGGCTCATAACCCAGCGGCACCACGTCGTTGATGAAGCGCGAGACGGCCTCATCCAGCCGCCGCTCACGCTCGGCATCGGACAGCCGCTGACGCGGCGCGGCCACGTACAGGCCCATGCCCTGCCGCGCTTCCAGCCAACCTTCGGTGGTCAGCTCGGCGTAGGCCTTGGCAACAGTGTTCGGGTTGATCATCAGCTGCTGCGCCAGACCGCGCACGCTGGGCAGCTGGTCACCGGCCTCCAGCTCGCCGGTGGCGACCTTCATGCGGACCGCATCCACGATCTGCCTGCCAATGGGCCGCGGGTCGCCCGTGGCGATCTGGATCATCAGGGCCTGTGTGCGCGCCATCGGAACCCCACCTCATCTGTACTACATGAAATAGTACAGATAGAACGGGAGTGTCTGTCAAGCGATTTTTCTCTGCCGTGTCGGCAACCGCCAACTGCATGATCAGGCTCGCATTGTGTCGATTGCCCATTGGGGTTGTCCGGTCGAGGCGCCCACGGCATCACTGCAGCTAAAGGCCTCTATTGCGTAACGGCAATTACCAACTTTAACGACTTGTAAACATTTATCAGAAATAGCGCTAGGCTCAGCAACACCCCCTCTTACGGCAGGTGGGTTTGGAAGATGAAGTACATCAGCCGCTTTTCTTATTGACTTTGGTTGTCCCAGGAGAGAGCAAGTATGTATCCACGTTCCACACTGCTCGGGCAGGCAGTCCGCCACGCACTGATTTCCAGCGTGGCCATTGCCGCGGCCAGCCCGGCCTTCGCACAAGACAGCAAGCCCGCCACCCTTGACCGCATCGAAGTCACCGGCTCACGTATCCGCCAGGTGGACGTGGAAACCGCTCAGCCGGTGTTCGCCATCAGCCGCTCGGACATCGAGCAGCAGGGCTTCAGCTCGGTGGCCGACATCCTGCAGAACGTCACCGCCATGGGCAGCCCGACGATCAGCCGCGCCAACGCGCTGACCGCCGGCGAGAACGCAGGCGGTACCTATATCGACATGCGCAACCTGGGCACGCAGCGCACGCTGGTACTGGTCAACGGCAAGCGTCTCGGCATCAGCACTTCCGGCTACCAGGACATTTCCAGCCTGCCCGTCTCGGCGGTCGAGCGCATCGAGGTGCTGAAGGATGGCGCTTCGGCCATCTACGGCTCCGATGCAATGGCCGGCGTGGTCAACATCATCACCCGATCCAACGTCACCGGCGTGACTGTCAACGCCTACCACGGCCAATACAGCGAGGGCGATGGTGCCCGCGACCGCTTTGACGTGGTTGCCGGCTGGAGCAACGATCGCGTCTCGCTGACGCTGTCCGCCGAGCACACCGAGGAAAAGAGTGTATGGGCCAAGGACCGCTGGTTCAGCCGCTATGGCATCAGCGACCGTCACCCCAACGATTCCAGCAACTGGACCACCGTCAGCCAGTTCGGCCAGTTCACCGGCCTGATTGGCGGCCCGGGCTGCACCAACGCCAAGGGCTGCAGCTATTCGCTCAACCGTGGTGCCGACCCCACCAACCCGGCCAACTACCACCTGACCGACGCCACCCCGTTCACCGGCGATGTCAGCAACGCCAACGAGCAGATGCACGTCAGCTATCCGCTCAAGCGTGATTCGGTATTCCTCGATGCCCGCTTCAAGCTCACCGACAACGTCAACTTCAAGGCCGAGCTGGGGTACAACGAGCGCAGCTCCACGCGCCAGATCGCAGGTTACCCGCTGCAGTCCAGCACGGCAGGTGTGGGTTCGATGTCCATCGACAGCTACTTCAACCCGTTCGGCAACCAGCATGGCTACGCACGTCCGACCGCCATCGCCTGGAACCGCCGCACCTGGGAAGTTCCGCGTGTCACCAACAGTGAGCTGAAGACCTACCGTGCGGTGGCATCGTTCGATGGCTCCTTCGACATCGGCGAACGCTACTTCGACTGGGAAGTGGGCTACCAGTACAACCGCAACGAGCTGGAGTCGCTGGCCACCGGCAACCTGCACAAGGGCCGCGTCGCCGCTGCCGTCGGCCCGTCGTTCTACAACGCGGCCACCGGCAAGGTGGAATGTGGCCGCCCGGGCGCTCCGGTTGCCAACTGCACGCCGTGGAATCCGCTGGTGCCCTACGGCACGGTTGCGGCCAATGGCCTGATGGGCAACGCCACTCTGCTTGACTGGCTGTTCCCGCCGGAAGTCACCAAGGGCCGCACCACCAGCAAGAACCTGTTCGCCAACATCGCCGGCAGCATTGTCACCCTGCCCGCCGGTGATCTGGGCTTTGCATTCGGTGTTGAAAGCCGCAAGGAATCGGGCGAATACATCCCCGACCCGCTGGCCCAGACCGGTGCCACCACCAACCTGGCCGCAGGCCCGACCGGTGGCGACTACAAGGTGGATGAAGCCTACCTGGAGCTGAATGTTCCGGTGCTGTCGGGCATGCCCGGTGCGCAGGAGCTGACCTTCAACGCAGCCACCCGCTATTCCAAGTACGACACCTTCGGCAACACGCTCAACAGCAAGTTCGGCTTCAAGTGGAAGCCGTTCGAGGAGCTGCTGGTGCGCGGCACCTGGGCCGAGGGCTTCCGTGCGCCGACCATCAACGACCTGTTCGGCGGTGGTTCGGAAACCTTCGCCACCTTCTCCGACCCCTGCGACACGGTGTTCGGTGCATCCAAGACCAGCGCCGAAGTACGTGCCCGCTGCGCTCGCGACATCGCCAACGCCGATACCTTCCGCCAGCTCAAGCAGGGCATGACCCCGGTCACCACCGCATCCGACCAGTCGCCGGTGCCGTTCGTGTCCGGCTCCAACCCGGATCTCACCCCGGAAACCTCGGAGAGCAAGACCCTGGGCCTGGTGTGGAGCCCGAGCTTCATCTCCAACTTCAACGTGTCGCTGGACTGGTGGAAGATCCGCATCGACAACACCATCGTCTCGGACAGCCCGAACCAGATCCTGATCGACTGCTATGAGCAGGGCATCGCCGCACGCTGTGGCCGCTTCACCCGCGACCCCAACAACGGCATCGTCAACACCCTGCGTTACGGCAACCGCAACGCAGGCTTCATGGAAACCGAAGGCTACGATCTGGACATGAGCTACCGTCTGGATACCGACTTCGGCAAGTTCAACACCAGCTGGGCCACCACCTACGTCAGCAAGAACATCTACCGTTCGACCAACGACGACAAGGTGGTGCCGACGCCGAGCAATGGCATCGGCAGCGGCTTCCGTGTGCGCTCCAACCTGACCCTGGGCTGGGAGCTGGGCAACTTCGGCGCCAGCTGGACCGCGCGCTACTACTCCGGCGTCAAGGAGCAGTGCGCCAGCATCACGCTTTACCCGGCCGAGTGTTCCGATCCGGGTGTGTACGCCCCCTGGTACAAGGGCGCACGCAACTACAACGAGCGCGGTTCGGTGACCTTCCACGACCTGCAGTTCCGCTACAACCTGCCGTGGGATGCCACCGTGTCGGTCGGTGCCAACAACGTGTTCGAGAAGTACGGCCCGGTGATGTACAGCAAGCCGAATTCGGCCTTCTCCTACTACGGTGGCTACGACATCGGCCGCTTCGTCTACATGAAGTACCAGCAGCGTTTCTGATCGGCACTGCCGCTCCATAGCGCGATACAGGCAATGGAAGCCACGGCCCTTCGGGGCCGTGGCTTTGTGCCATCTGGCACTTGGTCACAAACCCGTAAACCCGGCGTAACAGTCACTTCATTGCCCGGGCGCAGGCTGGCGCAAACCGGGAGCCTGATCATGCGCTTTGCCATCGTCACCGAGACCTATCCACCGGAGGTCAATGGTGTTGCCTTGACCGTGCAGGGTCTGGAACAGGGCCTGCGCAACCGTGGCCACGCCGTGGATCTGGTGCGCCCACGCCAACGTGCCGGCGAGAGCGCCGCCACGCACGAGCTGCTGGTGCGTGGCGCAGGGCTGCCGCGCTACCCCGGCCTGCGCTTCGGCCTGCCTGCCCCGATGCGGCTGGCCCGCCAGTGGCATCAGCAGCGCCCCGATGCCATCTACATCGCCACCGAGGGCCCGCTGGGCTGGTCGGCGATGCGCGCCGCGCGCCGGCTTGGCATACCCGTGGCATCGGGCCTGCACACCCGTTTTGACGAATACCTGCCCGACTACGGCGTGGGCTGGCTGCAGCCCACCGCGCTGGCGTGGATGCGCCGCTTCCACAACCAGGCCGATGCCACGCTGGTGCCGACCAACGAACTGCAGCAGTTCCTGCAGGGCAATGGCTTCGCACATGCACGCCTGCTGGCGCGGGCGGTGGACGGCAGCCAGTTCGACCCGCGCCACCGCGACCCTGTGCTGCGCGCCGGCTGGGGCGTGGCCGACGATGCGCTGGTGGTCATCCATGTGGGCCGGGTTGCTGCCGAGAAGAATCTCGGGCTTGCGGTGCAGGCGTTCCGCCGTATCCAGCAGCAACAGCCGCAGGCGCGTTTTGTGTGGGTGGGCGATGGCCCGCAGCGCGAGAAGCTCGCGCGCGACAACCCGGATTTCATCTTCTGTGGCATCCAGCGTGGTGAAACGCTGGCCCGGCATTTTGCCAGCGGTGATCTGTTCCTGTTCCCCAGCCGCAGTGAAACCTTCGGCAACGTCACCCTGGAAGCCATGGCCAGCGGCGTGGCAACGGTAGCCTTCAATTACGGTGCCGCACGCGAACACCTGCGCAGCGGCCACAGCGGTATGGCAGTGGAAGACGACGAGAGTTTCATCAACGCCGCCGTGCAGCTGGCCGGCGATGCGGACATGCGCGCCATGCTTGGCACCAACGCCAACCGCGCAATGCAGCGGCTGCACCCCGAGCATGTGGTTGCCGAATTTGAAGCCCTGCTGGACGAACTGGCCACACGGAGACGCCACCATGTCGTTGCTGCCGCCTGAAGGAATCGCCGCCCGCGAAGCCCGCTGGTGCCGCCGTGCCAACCAGTACGGGCACCGCCGTGGCATCCGCATTGTGTTCTCGGTGCTGAGCCGGCTGGGCGATGGTGTGTTCTGGTACATGCTGATGGGCGCGCTGGTGTTGGCCGATGGCCTGGACGGCCTGCAGGCCTCGGTGCACATGGCCGCCACCGGCGTGGTCGCGCTCACCCTGTACAAGGCACTCAAACGCTGGACACGCCGTCCGCGCCCGTTCGCCGCCGATGTGCACATCCGCGCGTGGGTGGCACCACTGGACGAATACAGCTTCCCGTCCGGCCACACCCTGCATGCGGTGTCCTTCACGGTGGTGGCGCTGGCCTATTACCCGTGGCTGGCACCGCTGCTGGTGCCGTTCACCGCCGGCGTTGCGCTCTCGCGCGTGGTGCTGGGCCTGCACTACCCCAGCGACGTATTGGCCGCCACCGCTATCGGCCTGCTGCTGGGCACGCTCTCGCTGCAGCTGTGGCCGTTGCCGTTCTAGTCTGCTTCGTTGCAGGTTGCATGCGGCGCGCGCGCCGGCGCCACCCACGCCCTACAATGCGGGCATGACCACGCTGTTCATCTCCGACCTGCATCTGGACCCGAGCCGTCCAGCCATCACCGATCTGTTCCTCGCCTTCCTGCGGGGGGAAGCACGCCAGGCCGATGCCCTGTACATACTGGGCGACCTGTTTGAAGCGTGGATCGGCGATGACACGCCCTCGCCCGCCGCCGATGCGGTGGCCACCGAGCTGCGCGCCCTGGCTGATGCCGGCGTGCCGGTGTACTTCATCCGTGGCAACCGTGATTTCCTGGTTGGCGAGGACTACGCCCGCCGCGCGGGCATGCGCATCCTGCCGGACCCGGCATTGATCCAGCTGTATGGCAAGCCGGTGATGCTGCAGCACGGTGACCTGCTGTGCACCGACGACACCGCCTACCAGGCGTTCCGTGCGCAGACCCGCGACCCGGCCTTCATCAGCCAGTTCCTGTCCCAGCCACTGGAGGCGCGCATCGCTTTCGCACAGAAGGCACGGGCGGCCAGCCAGGCCCACCAGGCCGAGATGAAGGCAGGCGACCGCGCGCAGTTCGAGACGGTCACCGATGTGGCGCCGGACGAAGTGATCAACACCTTCCAGCGTTACGGCGTGGACACCATGATCCACGGCCACACCCACCGCCCGGCCATCCACACGCTGCAGGCAGGCGGCAAGGACTGCACCCGCATCGTGCTGGGCGACTGGTACGAGCAGGGTTCGGTACTGCGGGTGGACGCCGATGGAATGACGCTGGATACGCTGTAGCTTTAGAGCTGGGAACGGGTAGTTGGGAACGGGGAAGTGAGCGCGCGGAGGCTTTCGGCCGCACTACTTCCCGCTTTCCCAGATCCCGGTTCCCCGTTACCCGGCTCCTCGTTCCCCGCCTTCAATCATCAGCTCACGGTCTTTCCGTCGCCACGGCCGGATCGCGTGCGCAGCCCTTCCAGGTGTCCTTGCCGAGTACGAATTCGGCGGTGAACGGGTGGCTCATGTCCGACATGCCGTCGGAGCACTCGGCACGTTCCAGGGTCAGCTTGAACGCATCGTCACCCTGCCCGCCGTGCACCACCAGCAGGCCATCGCGCAGTTCGCGGGTGCCCTCGAAGTGGCGCGGGGCGTCCTGCGTTTCCGGCGTGGTGTAATCCAGCGCCGCGCCATCCACGCGCACACCCCAGAACGGTTCGGTGCCGGAGGCCTGCAATACCAGCGGGAAATCAGCAGCAGGTGCCGCCTCCGCCTGGCCGGCAGGCGCGGCAACGGGTGCCGGTGCGGTGGTGGATTCGGCAACAGGGGGCTTCTGCGCGTTGCAGCCCAACAATGCGACCAGCAACAACCCACCCAGGCTTGTCTTGTTCATCAGCTCTCTCCCAAGCAGTCTCTGCAACGGCATCACGCCCTTGCAACCAGGCAACTCACAGCCGTGGATCAGCAATTTCCACCACGATGTAACGCTCGCGTGCACCACGCGCGATCCGGCAGGTAACGGTGACATCCTCGCCACCGGCGCGCAGCGTGCCATCCACCTGCAGGGTATTGCCCCTGTCGTGATGCGAGGCGCGCCACTGGTAAGTGGGAATGTTGCGGGCCACGTATCGTGCCTCCGCTTCCTGCCGGCACAAGGGCTCCAGGTCGCTGGCCTGCGCCACCGTTCTTTCATCACCGGGGTTCTGGGCCAGGGCAAACAGCGGGGACAGTGCTAACACGACGGCCAGGCAACGCAGCATGACGGACACTCCCTGTGTGGTCGCCCCGATGGTGGAACGCCGGGGAACGGGGCGTCAACCAGCACCACCGCGATTTTTCATTTCCGGCCCGATCCCGCACAGTACAACGCGCACTGCAGGAAACCGGCGCACACCGCGCCAGTGTGCGGCGGTCAGCCGGCCTGTTCGACCAGGTTGGCCAGCTCGTCCTCGTCGAAGCCGGCCAACAGGCGTGCTTCCATGTTGAACGGGCCATGCAGGTAACCGCCGGCGTACTCGCGCAGCAGTTCCTTGAAGCGTGCACGCGGCTCCACACCTGCGCGCTCACAGTACCAGCGGTACCAGCGCGAGCCGGCGGCAACGTGGGCCACCTCTTCGCGCAGGATCACTTCCAGCACATCAGCCGTGGCGTCATCGCCCAGCGCGCGCAGCTTGCTGATCATGGCGGGGGTGACATCCAGCCCGCGCGCTTCCAGCACGCGCGGCACCAGCGCCATGCGCGCAAGGCCATCGTGCGCGGTCTTCTCGCACATTTCCCACAGGCCGTTGTGCGCGGGGAAGTCCGCATAGTCGTGGCGATGCGCCAGCAGCCGCTCACGCAGCAGCATGAAGTGGCGCGACTCGTCATCGGCGCAGCTCACCCAGTCGGCATGGAAGCTGCCCGGCAGGCCACGGAAGCGGTACACCGCATCCCAGGCCAGGTCGATGGCGTTGAGTTCGATATGGGCGATGGCATGGATGAACGCCGCGCGGCCTTCAGCACTGCCCAGGCCACGGCGTGGCAGCTCGCGCGGGTGCACCAGCACCAGCTGCGCGGGGCGCCCCGGCATGCGGATGGCGTCCGGCTTGGCGGCCTGCGCGGGCAGCTTCAGGCTGCCGGCCCGAAAGCGCACGGCGTAGTGCTGGGTCAGCGCGACCTTGCGCAGCGGGTCGGCTTCGGCCAGGCAGATGCAGGCCGCATCAAGCAGCGAAAAGCCTTCGGCTTCCGCAGGTGGTGCGAACGCAGGCTGCGTGGCGTCGGTGTGTGACGGCGCTTGAGTCATGATGGCTGCCGCAGCAGCTTCCCGGGGAGTTGCAACCAGTGTGAGTGCACGACCCCCACGCCAACGCCTCTCCCGCACGGAGAGAGGCGCGCTGGAACGCTGTCAGGCACGGCGCAGGGTCTTGGCTTCGTCCGAGCGCAGCTGCTGGATGCGCTCGAAATAACCCGACTCGATGCCGGTCACGTATTCGCCGTTGAAGCAGGACGAGTCGAACGACTTCAGCTCCGGGTTGCCTTCGCGCACGGCCGCTTCCAGGTCTTCCAGATCCTGGTAGATCAGCCAGTCGCAGCCCAGGTGCTTTTCCACGTCCTCGATGCTGCGGTCGTGCGCCACCAGTTCCTCGGCGGCGGGCATGTCGATGCCGTAGATGTTGGGGTAACGCACCGGCGGCGCGGCGCTGGCCAGGTACACCTTGCGCGCGCCCGCATCGCGCGCCATCTGCACGATCTGCTGGCTGGTGGTACCGCGCACGATGGAATCGTCCACCAGCAGCACCACGCGGTTGCGGAATTCCAGATGGATCGGGTTGAGCTTGCGGCGCACCGACTTCACCCGCTCACCCTGCCCCGGCATGATGAAGGTGCGGCCGACGTAACGGTTCTTGACGAAGCCCTCGCGGTACTTCACGCCCAGCACGTTGGACATTTCCAGCGCGGCGTCACGCGAGGTATCGGGAATGGGAATGATGGTGTCGATGTCATGGTCCGGGCGCAGGCGCAGGATCTTCTCGCCCAGCTTCTGGCCCATGCGCATGCGCGCCTTGTGCACCGACACGTTGTCTATCATCGAATCCGGGCGCGCGAAGTACACGTACTCGAAGATGCACGGCGTCTGCTGCGTGTTGGTGGCGCACACCTCGGTGAACAGCTCGCCACGCTCGGTGATGACCACCGCCTCGCCCGGCGCGACATCGCGCACGCGCTCGAAGCCCAGCACATCCAGCGCCACCGATTCGGAGGCCACGATGTACTCGTCGCCTTCCACATGGCTGCGCTTGCCGAGCACCAGCGGGCGGATGCCGTGCGGGTCGCGGAAGGCGACCAGGCCCAGGCCCAGCACCACGCTGACCACCGCATAGCCACCCTTGCAGCGGCGGTGCACGCCGGCCACCGCGCGGATCGCCGCTTCCGGCGTGAGCATGCGCTGCGCGTCCAGCTCGTAGGCGAACACGTTGAGCAGCACTTCGCTGTCCGAATCTGTATTGATGTTGCGGCGGTCGGCCTCGAACACCTGCCGGCGCAGCGCCTCGGTATTGATCAGGTTGCCGTTGTGCGCCAGCGCGATGCCGTAGGGCGAGTTGACGTAGAACGGCTGCGCCTCATCGGTGCCTTCCGAGCCGGCGGTGGGGTAACGCACATGGGCGATGCCGATGCGGCCCTGCAGCAGCTCCATGCGGCGCTCGTCGAACACGTCACGCACCAGGCCGTTGGCCTTTTCCACACGCAGCCGCGTGCCATTGGCGGTGGCGATGCCTGCGGCATCCTGGCCACGATGCTGGAGGACGGTCAGGCCGTCATAGAGCTGCCCGGCCACGTTCTGGTTGCCGACGATTCCGACGATGCCACACATGTTGCGCGATCTCCGCTGGGCGCACGCGCCCGGTTAACGTGAAGGTGGCCGTGCCTGGCCTTGATCACCGGCCCGCTTGGGGTCGGCTTGATCCGGGCGCACCTGCGCCGGGTCGATATTGGAGGGCAACGCCCTCGCTGGCGGCTGCGGCCCGCCCAGGCCCGCTGGCAGCTCCAGCGGTAGTGCTACCCGCTTCTGCCCGGCCGGCGGCTGCCCGCTACCCACGTCTTTGTCGTTCGGTCCGCCATTATCGCCTGCCAGCACCGACTTGCCCAAGTCCATCAGCGACCCATCCGTCATTTTGGGCAATTCAGGCATATCCGGCAGTTCAGGTATTTCCGGCAGCTGCCCGCGCAGCCAGCCGGCCATCGGCTGCAGCCAGGGCACCACCATCGACTCACGCCAGGCCGGCTTTTCCACCATGGAGGTGAAGCCCAGCAGCAGTACCACCACCACCGCCAGCAGGACGCCGCGGGCAATGCCCAGGCCAAGGCCGAACAGGCGGTCGGGCATGCGCAGCAGCGCGGTGGAATCGACCAGCCCGCGCAGCATCATGCCCGCCAGCGCAATCACCACGCGGGTGCCGAAGAAGGCCACGCCATAGCCCAGCCCGTAGTCGCCGGCCCCCGGTGCCGAGCCGCTGGAAAACAGCAGTGCCACCTGGTCGCCGAACTGGTAGGCAACCCAGCCGGACACCACCCAGGAAAACATGCCCAGCAGCGTGGACAACAGGCCACGCATCAGCCCGAACAGGGCCGACAGGACGATCAGGCCCAGCAGAATCAGGTCAATCACGCTGGCACGCTCCGCATGGGAGCGCACGGCAGCGCGCGATGCCCCGGCACTGCAGCAGCATCAGGGATGCGGGCGGACCATGCCGGCGATGCCCACCTTGGCGGCAACCTGCGCCTTGAGCTGGTCGGCCTGCGCGCGGCTGGCCACGGGCCCGACGCGGACGCGGTTGAGCGTGCCGTTGTCGGTACGCACCTGCTCGACGAAGGCGCTGAAGCCTGCCGCACGCACCTTGTCACGCAGCGCATTGGCATCGGCGGCCTGCGCAAAGGCACCCAGCTGCACGGCGAAGCCGACGTTGCTGGCGGCCGGTGCGGCCGGGGCTTCCGGCTTGGCCGGCGCCGCCGCCACCGGCTTGGGTGCTTCAGGCTTCGGCTCGGGCTTGGGCGCCGGCTTCGGTGCCTCGGGCTTGGGTTCGGGCTTTGCCGCGGCGGCCACCGGCCTGGCCGGTTCTGGCGGCAGCTGCTCGCTGCGCACCGGCGCGGTGGCGGGTGCGGCGCTTGCGGTGCTCGCAGCCGGTGTCGGCTGCGCGGCAGGCGTTTCGGCAGCGGCATTGAGCACCACCACCTGTGCGTTCACATCATTGCGCACCTTGCCCGCTTCCAGCCGCACCAGCTCGGCCTGCGCGCGGTCGGCATACGGGCCGATGCGTACGCGCCATGCCGGGCGGCCATTGATAGTGTCGCTCTGGCTGAAGCCTGGCAGGTTGGATTTCTTCAGGTGCGCGATCACGGCATCGGCATCGGCCTGGCTGCCGTAGGCGCCGAAGTTGACCGCGTAGTTGCCCGCCGCCACCGCCGGCGGCAGGCCGTTGTCCGGCTGCACGGCGGCAGGCTGTGCGGTGGTGGTGTTCTCCTGCTGCGCGGCCGGCATGCCCACGGCACCACCGGCCGGTGCCACCAGCGGCAGCTCGCGGGTTTCAAACTGGCCATCGGCCGGCGCGTCCGGTGCCTTGAGCGGTACGTCCTGCACACCGCTGTCCGGTGCCGGGCCCTTGACCAGCATGGGCAGGAAGATCACGGCCAACGCCACCAGGACGATGGCACCAATCAGTCGCTGTTTCAGAGAAGTTTCCACGTATGGCTTGGCTGGCGGCTTGGCGGAGTGCCCCGGCGATTATATGCGTGGCACCCAGCGCGCGGTTTCAACCAGCTGAACAGAGGCTGGGCAGCGCGTCGGCAACGGTGTGGAAGGAGCCGAACACCAGCACGCGGTCGCCTGCCGTGGCCTGTGCCAGCGCGGCGTCCAGCGCGGCAAGCACGTCATCGGCAAGCGCCGCCTGCGCCGCACCGGTGCCGTGCAGGCGTGCGCGCAACTGCGCCGCGCTCTGCCCGCGCGCGCCTTCCAGCCCGGCCAGGTACCAGGCATCCACCTGCGCCTGCAGTGCCTGCACCACGCCTTGGGCATCCTTGTCGGCCAGGGCGGCATATACCGCCAGCGTGCGCCCGGCCACGCGCTGCGCCTTGAGCGCGGCAGCCAGTGCGGTGGCGGCCTGCGGGTTGTGGCCCACATCCACCAGCACTTCCACCTCGCCCCGCTGGAAACGCTGCAGGCGGCCGGCCACCTGCGCCTGCGCCACGCCCTGCGCCCACGCAGCACGCGGCACCGGCCTGTCCAACGCGCGGAGCGCGGCGATGGCGGTGGCGGCGTTGTTGCGCTGGATCGGCGCCCACAACGCCGGTTGCGGCAGCTCGATGCGGAAGGACACATCGCGCCAGCGCCAGCGTTCGCTGTCGATCGGCTCGGCGAAGAAATCGCTGCCGAAACGGATGGCATTGGCGCCAAGCACGTAGGCACGGCGCAGCACGCTGGATGGCGGGTCGATCTCGCCCAGGATCACCGGCTTCCAGCCACGGATGATGCCGGCCTTCTCCGCGCCGATGCTCTCGCGGTCGTTGCCCAGCCAATCGGCGTGGTCGATATCCACGGTGGTGATGACCGACACGTCGGCGTCGATGATGTTCACCGCGTCCAGCCGGCCACCCAGGCCCACTTCCAGCACGGCCAGGTCCAGCTGCGCCTGCGCGAACACCCACAGCGCGCACAGCGTGCCGTACTCGAAATAGGTGAGCGGCGTATCGCCGCGTGCATCTTCAACCGCGTTGAAGCCGGCCAGCAGAGTGGCATCGTCGGCATCGGCAGCATCGATGCGCACGCGCTCGTTGTAGGCCAGCAGATGCGGCGAGGTGTAGGCCCCCACCTTCCAGCCGGCGGCGCGCGCGATGGCTTCGATGAAGGCCACGGTCGATCCCTTGCCGTTGGTCCCGCCTACCACAATGCAGTGCCTGGCTGGGCGCTCCAGGCCCATGCGCTGGGCGACTTCGCGCACGCGCTCCAGCCCCATGGCGATGGCCTGCGGATGCTGCTGTTCGATATGGGCAAGCCACTGTGCAAGCGTGGCGGGGCGGGTGGACGACATGCGGGAAACTCTCTGGATCAGGGCACTGGCCAACAGGCGGCCGGCAGCGCGTTGCGCGCGGGGAAGGCGCACATGATACAGCGGCTGCCGCAGCCCCTCAGCGCGCGGACGGCGCCGGTTCGGCCGGCAGCGGCTGCTGTGGCCCACGGCTGGCACGCAGCTGCGCCAGGCGCTGCCGGCAGGCGTCCAGGTCATCGCCACAGAGCACGCTGGTGACCACGAAACGGTGGCGGCCATCGCTGACCAGGCGGTTGCGGAGCAGCAGGGTGTCGTCGAGCTGGAACAGGCTCAGCCCTTCTTCGTCATGCAGCCAGAAGTTGGCCTGCTGCTGGTAGCGGCGGATCAACGCCAGCGGCGCGATCACGCTGATGGCCTCGGGAATGCGCAGGAAACCGATGGGGTACGGGTCGGCGATGTAACCGGGCAGTTGCCCGGCTTCGTCCAGCGCCACTTCAGGCACCCGGCCGCTGCTGCGCTCGGTAAAGAACGGGTCGCGCAGGCGTTGCTGGCCGGCCTGCGGCATGGCTTCGGGCAGCGGCTCGAACATGAATGGAAGGCGTGCCAACGGATGGCCATGATGGCTGGCCGGTATCACCCAGTTGCGGGCGGCATGCAGGGCTACCGCATCCAGGCTGGGGATGCCGGAGGAACGTTCCACCCGTGCATCGCGTACGCCGCCGCAGCCGTCGGTGGCCAGGATCACATTCACCGTATAGCCCTGCAACCGCCACAGCTCCGCAGGTGGGTAGACAGGCGCGGTATTGCCCGCGGTCGAAGCCGGCGGGCATGCCGGTGCGGGCGGTGCTTCCCCCTGCGCTGCCGCCATCACCGGCAGCAGCGCCAGCAGCAGTGCCAACGGCCATCCCTTGCCGCACGCGCCAGTCATTACAGGGCGCGGTGCTTGGCTTCGCCGAAGAACGGGGTGTGGTGGGCGCAGTCGTTCAGGCGCACCACTTCCAGGTTGTCGATGTCCGGGCCTTCCAACAGGTTCAGCGTGGTCGGTGCCTGGCGGAAGGTCCACAGCTTGCTGATCGGCAGGCCCAGCACGCGGCACAGGATCACCCGGTTCACCGCGTCATGCGCGACCACCAGCAGGGTGTCCTGTTCGCCAAGGCCTTCGCTGGCCTTGGCCAGGCCGCGCCAGCTGCGGTCCAGCACCTGGCGCAGCGATTCGCCGCCGGGCATCAGCACGGTATCGGGTTCTTCGCGCCATGCCTGCAGGCGGGCCGGGTCCTTGTCGTTGATTTCGCTGGCCAGCAGACCTTCCCATTCACCATGGGCGATTTCCTGCAGGTCCGGCTCGGTCAGCAGCATGCTCTCGCGCTTGCTGCCCAGCGCGGCCTTGGCGGTGCTCTGCGCACGGCTCAGCGGCGAGGCCACCGCGCGGGTGATCTCCACGCCGGCCAGGCGCTTGCCCAATGCCTTGGCCTGGGCTTCGCCCACCGGCGAAAGGGGAATGTCGATCTGGCCCTGGTAGCGGCCTTCGGCGTTCCACGGCGTTTCGCCGTGACGGGCAAGCAGGATGCGCATGCTGCAATTCCAATGAGGTGTGGGAGCGCCAGGTGAATGCGGCGGGGCATGCATGATAGCCCGCCCATGCGACAAAGCCGCCTTCGGTTGCCACCGATACGGATACTGAGCGTGCCGCCAGCGGGGGTTACACGCCGGGCATGGGCGGGCGTTACCATACCGGCTCCCTATCGGTGGCACGGTGTGACGTCCGCACAAGGGCCAGCAACTTCCACGCCCTCTCCCCTGCGGCATGAGCAGCGCCTCCCCATCTTCAAAGCAGAGCGGTCCCAAGCTCCACGATGAACGCCGCGACCCCTGGGCTGCGGCGCTGATCAGCGTGCTGCTGCACCTGTTGTTGCTGCTGCTCCTGCTGCATTCCAACCCGCCGGTGATATCCAACCCGGATGGCGCGTCCGGTGGCGGCCGGGTCAAGGTCGATTTCGTGGGCGAAGCACCGCCATCGCCGGAAACCCTGCAGGTGCCGCCCCAGCAGAAGCCCAGCACCACGCCGCGCACGCAGGCGCCCAAGCGGCCTGTCGTGCAGCGCCGCGCCGACAACCGCAAGCCCGTGCCCGAGGCCCGCTATATCGAGCCACCCAGCGAGCCCGAGCAGGAACAGGCGCAGCAGACACCACCCGAAGTGCAGGCGCCACCGGTCCGCTCACCGGCCGCCGCGCCCGCCGCGTCATCGACCCAGCGCCGCCCGCAGACCTGGACCGGACGCCCGCCCGGCATGCTGGACACACCTGCCAACCCCGACGACATGGGCCGCTCGGCCGGCCAGGGCAACAACAGCGGCAACCGCATCGACCGCAGCGGTGGCGAGCCGGCCATGGAAGTGGGCGGCTTCCAGATCGTCTACGACCTGCTCAGCGAGGAGAAGCTGCGCGCGCGGATGGACCAGGGCATGAAGGAGCTGTGGATTCCACTGCCCGGCACCCGCCATGTGATGGTCTGCCCTGCCGAGGTGGCGCTGCGTCGCGGTTCCAGCAAGTGCCGCATGCTGCCGCCGGATTCGCCCGAGCTGACCGCCACCGGTGATGCGCGTGACTACGTCATCGTGATGTTCGTCTACCGCTACGGCGAGCTGCTCTGGCGCGGGCCCGGGCCGTACCGCTGACGTTTGCGTTTGCGTTTGCGTTTGCGTGCAGACAACACCCGCAGCCTCCACGCACACATTCCGCTGCGCACCTTCCACTTTGTGCAGAACGCAGAAGCCCGGGCGATTCCGCGCCCGGGCTTCTGCTTGAACAACGCTCCCGTGATTATTTGGAAGCGGCGTCCAGCTCCTTCAGCAGCTGCGGCGCCGGCGCCACTTCCTGCATGATCCAGCGCATGTAACGCTGATCCACCGAGATCATGCGGGTCATCACCGGGTCGAACACCCAGTTGCTGGCCACCGACTCCCAGATGCCGTCGAACGCCAGGCCAACCAGGCGGCCATGCGCGTCCAGCACCGGCGAGCCGGAGTTGCCGCCGGTGATGTCCAGGTCGGACAGGAAGTCCACCGGCACGGTGCCCAGGCGCTTGTCCTCGAAGCCGCCGTAACGCTTGGCCTTGACCGCCTCGATCAGCTCCTTCGGCGAATCAAACGGATCCTTGCCGGTTTCCTTGGCCACCACGCCTTCCACATCGGTGAAGGCCGGCTGCACCTTGCCGTCCAGACCGGTGTAGCCCTTCACGTTGCCGAAGGTGATGCGCAGGGAGAGGTTGGCATCCGGGTAGATGAACTCGTTTTTGCTCTTCTTGTAGTCGGCAATGGCCTGCAGGAACAGCGGGCGCGCCACCAGTTCCTCGCCCATGCGCACCTTGCGCTGGTGTTCGATGTCCAGCAGCGCCGGCATCACCGCCACCGCGTACTGGATGGCCGGGTCCTTGCTGGCCTCGAACGCGGCCTTGTCGGCCTTGAACCACTTCATGCGCTCTTCCAGGCTGCCCAACTTGGTGCCGTCCAGACGCGCAACCGCGGCATCCACCGCCGCCTTGTCGTCGCCACCCAGCCACTTGTCGAACGCCGGCAGGCGCTCAGCGGCCGGCAGCTGCACGTACTGCTGCAGCCAGTAGTTTTGGAACTGGCGGTCCATCGCTGCCACGTAGCGGCGATCCATCTGCTTCAGGCCGCCTTCGATGGCCGGCAGGTCGCGTTCCTGGTAGCCCTCTTCGCGCTGCGCATCCGGCTTGGCCTTTTCGATGGCAAGGCGGTACAGGCGCACGGCAGTGCCCAGGGTGCCGGTGCGGTTGAGCATGCCCAGGTCCATGTCGCGGGCCTGGGTCTTGCGCGACTGCTCACCCAGCGACTGCAGGTGGGTCCAGGCGTCCAGCGCCGGCTTGCCGGCATCGCCCTGGCCGCGCAGCCATTCCAGCACCGCGGCCTCTTCCTTCTGCTTGTGCGCCAGCACGTTGTTGCGCTTGAAGCCGTCGAGCTGGCCGTCGAAATTCTTGCTGGTGTTGTTCCAGCCGGCCATGCTGGCGGCGTACTTCACCGCGATGTCCTGGTTGTCCTTGCTGGCCGCTTCCACCAGCGCAATCTGGTCCTTGTAGGCCTTGGCGACGGTCGGGTAGCTCCAGTTGGCGGTGTTCTCGAACTCGCTCACCAGCGCATAGCGGTCGGTGCGGCCCGGGTAGCCGGCCACCATCACGAAATCGCCCTCGCCCAGCGGCTGGTTGGCCAGCTTCAGCCAGTGCTTGGGCTGGTACGGCACGTTGTCGGCCGAGAATGCCGCCGGCTTGCCGTCCTTGCCCACGTAGGCGCGGTAGAAGGCGAAGTCGCCGGTGTGGCGCGGCCACATCCAGTTGTCGATGTCGCCACCAAACTTGCCCACGCTGCCCGGGGGCGCATAGGCCAGGCGCACGTCCTTGATTTCCATGTTCTTGAACAGGCGGTAGGTGTTGCCGCCGGAGAAGCTGTAGAAGGTGCAGCTGTAGGCGTCGTCGGCCTCGCACTCGGCAATGAGCTTCTTCTCCAGCGTTTCCACCGCTTCGGTGCGCTTGAGCGGGTCGCTGCCGGCACCGGCAATGGCGGCCTTCACCTGCGCGGTGACGTCGGTGATGTCATCCAGCACATAGACGCGCGCGTTCGGGCCGGCGCTGAGCTCGTCCTTGAAGGTCGGCGCGTTGAAGCCGTCCTTGATCAGGTTCTTCTCGGCGGTGGAGTTGAGCTGGATGGCACCGTAGGCGCAGTGGTGGTTGGTGACCACCAGGCCCTGCGGCGACACGAAGCTGGCGGTGCAGCCGCCCAGCGCGACCACCGCGCCCATCGGGTCACCGGTGAGGTTGGCCAGCTGCTGCGGGTCCAGCTTCAGGCCTGCCTTCTTCAGCGGGCCGGCAATCTCGGGCAGCTGCTGCGGCACCCACATGCCCTCGGCGGCCTGCGCGGTGTGTGCCAGGCCAAGCCCGGCGACGATGGAAAAAGCGAGAAGATTCAAACGCATGGATCAGCCCCACTGAATGGATTCAGCCGATTGTAGCGGTTGTAACCGTCATCTTCCCCTGCCATCGGTCAGTACCGGGCGGTTACGCCTGAAAGCATATAATCGGCCCTCTCTACACACAGCGGTTTTCCTGCAATGGCACAGACGATGAAGGCGCTGGTCAAGCGCGAAGCGGGCAAGGGCATCTGGATGGAAGAGGTGCCCGTGCCCACGCCCGGCCCGAACGAAGTGCTGATCAAGCTGGAAAAGACCGCCATCTGCGGCACCGACCTGCACATCTACCTGTGGGACGACTGGAGCCAGCGCACCATCAAGCCGGGCCTGACCATCGGCCACGAATTCGTGGGCCGCATCGCCGCGCTGGGCTCGGCCGTGACCGGCTATGACATCGGCCAGCGCGTGTCGGCCGAAGGCCACATCGTCTGTGGCCACTGCCGCAACTGCCGTGGCGGCCGCCCGCACCTGTGCCCGAACACCGTCGGCATCGGCGTCAACGTCAACGGCGCCTTCGCCGAATACATGGTGATGCCGGCCAGCAACCTGTGGCCCATCCCCGACCAGATTCCCTCCGAGCTGGCCGCCTTCTTCGACCCCTACGGCAACGCCGCGCACTGCGCGCTGGAGTTCGACGTGATCGGCGAGGACGTGCTGATCACCGGCGCCGGCCCCATCGGCATCATCGCCGCCGGCATCTGCAAGCACATCGGCGCACGCAACGTGGTAGTCACCGACGTCAATGATTTCCGCCTGAAGCTGGCCGCCGACATGGGCGCCACCCGCGTGGTCAACGTCGCCAACCAGTCGCTGAAGGATGTGATGGCCGACCTGCACATGGAAGGCTTCGACGTGGGTCTGGAAATGAGCGGCAACCCGCGCGCCTTCAACGACATGCTCGACTGCATGTACCACGGCGGCAAGATCGCCATGCTCGGCATCATGCCCAAGGGCGCCGGCTGCGACTGGGACAAGATCATCTTCAAGGGCCTCACCGTGCAGGGCATCTACGGCCGCAAGATGTACGAGACCTGGTACAAGATGACCCAGCTGGTGCTGTCCGGTTTCCCGCTGGGCAAGGTGCTCACCCACCAGCTGCCGGTGGAGCGTTTCCAGGAAGGTTTCGACCTGATGGAACAGGGCAAGGCCGGCAAGGTCGTGCTGAGCTGGAACTGAGTTCCACCACACGCTCCGCAGATGAAGAAGGCGCCGCAAGGCGCCTTCTTCGTTCACATGCCACCACCCTGCCCGGCTAGGCCTGGGCAGGCCTGTGCCGGCGCTTACGGCGCGGCACTGCCGCCCTGCTTGCGCACGATGGCCATGGCGATCTCCAGCGACTGCTCGTAGTTCAGTCGCGGGTCCACGGTGGAACGGTAGGCGCGCTCCAGGTCACGCTCGGTCAGCTCGCGCGCACCACCGGTGCATTCGGTGACATCCTCGCCGGTCAGCTCCAGGTGCACGCCACCCAGGCGGGTGCCGGCGGCGGCGTGCAGGTCGAAGGACAGCTCCACCTCACTGCGGATGTTGTCGAAGCGACGGGTCTTGAAGCCATTGCTGGTGCTCTCGGTATTGCCATGCATGGCATCGCACACCCACAGCACGCGGCGGCCATCGCGTTTCACCGCATCCAGCAGCGGCGGCAGCTTGTCCGCAATCTGCGTGGCCCCCATGCGATGGATGAAACTCAGACGGCCCGGTTCGTCCTCCGGATTCAGCACGTCCATCAGCCGCAGCAGCTGGTCCGGCTGCACCGACGGCCCCACCTTGATCGCAATGGGGTTGCGCACGCCGCGCAGGTACTCCACATGCGCGCCATCCAGCGCCGCGGTACGCATGCCGATCCACGGGTAGTGGGTGCTCAGGTTGAACCAGCCATGCTGGCGCGGCACCTGCCGGGTCAATGCCTGCTCGTAATGCAGCAGCAGCGCCTCATGCGAGGTGTAGAAATCCACCCGGTTGAGGTTGTGCACCTGCGCCCCGGACAGCGTCTCCATGAAGCGCACCGCGTCGCCAATGGAGGCCACCATCTCGTGGTACTCCTCGGCCAGCGGCGAGCAATGCATCCACGCCAGGTTCCAGTACTCGGGGTGATGCAGGTCGGCGAAGCCGCCGTCGATCAGCGCCCGCACGAAGTTCATGGTCAGCGCCGAGCGCGAGTGCGCGGTGATCATGCGCTGCGGGTCCGGCACGCGCGCCGCCTCGGTGAAGGCCGGCGCGTTGATCACGTCACCACGGTAGCTCGGCAGGGTCACCCCATCGCGCGTCTCGGTATCGGCCGAGCGCGGTTTGGCGTACTGGCCGGCGAAGCGGCCCACCCGGATCACCGGCTTGCGCAGGCCATGCACCAGCACCAGGCTCATCTGCAGCAGCACCTTGAGCCGGTTGGAGATGGTGCCCGATTCACAGTCGGCGAAGTTCTCCGCGCAGTCACCGCCCTGCAGCAGGAAGCGCCTGCCCTCCTGCGCATCGGCCAGCTGCTGCTTGAGCGCGAAGATTTCCCATGAGGTCACCAGCGGTGGCAGCTGGCGCAGCTGCACCAGCGCCGCGTCCAATGCGCCCGCATCGGGGTAAACCGGCATCTGCAGCGCCGTGCGCCCGCGCCAGCTGTCCGGCGCCCAGGTTGAATCGGTGGCGACGGAGGGCGATGCGGGGGACAGGCTCATGGCTTACCAGCTCGTTGGGGGAATACGGTTTCGGGAAATCCGAGAAATCAGAACAGGCGCGTCTTGCGCGCGCGCAGGCCGGCGTACAGCGCGCCCAGGCCCAGCACCACAAACCAGAACAGGCTCCACATCGGCATGCTCATGCCAAGGAAGGTCCAGTCGATGTTGCCGCAGTCACCGGTGCCGGTCAGCACGGTGCGGAAGACTTCCAGCGGGCCCATGGTTTCGGCCAGGAAGCTCAGCGGCGGGCCACAGCTGCTGCCCAGCTCCTTCGGCAACAACTGCACGTATACGTGGCGGCCTGCGATGCCGGCGCCCACGGCTGCGGCCAGCAGCGCCAACACGCCATAGCTGGCGCGCCCGCCACGGCTGGGCGGCCCATGCAGCGCCCCCAGCAGGAACACCACGCCGAGCGCAGCAAAGGCGATGCGCTGGTAGATGCACAGTGGGCACGGCACCAGGCCCTGCTCGATCTGCATGTAGATCGCATAGCCCAGCAACCCGGCACAGACCAGGAAACCGGCCAGGAACTGGGCGCGGAAACTCCAGCGCAAAGGATTCATCAGCTGACCCCGACTCAAACTCCCGCAAGAGTAGCAGCCCGCCAGCTGCACCGCACAACATCGATCATGAAGCGATTGCATGAGCCATAACGCAAAAGCCCGGCCAAGGCCGGGCTCCTGCTTCATCCAGTGATGGATGGAAGTGCGCGAATTACTCGGCCACTTCTTCGGCAACGGCGGCCGGGCGGTCAACCAGCTCGACGTAGGCCATCGGTGCGTTGTCGCCAGCGCGGAAGCCGCACTTGAGCAGACGCAGGTAGCCACCCGGACGGTTGGCGTAGCGCGGGCCCAGGATGGTGAACAGGTTGCCGACGGCTTCCTTGTCACGCAGGCGGGCGAAGGCCAGGCGGCGGTTGGC
>DCXY01000047.1:0-17752 GCA_002329155.1 Stenotrophomonas sp. UBA2124 | reverse complement strand
CGAAGGCCAGGCGGCGGTTGGCAACCGAATCAACCTTGGCAAGGGTGATCAGCGGCTCGGCAACGCGGCGCAGTTCCTTGGCCTTCGGCAGGGTGGTCTTGATCAGCTCGTGCTTGAACAGCGAGGAGGCCATGTTCTTGAACATCGCTTCGCGATGGGCGCTGGTGCGGCTGAACTTACGGCCAGACTTCTGGTGACGCATGGGTCTATTCCTATGTGAATGATGAGGCGTTGGACTTCGTTGTCGCCATCGTGGCGTTGTTGCGCGGACTGCGGGTGGTCCTTGGCCGCCCCTCCGTGGACGACCGGCACCGCGGCTCTGCTGCCGTCAGTGCGGGTACTGCGTACAACATTCCCCCGCATGGTCACCCATGCGGGGGAACGGTATTGCTATCAGCCGAGCATGCCGTGGGCGGCAACACCGGCCGGCGGCCAGTTTTCCAGCTTCATGCCAAGCGACAGGCCACGCTGGGCCAGCACTTCCTTGATCTCGGTCAGCGACTTCTTGCCGAGGTTCGGGGTCTTGAGCAGCTCCACTTCGGTCTTCTGGATCAGATCACCGATGTAGTAGATGCTCTCGGCCTTGAGGCAGTTGGCCGAACGCACGGTCAGCTCCAGGTCGTCGATCGGGCGCAGCAGCACCGGATCCACGCCACCGGTAACCGGCTTGGCTGCACCGCGGTCGCGGTGGGTGAAGTCACCGAACACCGACAGCTGGTCGCTGAGGATGTCGGCCGCGGTGCGGACAGCTTCCTCGGCGTCGATCGTGCCGTTGGTTTCGATGTCAATGACCAGCTTGTCCAGGTCGGTGCGCTGTTCGACGCGGGCCGCTTCCACCGAGTAGGCGACGCGGCGGACCGGCGAGAACGAAGCGTCCAGCACCAGACGACCGATCGCACGCGATTCTTCGTCCGGGCGGCGGCGCGAGGCAGCCGGCTGGTAGCCGAAACCACGCTCGACCTTCAGGCGCATGTTGATCGATGCGTCCTTGGTCAGGTGGCAGATCACGTGGTCGCCGTTGATCACTTCGACGTTGTGGTCAACCTTGATGTCGGCAGCAGTCACGATGCCCGGGCCCTGCTTGGTCAGGGTCACGGTGGCGCTGTCGCCGGAATGCATGCGGATGGCCACGTCCTTCAGGTTGAGCAGGACTTCCAGCACGTCCTCCTGCAGCCCTTCAACCGTGGTGTACTCGTGCAGCACGCCGTCGATCTCGACTTCGGTAATGGCGAAGCCCGGGATGGACGACAGCAGCACGCGACGCAGGGCGTTGCCCAGCGTATGCCCGTAACCACGCTCCAGCGGTTCGATCACGACCTTGGCGCGGGTCTCGGTAAGGCGTTCGATCTGCGGACCGCGAGGACGCAGAACCTGGTTTGCGGTAACCGTCATGTTGCGGGTTCTCCTGCGAACCTCCGGTGCAACCCGGAGGTTCTCCATTGTGAATTACTTCGAATACAACTCGACGATCAGCGCTTCGTTGATATCCGCAGGCAGGTCGGCGCGATCCGGAACGGCCTTGAACACGCCGCTGAACTTCTTCGAATCCACTTCCACCCACGACGGGCTGAGGTCGTGCTGTTCAGCGACGGTCAGGGCTTCCTGGACGCGCAGCTGCTTCTGGGCCTTCTCGGACAGGGCGATCGCGTCGCCAGCCTTGACCTGGTACGAAGCCAGGTTCACCGACTTGCCGTTGACCGTGACGCCGCGGTGCGAGACCAGCTGACGGGCAGCCGGGCGGGTCACAGCGAAGCCCATGCGGTAGACGACGTTGTCCAGGCGGGTTTCCAGCAACTGCAGCAGGTTCTCGCCGGTGTTGCCCTTCTTGGTCGAGGCCTTCTTGTAGTAGTTGCGGAACTGGCGCTCCAGCAGGCCGTAGATACGCTTGACCTTCTGCTTTTCACGCAGCTGGGTGGCGTAGTCGGACAGCTTGCCCTTGCGGGCGGTTGCGCCGTGCTGGCCGGGCTTCTGCTCCAGCTTGCACTTGGAGTCCAGCGCACGGGCCGGGCTCTTGAGCGACAGGTCGGCGCCTTCGCGACGGGCGAGCTTACAGGTAGGACCGATATAACGAGCCATTTCTTATCGCTCCCTTTAGACGCGACGCTTCTTCGGCGGACGGCACCCGTTGTGCGGGATTGGCGTCACGTCGATGATGTTGGTGATCTTGTAGCCGACGTTGTTCAACGAACGCACGGCCGACTCACGACCCGGACCCGGGCCCTTGATGCGGACTTCCAGCGACTTCAGGCCGTAGTCCAGCGCAGCCTTGCCAGCCTTTTCGGCGGCAACCTGTGCAGCAAAGGGGGTCGACTTGCGCGAGCCGCGGAAGCCGGCGCCACCGGAGGTCGCCCAGGACAGTGCATTGCCCTGACGGTCGGTGATGGTCACGATGGTGTTGTTGAAAGAAGCGTGGACGTGGGCGACGCCGTCGGTGATGACGCGCTTGATCTTCTTCTTGGTCTTAGCAGCAGCGGGCTTAGCCATTTTCTAGGGTCCCTTACTTCTTAAGAGCCTTGCGCGGACCCTTGCGGGTACGAGCATTGGTCTTGGTGCGCTGGCCGCGCAGCGGCAGGCCGCGGCGGTGACGCAGGCCGCGGTAGCAGCCCAGATCCATCAGGCGCTTGATTGCGATGCCGATTTCACGACGCAGGTCGCCTTCGACGATGTACTTGCCCACTTCAAGGCGCAGACGGTCGATTTCCGGCTCCGACAGGTCGCGGATCTTGGTGGTCGAAGTGACGCCTGCGGCTTCGCAGACCTTCTTCGAGCGGGTACGGCCGATGCCGTAAATGCTTTGCAACCCGACCCAGACATGCTTCTGGGCTGGCAGGTTGACGCCTGCAATACGCGCCATGACGCGGTTCTCCAGCTGAGTGATGGCCGAATACGCACCGACAGGCGCGCCAATCCGGCAGGATGGATCAAAAAAGTGAACTAGCGATACTAACAAGGTCTCGGTTTGCTTGGAAGCCCGTGGAACCAGAGGTTCCACAAGCCCGGCATGGGGAGTGTGCCCATGCTCCGGCGCCGGATGTGCCTGACAGCAGGGTTTCCCCCGGTGCCGCCCGCGCTACTCCCGCGCGGAACAACCACATCACACCCCCACCCGAAACCGCTGCAGGGGCCGCCCTTCTGTCTGGAAAACCGCCCCGGGAACCGGGGCAGCCTTCGCTGCTGTGAAGCGGAAAGTATAACGGGTCAATCAGCCGCGTGCAAAACCGCCGCGGTTGCCACCCTTCAGGTTGGCCTTCTTCAACAGGCTCTCGTACTGGTGCGACATCAGGTGCGCCTGCACCTGGGCGATGAAGTCCATCACCACCACCACCACGATCAGCAGCGAGGTACCACCGAAGTAGAACGAGGCATTGAGCTGGGTACGCATGATTTCCGGCAGCAGGCAGACGATCACCAGGTACACCGAACCGGCAGCAGTCAGGCGGGTCAGCACGCCGTCGATGTAATCAGCGGTGGCCTTGCCTGGACGGATACCCGGGATCAGCGCGCCCGACTTCTTCAGGTTGTCGGCCGTTTCCTGCGAGTTGAACACCAGCGCCGTATAGAAGAACGCGAAACCGGTGATCAGTGCGGCGAACACGATCATGTGCAGCGGCTCGCCCGGGCCCAGCGCGTTGGCCACCTTCTGCAGCCAGGTAGCCGAGCTGGCCTGGCCGGACCACATCGCCAGCGTGGCCGGGAAGGCCAGGATGCTGGAGGCGAAGATGGCCGGGATCACACCCGCCATGTTCAGCTTCAGCGGCAGGAACGAGGTCTGGTTCATGTATGCATTACGGCCCCCCTGGCGGCGGGCGTAATTGACGGTGATCCGGCGCTGGCCGCGCTCGACGAACACCACGAAATAAGTGAAGGCCAGCACCACCAGCACGATGATCAGCAACGAGATGAAGCTCATGTTGCCGTCACGGTAGGCTTCGATGGTGTGGATCACGGCGGCCGGCAGGCCTGCCACGATACCGGCGAAGATGATCAGCGAGACGCCGTTGCCGATGCCACGCTCGGTGACCTGCTCGCCCACCCACATCAGGAAGATGGTGCCTGCGGTCAGCGCGACCACGGCGGTGAGCACGAAGCCCATGCCCGGCGCATAGACCACCGGGGCGCCGCCCGGCGACACCTGGTTCTGCAGCGCCAGCGCAATACTGCCGCCCTGCACGATGGCCAGCAGCACCGCGCCGATGCGCGAATACTGGGTGACCTTGCGGCGGCCGGATTCACCTTCCTTCTGCATCGCCTTGAGCGCGGGGAAGATGTGCACGGCCAGCTGCATCACGATCGATGCCGAGATGTACGGCATCACGTTCAACGCAAAAATACTGAAACGGTGCAGGGCGCCGCCCGAGAACATGTTGAACATGTCCACGATGCCGCCGCCCTGCGCCTGCATCAGCGCAAGCATGGCCTCGGGATTGACGCCCGGCACCGGCACGTAGCAGCCGATGCGATAGACGAGCAATGCCCCGAGTACGAACAGAAGACGCTGGCGAAGTTCAGTGAACTTGCCCATTCCGCCCGCGAGGTTACCGATGCCAGCCTGCGCCATGTTCCAGTTACTCCTGTACGCTGCCGCCGGCAGCTTCGATCGCAGCCTTGGCGCCGGCGGTAGCCGCAACACCCTTCAGGGTGAACGCCTTGGTCAGCTCGCCCTTCAGGACGATCTTGGCCTTCTTGGCAGTGGTCGGGACCAGCTTGGCGGCGCGCAGCGCAGCGAAGTCGATCTCGCCAGCTTCCAGACGGTCCAGGTGGTAGGACAGCACTTCAGCGGTGTCCTTGGCCATCCTGGAACGGAAGCCGATCTTCGGCAGACGGCGCTGCATCGGGGTCTGGCCGCCTTCGAAGCCAGCCTTGATCTTGCCGCCACCCTTGCGGGCGAACGAACCCTTGTGGCCGCGGCCGGCAGTCTTGCCCAGGCCCGAGCCGATACCGCGGCCGACGCGGGTGCGCTCGGTGCGGGCGCCCGGTGCCGGGCTCAGTTCATTGAGACGCAGAGTCATGGTTATTACTCCTCAACCTGGACGAGGTACGAAACCTTGTTGATCAGGCCGCGAACCTGCGGGCTGTCCTTCAGTTCACGCACATCGTTGAGCTTGTTCAGGCCCAGCGCACGCACCGACAGGCGGTGACGGGCTTGGGTTCCACGCAGGCCACGCACCAGGCGCACCTTCACGGTCTTGTTGGACTCATTAGCCATGGTTGAGTTCCTCCACCTTCTTGCCGCGCTTGGCCGCGATGCGAGCCGGCGACTGTGCACCAGCCAGGCCCTTCACGGTGGCACGCACCAGGTTGATCGGGTTACGCGAACCGGTGGCCTTGGCCAGCACGTCCTTCACGCCAACGGCTTCCAGCACGGCGCGCATGGCACCGCCGGCAATCACGCCGGTACCTTCCGAAGCCGGCTGCATGAACACGCGGGCAGCGCCGTGACCATCCTTGATGGTGTGCCACAGGGTGCCGTTGTTCAGGTCAACGCTGACCAGGTTCTTGCGGGCCTGCTCCATCGACTTCTGGATGGCAACCGGCACTTCGCGCGCCTTGCCATAACCAAAACCGACCTTGCCTTCGCCGTCGCCGACCACGGTCAGAGCGGTGAAGGTGAACTGGCGGCCGCCCTTGACGGTCTTGCTGACGCGGTTGACCGCGACCAGCTTTTCGATCATGCCGTCATCGACTTTTTCTTCGCGGTTGCGATCGCGATCACGACCCCGCGACTGACGTTCTTCAGCCATGTTGATTCCTTGATTGATTGAGTATGTACGGCTCAGGGCCGCTTATGGTTGTGATTTACCGCGATCTTCCACCGCAGGCTGCATAAGAGCCAGCGGCGTCCGGCACACAGCCGTGCCGGCGGGTAGGCAGGAAGGGGCCGAAAGGCCCCTCCCCTGTTCCTTAGAACTGCAGGCCGCCTTCGCGGGCAGCTTCGGCCAGAGCCTTGATGCGGCCGTGGTAGCGGTAGCCCGAGCGGTCGAAAGCGACCTTCTCGATACCGGCAGCCTTGGCGCGCTCGGCGATCATCTTGCCGACCTTGGCAGCAGCGTCGCAGTTCTTGCCGTTCTTCAGGCCTTCCTTGACGTCGGCCTGGGCGGTGTTGGCGGCAGCCAGCACCTTGGAGCCGTCGGCAGTGAAGATCTGCGCGTACAGGTGCTGGCCGGTGCGCAGGACCGACAGGCGCGCCACACCCAGGGTACGGATGTGCGAGCGGGTCGACTTGGCGCGACGCAGACGGGCGATGTTCTTGTTCATGTTCTTTATCCTCGAAAGCTGAAGCCCTGGGAATTAGGCCTTCTTGGCTTCCTTGCGAATGATGACTTCACCGGCGTACTTCACACCCTTGCCCTTGTAAGGCTCCGGCGGACGGAAACCGCGGATCTTGGCGGCGACTTCGCCCACAACCTGCTTGTCAGCGCCCTGCACGACGATTTCCGTCTGCGTCGGGGTGGCCAGGGTGATGCCTTCCGGCGCCACGAACAGGACAGGATGCGAGAAACCCAGCGACAGGTTCAGGTCCTTGCCCTGCATGGCAGCGCGGTAACCCACGCCCACCAGCTCGAGCTTGCGCTCGAAGCCTTCGGACACGCCCTGCACCATGTTGGCCAGGATCGAACGCACGGTGCCGGTCAGGGCGTCGAAGGTGATGTCCTTCGGGCTCAGGGTGGCAACGCCGTTTTCGAGGGAAATTTCAACGCCAGCGGACTTGTTCAGCGACAGGGTGCCCTTCGGGCCCTTCACGCTCACGACTTCCGGCTGGATGGTCAGCTCAACGCCCTTGGGCAGGTTGATCGGCTTCTTGGCTACGCGGGACATATTGGACTCCTTCCCTTAGGCCACGAAGCACAGGACTTCGCCGCCGACGCCCTGTTGGCGCGCCTGCGCATCAGTCATGATGCCCTTGGAGGTGGAAATGATGGCAACGCCCAGGCCGTTGAGGACCTTCGGCAGCTCGCTCTTGCCACGGTACTGGCGCAGACCCGAACGCGAGTAGCGCTTCAGGGTGGCGATGACCGGCTTGCCCTCGAAATACTTCAGGACGATTTCGAGCTCGGCCTTGTTGTTTTCCAGCTTGTTGACGCGCAGGTCGGTGATGTAACCCTCGTCCTTCAGGACCTGGGCGATCGCAACCTTGACCTTGGACGACGGGGCTTTCACCGTCTGCTTGCCAACCGCTGCCGCATTCTTGATGCGGACCAGCAGGTCGGCGATGGGATCAGTCATGCTCATGTAAATACCTTTGAGTGCACCGATATCCGCTTTCGCGAAAATCTCGTGTTTTCCTGGGATGGGCCAGGGCCCTTACCACACTGCCCGCCCGGTTTCGGGCAGACAAGGAGCGGGATTATACGACAAAAAGTCCGACTTGCGTCGGACTCTCTGTTTTGGCCTTCAGATTTCCCTGAAGGCCCACCTGCCGGGCCCGAAGGCCCGGCCGGGGTTGTTGCTTACCAGCTGGCCTTGCGCAGGCCCGGCACGTCGCCACGCATGGTGGCTTCGCGCAGCTTGTTGCGGCCCAGGCCGAACTTGCTGTACACGCCACGCGGACGGCCCGACAGCTCGCAACGGTTGCGTGCGCGGCTCGGCGACGAATCGCGCGGCAGCTTGGACAACTTGGTTGCAGCTTCGATCTTCTCTTCGTAGCTCGCGTCCACCGAGGACACGATCTTCTTCAGAGCCGCACGCTTGTCAGCGAACTTCTTGGCCAGCTTCTTCCGCTTGATGTCGCGGTTGACCATGGAGGTCTTTGCCATTTCGGTATCCTCGACGAATCAGTTACGGAACGGGAACTTGAACGCTGCCAGCAGCGCCTTTGCTTCCGCGTCGGTCTTGGCGGTGGTGGTGATGGCGATATCCATGCCGCGGATCGCGTCGACGGCGTCGAAGTCGATTTCCGGGAAGATGATCTGTTCCTTCACACCCATGTTGTAGTTGCCACGGCCGTCGAACGAACGACCCGACACACCGCGGAAGTCACGCACGCGCGGCAGCGAGATGTTGATCAGGCGGTCCAGGAACTCGAACATGGTGTCACGACGCAGCGTGACCTTGCAGCCGATCGGCCAACCATCGCGGATCTTGAACGAAGCCACCGAAACGCGCGACTTGGTGACCACCGGCTTCTGGCCGGTGATCTTGGTCATGTCGGCGACGGCGTTTTCCAGCACCTTCTTGTTGGTCGCGGCTTCGCCCACACCCATGTTCAGGGTGATCTTGACCAGCTTCGGTACTTCCATCGGATTGGTGTAGCCGAACTGCTTGGTCAGCGCCGGCACCACTTCTTCCTTGTAGAACTTTTCGAGACGGGAATTCATCAGCTCATTCCTCAGGCGTCGAGCGCCTCACCGCTGGAGCGGAACACACGCAGTTTGCGTCCATCCTCCAGCACCTTGAAGCCAACGCGTTCGCCCTTGCCCGAGGCCGGGTTCAGAACATTCACGTTGGAGATATGGATCGAAGCTTCACGCTCGACCACGCCGCCGGCGACGCCCGCCTGCGGGTTCGGCTTGGTGTGGCGCTTGACGATGTTCACGTTGGCCACGACCACACGGTCGCCATCCACGCGGACGACTTCGCCCTGCTTGCCCTTGTCCTTGCCGGTGTTGACGACGACCTGGTCGCCCTTCTTGATACGGTTAGCCATGACTATCTCCTGGCGCTCACAGTACTTCGGGAGCGAGCGAGACGATCTTCATGAACTTCTCCGAACGAAGTTCACGGGTCACCGGCCCGAAGATGCGGGTGCCGATCGGCTCTTGCTTGTTGTTGAGCAGGACCGCGGCATTGCCGTCGAAACGGATCAGCGAGCCGTCGGCGCGACGCACACCCTTGCGGGTACGCACCACGACTGCGTCATACACTTCACCCTTCTTGACCTTGCCGCGCGGAATTGCGTCCTTCACGGTGACCTTGATGATGTCGCCGATGTGGGCATAACGGCGCTTGGAACCACCAAGCACCTTGATGCACATCAGTTCCTTGGCACCGGAATTGTCCGCGGCGTCGAGGTAGCTCTGCATCTGGATCATGATTCAGATCTCCTTATTCAGCCGCACGGGTGACAACTTCCACCACCCGCCAGTTCTTGGTCTTGGACATCGGAGCAATCTCGGTCACGCGCACGACATCGCCTTCCTTGCAGGCGTTGTCAGCATCGTGAGCGTGCAGCTTGGACGAGCGCTTGATGTACTTGCCGTACAGTGCATGCTTGACCTGGCGCTCCACCAACACGGTGACCGTCTTGTCCATCTTGTTGCTGACGACACGGCCAACGACCGAACGCAGCGTCTTGTTTTCAGTATTTTCGCTCATCGCAGCCATCCTTACTTCGTGCTGCCGATCAGGTGCTTGACGCGAGCAATTTCGCGGCGCACCCGGCGGGTTTCGTGGGTCTTCGGCAGCTGGCCGGTGACAGCCTGCATGCGGAGCGAGAACTGCTCCTTGCGCAGGTCGGTCAGGTGGGCCTTGAGTTCGTCAGCCGACTTCTCGCGGAGTTGTTTGATGTCCATCAGCGCACCGTCCGGGTCACGAAAGTGGTGGTCACCGAGAGCTTGGCAGCGGCCAGGCGGAACGCCTCGCGTGCCACTTCCTCGGTAACGCCCTCGACTTCATAAATCATGCGGCCCGGCTGGATCTGCGCGACCCAGTATTCCACGCCACCCTTACCGGCACCCATACGTACTTCGATGGGCTTCTTGGTGATGGGCTTGTCGGGGAAAACGCGGATCCACATCTTGCCGCCGCGCTTGACGTAGCGGCTGATCGAGCGGCGAGCCGCTTCGATCTGACGCGCGGTCAGCTGGCCGTGGGCGGTTGCCTTCAGGCCGTACTCGCCAAAGCTGACGGCATTCGCGCTCCAGCTCAGGCCGTCGTTACGGCCCTTGAACATCTTGCGGTATTTGGTTCGCTTGGGTTGCAACATTGCCGTTACCTCGCTTCACGAGCCGGGCGCGACGGACGGTCGCCACGGTCGCCGCGATCGTTACGATCGTTGCGCGGGCTGTCGTCCTGCTTTTCCTGGCCAACCTGGGAGAAATCAAAGACTTCGCCCTTGTAGATCCAGACCTTGATGCCGATGATGCCGTAGGTGGTGCTGGCTTCAGCGAAACCGTAGTCGATGTCGGCGCGCAGGGTGTGCAGCGGCACGCGGCCTTCGCGGTACCACTCCGAACGGGCGATTTCAGCGCCGTTCAAGCGGCCAGCCACGTTGACCTTGATGCCCAGGGCACCCAGGCGCATCGCGTTGCCGACCGAGCGCTTCATTGCACGGCGGAACATGATGCGACGCTCCAGCTGCTGCGCGATGGACTCGGCAACCAGCTGTGCGTCCAGCTCGGGCTTGCGCACTTCGGTGACGTTGATGTGCGCCGGAACGCCCATCATCTCGCTCACTTCCTTGCGCAGCTTCTCGATGTCCTCACCACGCTTGCCGATCACAACGCCCGGGCGGGCGGTGTGGATCGTCACGCGCGCGGTCTTGGCCGGACGCTCGATCAGGATCTTGCTGACGCCAGCCTGAGCCAGCTTCTTGCGCAGCATTTCGCGAACTTTCAGGTCGGCTGCCAGGTAACCAGCGAACTCGGCCTTGTTGGCGTACCACTTGGAGTTCCAGTCCTTGGAAATGCCGAGGCGGATACCAACCGGATGTACTTTATGACCCATGGTCTTTTCCTTTCCGCTTACTTGCCGGCGCCCACAACCACAGTGATGTGGCTGGTGCGCTTGAGGATGCGGGTACCGCGGCCTTTCGCCCGCGCCATGAAACGCTTCAGGGTGGGACCCTCATCAACCATGATGGTCTTGACCTTCAGCTCGTCGACGTCGGCGCCCTGGTTGTTCTCGGCGTTTGCAATAGCCGACTCCACCACCTTCTTGATCAGGTGGGCAGCCTTCTTGTCCGAGAACTTCAGCAGGTTGACCGCACGCTCGGCCGGAAGGCCACGCACCTGGTCAGCGACCAGACGAGCCTTCTGGGGGGAGATGCGCGCGGTGCGCAGGATTGCTTTCGCTTCCATTGTCATCTCTCCTTACTTGCCCGACTTCTTGTCAGCGCCGTGACCCTTGAAGGTCCGGGTGACAGCGAATTCGCCGAGCTTGTGGCCAACCATGTTCTCGTTGACGAGAACCGGTACGTGGTTCTTGCCGTTGTGCACGGCAATGGTGAATCCAACCATTTCAGGCAGGATCATCGAACGGCGCGACCAGGTCTTGATCGGCTTCTTGCTGCCCGCAGCGGCCTCCACCTTCTTGACGAGGTGGTGATCGACGAACGGGCCCTTCTTGAGTGAACGTGCCATGGTCGATTAGCCCCTACGATCGCGGACGATGAACTGCTGAGTGCGCTTGTTATGGCGCGTCTTGTAACCCTTGGTCGGAACACCCCACGGGGTGACCGGATGCGGATTACCCTGGCCGGCCTTGGCCTCACCACCACCGTGCGGGTGGTCAACCGGGTTCATGGCCGCACCGCGGACGGTCGGCTTGACACCGCGCCAACGCTTGGCGCCAGCCTTGCCCAGCTTTTCCAGGTTGTGCTCGTCGTTACCGACTTCACCGATGGTGGCGCGGCACTCGACCGGCACCTTGCGCATTTCACCCGAGCGCAGGCGCAGGGTGGCGTAGATGCCTTCACGTGCGACCAGCTGCACGGCTGCACCGGCAGCGCGGGCGATCTGGGCGCCCTTGCCCGGCTTGAGCTCGATCCCGTGGATGGTGGTACCCACCGGGATGTTGCGCAGCGGCAGGGTGTTGCCGGTCTTGATCGGGGCATGCGCGCCCGAGATGACCTGGTCACCTGCCTTCAGGCCCTTCGGGGCGATGATGTAGCGACGCTCACCGTCGACGTAGCACAGCAGGGCGATATGGGCAGTGCGGTTCGGATCGTATTCGATACGTTCCACGCGTGCCGGGATGCCTTCCTTGTTGCGCTTGAAGTCGATCAGGCGGTAGTGCTGCTTGTGACCACCACCCACGTGACGGGTGGTGATGCGACCGTGGTGGTTACGACCACCGGACTTGCTCTGCGGCTCCAGCAACGCTGCGTGCGGTGCGCCCTTGTGCAGATCGGGCGTGACCACGCGCACGGCCGAACGACGGCCTGCGGAGGTGGGCTTGAATTTCATCAATGGCATGGGATTTACCTCAGGCCTTGGCCGTTACATCGATGGACTGGCCATCGGCCAGGCGCACGTACGCCTTGCGCCAATCGCCGCGACGGCCAGCACGGTTACGGAAGGACTTGTTCTTGCCCTTGACGTTGACCACGTTGACGGCCTCGACCTTGACGTCGAACAGCTGCTCAACCGCGGCCTTTACATCGGCCTTGGTGGCTTCGTTCGAAACTTCGAAGACGTACTGGTTGGAGAGTTCCTGCAGGCGCGCGGTCTTTTCGGAGACTCGCGGAGCGCGCAGCACGCTGAAGATTTTTTCGTTGCTGCTCATGCCAGCCACTCCTCGACCTTCTTGACCGCATCGGCGGTGATGACGACCGTGTCGGCACCGACCAGCGCGACCGGATCCAGACCCTGCACGTCACGCACCTGCACGTAGGGCAGATTGCGGGCCGACAGGTACAGCGATTCGGACGCATCTTCGGTCACGATCAGCGGGCGCTTGCCCACTTCCAGACCGGCCAGCTTTTCCACCAGACCCTTGGTCTTGACGGCATCGACGTCAAAGGCCTCCACGACCTTGATGCGACCCTGGCGGTTCAGCTCGGACAGGATGGCGCACATGGCGGCGCGATACTGCTTGCGGTTGACCTTCTGCTCGAAGCTGCGCGGCTTGGCAGCGAAGGTGACGCCACCGCCGACGAAGATCGGAGCGGTCAGGGCACCGTGACGTGCGCCACCGCCCTTCTGCTTCTTCGACTTCTTGGTGGTACCAGCCACTTCCGAACGCGTCTTCTGTGCCTTGGTGCCGGCGCGAGCGGCGTTGCGGAAGGCAACGACGACCTGGTGAACCAGATCTTCGCTGAAATCGCGGCCGAACACGGCGTCGGAGACCGAGACCTTGTTGTTGCTACCCGTGATAACGAGTTCCATCGTCATCTCTCCTTATGCCTTGCTCGCCGGACGCACGATCACGTCACCACCGGCTGCGCCAGGCACGGCGCCGCGAATGGCGATCAGACCACGCTCGACGTCGACCTTGACCACTTCCAGGTTCTGCGTGCTCTGCTGCACGGCACCCATGTGGCCGGACATCTTCTTGCCCGGGAAAACGCGACCCGGGGTCTGGCGCTGGCCCAGCGAACCCGGCGCGCGATGCGACAGCGAGTTACCGTGGGTTGCATCGCCCATACGGAAGTTGTGGCGCTTGATGGTGCCCTGGAAACCCTTACCCTTGGTGACACCCTGGACGTCGACCTTCTGGCCAACTTCAAAGATGTCCGCCTTGACTTCGCCGCCGACGGCGAATTCGCCGAGCTGGGCGTCTTCAACGCGGAATTCCCACAGGCCGCGGCCCGCTTCCACCTTCGCCTTGGCGAAGTGGCCGGCTTCCGGCTTGTTGACCAGCGCAGCGCGACGGGCGCCGACGGTCACCTGCACGGCGCTGTAGCCGTCGGTTTCGACGGTCTTGATCTGCGCGATGCGGTTCGGGGTGGCTTCAATCAGGGTCACCGGGATGGAGCGGCCATCTTCAGTGAAAACACGGCTCATGCCAGCCTTGCGGCCCACGAAGCCCAACGAATACTTCTTCGTCATGGTCGCAGTCCTCAGGTCAGCTTGATCTGAACGTCGACGCCGGCAGCCAGTTCGAGCTTCATCAGCGCGTCCACGGTCTTGTCGTTGGGGTCGACGATGTCGAGCACGCGCTTGTGCGTGCGGGTTTCGTACTGGTCACGCGCGTCCTTGTCGACGTGCGGGGAGACGAGAATGGTGTAACGCTCGATCTTGGTCGGCAGCGGGATCGGGCCACGCACTTGCGCGCCGGTCCGCTTGGCCGTTTCAACGATCTCGCTGGCCGAACGGTCGATCAAACGATGATCGAACGCCTTCAACCGAATCCGGATCTTTTGGTCCGCCATGACGGTGTTCCTATAGGTCTAAAGAGCGACAGGCCTGGCCTCTTGTGTACCAGACCCCATGAAAACAGCGGTCGGCACCGAAGCACCTCCCGCCAACGCGAATCCCTTCAAAACGACAGGGCGGCCCGGTTACCCGGCCCGCCCCAGACACATACAAACGCACGGAAAACACCCCGAATACCCCGGAGTGACCCATGCGACCTGTCCTTGTCTGGCGAATACGAGGTACGTCCTGTGCCTCTTTTCGCTGGTTGCGAAGCACACGCAATGCGCGGTCTTCGCTAGTGGTCGTGCATTCTGTCAGTATTTTCCGGCACTTGCAAGTGGGGCGCTAGCGCCGTCACCAACGCTTCAGCTTTCAGCCCCCGGACGCCCACTCTGGCCCTCTTCGCGGCCACTACCCGCCTGATACAGGCTGTTGAACAGCAGCTTGAACGAGGCGTGGGTCTGCGAGCGGAAGGTGATGTCGGTACCGAACACCGTCAGCCGGCCCGCGCCGACATCCGCCTCGGCCGCCAGCACCCCGCCCTGCAGGTGCTGCTGGCCCCAGGCCCAGCCACTGCGCAGCGGCACGGGGCTGTCGAACCGCAGCAGGGGGCGGATGTCCGCACGCCCGGCCGGCAGATCGAATACCGGCGCATTATCCCAGCGGCCATCGGAGAAATAAACATCCAGCTGCGGACCCAACCCCCAGTTCAGCGGCCGGGACTTGTCCACCGCCACCCGCAGGATGCTGCCGGGAATGTAGTAGTCACGTTGCCCCAGCGGCTGCTGCCGGCCATCGGCTCCCTGCCTGCGCAGGTGGCTGGTCAATGGCAGGCCCAGCTCCAGCGCCAGGCCACTGGACGAACCGGTGGCCACCACCTGCCCGCCCTGCTGCAGGAAATCGCGCAGCACGCTGACCGCAGCCTCTCCGTTCAGCTCACCCAACAGTGGCTGGAACTCGGCGGGTATGCCGGCCGGGTCGGGCGACACCGGTACGCGCCCGGCCTTGCCTTCCACCGCCAGCGCCTTGGGCAACGGCAGCGCACCGCTGGGCAGCAGCAGTACGTCGAAGTGCTCATGCAGGCCACCGGCGAGAATCTGCTGCGAGTACACCACCTCGTAATCGAAGCCGAAGTGGTCCAGCACCCAGCGGGTCCAGCCGGACACCATCGAGCCGCCATAGCGATCCCATAGCGCGATGCGCGGCGCGCGCAGGCGCTCGCCACCCTGGAGCCCGGCTGCGGCAGGCCGCGCCATCACGCCCGTACCCTCAACCGCCACCTGCATCGCCTTCTGGTCGATGCCGGCGACCAGATACGCCCCGTCCTGCTGCGGCAGGCGGCGCACATCCGCCCCAGCCTTCAGCAACCGATTGACCACGATGACGGCATTGTTGACCCGCGCATCCAGCAGCCAACCATGCGGGGACGCTGGCACGGCATGCGCGGGAGCCATCGCCAGCGCATCAACCGCCAGCGGCTCGAACGGGCCCTCAAAGCCCTCCATCACGCGGTCGAACGCGACACCCATCTGCAGGGCCAGGGTCCAACCGGCAGAGTCGTAGGGCGCGACGGGCGGGTCGCCTTCGCACTCGAAATCATGCGGGTGATCCTGCGGCTCGAACATATCGCGCAGGTGCGGACGGAAAGCCTCGTCGGCGCGCACCACGAACGACCCTGCCGGGTAGCTCCTGCCTGCCACCTTGAAACGCTGCCGTGCACGCAGCACTTCGACACCGGCCAGCTGCAGTGCATTGATGAAGGCAACCGCCGTGGGCAGGTCGGCCTGATCGGCGGGAATGATGTAGCCACGCGCATCACGCTGCGATGGCTGGCGCAGCAGCGCGCTGACCTGTTCGGCGCTGAGCCCTTCCACCTTGCCGCGCTTGTCGGCGTCCGCAGGGGCATTGGCCTGCTTTGCCCGCGCCGACGCCTCCGCCAACGCACTGGGGCTGGCCGTCCAGTTGTCGCGACTGCCGCGCTCGATGGAATTGCGCCCCATGCGGTAGATGTTCCACAGCAGCTGCTCGCGGTGGCGCGATGCGTAATCCAGCAGCGCCCAGTTCGCCGTGAGGCTGTAGTCGATGGACTGACGGAAGTGCCAGGTCTGCGCCGGCACCGGCGCTGGCAGATTGCTGTCCGGCAGCTGCCGCTCGGGCAGGAACGGAATCTGCATCGGCGTCGGGTTGCCGGTGATCTCGGTCAGCACACCCAGCATGTTGTGGAAGTACGGCATGGTGCGCAGACCGCCGTTCCACCATGTCGAATACACACTGCCACCTTTTGACACCGCACCAGGCTTGTTTTCCTGCAGGTAACGCAGATTCATGGCCGCGCCAAGCGCCTCCAACCCGACGGGAATCATCGCGTCGATGTTGTAGTTGTACGGATCGCGATATGGCGGAATGACGATGACCGTGCCCTTGGGCGAGGTCTGGTGGTGGTTGTAGACGATCTGCGGGTACCAGTGCGTGTACATCGCGCGGTTCATGTTGCGCGTTTCCTGCAGCGCGGCCATGTAGAAATCGCGGTTGTTATCGTGGCCTGCGTACTTCTGGTACAGACGCGGCGGCTGGGTCAGCACACGCCTGGAGGGCACCGGCTCACGCATGTACCAATCGGAGTACAGCTCCTGCCCATCGGGATTGGCATGCACCAGCAGCACGATGGTGTCGTCGAGGATGCGGCGGGTTTCGGCATCGTCGCGACTGGCCAGCTGCCACACGGTTTCGATCAGTTGATGCGCGCCCACGGTTTCATTGGCGTGCAGACCACCATCAATCCACACCACCGCCCTGCCCTGCGCAGCCAGCGTGCGTGCCGCCTGTTCGCTGTCACGCGCCCGCGCCAGCCGTTCGGAAATACCACGGAATTCCTCCAGCCGCGCAAGGTTGGCCGGCGAGGAGGCGATCAGCATCAGCTGCGGACGACCCTCGGACGTCCTGCCCAGCTCGACAAGGCGGAAGCGATCGGAGCTGGCGGCAACCTTGCGGAAATAGGCCTCGGTCTGCGTGTAGTTGGCGAGCATGTAGTCATCGCCGATATCGAAGCCGAAATGCGCCTTGGGAGACGGCACGGCAGCGTGCAGCGGGCTGGTCGCCAATGCCAGCAGCAGTACCACCTGCAGCGGCCGCCACAGTGCTTTCAGGATACCCACATTGCCATCCCCTTGGTTGCGTTCCCCGAAAGTAGCACCGCAGGGCGTTGCCGCAATGGGCCGGAAGGCAGGCATGGCTTGCGGGCCACGCAGGCAATCAGATGCAACAGCGCGGGCACCGCCATCGGCGCCTGCTTCCACCGGCGGCATTCCCGAACCGGACACAAAGAAAAAGGGCGGCCTTGCGGCCGCCCTTTCTCAGACACCTTGCTTCCGGAAGGAAGCGCGGTGGGTATTACTTGGTGATCTTGGAGACCACGCCGGCGCCGACGGTACGGCCACCTTCGCGGATTGCGAAGCGCAGGCCTTCGTCCATTGCCACCGGGTTGATCAGGGTGACAGCCATCTTCACGTTGTCGCCCGGCATCACCATCTCAACACCTTCCGGCAGCTCGACCGCACCGGTGATGTCGGTGGTACGGAAGTAGAACTGCGGACGGTAGCCCTTGAAGAACGGGGTGTGACGGCCGCCCTCGTCCTTCGACAGCACGTACACTTCGGCGTCGAACTGGGTGTGCGGGGTGATCGAACCCGGCTTGGCCAGAACCTGGCCGCGCTCCACGTCGTCACGCTTGGTGCCGC
>DCXY01000046.1:36892-64481 GCA_002329155.1 Stenotrophomonas sp. UBA2124 | reverse complement strand
TGACCATGACCCTGGTCAACCGGCTTGCCGAGCGCACTGGCGCCACGCCGCTGTACGCCTGGTGCGAGCGCATCGGGCCGGATCTGGAATTCGCCCTGCACGTGGAACCGGCACCACCGGAAATCGCCGACCCGGACCTGCAACGTGCCACCGGCACACTGAGTGCGGGCATCGAACGCATCGCCCGCCGCGACCCCGCCCAGTACCAGTGGACCTACAAGCGTTACACGCTGCGCCCCCCGGGCAGCGGCGAGCATGACCCCTACGCCACCGCCGAGCACCCGCACTGACGGCACTGCTGCAACACTGCATGATCGCCGCCGTTTATTGATTCGGCGCGCGGCCGCCCCAAATATGGTTACCGATGAACAACCCGCTTCCCACCGCCGTCGCCGGCCCCTTCGCTGAAACCGCCGCCATCCGTTGCGAACGCGCCGCCGCTGAACTGCGTGCCGGCCGCCCGCTGGTGCTGGTGGATGGCGACCGGCGGCTGGCAACGCTGGCCGTGGACAGCTGCACGCCCGAAAGCTTCGCCCGCTTCGCGCGGGCTGCCGGCCAGCAGCACTACCTGTACCTCACCGCACCACGTGCGCAGACGCTGGGCATCACCGCCCCCCAAGGCATCCATGTGCCGCTGGCCGGGCATGATGTCGGCGAACTGCCGGCACTGGCCTACCTGCGCGATACCACCGCGCCGGCCGACGCCCTGCCCAATGGCGATGCCCTGGACGCGGCCAGCGTCGAGGTCGCACGCCTGGGCCTGCTGCTGCCGGCCATGGTGTCGGTGCGGCTGGGTGATACCCCCAGCGCGTTCGATGGCTGCCTGCATCTGGATGTCGCCGCGTTGCGTGAAGGTGCCGTCCAAGCCGGCCAGGATTACGAGCTGGTCACCCGCTCGCCAGTGCCGCTGCGTGAGGTGGGCATGAGCGAGTTCGCCGTGTTCCGTGGCGGCGTGGCGCAGCGCGACCAGGTGGCGGTAATCGTCGGCAACCCTGATCTGGGCGGCGTGGTGCCGGTACGCGTGCACTCCTCGTGCCTCACCGGGGACCTGTTCGGCTCGCTCAAATGCGACTGTGGCGACCAGCTGCGGCGCGGGCTGCGCACGCTCAAGGAGCTGGGCGGCGGCATCCTGCTGTACCTGGACCAGGAAGGCCGTGGCACAGGCATCGCGGCCAAGATGCGTGCCTACGGCTACCAGCACGAAGGCCTGGACACCATCGATGCCGATGCGCAGCTGGGCTTTGGCGCCGACGAACGCCGCTACGGCAGCGCCGTGGCGATGCTGCGTGCGCTGGGCGTGCAGCGCATCCAGCTGCTGACCAACAACCCCACCAAGGTGCAGCACCTGCGCAATGCCGGTATCGAAGTGGTGGGCTGCGTGCCCGTGACCGGCGAGATCACCGCCGAGAACGAGCAGTACCTGCGCACCAAGGCCGCACGCGCCGGCCATCATCTGGATGTGGATGCGCTGATCATGGCAGCGCAGTAAGCCTGCCTGGCAGGTGTAGCCCGGGTAAGCGCATGCGCACCCGGGAAAGCCAGGAAAGCTACAGGTCAATGGAAACCACAGCTTCATAGCGAACAGCCCCGGGTGCGCTGGCGCTTACCCGGGCTACGGGGGCGGTCAGTCTCCCATGCTGCGGCTTCACTCGTTACGGCACTCCGGCTATCGTCAGTGCATGAGCGAGCCGCCTGAACTTCCCTACCTGCCCCCCGTCCACGATGCCAGCCAGTGGCAACCGCTGCCGCCGCGTGGCGCGCTGTTCGCCGCTGCGGGTGATGCGACAGGCACCGGCATCTTCTTCGCCATCATCGGCGGCGTGCTGGCATTGCTGCCGCAGCTGCCGCACCCGGTGCTGGGCGCGCTCGGCGGCGCATTGATCGGCGCGCTGCTGGGCGCATGGTTCGGCTGGCGCCGCCATCGGCTCACCTTCTGGCGGCTCGACAGCCAGGCGCTGGGCGTGCGCCGTGGCCACCTGTGGCAGAGCGAGAGCCATGTGCCGATCTCGCGCGTGCAGCACCTGGACCTTGGCCGTGGACCGCTGCAGCGCGCGGCGGGGCTGGCCACGCTCACCGTGCATACCGCCGGCACGCGGTTGAACACGGTGGCCATCGCCGGGCTGGAACTGGCCGATGCCGAACGCCTGCGTGACAGGCTCGCCCGTCAGCTCGACCACGACGACGACGCACTGTGAGCACCTTGCCAACCGACGCACAGGAACACCGGCTGCACCCGTGGTCGTGGTTGTTCGTGCTGCAACAGCAGATCCAGCAGCTGCTGCTGCCGCTGGTGGCGCTGCTGGTGTTCGGCGGCCGCCGCCAGGATGAAGGCATGGCCTTCCACCTGATTACGCTGAGCGTGATCGTGGCGCTGGTTGCAAGCGCACTGCTGCAGTACTTCACCTATCGCTACCGCATCGGCAACGACACGCTGACCATCCGCAGCGGCGTGTTCGAGCGTACCCGGCGCGAGATCCCCTTCGCCCGCATCCACAACGTGGTGGTGCACCAGAACCTGCTGCATCGCCTGTTCGGCGTGGCCGAGCTGCGCCTGGAATCGGCGGCGGGTGACAAGCCCGAAGCGCAGATGCGGGTGCTCAAGCTGGCGCAGGCACTGGAACTGGAACAGCTGATCCGCCAGCGCGGCAGCGCCACGTCAGGCGCAACCACCGATGCCGCTGTGCCGCAGGCGGATGTGCTGCTTACCCTGCCCGCGCCGGAGCTGGTGCGGCTGGGGCTGGTTTCCAACCGGGCGATGGTGGTGGTGGCCGCCGGCATCGGCGCGTTGTTCCAGATGTTCCCGCGCCAGACCACCGCCGATTTCATCGAACAGCAGAGCCGGCAGGTGTTCGGCTATGCCAGCCAGCTGCATCTGGGCACTTCGATCTGGGCCGCCAGCATTGCCCTGGCCCTGTTCACCGCACTGGTGCTGATGTGGCTGCTGTCGATCGCGCTGGCGGTCGTGCAGTACCACGGCTTCCGCCTGAGCGAGGCCGACCGCCGCCTCACGGTGGAACGCGGCCTGCTCACGCGGCTGCGCAGCAGCGTCGCGCGCCGCCGCATCCAGGCCTGGACCCTGCGCGAAGGCATGCTGCAACGCCTGTTCCGTCGCCGCCAGCTGCGGGTGGATATCGCCAGCGGTGGCGGCAACCAGAACCAGGAAGGCCGCGCATTGAAGGAACTCGCGCCGCTGGCCACGCCCGCCGCCTGCGATGGCTTGCTCCAGCACCTGCTGCCGCAGCTGCAGTGGCCGCCCGAACAGTGGCATGCGGTGTCCCTGCGGGGCTGGTGGCGACTCTGCCTGCCGGCGCTGGTGATCTGCGCATTGCTGGCGGCGGGGTTGACCTGGCAATTCGGCCCGCTGGGCCTGCTGGTGCTGCTGTGGCTGCCGTGGTCGGCGTTCAAGGCACGCCGCCAGGTCACCCGCATGGGCTACAGCATCGACGCGCAGCGCGTGGCCGTGCGCGGCGGCTGGTGGAACCGCTGGTGGCGCATCGCCGAGCTGGACAAGCTGCAGGCGCTGCGGCTGGACCGCTCACCGCTGGACCGCCACTTCGGCACCGCCACCCTCACCCTGGATACCGCAGGCGCATTCGGCTCTCCTGCCCTGCAGCTGCACTTCCTTGAGGTGGACACCGCCCATGCACTGATGCAGCAGCTGGGCCGTGAGATGGCCCGGCGCAAACTGCGTTGGTAGGCGCTCAGCGCGCCGACGGCCCCCAGTAACCCAGGTCCTTGCGGATCTGCAGCCCGCGCAGCAGGCTGCCGAGCGGCTTGCGTTGCAGCGGCCCCAGCTCACCCTTCAGCAGGCGCTCGGTGGCGGCGATAACCCGCTGCGAGGAGTGGCCGTCGCGATAGGGATGGATGTCATCGGCATAGGCAGCCAACGCTTCGCGCAGCAACGGATCCGGATTGAACGCACGCTGCAGCATCTGCGGCAGCTGGTCGGGCGCATCGAAGTCGATCATGTGCGGCTTCGGCGCGCGGTTGCGGAAGGTCACCACCGGCTTGCGCTGCACCACGAATTCACTGACCACCGAGGTGGTATCGGCCACCAGCACATCGGCCGCGCGCTCGGCGCTGACCAGCTGCTCGGTCTCCACGAACACCGCATTGGCACCGGCCAGCGCGCGGTAGCGTTCCACCAGCTCCGGCGCGCACTTGGGGTGCAGGGTCAGCAGCCAGAAACGCTCACCCGAGGCCACCTGCGCGGCAATCCGCTCGTACAGATGCGGCGCGGCGCTCAGGCGCTCGGTGAAGGTGGAGGCGAACATCACCACCTGCCGGCCACCGGCCTGCGCGCGCCACTGCTGCGCCAGCGCATCCTCCGGGCCGAACAGCGGGTCCAGCTTCGGCCAGCCGGTCTCCACCACCTTGAAGTGCCCGGCCTGCTCGGCCAGCTCGCGGAACGGCAGCGTCGTGGCCGGCCCCTGCGTGCAGTACAGGTCGAACATGCCACGCACACGGAAGTGGCCCCGCGCGGCATCGCGCTTCTCCACGTTGAACCCATGAAACAGCTGCACCTTGGGACCGCTGACGAAGGTGGGCACCCAGTTGGCCGCGCTGAACACCGCACGCGGGCGCAGCGCCACGGCCTGCCGCGCGTTGTCGATGACCTGCACCGGCGCCGGAAGGCGCGAACCGGCCGCACCATCGACCAGCCAGGCATGCACACCATGCCCCGCCGCTTGCAGCGCGTCGCTGAGGGGCTGCAAGATGGGCAACGCATAGCGTTCCGTCGCAAACAACAGGTACTGCGCCATCAACGTTTCCTCACCCCAGCGGGTTCCGATCTCGGCCTGCATTATCGCGTTTAACGAGGCCGACCGCATTGGTGACTGCCTGGCATCCCTGCGCTTCTGCGACGAAGTGGTGGTGGTGGATTCGTACTCCAGTGACGCCACCGTCGCCATTGCCGAGGCAGCGGGCGCACGCGTGCTGCAGCGGCCCTTCGATGGCTTCCGCAGCCAGAAGGATCACGCCGTGGCCCAGGCCACGCATGACTGGGTGCTGTGTCTGGATGCCGATGAGCGGGTCAGCCCCGAGCTGCGCGCCGCCATCGAGGCCGCGCGTGACGGGGGTTTCGAGGGCGCGGCGGGCTACCGGTTCGCGCGCCTGTCCGATTACTTCGGCAAGTTCCTGCGCCACGGCAACGCCTACCCGGACCGCGTGCTGCGCCTGTTCGACCGCCGCCGCGGTGGCTGGCGTGGCAAGCGTGAGATCCATGAGGCAGCCAGCGTCGATGGTGCCGTGCGCACGCTGTCGGGCGATCTGATCCACTACCCCTACCGCTCACTGGAACAACAGCTGCTCAAGACCCAACGCTACGCGCGCATGATGGCCGAGCACGAATTCGCCCGCGGCAAGCGCGCCACCCTGTCCAAGCTGGTGCTGGCGCCGGCCTGGCGCTTCTGGCGCGGCTACCTGCTGCGCGGCGGCTTCCTCGATGGCTGGCACGGGCTGGTCTACGCCTATGTGCGCGCCAACTATGTGCGGCAGAAGACCATCATGCTGTGGCTGCTGCAGAACGGCCAACCGGTGGCGACGCCGCCAGCCAACGAACGGCAGGGCTGAGCCATGTGTGGAATTGCAGGCGCCTGGTCGCCCCATGCCGGTGCGGATGCCTCCGCGCTTGAACTGCTTGGCCGGCGCATGGGTGATGCCATCGCCCATCGTGGCCCCGACGACCATGGCACCTGGGCCGATGCCGGTGCCGGGCTGGTGCTCTCGCACCGGCGCCTGTCCATCGTCGATCTGAGCCCTGAGGGCCACCAGCCCATGCTGTCTGCCGATGGCCGCTGGGTGATCGCCTTCAATGGCGAGATCTACAACCACCGCGTACTGCGCGCCGAGCTGGAGGCGCTCGGCCACGGCTTCCGTGGACATTCGGATACCGAAGTACTGCTGGCGGCCATCGCCCAATGGGGCGTGCAGGCCACGCTGGAACGTGGCAACGGCATGCTCGCCTTCGCCGTGTGGGATCGCCATGAGCGGGTGCTGTGGCTGGCGCGCGACCGCGTCGGCAAGAAGCCGCTCTATTACGGTTGGGCCGGTGACGGCACGCTGCTGTTCGGCAGCGAGCTGTCGGCACTGCGCGCCCATCCGGCGCTGCAGACCGAGGTCAACCCGGATGCACTGGCACTGCTGCTGCGGCTGGACTACATCCCTGCGCCGTACGCCATCCTGCGCGGCGTGCACAAACTGCCGGCGGGTTGCCTGCTGCGTCTGGATGAAGCCGCGCTGCAGGCAGGCAACGCGAGGCATGACCCCCTGCAGGCACCGCAACGCTGGTGGGACGCACGCCAGCAGCAGGAGGCCGCCATCGCCCGTGGCTTCGATGGTGACGACGCCACGGCGCTGGACGCACTGGATGCCCTGCTGCGCGACGCGGTGGCGCTGCGCATGGAGGCGGATGTTCCGCTGGGCGCGTTCCTCTCCGGCGGCACCGACTCCTCGCTGGTCACCGCCTTGATGCAGGCGCAGTCCACGCGCGCGGTGCGCAGCTTCTCCATCGGCTTCGACAACGCCGGGCACGATGAAAGCGCCTATGCCGCTGCCGTCGCCAAACACCTCGGCACCGAGCACACCGAACTGCGTGCCGACGGCCACGCCGCGCTGGACCTGGTGCCTGACATGGCACGCATGTTCGACGAACCCTTCGCTGATTCCTCGCAGCTGCCGACTGCGCTGCTGTGCCGGCTGGCGCGCCAGCATGTGACCGTGGCGCTGTCCGGCGATGGCGGTGACGAACTGTTCTTCGGCTATGGCCGCTACACCCGCGCGCTGCGCAACGACGCACGCTTGTCACGTCTGCCCCGTCATCTGCTGGCGCGTCTGGCCGGCAATCCGGGCGAGCGTTCGCGCCTGGGCGGCCTGGCCGCACTGCGCGCCGAACTGGCCACCACCAGCCTGCAGGACGTGGCGCTGCAGCGTGTCTGCCGCTGGCGTCAACCCGAACAGGTGGTGCGTGGCGCGCGGCGCGTGCCCACCGCTTACGACGACCCGTCCGCGCTTCCGCGCAACGGCACGCCGGCCGACCAGCTGATGGCGCTGGATTTCGCCTGCTACCTGCCCGAGGACATCCTCACCAAGGTGGACCGGGCCAGCATGGCGGTGGCGCTGGAGGCGCGCGCGCCGCTGCTGGATTGGCGCGTGGCCGAGTTCGCCTGGTCCCTGCCGCTGTCGATGAAATACCGCGACGGCCAGCTGAAATACCTGCCCAAGCAGCTGCTGCAGCGTTACCTGCCGACACAGCTGGTACAGCGGCCCAAATCCGGCTTCGGCGCCCCGGTCGGCGACTGGCTGCGCGGGCCGCTGCGTGACTGGGCCGAAGCCCAGCTGGACGAACGTCGCCTGCGCGAGGAAGGACATTTCGATCCAGTCGCGATCCGCACCCTGTGGGGTCAGTTCCTTGGCGGGCAGCGCAAGTGGCACACCCATCTGTGGGGCGTGCTGATGTTCCAGGCGTGGCGCGAGCAGTGGCGTTGATCAGGGCTGGCTGAGCCGCGGCGCCAACGCCACCGGCGCAGCCTGGGCTGCGCCATGGCGCCTGCATTCCTGACTCATCCCTCCGCGCGCACATCTCGCTCAACGCTCAGCATCAAGCTCTGTACGCAGCCCGCGCAGGTTTCGTTGGCGGACTACTTGCAGTTGCGCAACCAAACCAGCAGCTGCCTCCCGGAACTGCGCAACGTGCCAGCTGGAAATGACATTCACGGCTGCAAGGGATATCAACTAGCCAGCCCAACTGACGCATTCAAGCCAATTCCGGCATGAATGCGCTCAACGGCAACTTACCGCACCTATCATCGCCGCCCGCGCAGTCGTCGCTCGATGGCAGCGCCTGCCACGGCTCTGCCTGATAGGCCCGATGAACATCCTCTACACCAACTTTCTGCAGGGCGATGGCGGTGGTCATACCACCTACCTGCTTGCCCTGACACGCGCCTTGAGCCGGCAGCATCGCATCCATGTTGCCGCACCGGAGAACAGCCGCCTGCTCAGCACCATTCGCACCGAGAACAACGCCACACCGGTACCAATCGGCTTCGCCACCGGCCTGGCACGGCAGCTGGCCGAGCAATACAGGCTCAGAAGGCTGGTCCGCCAGCAGCACTTCGACCTGATCCATGTGAATGGAGCACGCGACCACCGCTTCGTGATGCAGGCACTGCTTGGCATGCGGCGGCCACCCATCGTGCTGACGAAACACAACAGCAAGGCCTGCTCCAGCTTCGGCAATGCCGTCCGCTCGCACCTGGCTACCGACAGGGTAATCGCGGTATCAGCCCATACCGGCCGCCTGTTGCGCAGAAGTCCATACCGGCAGCACCCCATCGACATCATCCGCAACGGTGTGGATCTGCAGCACTTCAAGCCCATGCCCACTGTGGATGGGCTGGCATTCCGCCAACGCTGGACAGCCGATCCCGACGCCCTGGTGCTTGTCAGCAATGCCGGCACCGATGAGTACAAGGGCTGGATTGATCTGGTGCGTGCCATCGCCAGGTTGCCGGCCTCCATCCGCCAGCATGTGCACGTCGCAGTGGCAGGCCGTGAACCAGCGGCAGGACTCCGCGAAGAGGTAACCACGCTGGGCTTGAGCGAACAGGTCCATTTCACCGGGCTGCTGGCTGATCCACGGCCCTTCATTGCGGCCGGTGATGCGGGCTTCGTCTTGTCCTACGAGGTGGAAACCATTTCCTTTGCCTGCCGCGAGATGATGGCTTGTGGTAAACCGGTACTCGTAAGCAATTACGCCGGCCTTCCTGAGAACATCCACGTCGGCTGGGATGGCTGGGTTGTGCCGGCGCGCAAGGTGAGCGCAATCACCGCCCAGGTACAGGCCATGTATGCACGCCGGGACGAGCTGCCACAGCTCGGCGCTGCCGCCCGCCGTCACGCCGAAGCGGATTTCGGCCTCGACACCTTCATCAGCTTGACCGAGGCCAGCTATCGCGCGGCACTGGCCGCAGCCTGAGGCTCGGGCGCAGTCTGGGAAAGCGCCAGCATCATTGCCACCCATGCCGCATAGAAGGCTGCCATGCGCATATCCCTCAACATCATCTCGGTGATACCGAACACGGCAAATGCGCAGCACAGCGACAGGCCGCAGGCAGCGAACAGGCGCGTGTGCCGGCTGCAATGCCGCAGCCGCGGCAGCAGCAGCAGCGCCGGTGACAGATAGACCAGGATCAGCCCCAGCGCACCCAGCGTTCCGTATGCCGCCAGGAAGTACAGAAAGTCGTTGTGCGCCTCACCAAAGTGGGCTGCCACGAACGCGGTGACTTTGCCCTCGCTCGCAAGCTCAGCCAGTTCCGCGCGGAACCGGTCGCCTCCACCCACCCCGAACAATGGCGCCTCGCCGGCCATATGCAGCGCGGCCCGCCACAACTGCAGGCGGATGCAGATGGAGGTATCGGCGAGGTGCCCGCTGGAGCATTGCGCATACTCGTCCATGCCCACAGTGATGCGCTCCTTCAGCGCGCCATCATGTGCCGCCCAGATCATCGCCAATGCCACCAGGGCCGCCACGCTCGCCACGCGTACCCGTTCCAACCGCCCACGCATGGCCACCATGCCCATCAGCAGGAAGCAGGGCACGGCCAGCAGGCCGCCACGGGTCTGGGTCCAGATGAAAATCACCACCCCAAGCAGGCCAGTGACAAGCTTCAACAGCTTTTCGGTGCGTACGAAACGGGTCAGTGGCAAGCCCATCAACAGCAGGCTCATGGCAGACAGCAGCAATGTCAGATTGCCGTAAGTCACGGTATTGAACTGCCAGGTGTCCGGCCGCCGCCCGCTCTCCATGACCATTCCGGCAATGGTGATGGCAGCCACCCAGATGGCCGGCAGTACGCCAAGCAGGGCGCGCGCCAGCAGCGCCTGTGGAACCCGCAAGGCTGCGGCAAGGATGAGCACCGTCAACAGCAGACGGGCGGCCTTCTCCACCTCCGAACCCTTCCACAGGCCATTCACCGCCAGACTGGCGAACACCGCCACCAGCAGCACGGCCATGCCCACGGCCAGCCAACGGGAGATCGGCACTTTGGCCATGCCGTCAGGCGCGGGCAACCACAGCAGCGCGATGGACAGCAGCACGGTCAGATGAAAGGCGGCACTGCCTCCCTGGTGCGTGCTCACCAGCAATACCGGCAATACGCCCAATGCAGTGGTGAATGCCACGGCAACATAGTGACTGAGCCGCGGAAGCGGCACATGCGCAGCTGGATTCATGGGCAAGGGCGGTGGGCTCGTTCACCAGTTCCGGCACGAGGCCGGCTAGCGGTGCCCATTCTAGAATGGCCGCCCATGCCACCTCGCATCTCACTTGCATCCTGACAAGATTCGCTGGCAACTCTTTGCTGCCCAACCAGCTGGATGCCCGCCGGATACCCGTTTGTGCCTCGGCCCATCAGCAGCCACGGGGCTTGCGTGTCATCCCAGCCGCAGCCCGGGGCTTGCCCCGCCATCGGGCGCCATATCCGCGCGGGCTCAGGCCGACGCTGTGGCTCCCCTCCGCGCAGCATCCAGCAGCGAGAAGCCGGCGAGTATGCCGACCAGGCTGGTATACGTGCTGGCCGAAAGCTGGTGCGCGAACATGGATTGGGTCATGCCGCACAGCACGTAGCTGACCACCAGCATGATGCCGGCCGCGGCCGGACCGCGGAACTCCACTTCACCACTGCGCCGGTGCAGGCGGATGAACAACCACAGGGGTATTCCGTAGACACACAGCAGCAGTGCGACACCAGGAATGCCCTGGGTGGCGCCCCACTCGGCCAGATCGTTGTGGGCGTGGCCCAGATGGCAGCGAACCTCCGAGCGGTCGGGCAGGTGGCACTCGGGCAGCCGCAGCATGGCATCGTCGAAATGACCAATGCCCACACCGGTGATCGGCCGCTCAAGGAAGGTGTCCCAAGCCACTTCCAGGCGCTCAAGGCGCGCGCCGGCCGAAGAATTCACGTCACCGTTTTCGATCCGCCGCACGTCGCTGTGCAGCTCGGTCAGGCGGGTCATCTGCCGCAGCTGCGGCACGCTCAGCACCAGCGTCACCGCAACCAGCATCAGACCGACCAAGGTCATGAAGCGGAAGCGCCCGCTCCTCCAGCGCACTGCCAGGGCCATGGCGACCAGCAGGCCGAGCAGCGCCGGCCATACACCACGGCTGCCGCTGAGCAGGATCACCCCGCCACCGGCCGCCATGCCAAACACGATAAGGCCCCAGCGCGCGGGCGGGCGGCAGAACACCAGCAGCACCATCAGGATCAGTGCGGTATCTGCCAGCACGATGGCATTGGTCCAGCCGTCGGCACGGCTGGCACCATTGAGCACCTGCCAGGCGCATACCCCGAAGGCAACCAGCAGGCCAGCCAGCGCGCCCCACCACAATGCCTCCGCGCGCGGGCGCAACGCACATACCCACAGCACCAGCCAGGGCATCACAACGAAGCGGGAACGGTTGCCTTCGTCCGATACCACGCCATCAACCTGCAGGATGGACAGCACGCCCAGGCCGATGGCCACCGCGGCCAGCCAGAACAGCACCCGCGAAGCGGGGCGCGCCTGCGCGCGGGCGCGCCACAGGTAATCGGCGCCCACGACGCTGCTGCCAACCAGCAACAGCCCGAAGGGCAGCAGGTTAAGAGGGGTGCTGATCAACAGCGCGGTCAACAGGAACAACGCCACCGTTGCGGCGCCATGCAACAGTTTCCAGCGTGTGGCGGCGGATGCGGGGCCAGCAGCGGCCCCAGCGGGGGAAGTCAGGTTCATCTGCAGATACTGGGTCCTGGGCTCTGAACCAATTCCCGCTACGGAACCGTTCCATGTCTCGAAGTCAGCACATGATAGCCAGCCTTCACATCAATGGCATGTCAGGGCGTTGGCCCCTGCTCCCGGCGCGCGAGCGCGCGCTGGGCCTCAGTGGCTACACAGTCACCTCTTACAGCATCGGCAGGCACCAGCCACCAGAGACGACTGCTCAGGCGGCCCACTGCCTCACTGCGTTCGCGGTCAATGCAGCCCAGCACCGCCGCCTCCTGCACCAGCAGCCAGCGCCGTTGCGGTGCCTGCCGCTGCCAGGCCGTGGCCAGCTGCAGCTGCTGCTCCCAGGGCCGGACGAAGCCGAAGATTTCCACCGGGCGCCCGGCCATCAGCAGGTTCTGCTCCTTCCAGGCCACCATGCCCAGCTCGGCGTCCGCGCCGAGCCGGTGGTCCACGGCGCGCATCAGGCCACGCCCCGAGCTGGAATCGGAGATCAGCGGATTCAGCACCAGCCCCTGCATCACCCAATTCAGCGCCAGTACCGATGCCAGCACGGGCGCCGGCCAGCGCCGCCCCCAGCGCAGCAGGGCGAACACGCCCCAGACGCCGATGGCCAGCACCGACCAGCCGATGAGCTGCATCGAGCCCACGGACAGTTCGCGCCGGGCCAGCAGCTCATAGGCGCGGCTGCCCTCGTGGCCGAGCAGCAGGCTCCCGCCTGCCAGCAACAGCAGCACCGTGAAGAAAGCACCGAATGCCAGCAGCAGCATGCGGAAGCCGCGCTTGCGCAGCAGCCCTGGCAGCAGCGGCGCCAAGGCCAGGCAGAACACCGGCAGCGCCGGCATGATGTAGACGTCGCGCTTGCCACTGGGGATGGAGAAGAACACCACCACCATCAACCACCAGCCCAGCAGCAGCAGGTAACGCGCGTCGTGCCGGCGCAGGCGCCGCCACCAGGCCGGCAATGCCCAGGGCAGCGCCAGCGCCGCGGGCAGCCACAGCGTCGCCATCACCCCGAGGTGGTACCACGGCGGATTGTGGTGATCCCACGAGGCGGTATAACGCCCGGCGGTCTGCCGGAACAGGATGTCGCGCAGGTAGGCATGGTGGGCCGGGTCGTCAGTGGCAAGAACGGCAGCGATCATCGGCCCCAGCCACAATGCGGCGGCCAATACGAAGGCCACCGGCCCCAGCCAGAAGCGCGCATCGGCGATGCGCAGCATGGGCCGCTGCCAGTTCATTGCCACCGCCGCCAGCGCCGGCAGCAGCATGCCCAGGGCCAGCATGCCCACACCCTTGGTGATCACGCCCAGGCCGGCAGCAAACCAGCCTATGCACCACCAGCGCCAGTCCGGCCCGCGCAGCAGGTGCCGCAGCAGGCCGTAGTTGGCCAGGGTGACGAACAGCAGCAGCAGCGCGTCGATCTGCGCCTTGCGCCCCTGGAAGGTGAATTGCAGGGTGAACAGCAGCAGCCACGCGGCATACAGGCCCACGCGACGGGTCCACAGCCGGCGGCCCAGGTCGTACACGCAGGCCAATGTGCCCAGCGCGGCCAGCAGCGAAGGCAGCAGGAACGCCACCCGCCAGTCGCGCACCAGCAGGTAGCTGGTGGCCTGCAGCCACATCAGCATCGGCGGCTTGTCTGAATACAGTTCGTTGCCGCGCTGCGGGAACAGCCACTGACCGCTTTCGATCATCTGCCGCGCCACCAGGGCGAAGCGGGGCTCGTCCGAGGGCCAGGGGTCGCGCAGACCCAGGCCGGCGCCGAGCACCAGCAGCGCGGTGATCGCCAGCAGCCAGAAATCCCGCCTTGCCCTTTGCTCCATCGCAGCGCCGCTTTCCCTCATGGCGCCCGATGATAGTCAGCTCAGGCTAAATCCATTTTCACCAGGCGTGCCTGGAAGAAACCGTCGCCGCCCTGCTCGCCCGGCAGGCGCTGGCGGCAGCCATGGTCGTCATGGCCGAAGGCGGCGGCCAGCGGCTGCAGGCGCGCATCAGGGGTGCGGGCCAGGAAGGCGGCCACCTGTTCGGCGTTCTCGCGGCGCAGGATCGAGCAGGTGGCGTACAGCAGCACGCCACCGGGGCGCAGCACCTGCCACAGCGCGTCCAGCAGGCGTGCCTGCAGCGCGGCCAGTGCGGTGATGTCTTCGACGCGACGGTGCAGCAGCACGTCGGGCTGGCGGCGGATGATGCCGGTGGCCGAGCACGGCGCATCCAGCAGCACCGCATCGAACGGCCGGCCGTCCCACCATGCGGCGGTATCGGCCGCGTCCACCGCACGCACCTGTGCGTGGGCACCCACGCCGGTACGGGCGAAGGTCTCACGGATGCGCTGCAGGCGGCGGGCGTCCACATCCAGTGCCAGCAGCTGCAGCGATGGGTCGCGCTCCAGCAGGTGCGCGGATTTGCCACCCGGCGCGGCGCAGGCATCCAGCACGCGCGCGCCGGCTGGCGGCGCCAGGGCATCGGCCACCTGCTGCGCGGAGAGGTCCTGCACCGACACCGCGCCCTGGGCGAAGCCCGGCAGGCTGGCAACCGGCACGGCCACCGGCAGGCGGATGGCATCGGCGGACAGCGGTTCGGCCAAGGCCTCGATGCCCGCCTCGTGCAGCAGCCCCAGATACGCATCGCGACTGTGCTGCTGGCGGTTGACCCGCAGCCATAGCGGCGCCGGCTGCAGGCTGTTGCTGATGATGGCGTCGGCATGCTGCGGCCAGTCGTGGCGCACCTGCTGCAGCAACCAGCGCGGCCACGCGTCCTCGGCCACCGCCGGCGCGAAGCCTTCGCGCTGGGCACGGCGCAGCACTGCATTGACCAGCCCGGCCTGGCGCTCGCGCCCCAGTGCGCGTGCCGCGTCCACCGTGGCCGACAGCGCCGCATGGGCCGGCAGCTGCAGCGCATCGAGCTGGGCAAACCCGGCCATCAGCAGGCCGCGCAGATCCGCCTCGCGCGGGCCCAGCGGCTTCTGCAGCCACTGGCCCAGCGCTTGGTCGTAGGCATGGCGACGGCGCAGCGTGGCGAAGCAGATGGCTTCCAGCAGGGCGCGGTCGCGGCTGTCGTCCAGCCGTGGCAGTGCCGCGGACAGCTCGGCTTTCAGCGAGCGGCCACGCACCAGCACCGCAGCCAGCACCCTGGCGGCCAGCACCCGCGTCTGCACGCCGGGCTGGCGTGCGGCGCCCTTGTCACGGGGCGCGGTTGGCGCGTCCACCATCGTGTCAGCCCTCGATGCGCAGGTCGCGGCGTGCGTTGAGGTAGTCGGCAGCGGTGATCGCCTTGCCGCCCTCACGCTGCACCACGCGCAGGCGCAGCGCGCCCTGTCCGCAGGCGATATCGATACCGTCGCGGCCCGCGCCGATCACCGTACCCGGTGCCTTGCCGGCCGTGCCGTCGATGGCCACGGCGCCATGGATACGCACGCGCTCACCGGCCAGCGTCGCCTCGGCGACCGGCCACGGGTTGAAGGCGCGAACCTTGCGCGCCAGCGCGGCGGCGTCCTGGCTCCAGTCCAGGCGGGCCTCGGCCTTGTCCAGCTTGTGTGCGTAGGTGACACCGGCTTCCGGCTGCGGCTGGGCGATCGGCTTCAGCCCGGCGCGCAACAGGCCCAGGCCATCGGACAGCACCTGCGCACCCATCTGCGCCAGACGGTCGTGCAGCTGGCCGCCGGTATCGGCATCGCTGATCGGGGTGCGCTGGGACAGCAGCACCGGCCCGGTGTCCAGGCCGGCTTCCATCTGCATCAGGCATACGCCGGTCTCGGCGTCACCGGCCTCGATCGCGCGCTGGATCGGCGCGGCGCCGCGCCAGCGCGGCAGCAGCGAGGCGTGGACGTTCCAGCAGCCGTGGGTGGGAATGGCCAGCACCGCCTTGGGCAGGATCAGCCCATAGGCCACCACGATCATCAGGTCGGGCTGCAGCGCGCGCAGCTGCTCCTGCGCTTCGGCGGTCTTCAGCGTCTCCGGCTGGAACACGGGGATGCCGCGGGCGATGGCGTCCAGCTTCACCGGCGAGGGCATCAGCCCACGGCCACGGCCGGCCGGGCGATCAGGCTGGGTGTAGACCGCCACCACTTCGTGATGGCGCGCGGCCGCGCCCAAGGAGGCAACGGCGAACTCCGGGGTACCGGCGAAGATGATTTTCATGGAGGCAGGGAACCGGAAGGGGGAACTGGGGCGGCCTGATGGCCGAGACGGAACCGCCGCGCAGGCGGCTCCTCTCATGCGCGTGGGGTGCAGGGAAACGATTGGGAAACGGGCCAGAACCGGCGGCAACTCAGCTCAGAGATCGCCTCATTCCCAGCCCCCACTTCCCCGCTCCCCGCCCTCAGGCAACGTGCTTGCGCTGCTTGGCCAGCTTCTTGCGCACCATCTCGCGCTTGAGCGGCGACAGGTAGTCGATGAACAGCTTGCCGTCCAGGTGGTCCATCTCGTGCTGCACGCAGGTGGCCAGCAGGCCATCGGCGGCCAGCTCCTGCGCCTTGCCGTCGCGGTCCAGGTACTGCACCACGATGGAATCGGCGCGGGTCACGTCGGCATAGATGCCGGGCACCGACAGGCAGCCTTCCTGGTACACGCGGCCGCCCTCGCTGGCGCTGGCGATGTGCGGGTTGATGAACACCATCGGCGCATTCCGCTCCTCGCTGACGTCGATGACCATGAAGCGCTTGTGCACGTCCACCTGGCTGGCGGCCAGGCCGATGCCGGGGGCTTCGTACATAGTCTGGAACATGTCGTCGAGCAGCTGCTGGAAGGCCGGGGTGGTGACTTCGGCAGCCTCGACAAGGGCCGCCTTGGTGCGCAGCCGCGGATCCGGGAACTCAAGAATGGGCAGGAGGGCCATGGGGGTACCTGTATGGGAAGCGCCACGGGGAAACCGGGCAGATATGTCAATTCTAACGCTTGTGCTTGCCCACTGCCCCCGTTTCTGCAATATAGTGCGCCAACCTGTTGGGGAATCAGGCAGATCGCAATCATGCTGAAACAAATACGTACGGTCGCCGCCGTCGCGTTGCTGACCGTCACGACCTATGCCGTGGGCGTAGAACTGAACGGCTCTCACCCGGACACCTATGTGGTGAAAAAGGGCGACACGCTGTGGGACATTTCGGGACGCTTCCTTCAGAAGCCGTGGCTCTGGCCGGAAATCTGGCAGGCCAATCCGCAGGTCAAGAACCCGCACCTCATCTATCCGGGTGACGTGCTGAGCCTGGCCTACCTGGACCGCGTCACCGCGCAGCCGGGCCCGCGCCAGGACGCGCCGATCAACGCCATTCCGCTGGCGGACGTCGAGCCGTTCCTGAAAAACCTGAACATCGTGGACAGCTTCAAGGAGCTGCCCTACGTGGTCGGGCTGGAAGACAACCGCCTGCGCGCCAGCGCCGGCCAGCAGGCCTATGTGATGGGCCTGGACGGCGCCCAGCCGGGCCAGCGTTACATGGTGGTGCGCCCCACCGTGCGCTACGGCCAGCCCAAGCACAGCGATGACCTGGACGCGCGCGGCAACCTGCTGCCGGGCAGTGGCAACCTGTGGAAGGACTACGCCGTCACCAGCGACCGTACCGAGTTCCTCGGCTACGAGCTGGCCCAGGTGAACATCGGCACGCTGACCCAGGCCGGTGCGGCCGGCAAGCAGGCCTCGACCCTGCGCCTTGAGGACAGCGGCCGCGAAGTGCGTGCCGGTGACCGCCTGGTGCCGGTGCAGGCCCAGCCGTACGACCTGCAGTTCATCCCGCATGCCCCGGCCACCGCCCCGGCACCGGGGCAGCTGCGCGTACTGGCCGTGGCCGATACGCTCACCTCGGGCGGCCCGCGCGATGTGATCGCCATTTCCGGCGGCGCCCGCGAAGGCATCAACAACGGCACCGTGTTCTCGATCTGGCGCAATGGCAGCCACATCAACAACAAGGTGACCGGCACGGCAACCTCGCGCGTGGATGATGCCCTGTATGCCAGCGGCAGCCGCGTGTCGATGCCGGACGAGTATGCCGCGCATGCCATGGTGTTCCGCACCTTCGACAAGGTCAGCTATGCGCTGATCATGGAAGGCACCAAGCCGGCCCGCGTGGGTTACGAGCTCAAGCACCCGGACGCGCAGTAAGCGCGCCCAAACCTGACGTGAAACAACAACGGCGCCTGAGGGCGCCGTTGTTGTCTGCGGGGCAGGCTGGTCTGATGAATGGCGCCCCCTGCCCGCACGACCCACCCCCGGCCGACGCCGCCGATACCGCTGCGCTGCTGGCCCTGGTATTGGCCGGCGGCAAGGCGGCGCCGGTGCGGCAACTGCTGGATACCTGCGGCAGCGCCGGTGAGGTGGTAGCCGCCGGTACCGGGGCGTGGCGCGCGGCAGGCTGCAGTGCCGAACAATGCCAGGCCATCGCCACGCCGGACAACGCGCAACTGGCCCGCGCCGAGCAATGGCTGGCAGCCGGCGGCAACCACCTGCTGGCCTGGGGCAGCGCGGATTACCCCCCACTGCTGCGTGACAGCCCCAACCCGCCGCTGGCGCTGTTCGTGGCCGGCAACCCTGCCCTGCTGTGGCAGCCGGCCATCGCCATCGTCGGCAGCCGCGTGCCCACCCCGGGAGGCCGCGACAACGCACGCGACTTCGCCACCACGCTGGCTGCCAGCGGGCTGACCATCGCCAGCGGCCTTGCCGCCGGCATCGACGCTGCCGCGCACCGCGCCGCGCTGGCCTGCGGCGCGCCCAGCTACGCGGTCATCGGTACCGGCCCCGACCTTGCCTACCCGCGCCATCACCGCGAACTGCAGGCACAACTGGCTGCGGCCGGCGCCGTGGTCAGCGAGTACCCGCCCGGCACCCCGCCACGCAGCGGCCAGTTCCCGGCGCGCAACCGGGTGCTGGCCGCGCTGGCGCTGGGCACGGTGGTGATAGAGGCGGCTGAACGTTCCGGTGCGCTGATCACCGCGCGGCTGGCCAGCGAGGCCGGGCGCGAGGCCTTCGCCGTACCCGGCTCCATCCACAACCCCCTCACCCGCGGCTGCCACCGGCTGATCCGCGACGGTGCCACATTGGTGACACACGCCAGCGACATTCTTGAAGGCGTGGCCAATATGGCCGGCGAACTGGCAGTGGCCTTGCAAAACCGGCTGCACACCCCCACCTCCAATGCGCCGGCAGCCCCACCTCTGGCATCCGCCCTACCGGGGCCTGATTACCAGCGATTGTGGAACGCGCTGGGGTTCGACCCAACCGGTATGGATTCACTGATCGAACGCACCGGATTGACGGCCGCAAGCCTGTCATCCATGCTGCTGGTCATGGAACTGGAAGGGAGAGTGTCGTCCAACTACGGTCGCTACACCCGCACCTGAGGGTTCCTTCACCTCCACAGCGTCGCCTGACGCAGGCCGAGGGCAATGAAAGAAAGCATCCTGGACGTCCTGCTGTACTTGTTTGAACACTATTTCAGTGAGGATGCCGATCTCATCCGAGACCGCGACTCACTCCAGAACGGCCTGATCCAGGCCGGTTTCAGCCCCACCGAAATCAACAAGGCCTTTGACTGGCTGGATGCCCTTGCCGAGCAGCGCCCGGCCGTTGGGCAGGCCCGGGTCAAGGGCCCCGTGCGCGTTTTCCACGGCCCTGAGCTGGACAAGCTGGACATTGAATGCCGGGGTTTCCTGCTGTTTCTTGAGCAGCACGGCATCCTTGATGCCGACCAGCGCGAGCTGGTGCTGGACCGTGCCATGGCCCTGGACCAGGACGAGCTGGACCTGGACGACCTGAAGTGGGTCGTGCTGATGGTGCTGTTCAACCAGCCCGGCGCCGAAGCGGCCTATGCCTGGATGGAAACCCAGATGTTCGTCGACGAACCCGAACCCCTGCACTGAGCCCACCGGCGTGCAGGGACGCATGAGGAAGACCCAGTGAGCCAGTGGTTCTATGCCGAGGGCAACCGCGAGCGGCGCGGCCCGTTGCCGGCTGAAAACATCGCCGAGCTGTTCCGCTCCGGGCGCATTGCCGCCGATACCCTGGTGTGGCGCGAAGGCGCCCCCGACTGGCAACCGCTGAGCACCTTTGCCACCGAACTGGGGCTGGAGCTGGAAAGCCCTGGCCCGGCGCCGGAAGGCCCGCAACCACCGGCGATGCCCATGGTCCCTCCACCCGCACCGCCAGCCCCACCGATGGCAGCGCCTGCCGTGACCACCGCGCCAGCCGCCCCGCCCAGGCAGGGCCTGTCCGGCTGCGCCATCGCCGGCATCATCGTCGCCGTGGTCGGCCTGGTGCTGGTGGCACTGCTGGGCATTCTGGCCGCCATCGCGGTGCCGACCTACCAGGAGTATGTGCAGCGATCCAGGACTGCCATGGCCTACGGGCAGCTGATTCCGCTGAAGCTGGACGTGGCCGGCTTCGTGCACGCCAACGATCGCTGCCCGGTTAATGGCGACGAAGGCTTCGGCAGCCCGGAAAGCTACGCTTCCAGCGCGGTGGCGTCGGTTCGCATCGGCCGCTTCGACAACGGCCACTGCGGCCTGGAAGCGCGCCTGCTGGCCCCAAATGCAAGCGCAGTTGACGGCAAAACCCTCTGGCTCGACTACGATACGGAGACCGCCGCCTGGGAATGCAGTTCCGACGTGGCGGACAAATACCTGCCATTGGACTGCCGCGGCTGAGCCGCGCCACCCAGACCTTCACGGGGAAAGAGATGAGTGAGTGGTACTACGCCGATGCCCGCCGCGAGCGGCACGGTCCGGTTGACGCCGATCTGATCCGCAGCAAGTTCCGCCAGGGCGAGCTGGACCTTGCCACCCTGGTGTGGCGCGAAGGCATGCCGCAGTGGCAACCGCTTTCGTCGGTGTCCGACGAATTGCAGCTGGTCACCGAGGCAAGCCCGGGCATCGACCTGCGCGCCGACTACAACGCCATCGAAAATGGCACCGCGCCGCTTCCGGGCACCGGCGCTGGTACCGCTGCCGGCGACGGTGAAGGCTACTCGCCCTACACCGCACCCACCGCCAACACCAGCGGAGGCAATGCCCCGGTGCAGGGCGGGGAAATCGTTTACGCCGGCTTCTGGAAGCGCGTGGCCGCCTACTGCATCGACAGTGTGATCGTCGGCATCGTCGGCGGCATGGTCGCCATGGTGGTGGGCATGGTGCTGGGCATCGGCATGCTGGGCGTGGGCAACGAAACCGCCGCCGGCATGGGCATGATCTTCGTGCAGCTGCTGACCAACCTGCTGTCCATCGCCATTTCCGCCGCCTATTACGCCGGTTTCCACGCCTCCACCGGCATGGCCACGCTGGGCAAGATGGCCGTGGGCATCAAGGTGGTACGCCCCAACGGCGACCGCATGACCCTGGCCCGCGCCATCGGCCGCTATTTCGCCACCCTTCTCAGTGGCCTGATCCTGGGCATCGGTTATGTGATGGCCGCCTTCACCGAGCGCAAGCAGGGCCTGCACGACATGATCTGCGACACCCTGGTGGTGGACAAATGGGCCTTCACCGACCACCCGGAATGGCAGCAGCGCGGGCTGGGCACGGTGACCATCGTCATCCTGTCCATCTTCGGCCTGATCCTGCTGGTAGGCGTGGTGGCAATCGTTGCGCTTATTGGCATTGCGGCGGCCAATTACAACTGAGTGATCCCACTTGGCGGCTTGACAATGGCCTGCCCGGCGTGATTCCTCTATAAAGACAAAGCTGAACGCCCGGGCCCTGCCCGGGCGTCCATTTATGCACAGAGGCGACACCGGCTTCACTATCGTCGCGGTTTGAGCCACCCTAGCGCCCCCACCGGGCGCCTCGCCCAAGAATGTACTGACATGCCCAAGCACCTGCTCATCGTCGAATCCCCCGCCAAGGCCAAGACGATCAACAAATACCTCGGCAAGGACTTCACGGTCCTGGCCTCGTATGGGCATGTGCGCGATCTGGTGCCCAAGGAAGGCGCGGTGGACCCGGACAACGGTTTCGCCATGCGCTACGACGTGATCGAGAAGAACGAGAAACACGTCGATGCCATCGCCAAGGCCGCCAAGACCGCCGATGACATCTTCCTGGCCACCGACCCGGACCGCGAGGGGGAGGCCATCAGTTGGCACATCGCCGAGATCCTGAAGGAGCGCGGGCTGCTGAAGGACAAGCCGATGCAGCGCGTGGTGTTCACCGAGATCACCCCGCGTGCGATCAAGGAGGCCATGACCCAGCCGCGCGCCATCGCCGATGACCTGGTGGATGCGCAGCAGGCGCGCCGCGCGCTGGACTACCTGGTCGGCTTCAACCTGTCGCCGGTGCTGTGGCGCAAGGTGCAGCGCGGCCTGTCCGCCGGCCGCGTGCAGAGCCCGGCGCTGCGCATGATCGTCGAGCGCGAGGAGGAGATTGAAGCCTTCATCGCCCGCGAGTACTGGAGCATTGAGGCCGACTGCGCGCACCCGTCGCAGCATTTCAACGCACGCCTGGTGAAGCTGGACGGGCAGAAGTTCGAGCAGTTCACCATCACCGATGGCGACAGTGCCGAAGCCGCACGCCTGCGCATCCAGCAGGCCGCGCAGGGCGCGCTGCACGTCACCGACGTGGCCAGCAAGGAGCGCAAGCGCCGCCCCGCGCCGCCGTTCACCACCTCCACGCTGCAGCAGGAAGCCTCGCGCAAGCTCGGCTTCACCACCCGCAAGACCATGCAGGTGGCGCAGAAGCTGTACGAAGGTGTGGCCATCGGTGACGAAGGCACGGTGGGCCTGATCTCCTACATGCGTACCGACTCGGTGAACCTGTCGCAGGACGCGCTGGCCGAGATCCGTGACGTGATCGCCCGCGATTACGGCACCAGTTCGCTGCCGGACAAGCCCAACACCTACACCACCAAGAGCAAGAACGCGCAGGAAGCGCACGAAGCCGTGCGCCCGACCTCCGCGCTGCGCACGCCGGCCCAGGTGGGCAAGTACCTGACCGACGACGAGCGCAAGCTGTATGAGCTGATCTGGAAGCGTGCGGTGGCCTGCCAGATGATCCCGGCCACGCTCAACACCGTCAGCGTGGACCTGGCCGCCGGCAGCGAGCATGTGTTCCGCGCCAGCGGCACCACCGTGGTGGTGCCCGGCTTCCTGGCCGTGTACGAGGAAGGCAAGGACAGCAAGAACGCCGAGGATGAGGATGAAGGCCGCAAGCTGCCGGCGATGAAGCCCGGCGACCGCGTGCCGCTGGACCGCATCCAGGCCGAACAGCATTTCACCCAGCCGCCGCCGCGCTACACCGAAGCGGCGCTGGTGAAGGCGCTGGAGGAATACGGCATCGGCCGTCCTTCCACCTACGCCTCGATCATCCAGACCCTGCTGTTCCGCAAGTACGCCGAGATGGAAGGCCGCAGCTTCAAACCCACCGACGTGGGCCGCGCGGTCAGCAAGTTCCTGTCCAGCCACTTCACCCAGTACGTCGATTACGACTTCACCGCCAAGCTCGAGGACGAGCTGGACGCGGTGTCGCGCGGCGAAGAGGAGTGGGTGCCGCTGATGGAACGCTTCTGGGGTCCGTTCAAGGAGCTGGTCAGCGACAAGAGTGAGTCGCTGGACCGCACCGACGCCGGCAGCGCGCGCGTGCTCGGCACCGACCCCAAGAGCGGCAAGGACGTGAGCGCACGCATCGGCCGCTTCGGCCCGATGGTGCAGATCGGCACGGTCGATGACGAGGAGAAGCCCAGGTTCGCCTCGCTGCAGCCGGGCCAGAGCATCTATTCGATCTCGCTGGAAGATGCGCTGAAGCTGTTCGACATGCCGCGCATGCTCGGCGCCGACGCCAACGGCGAGGAAGTGAGCGTGGGCATCGGCCGCTTCGGCCCCTTCGCCAAGCGTGGTAGCACCTATGCCTCGCTGAAGAAGGAGGACGACCCGTACAAGATCGACCTGGCGCGCGCCATCTTCCTGATCGAGGAGAAGGAAGAGATCGCCCGCAACCGCATCATCAAGGAGTTCGAGGGTTCGGACATCCAGGTGCTCAACGGTCGCTTCGGCCCGTACATCAGTGACGGCAAGCTCAACGGCAAGATTCCCAAGGACCGCGAGCCGGCCTCGCTGACCCTGGCCGAGGTGCAGCAGCTGATGGCCGACACCGGCAAGCCGGTGCGCAAGGGCTTTGGGGCCAAGAAGACCGCCACCAAGAAGGCTGCGGTGAAGAAGGAAGCCGCGCCGAAGAAGACCGCCGCGAAGAAGGCGCCGGCCAAGAAGGCCGCTGCCAAGAAGACTGCGACCAAGAAGGCTGCCACCAGGACCACCGCAGCCAAGAAGGCGACGAGCAAGACCGCCGCGAAGAAGACGGTGAAGAAATCCGCCGCCGACGACGCGCCACCGTTCTGAGGCACGCGCTGATCGCGCATTACCCCCTGCCGCTGCGGCAGGAGGATAATCCGCCCATCCCGCACAGGCCGCCTCCGGGCGGCCTGTTGCGTTTCTCCCCTGCTACCTGCTGCGTGACGCGCGGGTCTGAATGGTGCTGACGATGAAGGAACTTGATCTGCAAAGTGTGGTGCCGGCCCTGCAGGGTGGGGCCGTTGTCGCCTACCCGACCGAGGCGGTATGGGGCCTGGGCTGTGACCCCGCCGACGAGGCGGCGGTGATGAAACTGCTGGCGCTGAAGCAGCGCCCGGTCGAGAAGGGCATGATCCTGGTGGCCGCCGAACCGGCGCAGCTGGAAGGCTGGGTACGGCTGGACGCACTGGCCGACGACCGCCGCGAGGCGGTGTTGTCCAGCTGGCCCGGTGCCAATACGTGGATCGTCCCGGCCGGCGAGCGCGCCCCGCGCTGGATCACCGGCGCCCACACCGGCATCGCGGTGCGGGTGAGCGCGCATCCGCTGGTACAGGCCCTGTGCCGCGCCTGGGGCGGTCCGCTGGTATCGACCAGTGCCAACCTCGCCGGCCAGCCCCCGGCGCGCAGCCGCGCGCAGCTGGACCCCGCTCTGTTGCAGCACCTGGATGGTCTGCTGGACGGCGCTACCGGTGGCCTTGAACAACCCACCCGCATCCGCGTGGCGGCCACAGGAGAAGTGCTGCGGGATTGAGGCAGGCGCTTCACTTCTGCCGATGGGGAACAGAAGGATTTGCGTAGCCCGGGTAAGCGCAGCGCACCCGGGGAAGGTGGTGACGTGCAAGACCTTGGGCGGCATGTGCACCTGTGTGGAAAGCCGCGAAAGGCCCCGGGTGCGCTGCGCTTACCCGGGCTACGGGGCGTCAGACGATCCGGACTCCCGCCCTTCTCCAGCCTGCGGGACCTGCAGCCCTTTCTGGGGGAAGGTGTGCGAAGCACCGGATGAAGGCACCGTGAGCAAAGCGCGGCCAAGCCAATGTGTCCGCGGGAAGCGCCCCCAGCCGCCCTCTGGGCACCTTCCCCCGCAAGCGTGGGAAGGGACAACGCGGGGTCACGAGTTTCTCTGCTCTCCCTTTCCCGGTTCCCACCTCCCTGTTCCCGCTTCATGGCACCATGCCTCCGTGCGCACGCTCCTTCCCCTGCTCGGACTGCTGACCCTGCTGCCCATCGCGGCACGGGCGGCCGAGCCGCCGCCCGACAACGTGCGCGTGTACCGCTGCGTGGCCAGCAACGGCGTGGTGTCGCTGCAGGATGCGCCCTGCGCGGGCAAGCACCAGCAGCAGGTGCTGGACATGGTGCGCCCCAAGGATCCACCGCCGCGGCCTGCGCCACCTGCACCCGCGCCTGCCCCGCCTGTGGTCCAGCGCGAGGTGCGGGTGGTGAGGGTGCAGGCACCGCAGCCCATGTACGAATGCGTGACGCCCGACGGTGACCGCTACACCAGCGAGAGCAACGAGGGGAACCCGCGCTGGGTGCCCCTGTGGACGTACGGCTACGTGCCCCGCCACGGTCACGGCCACGGACATCACGGCCCGCCGCCCGGCACCGTGCCGTGGCGGCCGGGCGTGGTGATGCCTGCCGGCGCCACGCTGGTGCGCGATACCTGCAGTGCGCTGCCGCAGCAGGAAGTGTGTGCGCGGCTCAGGGATCGCCGCTGGGAGCTGATCCGGCGCTACAACAGCGCGCTGCAGAGTGAGCGGCAGGCGCTGGTGCGCGAGCAGCGCGGGGTCGAGGCGCGGTTGGATCAGGATTGTGGAGGTTCATGATGCGTGGTGTGCTGCTGGCCCTGTTGTTTGCGTGCGCGGCACCGGCCGTTGCCGGCGAGGTGGTGTTCTATCGCTGCACCGATGCGCAGGGCGCGTTGACGGTGCAGAACATGCCCTGCCCGAAGGGCATGCAGCAGACCAGAAAGGTGATGCAGGCCGTGCAGGCTCCCACGCCGGTTGCGCCGGTGGTGCCTGTCTCACTACCCGCATCCGCGCCTGCAGCTGAGCCGGCGAAGCTGTATCCCGCGCCTGCCGAAGCGCCCGCAGCCAAGGCCGCCGCCGCACCGGAACCCCCCGTCGCCGCTCCCGAGCCGAAACCGCTGCCACCGCTGTTCGAGTGCAGGCCGCGCGGTGGCGAGGCCTATCTCAGCGAGACCGCCGAACCGCCCAGCCGCTGCGTGGCCATGCAGGTCACCGGGCTGGATGGCAACCCGCGTACCGCAGCGGGCGATGCCTGCGAAGTGATGCGCGACACCTGCACCGCTGTCCCCGAGGCCCAGCATTGTGCGGTGTGGCGCAAGCGCGTGCTTGATGCGGAAGGCGCGTGGCGTTTCGCCGCGTCCTCGCGTGCGGAGGAGCTCAAGCGTGAGTACCAGCGCCTGCAGGCGCTGTTCGATGCCAGCGACTGCGCCGCTCAGAACCCGTAACGCAGGAACCCGCCATCCACCGCGATGCATTCGCCGGTGATGTAGCTCGACGCGGGCAGGCACAGGAAGCCCACTGCCGAGGCCACTTCTTCCGGCTCGCCGATGCGGCGCATGGGCGTGCGTTCAATTACCTCCTCGTAGTAATCCGGATCAGACAGCGGCCCGGACGTGCGCCGCGTGCGGATGTACCACGGCGCCACCGAGTTGACGCGGATGCCGTCTTCGGCCCATTCGCAGGCAAGGTTGCGCGTCATCTGCTGCATCGCCGCCTTGGTCATGCCATAGACCACGCCGCTGCGCACATGGGTGATGCCCGAAACACTGCCGACGTTGACGATGGCCGACGAGGCATGGCGGGTCAGCAGCGGGTGCGCGTAGCGGCACAGCTCGAAGGCCGAGAACAGGTTGGTCTCGAAGATGCCGCGCCACTCGTCCTCGGAGTATTCGACCGCCGGCTTGGTGATGTTGCCGCCGGCGTTGTTGACCAGCAGGTTGAGGCCGTCGCTGTGGTCCTCCACCCAGTCGAGGATTTCCTGGCGGTCCTGGTCATCGGACACGTCCGCCGACAGGCCGTGGATCGCGCGGTCGGGGAAGGCTTCGGCCAGTTCGTCACGAGCGCTTTCCAGCGCGTCGGCGTCGCGGCCCACCATCAGCACGTCCGCGCCAAAGCCCAGCAGTTCGCGGGTGATCGCCAGGCCGATGCCTGCGCTTGCGCCCGTCACCAGTGCGGTCTGCCCGTCCAGTCGCCAACGCTGTGGGTTCACGTGCTTGTCCTCGTCGTCATCGTGGAAGCGCAGCGCCGTGAACGGCGCTGCGGGTGATTGCCGGCTAGGATACCGCCACCGCCCACTGGAGCACGCCGATGAAGCGCACCTGTTGCCTGATGCTGCTGTCACTGCTGGCGCTTGCAGGCTGTGGCAAGCCGCAGCCGCCCGAACCCGAGCGCCGCCCCGAGCCGCAGGCCACGGCGCTGCGCGATGCTATCGACAAACCACTGCAGGACGCCAAGGCCGCGCAGGCGGCGGTTGAGGAAGCCGCGAAGGCGCGTGATGCCGCTCTGCAGGCGGCCGAGGGGGCTGCGCCGGCTGATTGATCGG
>DCXY01000046.1:36410-36605 GCA_002329155.1 Stenotrophomonas sp. UBA2124 | reverse complement strand
CACCCCAACCCCTCTCCCGCTTGCGGGAGAGGGGCTTTGTAGTGCGATGGCTGGGTTGCTGCCGGCAACGCCACGGAGCGACTGACAAATCACTGCAGGACGCCGGAGCCGCGCAGGCGGCGGTTGAGGAGGCTGCGAAGGCGCGTGATGCCGCGCTGCAGGCGGCCGAAGGAGCTGCGCCGGCTGATTGATCGG
>DCXY01000046.1:0-36095 GCA_002329155.1 Stenotrophomonas sp. UBA2124 | reverse complement strand
CCCGCAAGCGGGAGAGGGGCTCGTCAGGTCGAAGGTCAGGCTGCTATTCGCAACGGCGCAAACAACAACGCCGCCCATCGGGCGGCGTTGTTTTCAGCCAACTGCAGTGGTGGGATTACAGGCCGCAGAAGCAGTAGGCCAGCGACTTCACCGGTGCGCCGTTGCGGTCCTTCACCGCGTCCTCGACGAACCGCAGCTGGGTGTCCAGCTCCGGCATCTGCTTGGCCAGCAGCATGCGGGCCAGGCCCGAATCGGACAGCATCCACGCGCCCATGCGGCTGCCGGCGAAGCCGGTCATGAACTGGGCGAACGGAGTAGCGGCCTTCTCGATGTAACGCACGCGGTACTTGCCGGCTTCACCCAGCTTGGCGCGGGTGGCGGCGTCGGCCACGGCAGCCTTCAGGCCACCAAACTCGTCCACCAGCCCACGCTCCTTGGCCTGCGCACCGCTCCACACGCGGCCACGGGCCACTTCGTCCACGGCCTCGACCGGCTTGTTGCGCGCCTGCGCCACCTTGCCGGTGAAATCGGCATAGCCCTTGTTGATCACCGACTGGATCACCTGGCCCACGGCCGGGTCCATCGGGCGGGTCACGTCGAAGGCACCGGCAAAGCGGGTGGTGCCCACGCCATCGGTGTGCACGCCGATCTTGTCCAGGCTGCGGGCGAAGTTCGGAATCATGCCGAAGATGCCGATGGAGCCGGTGATGGTCGATTCGTCGGCGTAGATGCGGTCGGCGTTCATGCTGATCCAGTAACCACCGGAAGCAGCCATGTCGCCCATCGACACCACCACCGGCTTGCCCGCCGCCTTGAGTGCTTCCACTTCACGGCGGATCTGCTCGGAGGCGAATACTTCACCACCGGGCGAATCCACGCGCAGCACCACGGCCTTCACGTCATCGTCGTCGCGCGCATCACGCAGCAGCGCCGAAGTGGACACGCCGCCGATGCGGCCTGCCGGCAGGTCGCCACCGGCGATTTCGCCTTCGGCCACCACCACCGCCACCTGCGGACGCGAATCCACCGGCGAGCGGCGCGCGTCGATCTGGGTGAGGTAGTCGGCCAGCGCGATCTGGCGGTAACCGCCGTCCGCATCGGTATCGGCCATGCCACGCTCGGTCAGCAGGGCGTCCACTTCCTCGCGGGTCTTCAGACCGTCCACCAGCTTCTGCTGCAGCGCGAAGCGGGCCAGGTCGCCTTCGACGGCGGCAATGCCTTCGGGCAGGGTGTCGATGCCGGCGGCCAGCTGGGTGGCGTCAAGCTTGCGCGCCTTGGCGATGTCGCCCAGGTAACGCTGCCACACGTCGTTCATCCAGAACAGGTCCGCTTCCTTGGCCTGCGGCGATGCCGCGTCCAGCACGTAGGGCTCGGCGGCGGATTTGTATTCGCCCACCTTGAACAGGTGCACGTCCACGCCCAGCTTTTCCTGCAGGCCGGTGCGGAAGTACTGGCGGTAGCGGCCCAGGCCTTCAAGCAGCAGGCTGCCCATCGGGTCCAGGTAGACCTCGTCGGCCTGCGCGGCCAGCAGGTACTGCGACTGGCTCATGTTCTCGCTGAAGGCCACCACCTGCTTCTTGGCCGCACGCAGCTCCTGCAGCGCACTGGTCACTTCACGCATGGAAGCGAAGCCGCTGGGCTGCAGCTTGTCCAGGTTCAGCACCACGCGCTCGATCTTCTTGTCGTTCTTGGCCGCCTCGATGGCACGCACCAGATCGCGCAGCTGGATTTCCCCGGCGTTGGTTTCGCCCAGCGCCTTGGCCAGCGCGCGGCTCACCGGGTCGGTGCTGTACTGCTCCACCAGCCGGCCTTCCGGCGCGATCACCAGCGTGGTGCGCTCCTGCAGCACCTTGGCCGAGGACGCGCCCTTGCCCAGTACCGCCATGAAGATCATCAGGAACAGCAGCAACAGGCCGAAGAACAGCAGGTTGAGGATCAACCGGCGGGTGAAGTTCATCACGTCCCACAGGCCGACGAAGAAGCTGGCAATGGGGTTGCGACGCGGCAGGGGTGGGGGATTCATGGACGCTCCGGAAGGGGCTGGTTGCAAGGCAGGATAACCACAACCGGCCAATGCCGGCATGGCCTGTAAGTCAGGGTGAAGCGTGGAAGATCAAGCGCCGGCTGCTCACCCGCAGGCGCCAGCCCAGCAGTATCGCAGCCACGCTCAGGCCCAGGATCAGGCCTATCCACATGCCCTGCGGGCCCCAGCCCAGGCGGAGGCCCAGGCCGGCACCCACCGGCATGCCGACGCCCCAGTAGGCGAACATGGCGATGAACATGGGCACACGGGTGTCCTTCAGCCCGCGCAGCGCGCCGGCGGACAGCACCTGGATGCCGTCGGGAATCTGGAATGTGGCCGCATACAGCAGCAGCGTGGAGGCAAGCATGGCCACTGCCAGATCATCGGTATACAGCCGCACCACTGCGTTGTGCCCCAGCAGCAGGCCGGTGATGGAGATCAGCTGGGTGACCAGCACGATGGCGAAGCCGGCCCATGAGGCGCGGCGCACGCCCAGCGGGTCGTTGCTGCCCACCGCATGGCCCACGCGCACGGTGGTGGCCTCGGCCACGCCCATCGGGATCATGAAGCACAGCTGCGCCACGTTGATGGCAATCTGGTGCGCGCTGGCTTCCACCGCACCAATGCGGCCGATCAGCAGCGCGGTGATGATGAACAGACCACCTTCCATCAGCACGGTGATGCCGATGGGCAGGCCGGTGCGCAGCAGATCCCAGATGGCGCTCCAGCGCGGCAGCTCGAAGTGCTCGAACAGGCGCAGGTGCGCGAAGCGCCTGGTGGTCCACAGGTAGCCGGCAAAGCACAGCGCCTGCACCCACATGGTTACCGCCGAGGCGATGCCCAGGCCTTCGGCGCCCATCTCGGGAAAGCCAAAGCGACCGTTGCACAGCGCGTAGCCCAGCGGCCCCAGCACCAGCAGGCCACCAAAGCCGAGCACCATGGTCGGCAGCGTCCAGTGCATGCCTTCGCTCAGGTAACGCATGCAGAAGTACAGCGTCAGCGCCGGCACGCCCCAGCGGATGGTGTGCAGGAAGCCGGTGGCACCGGGCACGATGTCCGCGGCGATGCCGAAGGCAGGCAGGAACGCCGGCACCACGCTCAGGAAGGCGAACATCAGCGCGCTCAGGCCGACACCCAGCCACAGTGCCTGGCGGAACAGCGGGCCGATTTCATCATCGCGGCCAGCACCATGCAGCTGCGACACCGAGGCGGTGAGCGAGATCAGTGTGCCGATCGGTACCAGCATCGGCAGCCACAGCAGCGCGGTGCCGATGCTGACCGCGGCAAAGGTGTCCGTGCCATGGTGGCCGGCGATGGTGTTGTCAACGAAGGCGATGAGGCCGGCCGATACATGGCCCAGCACCAGCGGCAGTGCGAGGAAACCAGTTGCCCGCACTTCCTGCAGGAAGCGCGGCGTGGCGGAAACAGTGGACATAGAACAGATGGCGCGGACTGCGGACGGCGCTGGATTGCGCGGATGCCGGGTCGCGGAGTGTGCGCATTCTAGCGTGGTGGCCGCGTCATCGCCCTACCCGCGGTTGAACGCGCCCATGTACATGGCGGCGTGAAGGGCGGCGTGGTCAGCCACCCACCTTGGCCCGCAGCCACGCCTCGCGCCGCGCGGCAGGCACCGCGAGCAGCTCGCTGCGCAGTGCCTGGCGGCCCTGCGGCGGGGTACGCAGCGAGATCAGGCTCAACAGTTCCAGCTCGGTGGGTTCGAGCTGGCGCAGCAGGGCCAGCATCGGCTCGCGCTGGTCCTGCGGCAGGTAGCCCAGCAGCGGCTGCAGCCGCGCGTAGGTGATGCCCAGTTGTGGGCCCAGCAGCCAGCCATCGCGGTGCATCTGGTCCATGTTCTGGAATTGTGCGCGCACGCCGGCCTGGTCGCTGGCGGATTTGCTGGCCAGCGAGGCGGCGGCGTGGCGGATGCGCTGGCGCTCGGTTTCAGGCAGCGCGCGCCAGGCCGCGTAGCGGGCGCGCAGCTCGCGCCGCTGTGGCGGCGTCATCGTCGCCCAGCTGGCCTGCGGTGTCGCAGCTGGCGCGCTGGCCGCTGGCGGCTGCTGCAACCCCGGCAGATTGTTGGGCACCGCGGCCTGTGCGGCAGCAGCCCCGCCCGCGGCCAGCAGCGCCAGCAGCAGGGCCGCCCGTCGTGGCAACTCAGTTCTCGGCATCAACGGTCTCCAGCGCCGCGCCGGCCGGTTCCGGGTGGCTGGGCTGTGGTTGCGATTCATCCACCGGCAGCGGGCCGCCAGCGGCATACCAGGCCAGGAAATCGGCATCGCGGGCCAGCGCCAGCTCGGGGTCGGCCAGCATCGCGGCATCGCTGGCCGCGTGCGGATCGGCCCCGGGGCCAGCGGGGCTGCTGTCATCGGGCAGCGCCTCTACCTGCACCGGGCTGTGGTCGGCCAGGCCGCCACTGCTGCCGTCGTCCACCACCGCATGCTGCGAACGCCACCACCAGATGCCCACCGCCACCAGCATCAGCAGCGGCACACACAGCAGCAGCCAGGTCAGCAGGCTCCACGGCGAATGCGGGCGCGGACGACGTGCGGGGCGGCGGCGGTCATCGACGGGCGTTGAGATGGGCTGGGCCGGTGTAGGCTTGCCGGGCAGCACGCCGCTGATCACCGACTCGCGCAGCTGTTCCAGCTGGTGCAGGCGCGGCTGTGACAGATCACGTACCTGCCCCTGTACCTGTTCAGCCAATGCCCGCCAGGCGCCGGCATCGGGGTTGCCCTGTGCATCCACCGGGCAGGCAGTGGCAAGCGCCTGCCGGTAGGCGGCCGGATCAACCCCCAGCACCGCCGAGGCGGCCGCCTCGTCCAGCCCGCCACCAATGCGCAGCAGCAGGGCCAGCCGCTCGGCAGGTGCCAGCTGCTGCAGGTGCGCCACATCGGCCGGCCAGTAACCCCCCACCGGCGGGTTCAGCAGCTGCGGGGTGCTGCACAGCAGGCCCCAGAAACGGGCCGGCCATTCGGCCATCAACAGGTGTGTGGCGTGCCCAGCGAAGGCGCGCATGGCCACAGCCACCGCACGTTCGCCTATGCCGGCATCGCCGGCCTGCAGCTCGGAAACCACCAGCGCACGGCGCTCGACCCCGCGCAGGAAGGCGGACAGGGCGTTGGCTGCGGCCGGTGAAAGAGGGGCTGGTGCAGCCATCATGTGAACTCCGTCATGCGGCAGATCATACCCAGCGTGCTCACCTGCCGGTGCCGTGCACACGCGCTTCACCGCCCTTGCGGTGGGGCCCTGCCGCAACTTGTGCACAGCGTCAATACTCCGTAACACATTGCCGGCCGGAGCCCTACACACACCCGGTTTCATTTTTGTTTCACGGCTAACTTATTGATTTACATTGAATATGCAATGTGGCGATTTTTTGGCCAAGTTGACCCCAAGGCTTGCTCCATCGTCAAAAGCGCGTGGAGCACAGGGCTCACCCACAGAGTTATCCACAACAAATGTGGATAAGCCGAAATCCCCAAGCCCCGCCGATGTTTACGTGCCATTTATGCTGGCTTTCACAACAAGCAAACGTAACTGTGCGGCATTTGGCGGGCTGCGCTGCGGCTAAACTGACTGCATGCCCGCCTGCCCCACCCTGCGCCTCGCCCTGCCGGTGCCGCTGCCGCAGTTGTTCGACTATCTGCCCCCTGAAGGCTGCCCCACCCCCTCTCCGGATGACGTGGGCCGGCGCCTGCGGGTGCCGTTCGGGCCGCGCGAACTGGTGGGCGTGGTCGAGGGCCTGGGCCAGGTGGAGGATGCCGCCGCGCTGCGCCCGGCATTGGAGTGGCTGGACCCGGCACCGCTGCTGCAGGGCGAGCTGGCCGCCTCCCTGCACTGGCTGGCGCGCTACACCCACGCCCCGCTGGGGGAAGTGATTGCTACCGCCCTGCCGGCCCCCCTGCGCCGCGGTGAGCCCTTGCCTGACACCCATGGCTGGGCCTGGGTGCTGACCGAAGCCGGTCGCACCGGCCTGCCGCGCCTGCGTGCCAATACCCGCCCGCAGCGGCTGGCGGCGCTGCTGGAGGCCGGCGCGGTCAACGAGGACCAGCTCGACATCCAGCTTGATGACTGGCGCAGCGCCGCGCGCGCGCTGGCCAAGCGCGAATTCGCCCAGCGTATCGAAGTGCCTGCGGTGGTGCCGCAGCCGTGCATCCAGCCCGGCCTGGTACCCAACCCGCAGCAGCAGGCGGCCATCGACGCCATCACCGGGGCCGATGGCTTCCAGCCCTTCCTGCTCGACGGCGTGACCGGCAGCGGCAAGACGGAGGTGTACCTGCAGGCCATCGCCGAGTGTCTGGCGCGTGGCAGGCAGGCACTGGTGCTGGTGCCGGAGATCGGGCTGACCCCGCAGATGCTGGCGCGCTTCCGCAACCGCCTTGGCATCCCGGTGCATGCGCTGCATTCGGGCCTGAACGATGGCGAGCGCGCCCGCGTGTGGGCGGCCGCGTCGCGTGGCGAGGCGCGGGTGATCGTGGGAACACGCTCGGCCGTGTTCACGCCCCTGCCGCAGGCCGGCCTGATCGTTATCGACGAGGAGCACGACGGCAGCTACAAGCAACAGGACGGCATCCGCTACCATGCGCGCGATTTCGCGCTGGTGCGGGGCAAGGCACTGGATGTGCCGGTGGTGCTGGGCAGCGCCACGCCGTCGCTGGAATCACTGCACAACGCACGCAGCGGCCGTTACACGCACCTGCGCCTGAAGCAACGTGCCGGCGATGCCAAACCGCCTGCGGTGCGTGTCTTCGACGTGCGCAAGCGCCCGCTGCAGGATGGGCTGTCGCCGGAAGTACTGGCAGGCATCGGCCAGCACCTGCAGGCGGGCAACCAGGTGCTGGTGTTCAAGAACCGGCGTGGCTATGCGCCGGTGCTGCTGTGCCACGACTGCGGCTGGACCGCCCCGTGCAAACGCTGCAGCACGCCACTGCACAGCACGCCGATGACGGTGCATGGCGCGGGCCGGCGCCTGCAGTGCCACCACTGTGGCGCGCGCCAACCGGTGCCGCTGGCCTGCCCGGATTGCGGCAGCCTCGCCCTGCAGCCGCAGGGCATCGGCACCGAGCGTCTGGAAGAACGCCTGCTGCAGTTGTTTCCCGATTACCCGGTGCTGCGCATCGACCGTGGCACCACCGCGCGCCGCGATGCACTGGAGCAGACGCTGGCCACGCTGGGCGAGCAGCCCGGCATCCTGGTCGGCACGCAGATACTGGCCAAGGGCCACGACCTGCCCAAGCTCACCCTGGTGGTGGTGGTGGGCATCGATGAAGGTCTGTTCTCGGCCGATTTCCGTGCCAGCGAAAAACTCGCCCAGCAGCTGATCCAGGTGGCGGGGCGCGCCGGCCGCGCGGACCGGCCCGGCGAGGTCTGGCTGCAGACCCACCACCCGGACAACGCGCTGCTGCACACGCTGGTCAACGGCGGTTACCACGCCTTCGCCGAGGCCGAACTGCTGCAGCGCCAGGCGGCCGGCTTCCCGCCCTTCGCGCACCTTGCCCTGATGCGTGCCGAAGCCAAGCAGGTGGAGCAGGCAAACGAGTTTCTCACCGCGGTGAAGCAGTTGATTGCGGACGGGAGCGCGGTGGAGCGTTATGGGCCGATGCCTGCCCCGATGCCGCGCCGCGCCGGCTTCCAGCGCACCCAGCTGTTGTTGTCCGCCGAGCAGCGGCGGCCATTGCATGGCCTGCTCGATGCGCTGATGGCGCAGGTATATGCACTGCCGCAGGCGCGGCGCGTGCGCTGGTCGCTGGATGTGGATCCGATGGATCTGTATTGATCGGGCAGAGTGACGGAAACCGCTGTCCACGGCCGCCGACCAAGCGGCATCCGCGCATGCGGCGTGCACATGAATGCGAGTGCCCAGGCGCAGATGGACCTTGGCCCCCGACACCGCTCAGGCGACGGAAAGCACCCCTCCCCACGCGGGGAGGGGCTGCTCCGCATTCACCAGGTACGACGCAGCGGGTGCGCTTCGGTGTTGAACACCACAGCATCGAAGTCCAGCGTGCTGGCCGGCGCGAACAGCAGGTAGTAGTACTTGAAGGTCTCGGCGAACAGGAAGCTCTCCATCGAGTCCTCCTTCTGCTTGCTGCGCACATCCTTCAACGCGGCGAAGCCATGCTCGGTGCGGGTGTAGCGCACGAAGTCGTCAAAGAACTCTTTACCCATGCCGCGATAGCGCGCGTCACCGGTGTAGTGATATAGGTAGTAGGCCGATTCGATGATCTCCGGGCGCAGCGCGTAGCTGGGCGAGCGCACTTCCATCGCTGCATAGTCCAGCGATTCCGGCTCGATGTCGTGCAGGCGCCACATCTTCAGATTGGATTCCTGCAGGCGCTTGGCGCGGTCGAGATCACCGCCCAGCGCCAACAGGCCCGGCATGAAGGCATCCAGCGCACCGTAGGTGGTGGAGGTGCGCTTGCCGCTGTCCATGTCGGCATGGCCGTACCACAGCTCGCCGTCACTCACTTCGTCGGCGAGGTACTGGTTCACCGGGCCGATGCTGTCGTCCCACATGCGCTTGCAGTCTTCATCGCCGAACAGCTTCCAGCACTTGAGCAGGTACTCGTAGTACGAATCAATGCCGCCGGCGATGGATGCATCCTTGTTGGTCCACTCGCCCGTTTCCACATTGATGTTCAGACCCACCAGACCGATCTTGGAGCGGCGGTTGTAGGTTTCCACCAGTGCGCGCTTGGCCTTGTCGTAGTACGCCTGCTTGCCGGTCAGCTTGGCCAGCGTGCCGAACTCCAGCAGCAGGGTGCCGGTTTCAGCCGGATTGCTGACCTTGCCGCTGGTCTTGCCGGTGCGCAGGTTGACGTGCGTGTACGGCAGGCCGGTGGGGCTGTCGAACACCGGCGACAGGCGCGTACCCAGGTCATCGGCCAGCTTGAGCAGGCGCTCGTCCTTGGTCATCTGATAGGCCGACAACAGGCCGCCGAGCAGGCGGATGGTGACCTCGAAGTTCTGCACCTCGATGTCCTGGTCGAAGTTGAGCTGGGTGACGATCAGCTCACGCGCCTCGTCGGCTTCCTTGTCCAGGCCGAGCAACAGCAGGGTGTCCAGCGCATCCACCGGCGACATCAGCAGCGGCACCGGATACCAGTCTCGCGCGCCGCCGCTGAGCGGCTTGAGGTCGTCGTGGCCCTTTGCATACTGCATGTAGCCCTGCCATGCATGGCGGGTCTGTTCGCGCACCTGTTCGGCCATGCGCTTGGCTTCGGCCTCGTCCACCACCGGCAGCGCGGTGGCGTCGGCGGCAGGCGTGTTGGCTGCGGCGGGTGCGGCAGCAGGCGCGGTGGTCGCCGGCTTGGCGGCAGGGTCATTGCAGGCGGTCAGCGCCAGCAGCAGGCCGGCGACCAGGGGGGCGTTACGCAGGGCTCGATTCATCAGCGGGTCCTCGGGTTGGAGGCATCGTCTTGCGATGCAACGGGGGTGGCGTGCAGCGTGTCGCCCAGCGTCTGCAGGTGCAGCGCCGCACGCAGAGTGGCCAGGTCGGCGCTGCTGCGCACGACCAGGTCACGGGTTTCATCGGGAAGCAGGTCGAAGGCGTTGTCTTCGACGCGGGCAGCGATGGTGCCGAAGCCGATCCACACCGCACGCACAAGGCCGCGCGCATGCAGGCGCAGCCGGTAGTGGTCGCCCTCGGCGCTCAGCGTCGCCTGCAACTGGTTGGGATCCAGATGCTGGTCCTTGGCCGCAGCAAAATGCACCAGCCGCCGTGACAGCAGCGCATCACCACGCAACAGCTCGAATACCGCAATGCTGCTGCGCGCATCAGCCTTGCCCAGCAGCTGCGCATCACTCCACTGCCCTATCTCCAGCGACGACAACGGCGGCAGCGTGGCGGGCCTGCCCTGTTCCTGCAGCACCCGCCCCTGCGCATCCAACACTCGCAGACGCCACCGTAGCTGCAACGTCCCCGTCGAATCGTTCAGCAGGCTCAGGCGCGTATTGCCGTTTTCGTCACGCAGTGCCGCTACCGCCGTGTCAGCGAAGAAGCGGCGCCCGTGGTAGTGCAGCGCCTTCCAGTTGCCGTAGTAGTCCAGGCTCGACCATGACGCACCCGGCCACACATCGTTGAGCTGCCAGTACAGCGAGCCCATGGTGTAAGGGCGCGAGGCGCGATGGTGCAGCGCGGCCAGTTCGATGCCTTCGGCCTGCATCACCTGGCTGAGGTAGAGGAAATCGGCGAAAGAACGCGGCGTTCCGTATTCCATTTCGATGTAGTGCAGCAACCGCTCGTTGCCCTTGCCGGCCAGGAACTTCTGGTGAGCCTGGATCACCGGGCCATCCACCTGCTGCTCCTCACGGCTGGCGAACGCATCCACCGTGGACTGCTGCGGCCACGCCTGCAGGCCGTACTCGGACATGAAGCGCGGCGTCTGCTTGAGATAGGCAGTCACCGGCAAGGCAGGGTTGCCCCACACTTCCCAGTAATGCTTGTCGCCGCGCGTGCTGTCGTTGGCCTTCTCATCCAGATCATTGCTGGGCGAACTGGACCAGTACGGCACGCCCAGCGCCTCCTCGACCACCACCGCGCGCAGGTCGTTGCCGAACAGGTCCACATAGCCCTGCCAAACCTTTTCGGCGAACGCCGGGTCCGCCTCCTTCAGCTGCTTGCCGTGGCCCCAGTCCTTCCAGGCCGTCTCTTCCTCGTTGTTGCCACACCACAGCACGATGCTGGGGTGGTGGCGCAGGCGGCGGATGTTGTCGCGCGCCTCGGCCACCACGTTGGCGCGGAATGCCGGGTCGTAACCGGGCTGCATGCCACCACCGAACATGAAATCCTGCCAGACCAGCAGGCCGAGTTCATCGGCGATGTCGAAGAACGCATCATCCTCGTAATAGCCACCGCCCCAGTTGCGCAGCATGTTCATGTTGGCGTCGCGCGCCGCCTGCAGATCATGGCGCAGGCGCTCGCGCGTCACCCGCGCCGGGAACGCATCGAACGGGATGACGTTGGCGCCCTTGGCGAACACCGGCACATCGTTGATCACGAAGCCGAAGCCCTGCCCGCCCTGACGATCCACCTCACGCTGCAGCCGCACCGTGCGCAGGCCGATGCGCTGGCTGGCTTCCTGTGCCGGCTCGCCACCGTCATCCAGGCGGACCTGCACGGTGTAACGATCCTGCGCGCCATAGCCTACCGGCCACCAGCGGCGCGGCTTTTCGATACGCACCGGCAGCTGCAGCGCGTTCGCGCCTGCCTGCAGCGGCATGCTGCGTTCGATGTCGGCCACCTTGCGGCCCTCCGGGTCAAGCAGGGTGACCAGCACCTTGGCATCACCCTGCACCGCTGCCGCCTGCTGCACACCCAGCTGCACGGTCAGTGCCGCATGGCCCGCATCCAGCGCATCGGTACGCACGGCGAGATCGGTGATGCGGCGGGTATTCCAGCTCTCCAGATGCACCTGCCGCCAGACACCTGCGGTGACGTAACGCGGGCCCCAGTCCCAGCCGAAGTGATAGGCCGGCTTCCGCACGAAGTTGCCGACCATCGCATCCTTCGGCTCGTCGCCGTAGGGCGACGGGTAGTTGCCGGCGATCTTGTGCGGCATGGCCTGCACCTGCGGCAGCAGCGTGCGGATGGGTGAGCGGAACACGATGCGCAGCTCGTTGCCACGCTCATGCAGCCGCCCGGCCACATCGGCGCGCCAGGTCCGATGCGCGTTGTCTGCTTTCAAAAGCGGCTTTCCGTTGAGGCTGACCTCGGCAAAGGTATCCAGTCCATCGAAGCGCAGTTCGGCATGCCTGCGCGCCAGCGTGGCGGCATCCACATCGAACCGCGCGCGGTATTCCCAATCGCTCAGGCCGATCCACTGCAGCCCAGCCTCGGCGGCGCCGACGTAGGGATCGCCGATCACGCCCGCCGCCATCAGGTCGGTATGCACGCTCCCGGGCACCTGCGCCGGACGCCATGCGTCCAGCGCCGGATGGGCCTTCAGCTGCGCATCGCCCGGCAGCAGGCGGAAGCTCCATTGCGCCTCCAGTGGCGCGGCGGCGGCATTGCCGGTCAGCAGCAACAGCAGCACGAGCACGCCGCCTGCACTGGCGCAAAGGCGTGCACGCATGCGGAGTTGCATCGATCCAAATCCGAGCCGGTGGCGCTGCTGCATCGTCATCGTCCTCGCTGTTCCGTGTCGCCGTCGTCGCTGCCGGGCCTCAGCCCGGCTGCTGCTCACGCACCACGTTCAACACTTCGTGGCAGGCACCCATGGTGTGGTAATCGGTCTTGCCGGCCGGGCTCTTCTCGTTGCTGTACTTGCGGTTGTCGGCATCGAGGATGCGGAACCACGCCCCGTACTGGTGATCGACGAAGTGCTCCCACGCGTACGCCCACAGCTTCTGATACCACTGCCAATAGCCGGCATCGCCGGTACGCTCGGCCAGCAGTGCGGCGGCGGCCAGGGACTCGGCCTGCACCCAGAAGTATTTGTCGTCGTCACAGACGAAGCTGTCACCGCCGATGGCCTCGCCGGTCATGCCCGGCTGTCGGCGCGCTTCAGGTGCGAAGCCATAGTACAGGCCGCCACGACCCGTATCCCACGAGCAGGCCACCGCGGTATCGAACAGATGACGCGCGGTCGGCACCAGCCAATCGGCCTGCACATGCCGGTCCAGGATCATCAGCAGCTTGGCCCATTCGGTCTGGTGACCGGGCTGGAAACCCCAGGGGCGGAACAGGTGCTTGGGATCATCGAGGTTGTAGTTCCAGTCGATGTTCCAGTTGCTGTCGTAGTGCTCCCACACCAGCCCGCCGGCCTTGGCGGCCTGGCGGCGGGTCATGTTGTCGGCCAGCTGCAGGGCGCGGTCCAGATAGCGTTGCTCACCACTGGCCTCGAACGCGGCCAGCATCGCCTCGCACATGTGCATGTTGGCGTTCTGGCCACGGTAGCCGGTGAAGTTCCAGTGCGCGTCGGCCTCGTCGCGGTACAGACCATGCTGCGGCTCCCAGAAGTGGCGCTCCAGCAGCTGCCAGGTCTCATCCATCCATTCACGGCTCTGCGCGATGCCGGCCTTCAGGCCGCAGCTGTAGGCCAGCAGCACGAATGCCACGCCGTAGCAGTGGTTCATGTCGTCCTCAACCTTGCCGTCGCGCAGCGTCCAGGCATAACCGCCGGTTTGCGGATTGCGGTGCACCTCGCGCAGATAGCGCAGGCCATGCTTCACCGCCTCCAGATATTCGGCGTTGCCGAAGGCGCGGTAGGCCATGGCGTAGTTGAAGACGAAGCGCGTGCTGCTGACCAGGTGGCGATGGCTGGCGTCGTAGATGCTGCCATCATCAAGGTAGTAGTGATAGAAGCCGCCGGCAGGGTCGATGCAGCGCGGGTGGTAGAACGCCATGGTGTCGGCGATATGCGCGCGCAGGAAGGCGGGCGAACGGAAATCGGGTGCGGTCGTGGTCATGCCATTGCCTCCGGTTGCTGCAGCAGGTCTTGCACTTCCTCGCGGCTCGGCATCGCAGCGAACGCGCCCTTACGGGTCACCGCCAGCGCGCCCACCGCCGCCGCGAAGCGCAACGCGCCATTGATCGCCTGCGATGCCTGGCAGAAGGCGGAAAAGCCCTTGCCCGCCCCGCCGCGTTCGGTCATCGCCACCAGCACGCCACCGACGAACGCATCACCTGCGGCGGTGGTATCCACCGTGGTCACGTTGAAGCTGGGCACTTCACCCTGCTCATGGCGCGTATGCCAGCGCAAGGGCGCGGCACCATCGGTCACGATCACCCAACCGGCCTGTGCGGCGAGCAGGCGCGCGATGACCTGTGCTTCGCCATCGCTGCCCAGTGGCGCGGCCAGATACTCCAGCTCCTCGCGCGAGAGCTTGACCAGGTCGGCACGCTCCAGCGCCTGCCACAGCCACGGTGTCGGATCGACATCGGCAGGCCACAACGCCGGCCGCAGATTGAGGTCCAGACTGACGACCGCACCAGCTGCGCGCGCACGCTCCATGCCGGTGAAGGTGGCGGCGGCGATCGCCGGCTCGGTCAGGCTGTTGGAACACACATGGAAGCAGGCGGTGCCGGCAAAGCAGGCCGCGTTGAAGTGCGCCTCGCGGAACAACAGGTCCGCCGCCGGTGGCCGGTAGAAGCTGAAACTGCGCTCGCCCTGCGCATCCAGCGCGACGAAGGCCAGCGCAGTCTTGGCCGCGTCGGTACGCACGATGCAGTCGGTGGCCACGCCGGCTTCTTCCAGGCTGTGCAGCAGGAAGTCGCCGAACATGTCGCGGCCCAGCATGCCCGCGAAATGGCTGCTGGCACCCAGCCGCGCTGCCGCCACGGCGACGTTGGCCGGTGCACCACCGGCGTACTGCAGAAACGCGCGCGGCGTGTCCGGCGTCGCCGGTGGCTGCGCCAGTAGATCGATCAAAATTTCACCGAAACAAACAATCTTGCCCATCTGTGCTCAGCCCCCCCGGGCGTTGCCAGCCTGCGGGCGCGAGCCCACCAGGCCGTAGAAAATGATGTAGCCGTAGCACAGCAGCGGCAGTACGAAGGAATGGTGCAGGCCGATGTGGTCGGCCAGCATGCCCTGCAGCAGCGGGATCACCGCGCCACCCACGATGGCCATGATCAGCAGGCTCGACGCCTTGTTGGTCAGCGGGCCCAGCCGCTCGATGCCGAGGGCGAAGATGGTCGGGAACATGATCGAATTGAACAGGCCGGTGGCGACCACGCAGTACAGCGCCATCTTTCCGGCGGACATCAGCGTGAGTGCCAGCAGCAGCACGTTGACCACCGCGAACAGGGCCAGCAGCCTGCGCGGCGCGAAGCGCACCAGCAGCGCGGAACCGGCGAAGCGGCCCACCATCGCACCGCCCCAGTACAGCGATACATAGAAGGTGGCCTGCTGCTCGGTCAGCCCGCCGATCTCCGGCATCGACAGGTAGTTGACCAGGAAGCTGCCGATGGACACTTCCGCGCCCACGTAGAAGAAGATGGCCAGTACGCCGAAGAACACATGCCGCAGGCGCAGCGCATCCATCAGCGTGTGGTGGCCGGTATCGGCCCGCTCGGTGGCTTCGGACAGCGGCGGCAGGCGGAACAGGTAGACGAACACCGCCAGCAGCATCAACGCCACCGCCAGCCCCAGATACGGCCCCTGCACCGACTGCGCCTCCGCAGCGCGGTAGGCCAGCTGCTCGGCGGCCGGCATGGCCTGGATCTGCTCACCGCTCTTGACCGTGGTGCCGAGGATCAACAGACCACCGAACAGCGGTGCCAGCGTGGTGCCCAGCGAGTTCAGCGCCTGTGCCAGCGTCAGCCGGCTGGAGCTGGTCTGCTCCGGCCCCAGCAGCGCCACATATGGGTTGGCCGCCACCTGCAGCACGGTGATGCCCGTGGCCAGCACGAACAGTGAAGCGAGGAAGGCCTCATAGATGCGCAGCGACGCCGCCGGCCAGAAGCCGAGTGCGCCGATGCCGGCGATCACCAGACCCGCCACGATGCCGTTCTTGTAGCCTAGCCTCGCGACCAGCCACCCTGCCGGCAGCGACATCAGGAAGTACGCACCGAAGAAGGTGAACTGCACCAGCATCGCGCGCGCATAGTTCAGCTCGAACACCGCCTTGAGGTGCGGGATCAGCACGTCGTTGAGGCTGGTCAGGAAGCCCCACATGAAGAAGATGGTGGTCGCCACCGCCAATGCCATGCGTGCATTGACCACCGGGCGCGTGGATCCGGAACGGGGCGGTGGTGTTGAAAGTGTCGGCATGCGCGGTTTGCCTCGGTGCGGTGACGGAAGGGGGAAGGAAGGGTCAGGTGGGTCGTGCGGCGCTGCTTTCGCGGATGCGCAGCTGCACCGGCGCGACCACGCGCATCGGCGGCGCGTCCGGCTCGGCCAGGCGCTGCAGCAGCAGCGTGGCGGCCTGACGGCCACGCGCACGCGGGTCGGCAGTGAGGGTGGTCAGTGGCGGCACGGCCACCGAAGCTTCGGAAATATCGTCGAACCCGGTGACCGCGAAATCGCCCCCCGGGCGGATGCCGCGCGAGGTCAGGCCCAGCATCAGGCCAAGTGCGACGGTGTCGTTGTAGCAGACCGCTGCACTCGGCTGCTCCTTGGCGGCGAACAGTTCACCCGTACGCTCGGCGGCTTCCAGTCGATTGGGGGCCGATTCGATCAGCCACTGCAGACGCACCGGCAAGCCGGCTTCGTCCAGCGCCTGCTCATAGCCCAGCCGCCGCTGATGGCAGGAACTGGACGCGGCGTGCCCGCCGAAGAAGGCGATGTCACGGTGACCGCGTTCGATCAGGTGACGCGTGGCCATGTAGGCACCGCGCTGGTTGTCCATGGTCAGGTAGTCCCATTCGGCGCCTTCCAGTTCACGGTTGAACAGCAGCACGTTGGCATGCGCGCCCAATACCTGCCGCAGCGCCTGCGTGTCACTGCCTTCGGCCGGCGAAAGAATGAAGCCGGTCGGGGTGTGCTCCATCAACGTGGACAGCACCGCCTGCTGGCGCTCCGGCGATTCGGCGGTGCTGCCCAGCAGGGTCACGTAGCCCTTGGCGCCCAGCGCCTCGTCCACGCCGGAGGCGAACTCGGCGAAGAACGGGTTGGACAGGTCGTTGATGACCAGCGCGATGGACGAGGAGGTCTGCCGCCGCAGGTTGGCCGCGGTGCGGTTGTAGACGTAGCGTTGGCGGCGCAGCTCGGCCTCCACCTTTGCGCGTGTGTCCACGTTGACCAGCGGGCTGCCGCGCAGCACCAGCGATACCGTCGCACGCGACACCCCCACCGCCTGCGCGATGTCGGTGACGGTGACCGCACGCTTGCCCTGCCTGCGCGTGCTCTTGCCGGTGTTGGAAATCTTCTCGTTCATGGGTCAGCTGATCGCTCGGTTCGCGTTTTTCCTGATGGGCAATGCGTGGAGTGCATGCGCCCGCCGCAGCCAGGCGGCGGCAGCGCCATGGCCGTTTACTTCAATGCACTGCCGGGGCTTGCGCACCAGGACACGGGAAGATCGGCGGCACGCGTGCCCCAGCCCTGTGCCGGCACCTGCTCGCCCAAGCCGAATTCCAGCGTTCCCCCCTTGCGCAGACGCTCCCAGTCCAGCCACACCGCCTCCTGCGGCTGGCCGTCCAGTTGCACCGACTGAATGTACTGCAAGCGCCGGGCATCGGCACCGGGCGCCTTCAACTGCAGCACGCGGCCATCGCCCAGGCGGATGCTGGCGCTGCGGTAGCGCGGCGCATGCAGCAGCAGCTGGCCGCTGCCGGGCACCGCCGGGTACAGACCCAGCGCGCTGAACAGATACCAGGCTGACATCGTGCCCAGGTCGTCATTGCCGGTCACGCCATTGGGCGCGTTGGTGAACAGCTGCTGCGCGGCGCGCACCACGGTGGCGGTCTTCCACGGCTGGCCGATCAGCGTGTACATCCACGGCGCATGCAGGTCCGGCTCGTTGTTGGGGTTGTAGCGGTACTGGTTGTAATAGCTGTACGGGCCGACCACCCATTCCTTGCGCGCAGCGGTCTGCGGCGCCTTGACCAGTTCGTCATAGGCGAAGAAGGCATCCAGGCGGCGGCCCGCCTGTTCGCGGCCGTGCATGGCCGTCACCAGCCCCGGCACGTCCTGCTGCGCCAGCCACTGGTACTGCCAAGCCGTGCCTTCGTGGAAGCCATGGTCCGAACGTGGGCTGTAGTGGCCATTGGCCGGCGTATACCACTGGCCACCCTCGGCCCGTGGGCGCGGGAAACCGGTGAAGCCGGTTTCGGCATCACGCACGTCCGCATCCCACACCTTGTGCCAGTTGCCACCACGCTGGCGCAGCGTCGCCGCGTCATCGGCATGGCCCAATGCATCGGCCATCTGCGACAGCGCACAATCCGCCAGTGCGTATTCCAGCGTGGACGAGCCACCATGGTGCGGGTCCACGTCCATGCCCTTGGACGGGAATGCGCGGTCATAGACCACATAGCCATTGGCCTGGTAGCTCGCATTGCCCGAGCGGCCCGCATGGCGCGAATTGAGCGGCGGCATCGAGAATGCATTGCGACGCAGTGCGGCCCACGCTTCGGCCTCGCGCCCCTGCAGTGCGCCGTAGCGCCACAGGTCCACCAGGAATGGCGTCACCGGGTCGCCGGTCATGATGTTGGTTTCGAAATTGGCATAGCCCCAGCGCGGCAACCAGCCGCCCTGTTCGTTGATCGCCAGCACGCTGCGGGCGATGTCGCGCGCCACCTCCGGGCGGGTCATCGCCAGCCACTGGTTCTGGGTGCGGTAGGTATCCCACAGCGAGAAATACTCGTAGTAGGTCCAGCCGTCGGCACGATGGATGCCATCGTCATAGCCACGGTAGCGGCCATCGGCATCGCTGCCCGTCATCGGCTGCAGCAGCGCGTGGTAGAGCGCGGTATAGAGCACGCTGCGTTCGTCCGCGCCTGCGCCGTCCACCTGCACGGCCTGCAGCTGCTCGCGCCAGGCCTGCTGCGATTTCCCGCGCATGCGGTCGAAGCCAAGCAGCTTGCCGCCCTGCGTGCCATCGGCGCGCAGGTTGTTGCGTGCGCCTTCGGCATCGACGTGCGAGATCGCGCTGGTGGCGGTGACGCTGCGGCCATCGGCCAGATCGAAGCTCAGCCATGCGCCGTTGGGCTTCAACTCGCCGGCCATGCTGTGCCGCGCACCGGCGATGCCGCCTTCTTCGCCCCAGGTACCGAAGGCCTTGAACGGGCGGTCGAACTCGATGCGGAACCAGGTGGTGTACTGGTGGCCGCCGCAGAAGCTCCTGGTGACCAGCTTGCCCTCCAGCGCGCGGTCGCCGACCACGTCGATCACGCTGCCGGTCACCGAATGGCGCTCGTTGGCCTGGCCCACATTGACCAGCACCTGGCCCATGCCCCTGCCGGCGCTGAAGGTGTAGCGCTCGGCGGCAGCACGGGTGAGCGCGGTGGTCTCCACGTCGATGCCGCCGTAATCGGTGAGCCGCACCTTGTAGTAGCCGGCCTGCCCCACTTCGCCGTCATGGCTGTAGGCGGAGGCGTAACTCTTGTGATCGAAACGCTTGGCGTCCTTGGTGTCGAAATCACCGCCCGGGCCGATGCTGCCGGTCACCGGCAGCACCGACACCTGCCCGCCCTGCTCCCAGCAGCCGGCGCCGGAAATGAAGGAATGGCCGAACCCGCGGATCTTGTCGTCGTCATAGCGCCAGCCCGAATAGTGGCTGCCGATGGGGCTGACCTGGATCAGCCCGAACGGGGCCGACGCGCCCGGGAAGGTGTTGCCGTCGTCCTTGCTGCCGATGAAGGTGTTGACCTCGCGCTCCAGCGCCACCGGTGCGGCCTGCAGCAGCGGCGCGACACACAGCGCCAGCAGGCAGGCCAAGCGGGCCGCGCGGCGTGTGTGAAGTTGGAGGGCAATCGGCAATCGGCGCATGGTTGTGGGTCCTGTCGGTCGATGTCGGTACGGCGATTAGGTGGCCCGGCCGGAGCCGGACCGCTGATCCACGGCCCATCCCTGGAGGAGGATGGAGAGAGTGCCGGGGCTCAGTAGCGGGTCCACACGGCGGCCAGCCATGCTGGCCGGAACTGCGGCGATACGTCGGTGATTGGCAGCCATCATTCAACGATCTCGCAGTTTCGGAAGCTCCAGCAGCCCTTGCTGCAACTGTCTGGCACCGCTCCCTGGTGAATTTAGATCGATTTAAGTAAAGCATGGGAATTTCCGACGGCGCATTCTGCGGCGCAGCATCAGCGCGCCAGACGAACCCCTCCCCGTAGCCCGGGCAAGCGCAGCGCACCCGGGGCTGTTGCCGTATCCGCCACGGTAGACACATGGTCCGGAGGGGCCAATCCCTTGGTGCGACCACTTCAATTCCCCGGCGAAAATCCCCGGGTGCGCTGCGCTTACCCGGGCTACGCCAAGCGGTGCTCTGCCCCTCCAAAGCCAGCACACAGCTGCATTTTCACGGTCTTGTCATATTGCGCAGCAGCATGCTTCGCCCGAAGCGCTGTGCTAAAAATTTGACCGTCAACCGTTTAGATCGATCCAAATTGATCGCATGCGGTTACCCGGTCGCTGCGAGGGCGTCGGGCTTTGCAGCAGAACCCGCAGCACAACGGCGCATGGGTGTTCCAGACGTCGGAAATTAGATCGATTCAATCTGCCAGATCAGCTACCAGTTCAATCCAGGAGAGGGAGAGAGTGGAATGAAACAGAACGCACGCATGCAGCCGCGCGATACCTTGGCCGCCGCCATCACCGCCGCCTTGTTCGCCGTGGCCATCGCGCCGGGCGCCGCTTTCGCGCAGCAGGCCAGCACCAGCACCGACACCCAGCCCGATGCCACCACCCTGGACAGCGTCCAGGTCACCGGCTACCGCTACGCCATCGAAAAGAGCCTGGAACAGAAGCGCGACGCCAACGCCGTGGTGGAAGTCATCACCGCCGAGGACGTCGGCAAATTCCCCGACAAGAACGTGGCCGATGCGCTGCAGCGCGTGCCCGGCGTGATCATCACCCGCGCCGGTGGCGAAGGTAAGAACGTCAGCGTGCGCGGCCTGTCCTCGGAGCTGACCCTGACCGAGTTGAACGGCAACTACGTGGCCACCGCCGAATCCAACGGCGACCCGACCCGTTCGTTCAACTACACCCTGCTGCCGTCGAACATGCTGGGCAGCGCCGAGCTGTTCAAGTCACCGGAAGCGCGCATCGACGAAGGCGGCATCGGCGGCACGGTGATCCTGCACACACGCCGCCCGCTGGACATGGAATCCAACACCGGCTTCGTCTCCGCTGAAGGCACCTGGGCCGACACCACCCGCAAGACCGACGGCCAGCTCTCCGCGTCCTACTCCTGGCATGACAAGGACGAGCGCTTCGGCGTCTTCGTCGGCTATACCGACCAGAAGCGCACCACCCGCACCATGGGCACCAGCACCGAAGGCTGGTCCTGGTATGGCCGCGACGAAGGCGGCACCGCGGTGGATGTCCACGGCAACCCGTCGGACTTCAACTCCAACTGGTGGGGCGGCACCGGCTTCTACGACCAGAGCGGCAAGTACTACACCGGCTTCATGATGCCGACCTCGGTGAACCTCAACGTCACCGAAGAGGAACGCGAGCGCAAGGGCGGCCAGCTGACCTTCCAGTTCAAGCCGCTGGACAACCTCACCCTGACCGCCAACTACTTCCGCTTCGATCTGTCGCAGGATTCGCAGACCCACACCATCAAGGTGCCGGAGTGGAACATCGCCCGCTACTGGGGCGACGGCAACTGGGCCGGTGGCCGCCTGCTCGACGGGCTGACGATGGACCCCAGTGGCACCATCGTCACCGGTGCCGACTACAGCCTGCATCCGGGCAAGGCCTACTACTGCAGCGAGGCCGAAGCCGCTGCCGCCGGCATGGCGCCGGGCGGCTGGGGCTCGGACGACTGCACCGTGCCGACCCCGCAGATCACCGGCAGCTACAACCTTGAAAAGGCCTTGTCGCAGACGGTCGATTTCTCCGCCGAATGGCGCGGTGAATCGGTCGATGTCGCCTTCATCGCAGGCCGCACCTGGGCCAAGGGCGGCCCGTCGCTGCAGTTCTCCGTGCCGCTCAAGCCGCGCCGCCAGAACGCCGATGGCAGCTGGAGCCTGGGCAACCTTGCAAGCGCCTGGGACATCAGCGGCACGCCGACAATGGCGTTCTCGCCGGAGCTGATGCAGAACCTGAAGAACGGCATCCTGCAGGTTGACCTGGGCTCCACCGGTTCGTCCTGGACCCGCAACACCAACGAGCAGAAGTACGCCCAGATCGACACCACCTGGCATACCGACAGCGGCTTCCTCGACTCCCTGCAGTTCGGCGTCAAGTACCGCGATGGCGGCATCCACCGCAGCACCGGCAACAGCTACTGGGCCTGCCCGGGCACCGACGCGGGCGACTACGAGAACCGCTACTGGAACGGCGGCTGCAACGACCTGGCCCTGCAGTTCTCACCTGATTTCCTGTACGGCATGGGCAATCTGGCCGGCGGCTTCACCACCAGTGCGTTCCCGGCCATCAACTACCCGGCCTACATCGCCCATCTGAACAAGACCTACGGGCCGATGCAGACCCGCAACGAGGACAATTTCGTCTACAACGTGGACGAGAAGATCTACTCCACCTATCTGCAGGCCAACTTCCGCACCGAGCGCCTGCGCGGCAACGTCGGCGTGCGCCTGGTCAGCACCCGCCAGCACGCCGATTCCACCGACAAGGTCACCTCCTACAACGACTACTTCTACGACGATGCCAACGGCAACCCGCTGGCATGCCAGGACGGCGACGCGATGCCGGGTGGCGCGCCCGCGCGTACCTACTGCGGCACCGAGGGCTATTGGCGCCTCTCCGACAGCGAGGCACGCGCCGAGTCGTTCGCGGTCAACCGCATGGACCGCAACTACACCGACATTCTGCCCAGCTTCAACCTGGCCTATGACCTCACCGACAACCTGCTGCTGCGCGCAGCGGCATCCAAGGTGATCGCGCGCCCGAGCTACGGCAACATCGCCTCGCCGGGCAGCCTGGAGTACTACAGCCCCGAATACGTCAACGATCGCCGGCTCACCGGTGGCGCCAGCGAACAGGGCTGGTACGGCTCGGGCAGCAACAAGAACCTGGAGGCCTACAAGGCCACCCAGTACGACCTCGGCCTGGAGTGGTACTTCCAGCCCGGTTCGGTGCTGGGCCTTGGCCTGTTCCGCAAGGACGTGAGCAACTTCTCGGTGCCGGTGGTGCAGGACGTCACCCAGAACATCAATGGCCAGGACGTGGTCGTGCAGAACTACTCGACCACCGCCGGCGGCCGTGACGCGGTGTCGCAGGGCCTGGAGTTCTATGCCCAGCACACGCTGGACTTCGGTCTGGGCTTCCAGGCCAACTACACCTGGAACGACACCAACGAAGCGGCCATCACCCTGGATGACGGCACCGAGATCGGCAAGTCGCCGCTGGTCGGCAGCGCCAAGAACCAGGCCAACTTCACCGTGTTCTATGAAGTGGAGAAGCTGCTGCTGCGCGCCTCGTGGAACCGTCGCGGCGAAGTGGTGCAGGGCCTGGTCAGCGGTCTGAACCTCTACCAGGAGCCGTACCAGCAGATCGATCTGAACGCCGCCTACAACATCACCCCGGCACTCAGCCTCAGCGCCTCGGTGCTGAACCTGACCAAGGAAGAGACGCGCACCCATCTTGGCAATGACACCAAGACGCGCTTCTACTCCAACGGCTATGCCGGCCGCGTCGTCTACTTCGGCGTGAACTGGAAGTTCTAAGCACCACTGCCGTGCAACAGGGAAAACAAACGCCGCGCTGGAAACAGCGCGGCGTTCTTCTATTCGGTCACCAGAAATCTCGTCCCCTGTAGCCCGGGTAAGCGCAGCGCACCCGGGGTTCTCGTGATGCCTGATCGACCGCGTAATTCCCCGGGTGCGCTGCGCTTACCCGGGCTACGGGATCATGTTGCAGCCACGCTCAGGTCAACGGCGTCATCACTGCATCGCGGTACGGCGCACGCTGCTGCAGGCGTTCGTACCACTCGGCCAGATGCGGCAGTTCCGGGCGCTGTATCGGCATCTCGAACCACGCATAGGCGAACGCGCCCAGCGGAATATCGCCCATCGCGAAACGCTGCCCAGACAGCCACGGCATGCAGGCCAGTTCCGCATCGGCCAGCGTCAGCAGCTCGCCACAGCGCAGCAATGCGGCAGCAATGCGCGCCTCGTCGCGGTCGGCGGGCGCGGTACGCACCACGCCCCAGAACAGATCGCGGAAGGCCACCGCGAAACTCGACGTGGTCCAGTCCATCCACTTCTCGCTCTGCGCACGCTCGGCCGTGTCTTCCGGGTACAGCATGCCCAGCGCGTAACGCGCTGAGAGATAGCGCACGATGGTGTTGGACTCCCACACCGGCAGGCCGTTGTCCTCGATCACCGGCACCAGCCCGTTCGGATTCATCGCCAGGTATTCCGCCGACTGGGTGCCACCAAACGCACCACCCACCTCGATGGACTCATATGGCAAGCCGATTTCCTCGGCACACCACAGCACCTTGCGCACATTGCTGGAATTACGCCGGCCCCAGATCTTCAGCATCTGCCTGCTCCGTCCAATGAACCCGCCACGATTCTAGCGCTCGGCGCGTATACCCTTGCGTGGAAGCTCGCGCACCATCTGCACCTTGCCGTCACGCTTGAGCTCGAACAGCCCCACCGCCGTGACCAGATCGCTGAGCTTGCGGTAACCGTAGTTGCGCGAATCGAAGGAGGCGCGGTTGGCGATCTGGTTGCCTACCTGGCTCATCAGCGCCCAGCCCTGCTCGTCCGCGGTCGCGTCGATCGCACCGCGCAGCAGGTTGAGCAGGCGCGTGTCGCCGCGCAGTTCGTTGCCGGGGCGCGGCTTGATCGGTGCCACCGGCTTTTCCACAGGTGCCGCATCGGCGGCAACTTCAGGCGCCGCCGCCGCGTTGGCCGCGGCGGCGGGCGCAGGCACGGGCTCCGGCACGCCCGGATCGTCCGTACCCAGTGCTTCCAGATAGATGAACCTGGAGCAGGCGTTGACGAAGGCCAGCGGCGTCTTCTGCTCGCCAAAGCCATAGACCTTCAGGCCGTCGGTGAGCAGGCGCATCACCAGCGGCGTGAAATCCGCATCGCTGGAGACAATGGCGAAGCCGTCCAGGTTGCGCGCGTACAGCAGGTCCATCGCATCGACCACCATTGCCATGTCCGAGGCGTTCTTGCCCTTTGAATAGGCGAACTGCTGGATCGGGCGGATGGCGAATTCATGCAGCACATGCTCCCAGCCCTTCAGCCGCGGGTTCTTCCAGTCGCCATAGGCGCGGCGCACATTGGCCACGCCATAGGCGGCCACTTCCACAAGGATTTCGTCAATCTTGGACGCGGGTGCGTTGTCGGCATCGATCAACAGCGCGATGCGCTTCTCGGATTCAGACACGGGGCAACTCCTTCACCAAAGACGGGCACCAGTATCTTCCATTCCCGTTGCATCCCACACCGGTAACATCGGGGCAATGGCTGCCGCGCCAGCGGTGCCGCCCAAGGAGACCGTCTTGTCCCACGCTCCCCTGCCCCATCTGATCATCATCGGCGGTGGTTTTGCCGGCCTGTGGGCCACCCGCGCCCTGGCCGGCGACGCGCTGCGCATCACCCTCATCGACCGCCGCAACCACCACCTGTTCCAGCCGCTGCTGTACCAGGTGGCCACCGCAGGCCTGTCCTCGCCCGACATCGCCGCCCCGCTGCGCCACATCCTGGGCCGGCAACGCAATGTGGATGTGCGGCTGGGTGAAGTGGTGGCCATCGACAAGACACAACGCGAGGTGGTGCTGGGCGATGGCAGCCGCATCGGCTACGACCTGCTGCTGGTCGCCAGCGGCGCCACCCACGCCTACTTCGGCCACGACGAATGGGCCGACGATGCGCCCGGCCTGAAGACGCTGGACGACGCCCTGCTGCTGCGCCGCAAGCTGCTGCTCGCCTTCGAGCGCGCCGAGGCCGAGCCGGACCCGCAGCGCAAGGCGGCATGGCTGAGCTTCGCCATCGTCGGCGGTGGCCCCACGGGTGTGGAACTGGCCGGTACGCTGGCCGAAATCGCCCGCCACACGCTGAAGAACGAGTTCCGCCACATCGACCCGGCATCGGCCAAAGTGCGGCTGGTCGAAGCCGGCCCGCGCGTGCTGTCCTCCTTCCCCGAGGGCCTCTCGCACAAGGCGCGCCTGCAGCTGGAAAAGCTGGGCGTGGAGGTGCTTGCCGGCACGCCGGTCAGTCATATCGACGCGCAGGGCTTCCAGCTGGGCGACACCTTCGTGCCGGCGCGCACCGTGGTCTGGGCTGCGGGCGTGGCAGCCTCGCCACTGGGCCGTGCATTGGACGTGCCACTGGACCGCGCCGGCCGCGTGCAGGTGCTGCCCGACCTCAGCGTGCCGGGCCACCCGGAAATCTTCGTCGCCGGTGACCTTGCGGCGCTCCAGCAGGCCAATGGCCGGCCGGTACCGGGCGTCGCCCCCGCCGCCAAGCAGATGGGCCGCTACGTCGCGCAGGTCATTCACGCGCGCCTGCACGGCCAGCCCGCCCCTGCGCCGTTCCATTACCGCGATCAAGGCAACCTCGCCACCATCGGCCGCATGGCCGCCATCGTGCACATGGGCAGGTTGCAGCTCTCCGGCGTGCTGGCCTGGTGGTTCTGGCTGGCCGCCCACGTCTTTTTCCTGATCGGCTTCCGCAACCGGCTGGTGGTGCTGCTCAACTGGGCCGTTGCGTACTGGAGCTACCAGCGCAGCGCGCGCATCATCCTCGGCAGTCCCTACGACGCGCCCGACGACGGTGAACCGGAAGGCGGATGAACACCTTCATGCCGTGCAAAGCGGTGTCGCCCGATCTGCGACGCCTTGATCGCCAAATGGTTGCCCTTCTGTGGAGACACCCATGAGCCAGACTGCGCTTTTCATCATCCACCAGACGAAGCCGGGACAGCGCGAGGCGGTGAAAGCCGCCTGGATGCGGCACATGGCGCCTGCCATCCAGGGCAACCCGGGGCATCTGGCCTACTTCTACACTTTCGACAACGACAACCCGGATGCGATCTGCGCCTTCCAGGTCTACGCATCGGCGCAGGCCGCCACGGATTTCCTGCAGCACCCCAGCTACCAGGCCTATCTGGCGGAAAGCCGTGACCTGCTCGAACATGCGCCCAAGGTGATGTCGCTCTCACCCCAATGGGCGAAGGCGAGCTGATTCCTTCCAGCGCCAATCGCGCTGCAGGCCTCAGGGGTTTCCGGCGAACTGCTCGAATACCTGCTTGCCGGTCAGCATCGGCGTGTCATTGGCCAGCGTGTAATACGGCGGCTTCTCGTCGATGAAGATCTGACTGGCCAGGGTGAACGCGTTGTTCTGGAACAAGCCCGCCGGCAGGAAATACTCGCCATCCGGCACAAGCCGGTAATACAGGTGGGTGCCACATTCGCCGCAGAAGCCACGTTCGGCCCAGTCCGAAGAACGATAGGCCTTGGGCGTGGCACCAGTGAACTGCACCTTGTCGTCGCAATGCACGGCAAACAGCGGGCCACCGGACCAACGCCGGCACATGCTGCAGTGACACAGCCCGATCTCGGCATGGTCAGCGGCCACCACTCCAATCGCACCACACAGGCATGCACCTTCCATCGCCAGCTCCAAGCAAGGTATGTGGACGCTCAATCTATCCCGGCCGTCGTTACCACCGCGCCAACCCATGCTCCGCCGGGGCTTTCCCGAAACACCCCCCTGTAGAGCGGAGCGATGCTCCGCTGGGGCTATCCCATGAATGCCTCTGCCGAGCATGGCTCGGCACTACACACCATCCCCGCCCACGCAAAAGCCCGGGTTTCCCCGGGCTTCTGGCGTATCACTCAACGCTGCGTTAAATCAGGCCGCGAACAGCGCCTTCATCTTCTTCAGCGCGTTGGCTTCGATCTGGCGGATGCGCTCGGCGGACACGCCGTACTCATCAGCCAGTTCCTGCAGCGTGACCTTGCTGTCGGCATCCAGCCAGCGGCGCGCGATGATGTCACGCGAACGCTGGTCCAGCGCGGCCAGGCCTTCGCGCAGCAGCTGCAGCTGGTTGTCCTCGTTGTCCTCACGCTCGTAGGCCTGCGACGGGTCTTCGTCGCGTGCCACCAGGTAGGCAGCCGGCGACGGCGGCGCGTGGTCGTCGTCCTCATCGGCCGGTGCATCGAAACCAACGTCACGGCCGGACAGGCGCGACTCCATCTCCATCACTTCACGCTCGGAGACGTTCAGGTCCTTGGCGACGGCACTCACCTCGGCCGCGTTCATCCAGCCCAGGCGGGTCTTGGACTTGCGCAGGTTGAAGAACAGCTTGCGCTGCGCCTTGGTGGTAGCCACCTTCACGATGCGCCAGTTCTTCAGGATGAACTCGTGCATCTCGGCACGGATCCAGTGCACCGCGAAGGACACCAGGCGCACGCCCATTTCCGGGTCGAAACGCTTGACCGCCTTCATCAGGCCGATGTTGCCTTCCTGGATCAGGTCGCCCAGCTGCAGGCCGTAGCCGTTGTAGCCGCGGGCGACGTGCACCACGAAGCGCAGGTGCGAATGCACCAGCTCACGGGCAGCGTCCAGGTCTTCCCCGTCGCGGAAACGGCGGGCCAGCTCCTGTTCCTCATCGACCGACAGCACCGGAATCTGGTGCACGGCACCGATGTAGGCATCCAGCGAACCAAGCGGGCTGGGAATCGGGAGATTGTTTGCCACAAGGGCAGTAGAGGTGTTCAGGTTCATATCGGCTCATATTAGCAGTCGAACTATTGGACTGCTCAGTACAGAAAAAGTTCCAGCGTTCTGTTTTTGGTGCAAAACGCCACTCGAAACCTGAATGGGCATTGCCAGTGCTGGTGATCTTTCAACGCCTCCACCCTAGCAAAGCCAATGTTTGCGCGATATGACAGGAATCAAGGGGGTTCAGCCTGCAGCGAGGCCTGCCTCCAGCGCCGCCCGTGGCGGCAGCCGCCAGTCGATGGCGGCCTGCCCGCGCCGGGCCAGGTAGTCGTTGGCCTGGGAGAAGTGCCGGCAGCCCAGAAAGCCCCGGTGCGCGGACAGCGGCGAGGGGTGCGTGGCCTTGAGCACGCGGTGGCGGCGGGTGTCGATGACCTTGCCCTTCTGCTGGGCATAGCTGCCCCACAACAGGAACACCAGCCCTTCGCGCTCGCGGTTGAGCACGTCCACCACATGGTCGGTGAAACCCTCCCAGCCGCGCTTCTGGTGCGAGCCGGGCTTGCCCTCCTCGACGGTGAGCACTGCATTGAGCAGCAGCACGCCCTGCCGCGCCCAGGGAATCAGGCAGCCGTGGTCGGCGCGCGGAATGCCCAGGTCGGTTTCAATCTCTTTGTAGATGTTCAGCAGCGACGGCGGCACCGCCACGCCCGGCGGCACCGAGAAACTTAGGCCATGGGCCTGCCCGTAACCGTGGTACGGGTCCTGGCCGAGGATGACCACCTTGGTCTGCTCAAACGGGGTGGCATCGAAGGCGGCGAAGATCTGCGGGCCCGGCGGAAACACATGCGTGCCCGCCGCCTTGCGCTGGCGCAGGAAGGCTGCCAGCTCGCGCATCTCCGGGCGCAGCAGCCAGTCACCGATGCGGGCCTTCCAGCTGGGTTCCAGATGAATCTGTGTGGCTTCGTCCGGGTTCACAGCGTCACGGCCGTCTGCGCCATGCGCGCCAGCCGCAGCTGGAACAGCACCTTGGTCACCAGCAGGCGTTCTTCAATGGGTTTCTGCACCAGATCGTTGGCGCCGGACTGCAGCAGCGCGGACTGGTTGTGCGGGTTGCCGTCGCCGGTCATCACCAGCACCGGCAGGCGGCGCTTGCCGTAGCCGAAATCGATGCGGATGCGCTCGACCACGTCACGACCGCTCAGCTCGCCCTTCAGCGTCACGTCGGTCAGCACCAGGTCCACCTCGCGGGTGGTGCGGCCCAGCGACTCGGCGGTGAGCAGGGAGAAGGCGTCCTCGGCGGTGAGCACATGCACCACATGCAGGTCATGCCGCTCCAGCATGCGCTTGGTGGCCTCGGCCACCACGCGGCTGTCTTCCACGTACAGCACGGTGGCATTGGCCACCGGCTCGGGCTGCACATAGCCACGGATGAACGCCGCCAGCGCCTCATGGCCCAGCGACTTGTCGAAATAATCGGTGACGTATTCGGTGAAGCGGCGCTGCTCCAGGTGCTGCTGGGCATCGCCGGACACCACGATCACCGGCACATAGGCCTGCCCCGCTGCATCGCGCACGCTGCGCGCCAGCGCCAGGCCGTCGCCATCGGGCAAGGCCAGCGACGTGGTGACCAGATGCACCGGGCCGGCGGCCAGCGCGTCGCGGGCCTCCTCGATGCTGGCACAGCCCACCACTTCCACATCGGGAAGCTCGCGCTTGAGCACGTCGCCGATCAGGCGGCGCACCAGCTTGGAACCATCGACAACCATCACCCGGGGGGCGTCGCTGATCAGGTGCTTGAGTTCGTGGGTGGACATGCAGGCCTCAGGTCTCAGTCGGACGAGTCTGCCTGAGGAAGTGGCCCGTCACCAGCCATGCCCCCAGCCAACCAAGCACGGTGGTGGCCACAAGCACCATCAGCGAGTGGAACAGATCCAGCCCGTGCAGCACGAAGGGGCTGCCGTAGCTCTGCGACAGTGCAGCCAACGGCTGGCGAAGTGCCAGCCCGCAGATACCAATCAGGCCCAGCGCCACCGCGCCGGCAAACAGGCCGTACCAGCCGCCCAGGTAGACGAAGGGGCGGCGGATGAAGCCGTCGCTGGCGCCCAGCAGCTGCAGCACGCCGATTTCCTCACGCCGCGCCTGGATGTCCAGCCGCACGGTGTTGCCGACCACCAGCGCCGCGCCCAGCCCCAGCAGCACCGACAGCACCTGCACCAGCCGCGCGCCGAAGCCCAGCCAGCCATCCAGCCGCTGCCGCCACAGCGCGTCGTGCTGCACCAGATCGGTCTGCGGCAGGGCTTCCAGCGATTTGGCCAGCGCGGCGTCATCGCCATCGGCAGGGGTGACGATCAGCAGCGTCGGCAGCGGGTTCTCGCCCAGCGCGTCGATCGCTTCGCCCAGACCGGCGCTGTCACGCAGCTCGGCCAGGCCTTCGTCCGGAGTGCGCAGTGCCACCTCGGCCACGTCGGGGCGGGCGCGCAGGGTCTTGGCCACGTCCTGCGCGGCGGCGGCATCCAGCGCCGGCTTCAGGAACAGGTTGATGTCGCGCGACTGCTGCACGCTGCCGGCGAAATGCTTGAGGTTGTCCAGCGCGATGGACAGGCCCAGCGGCAAGGCCAGCGCCAGCGCCATCACCGCCACCGTCAGCACGGTGGCCCACGGTTTGCGCAGCGCGCGGCCCAGGCTGAAGACCACGCTGTGCATGTGGTGGTTGAGCCAGGTGCCCAGCCGCGACGGTGCGGCCGCTTCGGTATTCGCAGCTTTGTTCATCGTGCTCGCTTCACTCCGCCAGATCGTGCGGGTGGATGTCATCGACCAGCTTGCCGTGGTCCAGGATCATCACGCGCTTGCGCATCTGCTTGATCAGGGCCAGGTCGTGGCTGACCACCAGCACGCTGGTGCCACGCGCCGGCAGTTCGGCAAACAGCGACATGATCTCCGCTGCCAGTGTGGGGTCCAGGTTGCCGGTGGGTTCGTCGGCCACCAACAGCTTGGGCTCGGCGACGATGGCGCGGGCAATACCCACGCGCTGCTGTTCGCCGGCCGACAGTTCGGTGGGCAGCGCCTTTTCGCGGTGGGCCAGGCCCATGCGCTCAAGCACCGAGCGCACGCGCTTGCCGGTGTCGGTACGGCGGTCGCCGCGCAGGATCAGCGGCAGGGCAACGTTCTCACCGATGCTGCGGTCCACCAGCAGGCGGTGGTCCTGGTAGACCGCCCCCACCTCACGGCGGTGCAGCGCCACCCTGCCGCCGCGCACCTTCAGCAGGTTGCGCTCGCCGAACACCACCGCGCCGCGCGTGGGGCGCTCGCTGAGGTGGATCAGCTTCAGCAGCGTGCTTTTGCCCGCACCGGAATGACCGGTGACGAACAGCATCTCGCCCGCGGCCACTTCAAAGCTGACATCCACCAGTGCCTGGTGGCCGCCGGCATATTGTTTGCTGACATTGTCAAAACGCAGGACGCTCATTCCGCGATTATGCCGGAGCGCGCGTGAGGTGCGCAGCGCACCCGGCCAATCCATCACCGACCATGCGCGGCACGCCCTGTCCCCACGCTCGCCCCGCACCCGCTTTGCGGAAGAAGGCGGAATGCCGGGCGCCCCTGGCAACGAAGCCGGGGTAACGAAACCGGGGCACTGCCAGGCAAGGGCCACGCGCGGCCCGGCAATAGGCTTCAGTGGTCAAGCCGGGCTGGTGCATGGCACCGCCCGGGCTTGCGCACCTGCAGGCTCAGCTGCCGGAAAGCATCCGGCGGATCTTGCGGCCCAGGCGGGTCAGGAACGAATCGTTGTCGGTGCCACCGCGCATGGACTTGGCCTGCACCTGCACCGGAGTGCCGTTGGATGCCGGAATCACCACGGCCTCGGTGTTCTCCACCGGACGGCCGTGACGACGACGACGGCGCTTGCGCGGTGCGCGCTCGCCTTCCACCGCCGGATTGGCCGGCGCGGCATTGGCCTGCACCGCAGCCACTGCCGGAGCGGCAGCCTCGGCACCCTGCGCGGCACCTTCGGTGCGCGGCTTGCGGCTGCGGCGACGCTCGCCCTGGCCTTCACCACGGCCTTCACCGCCACCGCGGCGCTCACCACGGCCACCACCGGCACCGGGCTTGCCGCCACGGCTGCTGCCACCGCCACGGCGTGCTTCGTCAGCGGCCTTCTGCTCGCGGGCCTCGCGGAAGATGGCACCCACGCTCTCACCTTCCTCGCCCTCGGGCAACGGCGCGCGTTCCGGGCGCGGCAGTGCGGTCAGCAGCTCGCTGGTCACCGCTTCCACCGGAATCTTCTGCTCGATGTAGGCCTCGATGTCCGGCAGGCTCATCGCATAGCGTTCGCAGGCGAAGCTGATGGCATCGCCCTCCTCGCCCAGGCGCGCGGTGCGGCCGATGCGGTGGACGTAATCTTCGGCGTCGAACGGCAGGTCGTAGTTGTAGACGTACTTGATGCCGTCGATGTGCAGGCCACGTGCGGCCACGTCGGTGGCGACAAGGATTTCCAGCTGGCCCTTCTGGAAGCGGTTGAGCAGGCTCTCGCGCTTCTTCTGCGGCACGTCGCCGGACAGCACGCCCACGCGGTAACCGGCCCTCTCAAGGGCACGCGCCACGCGCTCGACGAACACCTTGGTATTGACGAACACCATGGTGCGCGCGCCTTCACTGCGCGAGAGCAGGCCCAGCAGCAGCGGCAGCTTTTCCTCGTCGGCGGGGAAATAGATGCGCTGGCGCACGCGGTCGGCGGTGACGTGTTCGGTCTCCACCACCAGCTTCTGCGGCTCGTTCATGTGCTCGTATGCCAGCTCCAGCACGCGGTGGCTGAGCGTGGCGCTGAACAGCAGCGTCTGCCGCGTGGTGCGCTCGGGCATGCGCCGCAGCAGGAAGCGGATGTCCTTGATGAAGCCCAGGTCGAACATGCGGTCGGCTTCGTCCAGCACGCAGATTTCGCAGGCGTGCAGCGACACCACCTTGTGCTGCTTGACGTAGTCGATCAGGCGGCCCGGGGTGGCGATGATCACGTCCACGCCCTGCTGCAGCAGTTCGCGCTGCTTGTCGTAATCCACACCGCCATAGACCAGCGCAAAACGCAGGCCCAGGTCGGAGGCGAACTTCATCGCGTCCTTGTGGATCTGGATGGCCAGCTCGCGGGTGGGCGCCAGGATCAGCGCGCGCGGGTCTTCGGCCTTGCGGTCGGCCAGGGCCGGGCGCGTCATCAGGCGGTTGACCACCGCCACCAGGAAGGCCAGCGTCTTGCCGGTGCCGGTCTGCGCCTGGCCGGCAACATCACCGCCGGGCAACGCCACCGGCAGGGTCAACGCCTGGATCGGGGTACAGCGGGTGAATCCTGCTCCTTCAAGGCCAGCCAACAAGGTGGGCTGCAGTTCAAAGGAGGAAAACGTCACATCGGTCAGCGGTTTGTCGCTCATTATTCTGTCTTTGTAGTGCCAGTCGGCCAGTACGGCCGGGCGGCTTGCATCGATTCGGGCACCGTCGCACACTGCGGCCCCTGCGCCGGGTCGCGCGGCAATCGGGCGGTGCCCGCTGCCAGCGCAATAACCCAGTTTACCGCAATGTGGCGGCCAACCCGGCATCAACCGTCGCATTGACCCAGGAGACTCATAAGTGAGCGATAAGGTTTTACACGTCGGCGACGCCGACTTCGACACCGCCGTACTGCAGTCCGGCGAACCGGTCCTGGTGGATTTCTGGGCCGAATGGTGCGGCCCGTGCAAGATGATCTCCCCCGTCCTGGACGAGCTGGCTGACGCCTACGACGGCAAGCTGAAGATCGCCAAGGTCAACGTGGACGAGAACCGCGCCACCGCGGTGAAGTACCACGTGCGCTCGATCCCGATGCTGCTGCTGTTCAAGGATGGCCAGATCCAGGCCACCCAGATCGGCGCGGTCGGCAAGGGCCAGCTGAGCCAGATGATCGACAAGGCGCTGGCCTGATCCAGCGCACGGCTCCGGTAGCGGCCAGCCGCCGCTGCCGGGACCGGCCGGGCCAGCCATACGGCGGCCCAACACGAATCCCGGGCACCTTGCATGCCCGCGCGTGGCGGTGGTAGTGTCAACGCATCCGGCAGCTTTCGCCTGCCGCACCCTCCGGCCGGGTTCTCGACCGGATCATTCCCAACCAGTTCGCCGCCCCAGGGCGCTCGCACGTCCAAGCGAGAGGAATCAAGCACTTGTCCGAGAACACTCCTTCCGATACCGGGAGCGCCGACGCCCCCGTTGAGAAGCGCGTGCGCAAGCCGCGTGTCACCAAGGCTGCCGAAAGCACCGATACCGCCGCCAGCAGCGCCCCGGCCCAGCCGGCATTGCCGCTGCCGGCCGCCGCTCCGCCGCCGCCCGCGCCGGCTCCGGCGCCCGCACCAGCGGCCGAATCCGCTGCCCCGGCAGCAGCCCCCGCCAGCAGCGACAACACCTCCAGCGCCCAGCAGGGCGGCCAGGACGGTGGCGAACCGCGCGGCGACGGCCAGCAGCGCCAGAACAACAACCAGGGCCAGCAGCAGGGCCAGGGCAACCGCCGCGACCGCTTCCGCAACCGCCGCGACCGCAACCGTGAGCGTTTCCGCGACGACAACGGCATGCCCAGCGACGGTGGCAACGAAAACCAGCCGCCGCGCCCGCTGCCGAGCGTGCCGGAAGGTTTCCCGGTCTACTCGCTGAGCGACCTGAAGAGGATGCCGGCGCAGAAGCTGCTGGAAATCGCCGAGCAGCTGAACATCCACGACGGCGTGGCGCGTGCCCGCAAGCAGGACGTGATCTTCGCCCTGCTGAAGGTGCTCACCCGCCACGGTGACGGTGTTGCCGCCGACGGCGTGCTGGAAATCCTGCCCGACGGCTTCGGTTTCCTGCGCGCGGCCGAGGCCAGCTACCTGGCCGGCCCGGACGACACCTACATCTCGCCCAGCCAGATCCGCCGCTTCAACCTGCGCACCGGCGACCACATCTCCGGCCGCATCCGCTTCCCGAAGGATGGCGAACGCTACTTCGCGCTGAACATCGTGGACACCATCAACGGTGAACCCATCGAAGCGTCGAAGAACAAGGTGCTGTTCGAGAACCTGACGCCGCTGTTCCCGCGCCGCCGCTTCACCCTGGAGCGTGGCAACGGCTCGTCCGAGGACATCACCGGCCGCATCCTCGACCTGATGGCACCGCAGGGCAAGGGCCAGCGTTCGCTCATCGTCTCCCAGCCCAAGGCCGGCAAGACGATGATGATGCAGCAGGTGGCCACGGCCATCACCACCAACCACCCGGACGTGCACCTGATCGTGCTGCTGGTGGACGAGCGCCCGGAAGAAGTGACCGAAATGCAGCGCACCGTGCGCGGCGAGGTGGTCTCCTCCACGTTCGACGAGCCGGCTGCGCGCCATGTGCAGGTGGCTGAAATGGTGATCGAACGCGCCAAGCGCCTGGTCGAGCACAAGAAGGACGTGGTGATCCTGCTGGACTCCATCACCCGCCTGGCCCGCGCCTACAACAACGTGGTGCCCAGCTCCGGCAAGGTGCTCACCGGTGGTGTGGACGCCAACGCCCTGCACCGCCCCAAGCGTTTCTTCGGTGCCGCGCGCAACGTGGAAGAAGGCGGCAGCCTGACCATCATCGCCACCGCGCTGGTCGATACCGGCTCGAAGATGGACGAGGTGATCTACGAAGAGTTCAAGGGCACCGGCAACAGCGAAGTGCACCTGAGCCGCCGCATCGCTGAAAAGCGCGTGTTCCCGGCCATCGACATCAACCGCTCGGGCACCCGCCGCGAGGACCTGCTGATCGAGCCGGAGCTGCTGCAGAAGATCTGGATCCTGCGCAAGCTGCTGCACCCGATGGACGAAATGGCCGCGATGGAATTCCTGCTCGACAAGATGAAGAACACCAAGT
>DCXY01000010.1:112082-113403 GCA_002329155.1 Stenotrophomonas sp. UBA2124 | reverse complement strand
CCACCATCGCCTCGAACTCGGCAATCTTGCCGGCCTGCAGCGCAGTCAACGCGCCGCTCAGGTCGGCACCGGCGGAGAACGGCTCCTTCTGCTGCCAGATTACCAAGCCCTTGAACTGCTGCTCGGCCAGGCCGATGGCATGCTGGATGCCGTCGAGCACCTGGTCGGACACAGTGTTCATCTTGGTCTTGAAGCTGATCACGCCGATGCCATCGCCGTCGGTCCACAGACGGATGCCATCGTTCTCGAACACGGTCTGGCCCTGGTCGAAGGTTTCGCCAAGCATCGGGTCCGGGAAACGCTGGCGCTGGTACACCGGCAGCGACGAGCGTGGCACCAAGGTGTTCAGCGATGGGCTGTAGCTGCCTTCGGCGGCATGCACGCCGTCGCGGCCGTCCAGCACCCATGCGGGCAGCGGGGCGTTGCTCATGGTCTTACCGGCAGCGATGTCGTCGGCGATCCACTGGGCCACCTGCTTCCAGCCGGCCGCCTGCCAGGTCTCAAACGGGCCGAGCGACCAGCCGTAGCCCCAGCGGATGGCCAGGTCCACATCGCGCGCGGTCTCGGCGATGTCGGCCAGGTGGTAGGCGCTGTAGTGGAACAGGTCGCGGAAGCTGGCCCACAGGAACTGCGCCTGCGGGTGCTGGCTTTCACGCAGCTTGGCGAACTTCTCGGCCGGGTTCCTGATCTTGAGGATTTCCACCACTTCCGGTGCCGCAGTGCGGTCGGCGGGGCGGTAGTCCTGCTTTTCCAGGTCCAGGACCACGATGTCCTTGCCGACCTTGCGGAAGATGCCCGCACCGGTCTTCTGGCCCAGCGCGCCCTTGGCGATCAGTGCCTCAAGCCATGCCGGGGACTTGAAGTACTGGTGCCACGGGTCGTCGGGCAGGGTGTCGCCCATGGTCTTGATGACGTGGGCCATGGTGTCCAGGCCGACCACGTCGGAGGTGCGGTAGGTAGCCGACTTCGGGCGGCCGACCAGCGGGCCGGTCAGGCCGTCCACTTCATCGAAGCCCAGGCCGAACTGCTGGGTGTGGTGGATGGTGGACAGGATCGAGAACACGCCGATGCGGTTGCCGATGAAGTTCGGGGTGTCCTTGGCATACACCACGCCCTTGCCCAGGTTGGTGGTCAGGAAGGTTTCCAGGCCTTCCAGCACCGACTTGTCGGTGGTCCTGGCCGGGATCAGCTCGGCCAGGTGCATGTAGCGCGGCGGGTTGAAGAAGTGCACGCCGCAGAAACGGTGGCGCAGCTGCTCGGGCAGCACGTCGGCCAGCTTGTTGATGCCCAGGCCCGAGGTGTTGGAGGCCAGCACCGCGTG
>DCXY01000010.1:0-111810 GCA_002329155.1 Stenotrophomonas sp. UBA2124 | reverse complement strand
TCGGCGATGGCCTCGATGATCAGGTCGCAGTCGCGCAGCTGCTCCAGGCCGTCCTCGTAGTTGGCCGGGGTGATGGCTTCGGCCAGCGACTTGCTGGCCAGCGGTGCCGGGCTCAGCTTGCCCAGGTTGGCGATGGCCTTGAGCACGATGCCGTCGGCCGGGCCTTCCTTGGCGGCAAGGTCGAACAGGACGGTGTCGATGCCGGCATTGGTCAGGTGGGCGGCGATCTGCGCACCCATGACGCCTGCACCCAGGACGGCGGCGCGGCGGACAAGCAGGGAGTTGGACATATCGATAAACCTTTTGGTCTGCGATGACGCGGGGGTCAGGAAGCGGAGGGAGAGGCCGGGGTACGCACGCTGGCGCGGAAACCGGCTTCGGCGAAATGGATCAGTTCCTGCGCGGCCTTGCTGCGGTGCTCGGCCTCGCTGATGTTGTGCGGGCGCTTGATCAGCCCGAAATCGGCCATGGCATAGGTCAGCGCACCGGCCAGGAAATCCAGGCGCCAGTACAGCTCCTCCTTGCTCAGGCCGGGCACGCAGGCGCCGATGGCCTTGCCGAACTCGCGCAGCACATGGCCGTAGTGGTCGGACAGGAACTTGCGCAGGTTGTCGTTCTTCTCGGCATAGGCACGGGCGATGACCCGCACGAAGGCGCCACCACTCTGGCGGTCCTGGGCCATGGCCAGCGCCGGCTCGACGAAGGCGGCCAGCACCGCGCGCAGCTCACCGGGCTGCTGGCTGCGGGCCTGCTCCAGCTGGCCCAGGCGGGCGGCGGTCATTTCGTCCATGCGCCGGCGGAACACTTCATTGACCAGGTTTTCCTTGGACCCGAAGTGGTAATTGACCGCTGCGATGTTGACATCGGCATGACTGGTCACCTGCCGCAGCGAGGTGCCGGCAAAGCCGTACTGGGCGAACAGTTCCTCGGCCGCGCCGAGGATGCGGTCCTTGGTGGAGAAGCTGGCGGGTTTGCCCATGGGAAAGAGGTTCAATCAAACGATTGTTTGGATGCTACGCCCGGCAGGCGGCTCACGTCATGTTGCGGCGCAGCATCATTCATCCGCCGCTGTGCAAAGCCGGGGTGCACCCGGTAGAATTAGCCACCGCAATTCAGGCTAAGCCCGCGTCCGCACGCGGGTTTTTTTAATGTACCCTCGGGCCAACCGGCCCAAATACCGGAGAATTCCCATGGCGCTGGAGCGCACCCTTTCCATCATCAAGCCCGACGCCGTTGCCAAGAACGTGATCGGCGAGATCTACGCCCGCTTTGAAAAGGCCGGCCTGAAGATCGTGGCTGCCAAGTACAAGCAGCTCTCGCGCCGTGAAGCCGAAGGCTTCTACGCCGTGCACCGCGAGCGCCCGTTCTTCAATGCGCTGGTCGAGTTCATGATCTCCGGCCCGGTGATGATCCAGGCCCTGGAAGGCGAGAACGCCGTGCTGGCACACCGCGACCTGCTGGGCGCCACCAACCCGAAGGACGCTGCACCGGGCACCATCCGCGCCGACTTCGCCGAGTCGATCGACGCCAATGCCGCCCACGGTTCGGATTCGGTCGAGAACGCCGCCATCGAAGTGGCCTACTTCTTCGCCGCCACCGAAGTGGTTTCGCGCTGAGCAGTTGAGTAGAAGGTTGACGCCGTGAACGAGGTCGTACAGACACCCGCCATCCAGCCGCTGCCGAAAACGGCACCCACGGCTGGCAAGCAGAACCTGCTCGACCTTGATCGCGCGGGGCTGGAGAAGTTCTTCGTCCAGGTACTGGGCGAACAGAAGTTCCGTGCCCATCAGGTGATGAAGTGGATACACCACCGCTACGTCACCGATTTCGACCAGATGACCGACCTCGGCAAATCGCTGCGTGCCAAGCTGCACGAGCATGCCGAGGTGGTCGTCCCGAATGTCGTGTTCGACAAGCCCTCCGCCGATGGCACCCACAAGTGGCTGCTGGCGATGGGCGTGGATGGCCGCAACGCCATCGAGACCGTGTACATCCCCGACAAGACCCGCGGCACGCTGTGCGTGTCCTCGCAGGTGGGTTGCGGGTTGAACTGCACGTTCTGCTCCACCGCTACCCAGGGCTTCAACCGCAACCTGACCACCGCCGAGATCATCGGCCAGGTGTGGGTGGCGGCACGCCACCTGGGCAACGTGCCGCACCAGATGCGCCGCCTCACCAACGTGGTGATGATGGGCATGGGCGAGCCGCTGATGAATTTCGACAACGTCGTGCGTGCGATGAGCATCATGCGCGACGACCTGGGCTATGGCCTGGCCAACAAACGCGTCACCCTGTCCACCTCTGGTCTGGTGCCGATGATCGACCGGCTGTCGGTCGAGAGCGACGTGTCGCTGGCGGTGTCGCTGCATGCCGCCAATGACGAGCTGCGCGAAAGCCTGGTGCCGCTCAACAAGAAGTACCCGATCGCCGAGCTGATGGCGGCCTGCGCGCGTTACCTGCGCGGCAACAAAAAGCGCGATTCGGTGACCTTCGAGTACACCCTGATGAAGGGCATCAACGACCAGCCCGAGCACGCCCGCCAGCTGGCGCGGCTGATGCGCCAGTTCGACAACGCCGTGCAGGCGCGTGATTCGGGCAAGGTCAACCTGATTCCGTTCAACCCGTTCCCCGGTACCCGCTACGAGCGTTCGGACGAGGAACAGATCCGTGCGTTCCAGAAGATCCTGCTCGATTCGCAGGTGCTGACCATGGTGCGCCGTACCCGCGGTGATGACATCGACGCGGCCTGCGGCCAGCTCAAGGGCCAGGTAATGGACCGCACGCGCCGCAACGCAGAGTTCAAGAAGAGCCTGCAGCCACAGGAAGCCGGGGATGCGCGCAGCTGATCGTCTGCTCCTGCTGTTGCTTGCCGCGCTGCTGGCTGCCGGCTGCGCACGCGATGGCCGCAAGAGCCGGCCCGGCAAGATCAAGGTGGTGGAACAGGTAGCGCCGGACTACGACCTACGCGATGACCGCGCCGCACGTGACCGCCAGAAATACCAGGAGCTGATGGGGCTGGCCGGTGACCGCTTCCAGCGCGGCCAGCTGGAAGAGGCGCTGAAATTCGCCCGTTCGGCGCAGAAGCTGGACCAGGGGCGTACCGACGCCTACACCGTGCAGGCGCTCATACAGGGGCGCCTTGGCCAGGATGAAGCGGCTGGCGCGCTGTACCGCAAGGCGGCGGAAATGGCACCGCAGCAGGGTGGGGTGCTCAACAACTACGGGGCCTGGCTTTGCGCCCATGGCCATCCGGCTGAGGCGTTGGTGTGGTTTGACCGTGCTCTGGCGGCACCTGACCAAGGCGCAAGAGCGGATGCGCTGGCCAATGCAGGGGGCTGTGCGCTGGATGCCGGGCAGAATGAACGGGCTGAAAAAGACCTGAGGCAAGCTCTGGAATTGATACCGGGCAATGCCTACGCACTGGAGTCGATGGCGCGCAATGAGTTCCTGCATGGGCGCTATTTCGAGGCCCGGGCCTTCTACCAGCGCCGCCTGGCGGCTGCGCCAGCCACTATTTCCGTGTTACAACTTGCCATTCAGATAGAAGAACGGCTGGGCGACAGGAGTGCCGTCGGTCGAATCCAACAGCGGTTGCGCGAAGAGTTTCCTTCGGACGCGGCCTCGAAATCCCAAGGCTGACGCATTGTGATCAATGATCCAGGTGTAAACGCTCTAGAAGGTGCGGTGGGATGTGGTCAGCGCCTCCGGCAGGCCCGGGAGGCCGCCGGGTTGTCGCTGGATGAAGTGGCCGGGCAGCTCAGAATGCCGGTTCAGGTGGTTGCGGCGCTGGAGGCCGAGCAGTGGGAGCGCATGGGCGCCCCGGTGTTCGTACGCGGCCAGCTGCGCAGTTACGCCAGACTGTTGAAGGTGGACCTGGGCGAGTTGCTGGAACAGGCGCGGATTGCGCCGGTGGTTCCGCCCACCCTGGTCAGCCATACCCATACCCCGCCCATCCGCCGCATGGCCGAGAACCTGGGCCGCCGCGCGGTCTATGTGGTCATCACCGCCGTGCTGGCCGTGCCCATCTGGTATGTGATCAGCAACCCATCGCGGAATGCGCCGCCCAGCACCGCCTCGCTGGACGTGGTGCCGCCGGCCGCCAGCGCCGGTACCGATGTGGCCCTGCCGGCCGCCACTGCCGCCGCCCAGCCGGCCACGCGCCAGGAAGGGCCATACATTGCCTCGCTCGCCCCGGCCATGGCGCCGCGGGCCACGGCGGCTGTGCCCAAGGCTGGGCTGACCCTGAATTTCAAGGGAGACAGCTGGGTGGATATCAGTGGTCCGGACGGTGTCACCGTCGAGAAAGCACTGATCCGCGCCGGTGAAAGCCGTAGCTTCAGCGTGGGCCAGGTGGGCCGGATGGTGCTCGGCAATGCCGCGCAGGTCGAGGTTCAGCAGGCAGGCGCTAACGTCGATATGACGCCGTACCAGCGCGGTAATGTGGCCCGCTTTACGGTATCCTCTGACGGTTCCGTGGTGCCGGTTTCACGCTGAAGCAAGGCGCCGATCAAAACAACAAGTCCAGGACAACAAGGCTCCCCCACGGGGTGAGCGAGACTACGCATGGCGATTGACGACCTGCTCGACGAGCACGAACAAGGCGAACGTGTCCGCACGTGGCTGCGCAACAATGGCGCTGGAATCATTGGCGGGGTGGTACTCGGCCTTGGTTTGATCATAGGCGGGCAATGGTGGAAGAAGCAGCAGGCAAACGAGTTGGCCGATGCCAACGTGCGCTATGAGGCGGTGACGCGCAGCCTGCAGTCCAGGAATCTGGACGAAGCGGCGAAGGAAGTGGCCGCGCTGGAAGGCGGCAAAACCAGCATCTACGCCGATCTGGCCTCGCTGGAGCTGGCCAAGGCACAGGTGGAAGCCGGCAAGAATGACGACGCCATCAAGACCCTGCGGGCCTTGAAGACCGAGGGCGAGTTCAAGGCCCTGGTCGATCAGCGCGTGGCGCGCCTGCTGATTGAAACCGGCAAGGCCGACGAGGCCCTGAAGCTGCTCGGCTCGGCCGAAGACGCCGCCGGCCTGGAAATCCGTGGCGATGCACTGATCGCACAGAACAAGCGTGACGAAGCCCGCGACCTGTACAGCAAGGCCCTGGCCAAGCTGGACGTGGCCGCGCCACAGCGCCGCTTGCTGGAAACCAAGTTGATGGATGCCGGCGGCACCGTGGCCGATCCTGCAACGGAGAACAAGTAATGAAGCTCAAGCATGTTGCAGGCGTGGCACTGGTGGCGATGACGCTGACCGGTTGCTCCACGGTGAAGGGCTGGTTCGCCGGCAAGGACGCTGAGGCCAAGAAGGCGCTGGAACCGGCCGAACTGGTCAAGTTCGAGCCGACCGTGCAGGTCAGCAAGCTCTGGTCGGCCAACGTGGGCAAGGGCGAGGGCCGTATTGGCCTGCGCCAGGCACCGGTGGTGGCCGATGGCCGCGTCTACGCGGCGGCGGTGCAGGGCGGCGTGCATGCGCTGGACCTGCAGACCGGCAAGGAAGTGTGGGAATACACCCCCGCCAAGGAAAAGAAGAAGCCGAAGCTGCGCCTGTCCGGTGGCCCCGGTGTGGGCGAAGAGCTGGTGGTGATCGGCACGCTCGATGGCCAGGTCATCGCGCTGGATGCCGCCAACGGCAGCGAGAAGTGGACCGCCAAGGTGCCCGGTGAAGTGATCACCGCGCCGGCCGTGGGCAATGGCATGGTGTTCGTGCGCAGCAATGACGGCCGCACCACCGCCTTTGATGCCGCCAATGGCGAGCAACGCTGGTTCAATGCCCAGGAGCTGCCGCAGCTGACCGTGCGTGGCAACGCGCCGGTGGTGGCCGGCCCGGGCGTGCTGTTCATCGGCAACGACGACGGCACCGTCACCGCGCTGGCGATGCAGGATGGCCGCCCGCTGTGGGAGCAGATGGTGGGCGTGCCGGAAGGCCGTACCGAGCTGGAGCGCATGGCCGACGTGGACGGCGCACCGGTGCTGGAAGGCAACAACCTGTACGTGAGCAGCTTCAAGAACGAGACCGTGGCCATCGAAGGCCCGACTGGTCGTCCGCTGTGGTCGCGTGACCATGGTGGCGCTGGCGGCGTGGCGGTGTCCTCGGGCAATGTGGTGGTCACCGACAGCAAGGGCACGGTTTATGGCCTGGACAAGAGCTCCGGTGCGGCGATGTGGTCGCAGCAGGCGCTGGCGCGCCGCTCGCTGACCGGTGCCGCGGTGCAGGGCGATTACGCGCTGGTCGGCGATTACAAGGGCTACGTGCACTGGCTGCGGCTCAGCGACGGCGCATTGGCCGCGCGGGAGAAGAGCGGCGGTGATGCGCTGCTGGCGCAGCCGGTCGTTGCCGATGGCATCGCCCTGGTGCAGAACGTGGATGGAAAGCTGACCGCATTCCGGTTGGCCCAATAAGGAGTTCAAGCGATGCTGCCTTTGGTCGCCCTGGTTGGACGGCCGAACGTCGGCAAGTCCACGATTTTCAATGCGCTGACCCGTACGCGCGATGCGCTGGTGCATGACCAGCCCGGGGTGACCCGGGATCGCAACTACGGCGTCTGCCGTCTGAACGAGGACAATCCCTTCCTGATCGTGGATACCGGCGGTATCGCCGGTGACGAGGAAGGGCTGGCCGGCGCCACCGCGCGCCAGGCCCGAGCCGCCGCCGGTGAGGCGGATCTGATCGTGTTCGTGGTCGATGCCCGTGATGGCACGTCCGCGCTGGATGACGAGATCCTGTCGTGGCTGCGCAAGCTTGCGCGGCCTACGCTGCTGTTGATCAACAAAATCGACGGCACGGACGAGCATGCGGTGCGTTCGGAGTTTGCCCGCTACGGTTTCGGTGAGATGCTGATGGTGTCGGCCGCGCACCGGCAGGGTCTGGATGATCTGGTTGATGAGATCGTCGAGCGCCTGCCTGAAGAGGGCACGACCGAGACGCTGGACGACGATCCGGACCGCATTCGTATCGCCTTCGTCGGCCGCCCCAACGTTGGCAAGTCAACGCTGGTGAACCGCCTGCTGGGTGAGGAGCGCATGATCGCCTCCGACGTGCCGGGCACCACCCGCGATTCGATCGCGGTGGACCTGGAGCGTGACGGGCAGATGTATCGCCTGATCGACACCGCCGGCCTGCGCCGCAAGTCCAAGGTGGACGAGGTGGTGGAGAAGTTCAGCGTGGTCAAGACGCTGCGCTCCATCGAGCAGTGCCAGGTGGCCGTGCTGATGCTCGACGCCAGCGAGGGTGTGACCGACCAGGACGCCAGCGTGCTGGGCGCGGTGCTCGACGCCGGCCGTGCGCTGGTGATTGCCATCAACAAGTGGGACGGCCTGACCGACTACCAGCGCGAACAGGCAGAGACCCTGTTGTCGCTGAAGCTGGGCTTCGTGCCGTGGGCCGAGGTGGTGCGCATTTCCGCCAAGCACGGTTCCGGCCTGCGCGAGCTGTTCCGTGCGGTGCACCGTGCGCATGCGTCGGCGACGAAGGAATTCAGCACCAGCGAAGTCAACAAGGCGCTGGAAATCGCTTACGAGAGCAACCCGCCGCCGAGCATCCGCGGGCATGTCTCCAAGCTGCGCTATGTGCACCCGGGCGGCACCAATCCGCCCACCTTCATCGTGCACGGCACGCGCCTGAAGGAGCTGCCGGATTCGTACAAACGCTATCTGGAAAACTTCTTCCGCAAGCGATTCAAGCTGGTGGGTACGCCGGTGACGTTCCTGTTCCGCGAGGGTGCCAACCCGTACGAGGGCAAGAAGAACGTGCTGACGGAGCGCCAGGTCAAGGCCAAGCGGCGTTTGATGAAACACGTCAAAGGCAAGAAGTGATGCATGCAGGGGCGGTCGGAAGGCCGCCTTTGTTTTTGTAGACGTGGGGAGTGGGCGGCCAACGCGGCAACGGCGATCAGGATTGGTCGATCTCACGCCTCAGCGGCCAATCCCCGCATGCCCGATAATCTCCCCATGAGCATTCGTGAACTCAGCCCGGGGCAGGCCCGTGCGCGCCAGCAGCAGGGCGCCGTGTTGATCGACGTGCGCGAGGCGCATGAGCGGGCAGGGGGCATGGCCGAAGGGGCTGTGGGCGTGGCCAAGGCTGCCTTGCTGGCAGCGCCGGAGCAGCATCTGCCGTCCAACGCTTGCGAGATCGTGCTGATCTGCCAGACCGGCAAACGCTCGACCGATGCCGCGCAGGCATTGCTGGATGCAGGCTATGCCCAGGTGGCCTCGGTCTGCGGCGGTACCGTGGCCTGGCGCGGCGAAGGCCTGCCGCTGGTGCAGCCGCAGCTGGATGCCGCCGACCGTGATTTCTACGACCGCTACGCGCGCCACCTGCTGCTGCCGCAGGTGGGCGAAGCCGGCCAGCGCCGCCTGCAGCAGGCGCGTGTACTGCTGCTGGGCGCGGGTGGGCTGGGTGCGCCGGCGAGCTTCTATCTGGCAGCGGCAGGCGTGGGCCATCTGCGCATCGTCGATCACGATGTGGTGGAGCGCAGCAATCTGCACCGGCAGATCACCCACACCGAAGCTGCGGTGGGAACCGCCAAGGTCGAATCGGCGCGTGCACGCCTGCTGGCGCTGAATCCGCATATCGAGGTGGATGCGGTGCAGGCGCGGGTGAGCTCGGACAACATCGACGCGCTGATGCAGGGCGTGGACGTGGTGCTGGATGGTTCGGACAACTTTCCGCTGCGCTACCTGCTCAACGATGCCTGCATCAAGCACGCAAAGCCGCTGGTCTACGCCGCCATCGAGCGCTTCGATGGGCAGGTGAGCGTGTTCGATGCCGGGCGACAACGCGGCGTTGCGCCGTGCTACCGCTGCCTGTTCCCGGAGCCGCCGCCGCCCGAGTTCGCGCCCAACTGTTCCGAGGCCGGCGTGCTGGGCGTGCTGCCCGGTCTGGCGGGTGTGATGCAGGCCACCGAGGTGCTCAAGCTGCTGCTGGACATGGGCGAACCGCTGACCGGGCGCCTGCTGCGCTTCGATGCGCTGTCCATGCGTTTCCGCGAAACCCGCATCAGCCCCGATCCTGACTGCCCGGTCTGCGCGCCGGGTGTGCCGTTCCCCGGCTATATCGACTACGCCGCCTTCTGCGCCGGTCGCGGCTGAGCCGCCAGCCCGGTTCACATGGAACGCTGGGTTCGACCTCCTGCATTCAATCTGCACGGGGGCTGCCGTATCGTGCGCGCATTGAGCTGACGGCGGCACTGGCATGGCAACGGAAACCTCGACGGAACTGGTGAAGGTGGTGGCGCTGCTGGGCGCCGCCGTGGTCGCGGTGCCGCTGTTCCGGCGGCTGGGGCTGGGCTCGGTGCTGGGCTACTTCGTCGCCGGCCTGGCCATCGGCCCGTTTGGTTTCGGCTGGTTCTCCGACCCGCAGGCCATCCTGCATGTGGCCGAGCTGGGCGTGGTGATGTTCCTGTTCGTCATCGGGCTGGAAATGCGGCCATCGCACCTGTGGAGCCTGCGCCGGGAAATTTTCGGGCTGGGCACCGCGCAGATCGTTACCTGCGGTGCCGTGCTGACCGGTGTGGCGATGCTGTTCGGCTATCGCCCGCAGGTGGCTTTCATCGCGGCGGCGGGTTTCGTGCTCACCTCCACGGCGGTGGTGATGCAGCTGCTGTCGGAGCGTGGCGACGTGGCATTGCCCTCGGGGCAGAAGATCGTTTCCATACTGCTGTTCGAGGACCTGCTGATCGTGCCGCTGCTGGCACTGGTGGCGTGGATGGCCCCCGTGCATGCCGACGCGCAGCAGGGCGCGCGCTGGGTGGGCATCGCCATCGGTGCCGGTGCCATCGTCGGTCTGGTGCTGGTGGGGCGCTACCTGCTCAATCCCATGTTCCGCATCCTGGCCGAATCCAAGGCGCGCGAGGTGATGACCGCCGCCGCGCTGCTGGTGGTGCTGGGTGCGGCGCTGCTGATGCAGCTGGGTGGTCTGTCGATGGCGATGGGCGCGTTTCTCGCGGGCGTGCTGTTGTCCGAATCCACCTTCAGACACCAGATCGAAGCCGACATCGAACCGTTCCGCGGCATCCTGCTGGGCCTGTTCTTCCTCAGCGTCGGCATGGCGCTGGACCTGCGCGTGGTGGCGCTGAACTGGCAGATGATCGCGCTGCTGGTGCCGGCGATGATGCTGGGCAAGGCGCTGTGCATCTATGCGGTGGCACGGGTGATGGGCAGCGACCACCCGCAGGCGCTGGACCGCGCCGTGCTGATGGCGCAGGGCGGCGAGTTCGCCTTTGTGCTGTTTGCCGCGGCGGCAACCGCGGGCGTGATCGACGCGCAGGTCAATGCCAACCTCACTGCCGTGGTGGTGCTGTCGATGGCACTCACGCCGCTGTGCATGCTGGTCTACCGCCGGCTGGTGAAGGAGGGCGAGGTTTCCACCGAAGGTGTGGAGGCGGCCGATGGGCTCAGCGGCAGCGTGCTGGTGATCGGCTTTGGCCGTTTCGGACAGGTGTCCAGCCAGTCGTTGCTGGCGCGCGATGTGGACGTGACCATCATCGACAACGATATCGAAATGATCCGCAGCGCGGCCGAGTTCGGCTTCAAGGTGTACTACGGCGACGGCACGCGGCTGGATGTGCTGCGCGCATCCGGCGCGGAGACCGCGCGGGCCATTGCGGTGTGCGTGGACGACCGTGCCGCCGCCGACCGCATCGTCGAACTTGTGCATGGTGAGTTTCCGCAGGCCAGCCTGCTGGTGCGCTCCTACGACCGCGAGCACTCGCTGTCGCTGATCCATGCCGGGGTCGATTTCCAGATACGTGAGACGTTCGAGTCGGCGGTTGAGTTCGGCCGTGCCGCGCTGCTGCAGCTGGGTGTGGATGTGGACGAGGCCGACCTGGTGGCGCGTGAGATCCGCCGCCGCGACAGCGAGCGTTTCGAGCTGGAAATCGCCGGGGGCGGGCTGCAGGCGGGTGTGGGCATGCTTTATGGCAACGCGCCCGGCGCGCCCAAACCGACCCCGTTCACCACGCCGCGCCGGCAGGCACGCACGCTCAACCCCGATGCGGTGGCCGAGGCGGAGGAGGGCGCGGAGCACCCGCCTGGTGCTGCCGGGATGTGACCTGCCGCGTGTGGCGCCTGCCGTAATCGGGGACAATACCCATCCCCGCAATTGCTGCCCGTGCCCCATGACCGTACCCGCCGACGCCCCCGCGCAGACTTCCCGCATCCTTGACGGCCGCCGTATCGCCGAAGACCTGCTTGATGACCTGAAGCTGCGGGTGGACGCGCGCCTGGCGGCCGGCAAGTCCCGGCCCGGGCTTGCCGTGGTGCTGGTAGGCGGTGACCCGGCCTCGGCGGTGTACGTGCGCAACAAGCGCCGTGCCGCCGAAAAGGTGGGCATCGAAGCGTTCGATTACGACCTGCCGGAAGGCACCAGCGAGGCCCAGCTGCTGGAGCTGATCGACCAGCTCAACGCCGACCCGAAGATCAACGGCATCCTGATCCAGCTGCCGCTGCCGGGCATCGCCGACGCCAACCGGCTGATCCAGCGCATCGACCCGCGCAAGGACGTGGACGGCTTCCACCCGCAGAACGTGGGCCATCTGGCCCTGCGTGAGTTCGGCCTGCGCCCCTGCACCCCGCGTGGCATCACCACGCTGCTGGGCCATACCGACCAGCCGGTGCGTGGCCGCAACGCCACCATCGTGGGCGTCAGCAACCATGTGGGCCGCCCGATGGGGCTGGAGCTGCTGATCGCCGGCTGCACCGTCACCAGCTGCCACAAGTTCACGCCCAAGGACGTGCTGGAGCAGGCCGTGCGCAACGCCGACATCCTCGTGGTGGCGGTGGGCATTCCGCAGCTGATCCCGGGTGAATGGGTGAAGCCGGGCGCGGTGGTGATCGACGTGGGCATCAACCGGCTGGACGATGGGCGTCTGGTGGGCGACGTGGGCTTCGAGGCCGCCGCACAGCGCGCCAGCTGGATCACCCCGGTGCCGGGCGGCGTCGGCCCGATGACCGTGGCCACGCTGATGCAGAACACGATCGAGGCGGCCGAGGCGGCGGGTTGAGGGGGCTTCGGTAGAGCTTTCTTTTACCCCTCCCCAACCCGTCCGGCCCTCCGGGCGTTCATCCGCCCACGCGCCAGTGGCGCGTATGCGGCCGCCTTCACCCCCTTGGCTTTGCCAAAGGGAGGGGGCAGAAGCGGCATTGCTGCAATCCGGACGATCGCGTGAAAACTCCCTCCCTTTGGCGCAGCCAAGGGGAGGGCCGGGGAGGGGTGAAAGCCGTCCCAGCCCAGACGCCAGCGCGACACTGCGTCGCACCGGCCCCCTGCCATCAGCGGGTGAATCAGGGTAAAATGTCGCGCTTCCCCACATATCCGGGCACGCCGATGCTGCGCATCCAGGCTGAAGCACTAACGTACGACGACGTTTCCCTCGTCCCCGCTCACTCCATTGTCCTGCCCAAGGACGTTGACCTCGGGACGCGCCTGACGCGCGAGCTGCGGTTGAAGCTGCCGATCGTTTCGGCCGCCATGGACACCGTCACCGAAGCCCGCCTGGCCATCGCCATGGCCCAGCTTGGCGGCATCGGCATCGTCCACAAGAACCTGACGCTGGAACAGCAGGCCGCCGAAGTGGCCAAGGTCAAGAAGTTCGAGTCCGGCGTGATCCGCGACCCGATCACCGTTGGCCCGGAAACCAGCATCCGCGACGTGCTGGCGCTGACCCAGGCGCACAACATCTCCGGCGTGCCGGTGGTGGGCAGCGACGGGCTGCTGGCCGGCATCGTCACCCACCGTGACATGCGCTTCGAGACCGAGCTGGACGACCCGGTCCGCCACATCATGACCAAGAAGGATCGCCTGGTCACGGTGAAGGAAGGCGCGGCCTCGGACGAAGTGTTGGGCCTGCTGCACCGTAACCGCATCGAAAAGGTGCTGGTGGTCAACGATGCGTTTGAACTGCGCGGCCTGATCACCGTCAAGGACATCCAGAAGAAGACCGACAACCCCAACGCCGCCAAGGACGCCGCCACGCGGCTGCTGGTAGGCGCTGCGGTGGGCGTGGGCGGCGATACCGACCGCCGCGTCGAGGCGCTGGTCGCCGCCGGCGTGGACGTGCTGGTGGTGGACACCGCGCACGGCCATTCGCAGGGTGTGCTGGACCGCGTCAGCTGGGTCAAGAAGAACTTCCCGCATGTGCAGGTCATCGGCGGCAATATCTGCACCGGCGACGCCGCACTGGCGCTGCTGGACAGCGGTGCCGACGCGGTCAAGGTGGGCATCGGCCCGGGCTCGATCTGCACCACCCGCGTGGTCGCCGGTGTCGGCGTGCCGCAGGTGACCGCCATCGACCTGGTGGCCGAGGCGCTGCAGGATCGCATCCCGCTGATCGCCGACGGTGGCATCCGCTACTCTGGTGACATCGGCAAGGCGCTGGCCGCCGGTGCATCGACCGTGATGATCGGTGGCCTGCTGGCCGGTACCGAGGAATCGCCGGGCGAGACCGAGCTGTTCCAGGGCCGTTCGTACAAGAGCTACCGCGGCATGGGTTCGCTGGCTGCGATGGAGAAGGGGTCCAAGGACCGTTACTTCCAGGACGCCGCCACCGCCGACAAGCTGGTGCCGGAAGGCATCGAAGGCCGCGTGCCGTACCGCGGGCCGGTGGGCGGCATCATCCACCAGCTCATCGGCGGCCTGCGCGCCACCATGGGTTACGTGGGCTGCGCCACCATCGAAGAAATGCGCACCAAGCCCAACTTCGTCAAGATCAGCGGCGCCGGCCAGCGTGAGAGCCACGTCCATGACGTGCAGATCACCAAGGAACCGCCGAACTACCGCGCCTGACGCGGCACGGAGTAAAGAGGAACGAGGAACCAGTGTCCCGTTCCTCTTTCTCTATAGGCTCCCCGCAGCGCATTCCCCGTTCCTCGTTTCTCATCACCAGCTTCTGGCGCCATGACCAACATCCATAACGACAAGATCCTCATCCTTGATTTCGGCGCGCAGTACACGCAGCTGATCGCGCGCCGCATCCGCGAGTTCGGCGTGTATTGTGAAATCTGGGCATGGGACCATGATCCGGCCGAGATCGCGGCGTTCGGCGCCAAGGGCATCATCCTGTCCGGTGGCCCCGAAACCACCACGCTGCCGGGTGCGCCAGCCGCGCCGCAGGAAGTATTCGACAGCGGCCTGCCGCTGCTGGGCATCTGCTACGGCCTGCAGACCATGGCCAAGCAGCTGGGGGGCGCCACCGAGGGGGCCGACCAGCGCGAGTTCGGCCATGCCGAAGTGAAGCTGCACGGTAACGACGCGCTGCTGGGTGGTCTGTCCGACCACGGCGGCGAGCCGCGTCTGGACGTGTGGATGAGCCATGGCGACCACGTTTCGCAGGTGCCGCCGGGCTTCACCATCACCGCCACCACCGACCGCATTCCGGTGGCCGCGATGGCCAACGAGGACAAGCAGTGGTACGGCGTGCAGTTCCATCCGGAAGTCACCCATACCAAGCAGGGCTCGGCGCTGCTCAAGCGTTTTGTCACCGACATCTGCGGCTGCGCCACGCTGTGGACCGCCGCCAACATCATCGACGACCAGATCGCGCGCGTGCGCGAGCAGGTGGGCAGCGACGAGGTGATCCTGGGCCTGTCAGGTGGCGTTGATTCCTCGGTGGTGGCCGCACTGCTGCACAAGGCCATCGGCCAGCAGCTGACCTGCGTGTTCGTCGATACCGGCCTGCTGCGCTGGCAGGAAGGCGACCAGGTCATGAAGATGATGGCCGACAACATGGGCGTGAAGGTCGTGCGCGTGAACGCCGCCGACCGCTATTTCAAGGCACTGGAAGGCGTCAGCGACCCGGAAGCCAAGCGCAAGATCATCGGCAACCTGTTCGTGCAGATCTTCGACGAGGAGTCGAACAAGCTCAGCAACGCCAAGTGGCTGGCGCAAGGCACCATCTACCCGGACGTGATCGAGTCGGCGGGCAGCAAGACCGGCAAGGCGCATGTCATCAAGAGCCACCACAACGTGGGTGGCCTGCCGGAAGACATGAAGCTCAAGCTGGTGGAGCCGCTGCGCGAACTGTTCAAGGACGAAGTGCGCCGCCTGGGTGTCGAACTCGGCCTGCCGCGCGCGATGGTCTACCGCCATCCGTTCCCGGGTCCGGGCCTGGGTGTACGCATCCTGGGCGAAGTGAAGCGCGAGTACGCCGAGCTGCTGGCCAAGGCCGATGCCATCTTCATCGAAGAACTGCGCGCCGCTGATCTGTATGACAAGACCAGCCAGGCCTTTGCGGTGTTCCTGCCGGTGAAGTCGGTGGGCGTGGTGGGCGATGCACGAGCCTATGAGTGGGTGATCGCACTACGTGCGGTGGAGACCATCGACTTCATGACCGCGCACTGGGCACACCTGCCGTATGACTTCCTCGGCCGCGTGTCCAACCGCATCATCAACGAGCTGCGTGGTGTTTCGCGCGTGGTCTACGACATCTCCGGCAAGCCGCCGGCGACGATCGAGTGGGAGTGATCGGGCGTTCGGCCCTGGTTTGAAAAGCCCGCCTCATGGCGGGTTTTTTCATGGGCTGGAGCGGCGAACTCGGGCGCGAATAACGCGGGCAGGCTCGGTGCTGCCCAGCCTCCGGCTGCAACCTGCAGCAACAAAAAAGCCGGCTTGCGCCGGCTTGTTCATTCAGCGGTTGCCGCGGCTCTTGCCGCTGCCCGGGGGCGGTGTTTCGGCGGGCTTGGCGCCCGGTGCGGCCGGGCGGTTGCCGAAGCCGGCGCCCATGTTGCGCTGGAATTCCTGCCACAGCTCCAGGTTGCGCTCGGTGAGCTGGTTCATCATGGCCCACGGCGTCTGCCCGAGCAGGCTGCCCATCTGCTGGCGGAACTGCTGCTGCTGGTCCAGGAACACCTGCATGCTGCGCTCCAGATAGTTGCCCATGAAACCCTGCAGCGAGTCACCGTAGAAGCGGATCAGCTGGCTCAACAACTGCGTGGACAGCATCGGCTCACCGTCCTGCTCCTTGTCGGCAATGATCTGCAGCAGCACCGAACGGGTCAGGTCCTCACCGCTCTTGGCATCGCGCACCTCGAAATCCTCGCCGTCCAGGATCAGCTGGCGCACATCCTCGATGGTGATGTAGCTGGAAATCTCGGTGTCATAGAGCCGGCGGTTCGGATACTTCTTGATGATGCGGGTCGCAGCCATTAAGCAGTCACTCGTCACGGTAGGCGCCCAGCATGGCGCAGTGCAGCAGGGCTTGCAACCGCCAGAAGTAGGGGGTGCAAGGAGAATTGGCGTAAAAAAACATGTTGCGCAGCACTGGCAGCCATACCCTGCAGCATGGCCGTGCGTGCTGCGTAGCCTCACCAGCCCATGTGGTGGCCGCCGTTGATGTCCAGGTTGGAGCCGGTGATCCACGATGCTTCGTCGGCCACCAGGAAAGCCACCGCATAGGCAATCTCCTCCGGCTTGCCGAGGCGGCCGGTGGGAATGTCGGCGATGATCTTGGCGCGCACTTCCTCTGGCACTGCCATCACCATGTCGGTGGCCACATAGCCCGGCGAGATGGTGTTGACGGTGATGCCGAAGCCAGCGTTTTCGCGCGCAAGGGAGATGGTGAAGCCGTGCATGCCGGCCTTGGCCGCGGCATAGTTGGCCTGGCCGTACTGGCCCTTCAGGCCATTGATGGAGCTGATCTGGATCACCCGGCCCCAGCCACGCTTGCGCATGCCCTCGATGACCGGGCGGGTCACGTTGAACACCGAGTTGAGGTTGGTGTTGATCACCTCGTGCCACTGCTCCGGGCTCATGCGGTGGAAGGTGGTGTCGCGGGTGATGCCGGCGTTGTTCACCAGGATTTCCACCGGGCCCAGCTGCGCTTCAACGGCTTCGATCAGGGCACGGCCACTGGTGGGGTCGGCCACGTCGCCGTGGAACAGGGCGATGTCGTAGCCCTGTTCGCGCATTTTCTGCTGCCATTGCTGCGCCTTTTCGGCGTTGCGGAAGTTGGTGGCAACACGGTGGCCCTGGTCGGCCAGGCGTTGGCAGATGGCGGTGCCGATGCCGCCGGTACCACCGGTGACCAGTGCGACGCGGGATGTCATGGGCTGTAGCTCCAGGGCGAAAGCGCGGTGAACGGACGATTCTAATGAAACTGGGCGCCGGCCGGGGGCGGTTGGCTGGCCTGCAGGGACGCCTTGCGCAACCGCTCTGGCCGGAAGGCCGCCACGGCATGCTGCAGCAGCTCGGGGACGCTGGCTGCAGCATCCAGTTCACCGGGCGCCTGGCCCAGCGCGGACCAGAGCCAGCGCAGTACCGGCAACGGTGCCTCGCTGCCGACCGGCATGGCAGCCAGCGATTTGGAAAGCTTGTGGCCGCTGTCATCCAGCAACAGCGGAAGGTGAAGATAGCGCGGGGTTGGTAGGGCCAGTGCCTGCTGCAGCAGAATCTGGCGCGGCGTGGAGTCCACCAGGTCGGCGCCGCGCACCACGTCGGTGATGCCCTGGTCGGCATCATCAACCACTACCGCCAGCTGGTAGGCCCAGCAGCCATCGGCACGCAACAGCACGAAATCGCCGACCTCCGTGTCCACCTGCTGCGCGATGCGGCCCTGCAGGCCATCGTCGAACGCAATGTGGCTGCCATCGGGCACCTGCAGGCGCACCGCAGGGTGGGCGCGCAGCTGATGGGCGGCGCAGTGGCGGTGGATGCCGTGCTGCTCGGCCAGGTCACTGCGGCTGCAATGGCAGGCGAAGGCCTTGCCCTGGGCCAGTAGCTGGTCGAGCGCGGCCTGGTACAAGGCGTGCCGCCGGCTCTGGTACTGCACCGGTGCATCGGCATGCAGGCCGTAGGCGGCCAGCGTCTGCAGCTGGAGGGTGGCGGCGCCGGCCACCTCGCGTGGGGGGTCCACGTCCTCGATGCGTACCAGCCACTGGCCGCCCGCATGGCGCGCAAGCAGCCAGCTGCCGAAGGCAGCCAGCATGGACCCGAGGTGGAGCGGGCCGGTCGGGGAGGGGGCGAAGCGCCCGCGGTAAGGAGTGCAAGACATCTAAGCTGAATCGTCGGTCAGAAATGCGCTTGAATTCAACCTGTCAGCACCGCAGATTTATCCTGTTTTCCTCTCTCACACGGTTTATCCCATGTTTACCCGTATAGGGCTGTTCCTGTTGACCAACTTCGCGGTGCTGATCCTTGCGAGCATCGTCATGTCGCTGCTGGGCGTGAACCCGTCGCAGATGAGCGGCCTGCTGGTCATGGCGGCCATCTTCGGTTTCGGTGGCTCCATCATCTCGCTGCTGCTGTCCAAGTTCATGGCCAAGCGCGGTACCGGTGCGGTGGTGATCACCGAGCCGCGCAACCAGACCGAACGCTGGCTGCTGGACACCGTTGCCCGCCAGGCCAAGGCCGCCGGCATCGGCATGCCGGAAGTGGCGGTGTACGACGCCCCGGAGATCAATGCCTTCGCCACCGGCGCCAACCGCAACAACGCGCTGGTGGCGGTGTCCACCGGCCTGCTGCACAACATGAGCGAGGACGAGGCCGAAGCGGTGCTGGGCCACGAAATCTCGCACGTGGCCAACGGTGACATGATCACCATGGCGCTGCTGCAGGGTGTGCTCAACACCTTTGTGATCGTGCTGGCGCGCGTGGTGGGCGGCGTCATCGACAGCGCGCTGTCGGGCAACCGCGAGGGCGGTGGCCGTGGTTTCGCGTACTACATCATCGTGTTCGTGCTGGAGATGGTGTTCGGCCTGTTCGCGACCATGATCGCGATGTGGTTCTCGCGCCGCCGCGAGTTTCGCGCCGATGACGGTGGTGCGGCGCTGGCGGGCCGTCAGAAGATGATTGCCGCGCTGGAGCGCCTGAAGCTCAACCACGGCCAGAGCACGCTGCCGACCCAGATTGCCGCCTTCGGCATTGCCGGTGGTGCGGCCAAGAAGCTGTTCATGAGCCACCCGCCGCTGGAAGAGCGCATTGCCGCGCTGCGTTCGAGCACCGTGGTCTGATCGCCCCGCTGCCGCAGAACCCAGAACGCCCGGCCCAGCGCCGGGCGTTCTGCATTGGAGCCCCGTAGCCCGGGTAAGCAAAGCGCACCCGGGGGCTTCCCGCGGTATGCACTCAAAGGCTTGACCCTCGATACCCCCCAAACAAAAACGGCACCTCGAAAGGTGCCGTTCCATCTGTACCGATGAGCGCGGAGACAACCTCCGCTGCATCCGTCAGAACTTCGGGTCGAACTCCGCCGCATAGCCGGTGTTGACGATCACCTTCTGCAGCGCCTCGCAGACCTTCAGGTTGCCGGCGACCACCTGCTGCGTCTCCGGGCCCTTGTCATCCATGCGCGCCAGCGTCGCGCCGCGGTAGTTGCAGACCTTGCCGCCAGCCTCACGCACCAGCAGCACGCCGGCAGCGATGTCCCATGCCTTCACGCCGGCCTCGAAATAGGCATCGGCGCGGCCGCAGGCCACATAGGCCAGGTCCAGCGCAGCCGAACCGGTACGGCGCACGTCTTCAGCCTGCGTCAGCAGCGTATCGACCGTCTTCAGCTGGGTGCTGGCACGGGCGCGCTCGCGCGGGGCGAAGCCGGTGTGGATCATGGTGCCTTCCAGGTCCTTGCGCTCGGCCACGCGGATGCGGCGGTCGTTGAGCACGGCGCCGGCGCCCTTGGAGGCGGTGAACAGCTCGTTGCGCAGCGGGTCGAAGATCACCGCATCGGTCGGCTCGCCATTCTCGACCAGGGCAATGGACACGCAGTAGTGCGGAAAGCCACGCAGGTAGTTGCTGGTGCCGTCCAGCGGGTCGATCACCCACATCTGGCGGCCGCTGCCCTGCACGCCGCCTTCCTCACCGTAGATGCCGTATTCCGGGTAGGCGCGCTTGAGTTCCTTGACGATCACCTTCTCCGCATCGCCATCGACTTCGCTGGCGTAATCCATCCGACCCTTCTGCACCACGTTCAGTGCTTCGAGCTTGTTGATGTTGCGGAGCAGGACATTGCCGGCGAGGCGGGCGGCCTTGACCATGACGGTGACGGCGGGTTTCTGCATGGCGTAAGGCTCCCGTGAAGGCAGAGATCGGATTGGCGGGGGAAAAGAGCAGGTCCGGCGCACAGGCCGGCCGCGCAGTTTACCATTCACAGCTGTCCCGTTCCTGATTTTTTGTACGCCATGTCCGCTTCCCGCCATATCCGCTTCGTCCTTGTCGGTACCCAGCACCCCGGCAACATCGGCGCCGCCGCGCGCGCCATGAAGACCATGGGGCTGGGCCGGCTGGTGCTGGTCGCACCGGAGAAGCCGCTGGACGAGGTGGCGTTCCGTCGCTCGGCCGGTGCCGAAGACCTGCTGGGCGACGCCCCGGTCTTCGCCACCTTGGCCGAAGCCGTGGCCGACTGCCGTCTGGTGCTTGGTTGCACCGCCCGCTCGCGCCGCGTGCAGCTGGAAGAGCTGTTGCCGGAAGTGGCGGGCCAGCGCGCCGTGGCCAAGGCGACGGAGGAGGGCGGTGAGGTTGCCTTCGTGTTCGGCCGTGAGCGCACCGGGCTGACCAACGACGAGCTGCAGCTCTGCCATCTGGCGGTGCACATTCCTTCCGATCCGGCATTCAGCTCGCTGAATCTAGCCGCGGCAGTGCAGGTGCTGGCTTACGAGGTGCGCATGGCCGTGCTGGAAGGGCAGGCGCTGCCGGCGGATCGTGAGCCTGGCTTTGGCGAAATGCCAGCCAGTCACGACCAGCTGGAAGGCTTGTTCGGCCAGTTCGGTGACACGCTGGAACAGATCGATTTCCACAAGGGCCGCGCGCCCGAATCGGCCATGCGCAAGCTGCGCCGCCTGTTCATGAAGGCGGACCTGTCCGAGCAGGAAGTGCGGCTGCTGCGCGGCATCCTGGCCGACGCCCAGCGCATGGCGCGATTGGCGGGCGGACACTGAATCCTCAAAGCCGTCACACAGCCAAAAATTCCGGTAGGCTTGACGGATCAACAGGGGAGTTGCCGGTTTGCGTGGGTTTCGATGGCTTTGGGGAGCCGTGTTGGCAGTGGCCGCGTTGCAGCCGCTGGCGGGAGGAGCGGTGGAGCGCTCGGTTCTGGTGCTGGGGCGGATCAGCGATGATCCGAAGTCGCACTATGACCAGCTCAAGCCGCTGCTTGACTATGTAATTCCGAGGATGCACGACGTGGGGATCGTCGAGGGTCGCATTCTGATGGCAAAAGACGCACAGCAGATGGCCAGTTACCTGCGCCGTGGCCGGGTGGACTGGGTAACTGAAACCGCTGGCACCGCGATGGCGCTGCAGCAGCGCGCCGGTGCGCGCCCCTTGCTGCTGACCGAACGCAACGGTGTGGGTTCCTACCACAGCGTGTTTTTCGTGCGCCGCGACAGCCCCATCAATACGCTGGAAGAACTCAAGGGCCGTTCGCTGGCCATGCAGAGTGCCGCTTCCACCAGCGCCTACCTGGTGCCGGCGATGGAACTGCTGCAGCACGGGGTACAGCCGCAGATTCTGCTGACGCCGCAGGACATGCCCGGCGCCGATGCGGTGGGCTACGTATTCGCCCGTTCCGAGCTCAATATCTCCACCTACGTGCACAAGCGGGTGGTGGATGCCGGCGTCATCAGTAGCTTGGACTGGACCGACGACAAGGCCATGCCACCGGCCTTCCGCCGTGACATGCGGGTGATCTTCCGCAGCCAACCGATACCGCGCGCGGTCGAGGTAGTGCGCGCGGACCTGGACCCGGCAGTGCGGCAGCGCCTGCAGACGGTCCTGCTGGAGGCCAGTCGCGACCCCGAAGCGGGGCCCGCACTGGCCAAATTTTTTGGTACCACCGGCTTTCATCTGATGGACCCGGCCAGCCAGCAGGCATTGGACCGCCTGCGCAACGGTTGGACGCGGATCAGGATGGAAGTGGAATGAGGCAGCTCTTCTTTGGCCTGCAGGCCCGCTTTCTGCTTGCTGCCGGCTGCGCGCTGCTGGTGGTGATGGTGCTGGTGGGCTTGATGCTCACCCGCCAGGCGGCTGCCCAGCGCGAGGTGCTGCACAACAGCCGCGAGGTGGTCAGCCAGGTATTCGAACAGAGCGTTCGCGAGCGTGGCACGGCCGTGGCCTCCTCGCTGGCCGACACCCTGGTCAACCCGCTGTATTACGCCGACCTGTCGGCCATCGGCACGCTGGTACGCAGCACAACCGCACAGAAGGCGGTGAGCTACGTGCTGGTGTACGACACCGAAGGCGAGCTGATCCACGACGGCAGCATGGACGTGGCCGGCTACGGCCAGCGCATGAACGACCCCTTCGCTGCCGCCGCCGTGGGTGCGAACGCGCTGCTCGTGCAGGAGTCGCCTTCCATTCTTGAGGTGACCCTGCCCATTGGCATCGGTGGGCAGCGCCTGGGGGGAGTGCGCGTGGGCATGGAGATGGGGCCGGTGCGTGTGCAGGAGGCGGCCGCCATGCATGCGCTGTCCGAGCGCATGGAAGATGCCCGGCAACGGCAGATGGGCTGGATCTACGGGTTGATGGCACTGCTGGTGGCCTTCGCAGTGGCCATGGCGTTCTACGTGCAGCGCATGCTGGTCAACCCGATCCGCTGGCTGGGCCGAGCGGCAAGGCGCATCGAGCGGGGTGACTACAGCGTCAGTGCACCCGCCAGTCGCCGCCGCGACGAAGTAAGCGAGCTGCTGCGCAGCTTCGACCGGATGAGCCAGAGCATTGCCCGGCATGACCGCGAAGTGCGGCAGATGGCCTATACCGATGCGCTCACCGGCCTGACCAACCGCCTTGCCTTCCGCGAGGCGCTGGACCACCGCCTGCTGCGCGCCCGCGCCGCCGGCCACGGGCTGGCACTGCTGTTCATCGACATCGACGAGTTCAAGCGGGTCAACGACACCCTGGGCCACGAGGCCGGCGACGAGGCATTGCTGCAGTTCGCCCAGCGCATCGCCGCCGCGGTGGACCAGATGGGGGGCGACGAGGCCTTGCTGGCACGCTTTGGTGGTGACGAATTCGTGATTCTCATCGGCAGTGGCGAGCGCCGCGTGGCCGACACCGCCACCGCCCTGGCCGAGCGCCTGGTGGTGGAGCTGGGCCGGCCGCTGCAGGTGCAGCAGCGCGAGATATTCCTGGGCAGCTCCATCGGCATCACCCTGTACCCGGATGATGCGGTGGATGCCACCGCGCTGCTGAAGAATGGTGATATCGCCATGTACCAGGCCAAGCTGGCCGGCAAGCACTGCTTCCGCTACTACAGCCGCGCCATGGACCATGCGGTGGAGCGCCGCTTGCACCTGGAGCAGGAACTGCGTGGCGCGTGGGAGCGTGGCGAGCTGCGGCTGGTCTACCAGCCCATCTACCGCACCCGCGACCGCGTGCTGACCGGCGTGGAAGTACTGCTGCGCTGGAACCACCCCACGCTGGGCGCGATACCGCCAACCGTGTTCATCGAAGTGGCCGAGCAGAGCGGGCTGATCCAGCGCATCGGCCCCAAGGTGCTGCGCGAGGCCTGCGAGCAGGCCACCAAGTGGCCGCGCAATGCGATGGGCGAGGAGCTGTTCATCTCGGTCAACGTTTCTCCGCGCCAGCTGCGCAATGGCGATCTGGTGTCGGAAGTGGAAGCCAGCCTGCACAGCTCGGGCCTTGCCGCTTCGCGCCTGCACCTGGAGCTGACCGAAACGGCGGTGATAGGCGACGAGATGCTGGCCGTATCGCTGCTGGAGAAACCGGCGTGAAGGTGTGGCTGGACGACTTCGGCACCGGCTTCTCCGGCCTGAGCCATCTGCGCCAGGTGCCGGTGGACGGGGTGAAGATCGACCGCAGCTTCGTGGCCGACATGGGCCGCGACCCGGACGACCTGGCGCTGACCACGGCCATCATCGCCATGGCCCATGCGCTGGGCATCACGGTGGTGGCCGAGGGCGTGGAGCAGGAGGCGCAGTTCGAGCTGCTCAGCCAGCGTGGCTGCGACCTGGTACAGGGTTACTGGCTGGGCCGTCCGCTGGACGTGGAGGGGGTCGTGCGCCTGCTGCGCCCGGAGCAGCCGCTGCAGCTGGTCAAGAACTGAAGGCGGCAAGCGCGCCCGCTGCTTACAGCGGGCGCTTGCTGGTGTCGCCGGGCAGCTCGCGCACCAGCTTGGGCACCAGATAGCCGGACACGCGCGCCATCAGTGCGGCATGCAGGGCAAGCGCCTGTTCGTCGCTGACCTCGAAATGGGCCACACCCTGCACACGGTCCAGCTGATGCAGGTAATACGGCAGCACGCCTGCGGCAAAGCTGCGCTCGCTGAGTTCGGCCAGTGCGTCCACCGAATCATTGACCCCGCGCAGCAGCACGGCCTGGTTGAGCAGCTGCGCGCCGGTGCCGCGCAGGCGTGCCAGCGCCGCATCCACACTGGCGTCGAATTCATTGGCGTGGTTGGCGTGGATGACGAACGCCACCGGCCACGGCAGGGCGGCCAGCCAGTGCACCAGCCCGTCGTCCACGCGCTCTGGCAGCACCACCGGCAGGCGGCTGTGGATGCGCAGGCGCTTGATGTGGCTGATGCCGGCCAGTGCATCGGTCAGCTCGGCCAGCTTGGAGGTGGACAGCGACAGCGGATCACCACCGCTGAGGATGACCTCGTCGATGCCCGGGTCCGCCGCGATGGCGGCCACGGCCTCCTGCCATGCGCCCTTGGCGGCATTCTCGCCGGCATAGTCGAAGTGGCGGCGGAAGCAGTAGCGGCAATGGATGGCGCAGCTGCCGGTGGCCACCAGCAGGGCGCGGCCACGGTATTTCTGGATCACCCCGGTGGCCTTCCTGGCCGGGCCATCGCCCACCGCGTCGAAGCTGAACCCGGGCACCACCTGCATCTCATCGTTGATGGGCAGCACCTGCCGCAGCAGCGGGTCGGCGGGGTCGCCGTGGCGCATGCGGGCGACAAAACCGCGCGGTACGCGCAGCGGGAACTGCGCCAGTGCCTCGGCGCTCACGCCCAGTGCGCCTGCCTCCAGCCCCAGCTCGTCCAGCAGCGCCTGCGGGCTGCGGATGGCCTGCCGCCACAGGGCCTGCCAGCCATCGGCGTGCAGGGGGAGGGCGGCTTTTTCTGGAGTGAGGGCGGGGGCTGCGGTTATCATTGGCGGTCAGAAAAACAGATGCCCCGCCAGTTGGCGGGCTTTCCATTGTATCCGGCTGGCTTCCAGGCATGCCGGTTTTGCCACTTCAGGAGCTTCAGCATGGCCAGTTACGGCATGAACGACGTCAAGAACGGGATGAAAATCCTGGTCAACAACCAGCCGGCCGTCATCATCGACACCGAGTACGTCAAGCCGGGCAAGGGCCAGGCCTTCACCCGCGTCAAGTACCGCCTGATCAAGGACGGCCGCACGCAGGAAGTGACGATGAAGTCCACCGACTCGGTTGACGCCGCCGACGTGGTGGATACCGACATGAACTACATGTACAGCGATGGCGAGTACTGGCACTTCATGGACCCGGAAACCTTCGAGCAGGTGCAGGCCGACAAGGCCGGCATGAACGGCGCCGAGAAGTGGCTCAAGGGCGAGGAGTCCTGCGTGGTCACCCTGTGGAACGGTTCGCCGATCGACGTGACCCCGCCGAACTTCGTGGAGCTGAAGATCACCGAAACCGACCCGGGCGTGCGTGGTGACACCTCCGGCGGCGGCGGCAAGCCGGCCACGCTGGAAACCGGCGCGGTGGTGCGCGTGCCGCTGTTCGTCAACCAGGATGAAGTGATCCGCGTGGACACCCGTTCCGGCGAATACTCCGCCCGCGTCAAGTAAGCAACACGATGAAGGCGCCGCCGCCCTCCACCGCACAGCCACTGGCTGGCGGTGCCGGGGATGCGGCGCCTCTTCATATCCGGCAAGCGCCGGTCTGTCCTGAAAGAGATGGTGAGTCCAGTGAGTGACGTACAACCGCAGCCGTGTGACCTGTTGATCGAAGCCGGCTATGTCGTGCCGGTGGAGCCGCATGCGGTGGTGCTGGAAGACCATGCCGTGGCTGTTACCAACGGCCGCATCGTCGCGGTGCTGCCGCGCGCGGAGGCTCGTCGCCAGTTCGCAGCCGCCACCGTGGTATCGCGCCCGGAAGCGGCGCTGATTCCCGGCCTGGTCAACGCCCACACCCACAACCCGATGACGCTGCTGCGCGGCGTGGCCGACGACCTGCCGCTGATGACCTGGCTGAAAGAGCACATCTGGCCGGTGGAAGCGGCGGTGATCGGCCCGGAGTTCGTCGCCGACGGCACCACGCTGGCCATCGCCGAGATGCTGCGCGGTGGCACCACCTGCGCCAACGAGAACTACTTCTTCGCCGACGTGCAGGCAGCCGTGTACAAGAAGCACGGTTTCCGCGCGCTGGTAGGCTCGGTGATCATCGACTTCCCCAGCGCGTGGGCGCGCAGCGATGACGAATACTTCGCGCGTGCCGGCGAGCTGCATGACCAGTGGCGCGGCGATGCGCTGATCGGCACCGCGTTTGCGCCGCATGCGCCGTACACGGTGAGCGATGCCAATTTCGAGCGGGTGCGGATGCTCTCCGACCAGCTGGATGTTCCGGTGCACCTGCATACGCATGAGACTGCACAGGAGATCACCGATTCGATCAAGCTGCACGGCCAGCGCCCGCTGGCGCGTCTGGACCGGCTGGGGCTGGTCAATGACCGCCTGATCGCGGTGCACATGACCCAGCTCACCGAAGGCGAAATCCACCTGTGCGCCGAGCGTGGCGTGCATGTGGTGCACTGCCCGGAGTCGAACCTGAAGTTGGCCTCGGGCTTCTGCCCGGCCTGCGCGCTGGTGCGTGCGGGCGTGAACCTGGCCATCGGCACCGATGGCTGCGCCAGCAACAACGACCTGGACATGTTCAGCGAGAACCGCACCGCGGCCATCCTGGCCAAGGCCGTGGCCAACGATGCCACCGCGCTGGATGCGGCCACCACCCTGCGTGCGGCCACGCTGGGCGGCGCACGCGCGCTGGGCTTTGGTGAGCAGGTGGGTTCGATCGAAGTAGGCAAGCAGGCCGATCTGGCCTGCGTGGACCTGTCCGCGCTGGAAACCCAGCCGCTGCACCATGTGCTGTCGCAGCTGGTCTACGCGGCAGGCCGCCACCAGGTCAACGATGTCTGGATTGCCGGCAAGCCCAGGCTGGTGCAGCGTGAGCTGGTGGACATGGACGTGGCGGCCATCACCGCCAATGCGCGCCAGTGGCGCAACCGTATCCGCAACATCCGCGCCTGAGTGCGCAGACCGGCCGCGCAGGCGGCCGCACGAGGAAACCGAAATGAGTGCATCTTCCGCCTCCACCAATTTCGATCAGGCCGAACTGGACAAGTTCGCCGCATTGGCCAACCGCTGGTGGGACGCCGACGGCCCGCAGAAGCCGTTGCACGCACTGAACCCGGTGCGCCTGAAGTACGTGGCCGAGCGGGTGACGCTGCGCGGTGCCAAGGTGCTGGATATCGGCTGCGGCGGTGGCCTGCTCAGCGAAGCGCTGGCCAAGGAAGGGGCGCAGGTGACGGCGATCGACCTGGCGCCGGAGCTGGTCAAGGTCGCGCGTCTGCACGGCCTGGAATCGGGCGTGCAGGTGGACTACCGCGTGCAGGCCGCCGAGGATCTTGCCGCTGAAATGCCCGGTGCCTTCGACGTGGTGACCTGCATGGAGATGCTGGAGCATGTGCCGGACCCGGGCGCGATCATCGCCGCCTGCCAGCGCCTGCTGCGCCCGGGCGGCAAGCTGTTCCTGTCTACCATCAACCGTACCCCGGCCGCGTTCGCCGTGGCGGTGGTGGGCGCCGAATACATCGCGCGACTGCTGCCCAAGGGCACGCACCACTACCAGGAATTCATCAAGCCGGCCGAGCTGGGCGCATGGCTGCGCGAGGCCGACATGCAGCTGCAGGATGTCAGCGGCATGGCCTACGAGCCGTGGCGCAACCGCGCACGCCTGAGCAGCCGCACCGAGATCAACTACCTGGCCTACGCGGTCAAGCCGGACCAGGCATGACCGCCACGGCATTTCCGGCGGCGGTGCTGTTCGACCTGGACGGCACCCTGCTGGACAGCGCGCCGGATTTCATCGCCACCGCCAACGGCATGCGCGAAGCGCGGGGGCTGGAGGCGTTGCCGCTGGAGCAGTTGCGGCCGGTGGTGTCCAAGGGCAGCCGCGCCATGCTGGCGGTGGCGTTCCCGCAGATGGCAGACAGTGAGCGGCAGGCACTGATTCCGGAATTCCTGGATGTGTACGAGTCACTGATCGGCCGCCATGCGCGCCTGTTCGACGGCGTGGCCACATTGCTGGACGTGCTGGACAAGGCCGGCAGCCGCTGGGGCATCGTCACCAACAAGCCGGAGTATCTGGCCAAGTTGATCCTGCCGCAGCTGGGCTGGGAACAGCGTTGCGCGGTGCTGATCGGCGGCGATTCGCTGGCCGAGCGCAAACCGCACCCGCTGCCGTTGCAGGTGGCGGCGCAGCGTATCGATATTGCGCCGGGGCGCTGCGTGTATGTGGGCGATGACGAGCGTGACATCGTTGCCGCGCGTGCGGCGGGCATGCCTTCCGTGGCCGCGCTGTGGGGCTACCGGCTGGACGATGACGACCCGCTTGCATGGCAGGCCGAGCAGATGTGTGAAACGCCGCAGCAGCTGTGGCATCCGGCGGCCTGGCCCGCCACCCGGCCGGCGTCGGCCTGATGCAGAGGGATTGATGTGAGCAGTGCGTTGGACAGCTTCCTGGACAAGTGGCGTGCACGCTGGCCGGAGTGGAGTTTCATCGAGCGGTTTGTCGATGCGGGCGACCGTGAGCGCGTGGTGGCGTGGTTTGCGCTGCTGCAGGAGTTCGACGACATGCTCAACACCAGCGGCGACCCCACGCCCGCCGACGCCAAGCTGGCATGGTGGGGCGAGGAACTGCGCAGCTGGGACGCGCAGCGGTCGCGGCATCCGCTGGGGCGGGTGCTGGAGCCCGTGCGTGCGCCCTGGGCGCAGCTGGCCGATGCGCTGCCGGGTCTGCTTGAAGGGCGCGAGCGTGTTGCCGATGGGGCGCAGGCACGCCTTGCATTGAAGGCTTACGCCGATGCGGTGGCAGCGGTGGAGGCGGCAATGTTCGCCTCCGCGCCGAAGGCCGCCGCTGCCGAGGCGGTGCTGACCCAGACCCTGGCCCAGCGTGTGCAGGAAATGGGCAGCGTGGCGGTTCCGACAGGTGCGGGTGATGTGGCGCAATGGCAGCAGCAGTTGCTGGCGGCATGGCCAACGCGTGTTGCCGGGCCGCGCCCACGCCGCCTGTATGCCTCACTGGCGCGCGCGCGCCTGCAGGCGCGCCTGCGCGGCGGCGAATATCAGCCAAGCCCTGCAGCGTTGCTGTGGCGCAGCTGGTGGGCCGCACGCGGCTGAGCATTGCCGGGCAGGGGAGGAGCCGCGGGTTCCGGCCTCAGCGCGGGTCGCGCTCTTCCACCTCACGATCGTGCGGGTATTGCTTGTGGGTGGGGAATGGCGGCAGCCAGGATTCGCGGCGTACGGTCCACAGCTCGTAGGTCGGCGCCAGTTGATCCGGTTCATCCAGCGCGCCTAAGTTCACCTCCACCTCGTCATCGCTGCAGCCAAACACCGATGAGCCGCAGCGCGGGCAGAAGTGGCGCCCCCGGTACTCATGGGTCAGGCCGCTGATGTCAACGGCGGTGCGTGGAAAGATCGCCGAGGCATGGAACAGGGCGCCATGGTGCTTGCGGCAATCCAGACAGTGGCAGATGCCCACCCGCAGGGGCGGCCCCAGCGCCTGCAACCGCACATGGCCGCACAGGCAGCCGCCAGACAATCCTTCCATTCAGCACCTCCGGGTTGGTCGTGCCATTGGCAGGGCCAAGGCAATCCCAATATCACGCATTCCCATAACAGCAATGCGGTGACGTGGAGGTGCTTTGCGGGCAGCGGCGACCAGACAGACAACTGCTGCCCCGTTCCCAACTCCCGGTTCCCGGTTCCCGGTTGTTTGTTACTTCCCGCGCTCCAGCACCAGCAGCGGGTCTGTGCGGGTGTCAAACCGCGCCAGTCAAGACCCTCAGCGGCGGCGTAGTGGAACGCGCCGCCGCGCGTACGAACGGTGAACTACGGGCTGTTGCTTCCCGGGCTCCAGCACCAGCAGCGGGTCTATGCGGGTGTCAAACCGCGCCACGCATGACCTTCAGTGACGGGGCTGTGGAACGCGCCGCCGCGCGTACGAGCGGTGAACTACGGGCTGTTACTTCCCGCGCTCCAGCACCAGCAGTGGATCGATACGGGTGTCAAACCAGTTCATCCCCCAATGCAGATGCGGCCCGGTAGCCCTGCCGGTAGCGCCCACCGCGGCAATGGTCTGGCCCTGCTCGATGCGGTCGCCCACCTTCACGTCGATGCGCGACAGGTGCAGGAAATTGGAGCTGATGCCGTAGCCGTGGTCGAGCACCAGGGTGCCACCGGTGAGGTACAGGTCAGGCCCGGCAAAGGTCACCACGCCGGCCGCAGGTGCCTTGACCGGTGTGCCGGTGGGTACGGCGATGTCCATGCCCGAATGGCCGCTGCCGGGCTGGCCGTTGTAGATGCGCGCATTGCCGAAACGGCCACTGATGCGGCCCTGCACCGGCCAGATGAAGGTCTGGGTGAAATCGGTGCGGTTGTCGTCGCGCTTGCGCGCCTCGGTAACCTGCGCCTGTTCGCGGGCGATGCGCTCGGCGATGGCCGGCGGCGGGTTCACCGTTTTCGGCGGCACGCCGTTGACGCGCTCGGTGGGCCAGTCGCGCGGGGTGACGCTGATGCTGGCGGTCTCGCTGCCACCATCGGGGCGCTGCACCTGTACGTGCAGCGGGCCTTTCTCGTCACGGCCGATACCGAACACCACGCTGCCGTAGCTGCTCACGCGCAGCTCGCGGCCGCCGTAGCGCACGGTGCTGCCGGCCGGCACCTTGCCGATGACCATGGCCCCCTGCGAGGCACTGGCCGGGAACACCACGCGGTTGTCGGCCAGCTGGCCAATGGCGTCCTGTGCGAGGGCAGGGTGGGACAGCAGCGGCGTGGCGAGCAACAGCGCGCCGAACAGACAAGCGGAAGCAGTACGCATCAGCGGTCGAAGCTCAGGCGCTGGCCGGCTGGGGTGCCGAGCAGTTTGCTGCCATCCCACACCAGCTGTCCATTGACCCATGTAGCGGCAATGCGCGACTGGAAGGTGGTGCCCTCGAACGGCGACCAGCCGCACTTGGACAGCACGTCCTCGCGCTTGACCGTGAACGGCACGTCTTCCACCAGCACCAGGTCGGCGAAATAGCCTTCGCGCAGGAAGCCGCGCTGCTCCACGTCGAACAACTGCGCCGGTGCGTGCGCGAATTTCTGCACCACCTGCTCGCGGGTCAGCTTGCCTTCGTGCACGCGCTCCAGCGCGGCGACCAGCGCGTACTGCACCAGCGGCAGGCCGGAGGGGGCCTGGGCATAGGGCTTCTGCTTCTCTTCCCAGGTGTGCGGGGCGTGGTCGGTGGCGAGCACGTCGAGCACGTCATTGGCCAGCGCGGCGGTGATGGCTTCGCGGTCGGCCACTTCCTTGATCGCCGGGTTGCACTTGATCAGGTTGCCCTTGGTGGCGTAATCGGGGCGCGCGAAATGCAGGAAATGCACGCAGGTTTCGGCGGTGATCTGCTTGCGGCTGCCATCGGCGCGGATCAGCGGGCCCTGCTCGAACAGCGCCAGCTCGTCGGCGGTGGAGATGTGCAGCACGTGCAGGCGGGTGCCGTGCTTGCGGGCCAGGGACAGCGCCAGCTCGGTGGACTTCTTGCAGGCCTCGCGCGAGCGGATGTCCGGGTGCATGTCGGGCGTAAGCGCGTCGCCGTATTTCTCCTGGAACGCCTTCATGTTGGCGTCGATCATCGGTGTGTCTTCGCAATGGGTGATGATCGGCGTAGGTGCATCACGGAAAATCGCGTCCAGCGTTTCCGGGTTGTCCACCAGCATGTTGCCGGTGGAGGCGCCCATGAACACCTTGATGCCAGGTGCGTTCTTCGGGTCCAGCTTCTGGATGTGGGCCAGGTTGTCGTTGCTGGCCCCCATGTAGAAGCCGTAATTGGCCCACGCGCGGCCGGCGGCACTGTCGTACTTGGCCTGCAGGGCCTCGGCGTTGAGGGTGGGCGGGTTGGTATTGGGCATGTCCATGAAGCTGGTCAGGCCGCCGGCCACGGCTGCCGCCGACTCGGTGGCGATGTCGCCCTTGTGGGTGAGGCCCGGCTCGCGGAAATGCACCTGGTCGTCGATCATGCCCGGCAGCAGCCAGCGCCCGGCCGCGTCCACCACTTCCTCGCCGGCGCGCGGCTGCAGGCCGTTGCCGATCTGGGCGATGCGTCCGTTCTCGATGCGCAGGTCGCCGTCGAACGTGCGGCCTTCGTTGACCATGCGGGCATTGGTGATGAGCGTGGAGGACATATCAGTGTTTTCCTGAGCAGCGGCAAGAGGGGGAATCGGAACGCTCCGGCACCGGGTCCAGACCACCGGGATGGAACGGATGGCAGCGCCCCAGCCGGCGCGCCGCCAGCCAGCAGCCACGCAGCGGCCCGTGTATGCGAATGGCATCCATCGCGTATTCAGAACAGCTGGGGACAAAACGGCAGCGCGGCCCGAGCAGGGGGCTGATGAAGCGCTTGTAGAAGCGCAGTACGGCAATGAGGAGGCGGCCGATCACCACTGAATGATAAGCCAGTTGGCATTGTCATTGGATTTGTCGCAGGATGCAGGACGGCCCAGGCCAAATCCTTCGGGGTTTGCATGGGCCACCGGGAGCGGGTCGCTCCCGGTTACGTTCCGAACTGCGCAAGACGGTCCGGTGGCGTCACCGGACCGAGGCAGCACGGGCCGGGCATCCGTTCAGGCAACGGTGCCCGACGCGGTTGCTGCTGCTGGTCGGGTAGGCTATAAAGGCCCGCTTTCCCGGGCCCCGGGGGAAACAAGGAAGAGCGTTTCGTGGCTGCTAAAAAACCTGCAAAGAAGGCCGTCAAGGTCGCCAAGAAAACCGCCAAACCCGTAGTCAAGAAGGCGGCGTCCAAGCCGGCAGCTGGCAAGCCAGCGGCCAAGGCTGCCAAGCCGGCAGCCAAGAAGGCGGCACCTGCCAAGAAGGTGGCCGCGAAGAAGGCCCCGGCCAAGCCGGTGGCTCCGGCCAAGAAGGCAGCTGCCAAGCCGGCAGTTGCAAAAAAGACCGTGGCCAAGAAGGCAGCGCCTGCCAAGAAGGTGGTTGCCAGGAAGGCTGCAGCCAAACCGGTTGCAGCACCTGCCGTGAAGAAGGCTGCCAAACCGGCCGCCAAGCCCGCGGTAAAGAAGGTGACCAAACCAGCCGCTAAAACGGTTGCCAAGCCCACCAAGACCCCCGCCGCCAAGCCCGTGGCCAAGTCCGTACCGAAGCCGGCCAGCAAGCCGGTGACGGCCAAGTCTGTCCCGGCCGACGTCGCAAAGAAGGCAGCAGCACCGGCACCCGTGCCGGCCGCCAAGCCGACGCCCGCGACCAAGGCCCCGCAATCCAAGAATCCCGTGCCTGTTTCGAAATCCCCCGCAAAAACCCCTGTCAAATCCGCAGCACCGGTTGCCGTTCGCCCGGTTGGCAAGGTTGCCGTTGCCGTGACCGCACGTTCGGCCGCCCCGGCCCCGCGCAGCAAGTTCAAGGTGGTCGAGTACCAGACCGATGAAGCAACCGGCCGTCCGATTCTGCCGGCCGGCTACAAGCCCGCCGCAGACGAGGAGTACATGAGTCCGCTGCAGCAGGAATACTTCCGCCAGCGGCTGATGCAGTGGCGTGCCGATCTGGTCGAGGAATCGAAGCAGACCATCGAGAATCTGCGCGACGAAGTGCGTGACATCGGCGACGAAGCCGAGCGCGCCACGCGTGAGACCGAGAACTCGCTGGAGCTGCGTACCCGCGACCGTTACCGCAAGCTGATCGGCAAGATCGACAGCACGCTCAAGCGCCTGGAAGCAGGCGACTACGGCTACTGCGTGGATACCGGCGAGGAAATCGGCCTGGACCGCCTGGAAGCCCGCCTCACCGCCGAGCGCACCATTGATGCGCAGGAGCGCTGGGAGCACCTGCAGAAGCAGCAGGGCGACTGACCGCCCGGCTGCTGCAGTACGCAGACAGACAAAACCCCGCTTCGGCGGGGTTTTGTGTTTGTGGGCCTGGCGGGTTGGCGGTTGCCTGTGGTCAGCGGGGAATGTCGCGCAGCTTCTCGCGCAGGTCCAGCCATGCCACCAGCAGGAAACCACCCACCAGTCCCAGGTGTTCAAAGAAGGAATTGGCGGCGAAGAAACGCTGCTGGCCCGCTGGCAGCTCCCAGAAGCGCAGTGCCAACAGGGTGGCGGCCAAGGTGAAGGCGGCAAGCACGAGCGCCGCCAGCCAGCGCCAGCGGCCGGCAATGAGCAGCACCGAGGCAATCAGTTCCAGCGCGATGACCAGGGTTGCGAACACGGGTGCGGGCGACAGCCCGAAATGGGTCATTTCGGCCACCGCGCCGGGGAAGTCGGTGAGCTTGACCAGCCCGCCCTGCAGGTATGCCGCACACAGACCAAGGTGGGCGAGCAGACGCATGCCGCTGCTGCCGAACAGGGGGAAGGCAAGCTGGGCCAGCCGCAGCTCCAGCGGCTTCTTCATCATCATGGGGAGCATCCTTTGAGTGGATACGGCGCACAGCCGCTGCCGTGCGGGCAGGGCCGGTGCATTGACCGGCCCTGCCCGCGGCGGGTTGCAGTGGGGATGGGAGCGGGCTCAGACAGCCCAGCAGGAACAGCCCAGCGCGCCGAAGAAACTCTTCAGGTCGGACACCGGGTTGCGCGAGGCCCAGGCGCGTGCGTGGTCATGCCCATGCAGGCCGCAGGCACTGGCGCAGCCGCAGGAGGCAATGGCCTGCGCACGCAGCGGGGCGAGCGAGTTGCGGCCGGCGTTTTCCGGGTCGCCCCAGGCGCCGTAGCCCTTGTAGGTGCGGGTGGGCGACCAGTCCGGCATGGCCGGCGGCAGCGGGTTGTCGTCCAGCGGGCCGAACTCGCCGGCACCGTAGACCACCTTGCCACCCACCACGGTCAGGTCGGAGGTGAGGAAGGAAATCTCGTCCTCGGCCACGGCGAAGAAGTCCTTGCTCGGCACGATCAGGTCGGCAAACTGGCCGGCTTCGATGCGGCCACGCTTGCCCACTTCGTTGGAGAACCAGGCCACCTTCTCGGTCCACATGCGCAGCGCGGTTTCGCGGTCCAGGCAGTTGGCGCGCGGGTACATCTGCACGCCGCCGACGGTGCGGCCGGTGATCATCCATGACAGGGACACCCACGGGTTGTACGAAGCCACGCGGGTGGCATCGGTGCCTGCGGAGGTGGCGACACCACTTTCGAGGATGCGCTTGATCGGCGGCGTGGCCTCGGCGGCGGCAGCGCCGTAGCGCTCCATGAAGTATTCGCCCTGGTAGGCCATGCGGTGCTGCACGGCAATGCCGCCACCCAGTGCGGCGATGCGGTCGATGGACTTCTGCGAGATGGTCTCGGCGTGGTCGAAGAACCAGTTCAGACCCTCCAGCGGGATGTCCTTATTGACCTTCTCGAACACATCCAGCGCACGGCTGATGGTTTCGTCGTAGGTGGCATGCAACCGCCACGGCCAACGGTTCTCGGCGAGGATGCGCACCACGTCCTCAAGCTCGCCTTCCATCTCCGGCGGCATGTCCGGGCGCTCGACACGGAAGTCCTCGAAGTCGGCGGCCGAGTACACCAGCATCTCGCCGGCACCGTTGTGGCGGAAGTAGTCATCACCCTGCTTGTAGGTGACCGACTTGGTCCACTTCAGGAAATCTTCCTTCTCCTGCTTCGGCTTCTGCGTGAAAAGGTTGTAGGCAAGGCGCACGGTGATCTGGCCGTCATCGGACAGCTTCTGGATCACCTCGTAGTCCTCGGGGTAGTTCTGGAAGCCACCACCGGCATCGATCACGCCGGTCACGCCAAGGCGGTTGAGCTCGCGCATGAAGTGGCGTGTGGAGTTGACCTGGTACTCGAACGGCAGCTTCGGCCCCTTGGCCAGCGTGGCGTAGAGAATGGTGGCATTGGGCCTGGCCAGCAGCAGGCCGGTGGGGTTGCCCTGGCTGTCGCGCACGATTTCGCCGCCCGGGGGTTCCGGCGTGTCGCGGGTATAGCCCACCGCACGCAGCGCCGCGCCATTGAGCAGGGCGCGGTCGTACAGATGCAGCAGGAATACCGGCGTATCCGGCGCGATGGCGTTGATCTCATCGATGGTGGGGAGGCGCTTCTCCACGAACTGCTGCTCGCTGAAGCCACCCACCACGCGCACCCATTGTGGCGCTGGCGTGACCGCCACCTGGCGCTTGAGCATGTCCATTGCATCGGCCAGCGAACGCACGCCGTCCCAGCGCAGCTCCATGTTGTAGTTCAGCCCACCACGCACCACATGGGTGTGGTTGTCGAACAGGCCGGGCAGGGCACTGCGGCCCTTGATGTCGATCCTGCGCGTGTCGCTGCCTGCCATCGCCAGGATGGTCTGGTTGTCGCCGACGGCAAGGAACAGACCGTCCTTGATCGCTACTGCTTCGGCGATCGGCTTGCGGGTATCCAACGTGGTGAAGCGGCCGTTGTGCAGAATGACATCGGGTGTCTGGGATGTGCTGCTCATGATTGCTTCTCGGGTGGGGTGTCAGTGCGTGCCAGTGGCTCGCTCCCAGGCAGCTGGCCCAGAACGTGGTCGGTGGCGCGTGTCTTTTCGCAGGCAACACTGAAGGTGGTGCCTGACAGCAGTTGCTTGCCCACGGGGATGATCTGCTCGCCCAGCACGATGCCGAGCAGCCCGATCAGGGCCACCAGCGGTGGCGCGGGCGAGCGCACATTAATCAGGTGGTAGATCACGCCGACCAGCAGGCCGGCAGCAAGCGAGACGATGTAGAGCTTCATGGGAACCTCGTTTGTTGGCCGTTGGCGCTGCCTGCCTTGCACGCCATGCGTGCGGCATGCATCGCTTGCCTGTCGGCGCGATGGGTCTGGTGCGCGCGGCATTGGTGGCGCGTGGCAGACATGCAAGTGGTGATGATGTTCCGGCATTCCTTCCGGTTGGGTGAACGCTTTGCAACATTCAGATGACGGTTGGCGTGATGTTGCTGCAGCTGGTGAGACGAGTAGTGCTGTTTGTGCTTCAGTGCCGCTGATGAAGCCGTATTGATGCAATGAGCTCAGTCTATGCAGGCCTCAACATGCTTTGAATTGAAAGAATGGAATTTCATTCTTTCCATTTTGTTGGATTGCCAAACGTGCCCTGATGCCCCAGAAATATTCGCATCGCCGCACCCGCACGCTCGACATCTGCGCAGGTGATGTTCGGCATCCCCACTCAACGAGATCATCACCATGGGCTTCACCCGCTCGAGACAACGCATGCCTACAGTGGGGCTGCGTGGCGTACCGCGGCAGATGCGCGGCGGCCATGCCCCCGTCATCACCTGGGCCTTGCGCAAGGTAGGCAGCATGTTTGCTTTCAATATGGGTGGCACTGGCTGCGGTTGCAGTGATGTGTACCGCGCCGGGCCATGCGCATGAGCAGGGTGCTCCATCGCCAGGCCGCGCTGCTTGTACTTGGCCTGATGCCCGCCAGCCTGCTGGCGGCTGATGGCGGTTGGCAGCGCGAGTACGACAACGGCACCAGCCTCACGTTGGGCGCCACTGCGCGCGTGCGCAGCTTCAGTTACTCACCGGTGCGTTTCGGGATGGGCGCGACCGATGATGGCTTCACGCTCTACCGCGGTCAGTTCTCCGCCGATCTACGCTGGGCCGAGCACTGGCAGGCATTGGCCGAGCTGGGTGTGTATGACCAGACCGGGCGCAAGGGTGGGCCGGGGGGCTCGGATCGCAGCGGGCCGGATCTGCACCAGGCCTACCTTGCATGGAACAGCAGCGGGCATGTGCTGCGTCTGGGGCGGCAGGAAATGCCGTTCGGCAGCAGCCGCGTGATCGGCGTGCGTGACGGGCAGAACATCCGCCAGTCCTTCGATGGCCTGCGTGCGGCGCGCCTGCTGGGTGAGCGCGGCCGCATCGATGCGATAGCGGTGCGGCCGGTGGAAACGCGCAGCGGCGGCTTCGATGACAGGCCGGATCATGATGTGGGCCTGTGGGGCATCTACGCGGCATTGGCGCCTGCCGGCAGCGCACCGCTCAAGCTGGATGTCTATTGGCTGGGCTACCAGCGCGAGGCAGGGCGCTTCGCCATGGGCAGTGGCCGCGAGTACCGCAATTCGTTCGGCACGCGCCTGCATGGCAAGGACGGCGGCTGGGACTGGAACAACGAGCTGATCTGGCAGAACGGCCGCTTCGGTGATGGTGACGTGCGCGCATGGACCCTCTCCACCGACAACGGCTACACCTTTGCTGATATGGCATGGGCGCCCCGGCTTGGCTTGAAGGCCGATGTGGCCAGCGGCGACCGCGATCCGCACGATGGCCGGCTGCAAACCTTCAATGCCATGTTTCCGCGCGCACCGTATTTCAGCGAGTCATCGCTGCTGGCGCCGGCCAACCTGATCGACCTTCAGCCCGAGCTGACGGTCACACCAACGCAGGACACGCAATGGACACTGGGTTGGCAGTTCGCATGGAAGCACCGCCGCGCCGATGGCATCTACACCACCCCCACGCCGGCCGTGCCGCTGGCCGGTACCGCCGGCACCGCGCGCTGGATAGGCCATCAGCTGAAGCTGCAGGGCAGTTGGCAGATCACCCCGCAGTGGGAGGCGCGTCTTGACCTTGCCCACTTCCAGGCGGGTGCGGGCCTGCGCCAGGCGGGTGGCCGCGATACCGATTTCGTGGCTACCACGCTGGAGTTCACCTGGTGACCGCATCGTCATCCTCCTTTAACTCATCCCCACGAGCGCATCATGAAAGTCACCGTTCCACAGCTGCTGACCTTCAACGGCGGCTATAGCGATACCGCCGGATTCCTTGCGCTGCATGGTTTGTTCACCGCGCACGTCACCGGCAACTTCGTCACCTTTGGTGCCAGCCTGGTACATGGCACATCCGGCGCGGTGGCCAAGCTGCTGGCACTGCCCATGTTCTGTCTGGTGGTGATGCTGTCGCGTCTTTCCGGCGAATACCTTACCCGCAAGGGGCTGGCGCCATTGCGCTCGTTGATCGGTGCAAAGGCGGTGCTGTTCACGCTGGGCGCCGCACTGGCGATCCAGTGGGGCCCGTTCGGCAACGGCGACAGCCTGGTGGCCATTGTCACCGGCATGTTGCTGGTGTCGGCCATGGCCATCCAGAACGCCATACACAAGCTGTACTTCCCCAAGGCACCGCCCACCACCTTGATGACCGGCAGCACCACGCAGGCCATGATCGATCTTGCCGACCTGATGCACGGTGGCCTGGACCCGGAGGCGCGCAAGGCCGCGCGTGCACGCTGCATCTCGTTGGCCACCAGCATCTGCATCTTCGCGCTGGGCTGCGCCGCCGCCGCCATCGGCTACATGCAGGCAGGCATGTGGGTGTTCGTGTTGCCGGCGGTGCTGGCCATTGGCCTTTACCTGTTTCCCCCACCGCATGCCGCCGCAGCGGCCTGACAGGAGATCATGCAGATGGTTCAGCGCAGCACGATAGGGCAGTGGCGTGGCGTCACGCTGGAAGTGGCGGCATGGGATGGCGTGGGTGCCGATGTGGATGTGTCGGTGGCCTGCATGTTCACGCGCGAGGCAGGCAGCGAAGGGCTGCGCGGCGGCCTTGCCCATCTGGACCAGGTGCTGGATGGCCGGCTCACCGCAATGCGGCGCCAGGGCAGTTTTGGCGCTGCTGCGATGGAGCTGCTGCTTGTCGATGCATTGCCGCCGCAGGTGCAGGCACGCTCGGTGCTGGTGGTCGGCGCGGGTGACCCTGCGCAGTGGTCGCCGCAGCTGATGGCACAGGTGGTTGGCCATGCGGCGGGCTGGGTAATCGACCATGGCGACCAGAGTGCGGCGGTGGCGCCCAGCATGCTGGATTCCGGCCTTGACCCGGCTGCGCTGGGCAACGTTTCCGAACTGATGCTGCAGGCGGTGCTTGATGTGCTGGATGCAAAGGCTACGGCGGCACCTGGGCAGCTGAGGCTACGCAACTGGGTGTTCGATGTGGGCGAGGACCGGTTTGACAGTGCCGTTGCCGGCTATCGCAGCAACTTCATGAAACTACGCCCGCAGGCGGCGCCATGAGGCGCCGCGTAGCGTTTCCGGTTCAAGCCACACCCCGATGGAGGACCTGCCAATGAGCATGCCGACAGCAACGGACACCCTGACCACCAGCGAGTTGAACATCACCGATGCGCAAGGGCGCACGCGCCTGCAGCTGTTGGCCGATGCCGAAGGGCCGGCGCTGCGCCTGCTGCGCGAGGACGGCAACGAGGGTGCGCGCGTCAGTCTGGATGCGAGCGGGCTGGGGGCGGTGACGCTGGGCAACCCGGACGCCGCCGGCCCCACTGCACGGCTTGAGGTGGATGCCAAGGGCACGCACGTGAAATTCGAGCGCCCTGGGGGTGCTACGGCCTATGTGTTTCTCAACAATGCGGGGACATCGGGGCTGGTGCTGGTCGATGGTGATGGCAAGCGCCGTATCGCCGCGACGGTAACGGCCGATGGCAGCAGCCGTATCGAACGCTATGACGCCGACGGCAACGCGCTGGAATAGAACCAACCCGTAGCCCGGGTAAGCGCAGCGCACCCGGGAACGCGGCGGAACCAGCTACGCGAAGAGCCCCGGGTGCGCTGCGCTTACCCGGGCTACAAGGCCACAGAGTGCTGCGGTTATTGCAGGTCGCGCAGGTTCAGGCGGCGCAGTTGCGGCGCGCGCCATGCGGTGATGCCGGCCACGCCCAGCACCGCGCAGCCGCCAATGACCACGGCCGGCACCAGCCCCAACAGCCGCGCCATGGTGCCGGCATAGAACGCGCCCAGCTCGTTGGACGAGCTGATGAAAATGCCGTTGATCGACGACACGCGCCCGCGCATTTCATCCGGCGTGGCCAGCTGCAGGATGGTCGAGCGCACTACCACCGACACGCCATCGCAGGCGCCGTAGAACAGCAGGATGGCCGCCGACAGCCAGAAGTGGTGCGACAGGCCGAACGCCACCACGCTCAGGCCGAAGCCGGCGACGGCGAACAGCAGCACGCGGCCCGCGTTGCGGTGCAGCGGGTGGCGCGCCAGCCACACGCCGACGCAGATGGAGCCTAGCGCCGGTGCCGCACGCAGGATGCCCAGGCCTTCCGGGCCATAATGCAGGATGTCTTGGATGAAGGCAGGCAGCATCGCCACCACGCCGCCGAGCAGCACCGAGAACATGTCCAGTGCCATCGCGCCCAACATGATCTGGTTGGACAGCACGAAACGCGCGCCTTCGGCGATGCTGGTGAAGATGGGCGCGCGGGTCTGGGGCGGTGGCGGCTCGCTGACCTGGAGCATCGCCAGCGCCACCAGCGCAAGGCAGGCCATGCCGGCGGCAACCGCATAGGACAGCCCTTTGCCACCCCAGCCGACCAGCACGCCGCCCAGCGCGGGGCCGATCACCATGCCGGCCTGGAACACCACGCTGCCGATGCCCGCGCCGCGAGCGAACTGCTCGCGCGCCAGCACCCGCGCGAACAGGGCGTTGTAGATGGGGGAGAGGAAGGCGCGCACCATGCCGGTCAGGGCGATGGCCAGGTAGATCGGCCACACGCCCTCGAACGGCAGCCAGCCCTGCGCCACGCAGGCGAGCACCACGGCGGTGACAATCAGGCCCAGGCTGGCGACCATGCCCAGCCTGCGCCGTGGCAGGTGGTCCACCAGGTAGCCGGCGAATGGCGCCACACAGAAGAACGGCAGCACCTCGGCCAGGCCGATCAGGCCCAGCGAGAACGGATTGCGGGTGATTTCATAGATATGCCAACCCACGGTGACCGCGACGATCTGGTAGGACAGCATAGCCGCGATGCGGTACAGCAGCAGCTGCACGAAACCGGGTTGGCGCAGCAGGGCGCCGACGCTGTTGCCGTCGTGCGCGGCACTCACTGCTGCTGTGCTTTGGCGGTATCGCGGATGAAGGCCAGCATTGCCGCCAGGCCGTTGCTGCGGGTGGGCGAGAGGTGCTTGGCCAGGCCGATGGCGCTCACGTAGTCCGGCTCGGTGGCGAGGATTTCAGCGGCCGAGCGGCCCGAGTAGACGCGCAGGGCGAGGTAGATCAGGCCCGAAACGATGGCCGAGTCGCTGATGGCATGGAACACCAGTTTGTCGGCGTTGCCCTCGGGCACGATCCACACCATCGACTGGCAGCCGAGCAGACGGTGCTCTTCGGTTTTCCACTCTTCGGGGAAAGTGGGCAGCTTGCGGCCAAGGTCGATCAGGTACTGGTAACGCTCGGACCAGTCGCCGAAGAAGGAGAACTCCTCGGCGATGGCGGCCTGTGCCTCGGCGGCGGTGGGTTCGAGCGGGAGGGGGGAGTTGGTCATGGGGTCCTGTCTTGTTGCGTGAGCCTCTCAGCGCCTCCTCAACCCCGAGGTATTTCCGGGAAGTGGGGCCAGGGGCTCGGTAGATTCCAGTCAGCCGCGCTTCCAGCGCACGCCCTGCGGCGTGTCTTCAAGCACGATGTTCTCGGCGGCGAGCTGGTCGCGGATGGCGTCGGCGCGGGCGAAATCGCGGGCCTTCTTGGCCGCGATGCGCTCGTCGATCAAGGCCTGGATGCGTGCATCGTCACCGTCGCCGGCACCACGCCCGAACCAGGCCGCAGGCGCCTGCTGCAGCAGGCCCAGGGCAAGCCCTGCGCCGAGCAGTTCGGTCTTCAGCCGTGCCTTGTCCTGCGCGTTGTCGGCCTTGCGCGCGTCGCTGGCGATGCGGGCCAGCTCGGCCAGCGCCAGCGGAGTGTTCAGGTCGTCGTCCAGCGCGGCCTCCACGGCGGCGGGGATGGCCGCACTGGCCTCCACGTCGGCCAGGTCGCGCAGCGTGCCGTACAGGCGGTCCAAGGTGCGCACGGACTGTTCGATCAGCGCGTCGGACCAGTCCAGCGGCTGGCGGTAGTGGGCCGACAGCAGGGCGTAGCGCAGCGCCTCGGGCGGGTGCTGCTGCACCAGGTCGTGCACGCGCTCGATGTTGCCCAGCGACTTGCTCATCTTGGCGCCGCCGAAATTGAGCATGCCGTTGTGCAGCCAGAACCGGGCGAAGGTCTTGCCGCCGTGGGCGCACTCGCTCTGGGCAATCTCGTTCTCGTGGTGCGGGAACTGCAGGTCCACGCCACCGGCATGGATGTCGATGGTCGGGCCCAGATGGGCGGCGGCCATCGCCGAGCATTCGATATGCCAGCCCGGGCGGCCACGGCCCCAGGGCGATTCCCAGCCGGGCAGGTCGTCGCTGGATGGCTTCCACAGCACGAAATCGCCGGCATCGCGCTTGTACGGGGCCACTTCCACGCGCGCGCCGGCCAGCATTTCCTCCGGGTCGCGGCGGGAGAGCTTGCCGTAGCCGTCGAAGCTGGACACCGAGAACAGTACGTGGCCCTCGGCCGCATAGGCGTGGCCGCTGGCAATCAGGTCCTCGATCATGGCGATGATCTGCGGGATATGGGCGGTGGCCTCCGGCTCGATGTCCGGCGGCACCACGCCCAGCGCGGCCATGTCTTCACGGTAGGCGGCGGCGAAGCGGTCGGTGATGGTCGAGATCGGCACCCCCTGTTCCCTGGCCGCGGCGTTGATCTTGTCGTCCACGTCGGTGATGTTGCGGGCGTAGCGCAGGGCGCCGTAACGCCGCCGCAGCAGGTTGGCCAGCACCCCGAACACCACCGGGCCACGGGCATTGCCGATATGGACGTAGTTGTAGACCGTGGGGCCGCAGACGTACATGGTGGGGGCGGCGGGGTCGAGCGGAGCGAACGGCTCCAGCTGCCGCGTCAGGTTGTTGTGCAGGCGCAGGGTCATGGTCATCCGGGGGACAAGCGAACCCCTCAATTCTAGCGGGCCGGGGCCGGTGGGGCACCCCGGGGCTGGGCAATACGCTTGCGGATGGGTAAGGTTCAGGACGAGGGCAGTGCGGCTGCCTACACTATTGCTGACAATTGACCCGGCACCGACCGACCCTCTTGATGAAACCCGCTTCGTTCCTGTTGGCCTTCAACCTGCTTGCCGTTGCCCCCGTGGCCGCCTTGGCGCAGGACGGTGACCAGCGCAACCGGGTGGTGATCGTGGAGAACGTGCGTTACGACTATGCGCAGGTGCTCAATGTCGAGCCGGTGTTCCAGACCCTGCGCGCCACCCGCACCGAGGAACACTGCGAGCCGGTGTCCACCCTCACCCTGGCCCCGGTGCAGGTGAAGGGCGAGGAGGAGAAGGGCGGCCTGCGCCGGTTCTGGGATTCGGTGCGCGGCATCTTCACCCGTGAAGGCGGCGAAGAGGAGCAGGACGCGGCGACCGCGCAACAGCGCGCCAGCGGCAACGGCGCCATGCTCACCCCCGAATGCAGGATGGTGGAAGTGGGCCGGGAGTTCCGCCGGCCCATCGCCTATGACGTTGACTACGTCTACAAGGGCATCAAGTTCCGTTCGCGGCTGCCGGAAGACCCCGGCAACCGGCTCAAGCTGCGGGTGTCCATCACCCCGGATATCGGCCAGCCTGCGCAGTCGGCACAGGCGGCGCAGAACACGGTGCCGTGATGGTGCACTGCGGCACTTGCGTGCCGCCCGGGTGCATGCGACCATGCGGCGCTATGAAGGCGAACAGCTTCCAACACGAAACCAGCACCGCGCGGATGGCCTCCGGCATGACCTCGCGTGCCCGCCGACCGGAACCCCACAACCTCGCTGGGTAACCGGAGCTTCGTGCTGTCTGTTCGGAAAACCCAGCCCAGGCTGGGTTTTTTCGTTTCTGCATTACCGGAAAGTTTCAACCGCAATGAGTCGCGCCTCGGCGCCCACGTCCATCGGCAACGGTGGTTCAACGCAGCAAAGGATGATCGATGTCTCTGAAGCATTTCTTGAACACGCAGGACTGGAGCCGGGCAGATCTGGACGCACTATTGGCCCAGGCCACGCGTTTCAAGCAGGACAAGCTGGGTGACGCACTCAAGGGCAAGTCCATCGCGCTGGTGTTCTTCAACCCGTCCATGCGCACCCGCACCAGCTTCGAGCTGGGTGCCTTCCAGTTGGGTGGCCACGCGGTGGTGCTGCAGCCGGGCAAGGATGCGTGGCCCATCGAGTTCAACCTGGGCACGGTGATGGACGGTGACACCGAGGAGCACATCGCCGAAGTGGCCAAGGTGCTGGGCCGCTATGTGGACCTGATCGGCGTGCGCGCCTTCCCGAAGTTCGTGGACTGGGACTACGACCGCCAGGACATCGTGCTCAAGAGCTTCGCCAAATACTCCCCGGTGCCGGTGATCAACATGGAGACCATCACCCATCCGTGCCAGGAGCTGGCGCACATCCTGGCGCTGCAGGAGCACTTCGGCACCACCGACCTGCGTGGCAAGAAGTATGTGCTGACCTGGACCTACCACCCCAAGCCGCTGAACACCGCGGTGGCCAACTCGGCGCTGACCATCGCCACCCGCATGGGCATGGACGTGACCCTGCTGTGCCCGACGCCGGACTACATCCTGGACGAGCGTTACATGGGCTGGGCCGAGCAGAACGTGGCCGAGAGTGGTGGTTCGCTGCAGGTCAGCCATGACATCCAGAGCGCCTACGCCGGCGCTGATGTGGTCTATGCCAAGAGCTGGGGTGCGCTGCCGTTCTTCGGCAACTGGGAGCCGGAGAAGCCCATCCGCGACCAGTACAAGCACTTCATGGTGGACGAGGCCAAGATGGCGCTGACCAACAACGGTGTGTTCAGTCACTGCCTGCCGCTGCGCCGCAACGTGAAGGCCACCGACGGCGTGATGGATTCGCCGCAGTGCATCGCCATCAACGAGGCGGAGAACCGCCTGCATGTGCAGAAGGCCATCATGGCCGCGCTGGCCGGCAGGTAATGCATGCCGCCCTTCTCCTGCTGGGAGAAGGGCCGGGGTGAGGGCAGGGCCTTCATTCCATCGGCAACACCAAAACGCTTTCCCCTCCCCAACCCCTCCCGCGTGAAGGGGGAGGGGCTCGAAGACAAAACCCCCAGAGACATTCCCCCATGAGCAAAGACATCGTCCTCGCCTTTTCCGGCGGCCTCGACACCAGCTTCTGCGTGCCTTACCTGCAGGAACAGGGCTACAACGTGCACACCGTGTTCGCCGACACCGGCGGCGTGGATGCCGATGAGCGTGACTTCATTGAAAAGCGTGCCGCCGAGCTGGGCGTTGCCAGCCACGTCACCGTTGATGGTGGCCCGGCGATCTGGGAAGGCTTCGTCAAGCCGTTCGTGTGGGCCGGTGAGGGCTACCAGGGCCAGTACCCGCTGCTGGTGTCCGACCGTTACCTGATCGTGGATGCCGCGCTCAAGCGCGCCGCCGAGCTGGGCACCAACATCATCGCCCACGGCTGCACCGGCATGGGCAACGACCAGGTGCGTTTCGACCTGGCGGTGAAGGCACAGGGCGACTACCAGATTGTCGCGCCGATCCGTGAAATCCAGAAGGAACACACCCAGACCCGCGCCTACGAGCAGAAGTACCTGGAAGCGCGTGGCTTCGGCGTGCGCGCCAAGCAGCAGGCCTACACCATCAACGAGAACCTGCTGGGCCTGACTATGTCCGGCGGCGAGATCGACAAGTGGGAAGCCCCGGGCGAAGGCGCACGCGGCTGGTGCGCACCGCGCAGCGCGTGGCCGATCGAGCCGCTGACCGTCACCCTGAAGTTCGTCGAGGGCGAAGCCGTCGCGCTGGACGGCAAGGCGCTGCCGGGTGAGCAGATTCTGGCCCGGCTCAACAAGCTGTTCGCGCCCTACGGCGTTGGCCGTGGCATGTACACCGGCGACACCGTGATCGGCCTGAAGGGCCGCATCGTGTTCGAGGCGCCAGGCCTGGTGTCGTTGCTGGCCGCACACCGCGCGCTGGAAGATGCGGTGCTGACCAAGCAGCAGAACCGCTTCAAGCCGGAAGTGGCGCGCAAGTGGGTGGAGCTGGTGTACGAAGGCTTCTACCACGACCCGCTGAAGTCGGACATCGAAGCATTCCTGAAGTCCTCGCAGGCCAAGGTGACCGGTGAGGTGGTGCTCGAAACCCGTGGTGGCCGCGTGGATGCGGTGGCCGTGCGTTCGGAGCACATCCTCAATGCCAAGGGGGCCACCTACGCGCAGTCGGCCGACTGGGGCGTGGAAGAAGCGGAAGGCTTCATCAAGCTGTTCGGCATGAGCTCCACGCTGTACGCGCAGGTGAACCGCTGAGCTGCTGAAGCGCTTCAGCCTTGAGCCCCTCTCCCGCATGCGGGAGAGGGGTTGGGGTGAGGGCGCTCCCCTCCAGGCACCTTCCCCCGCACGCGGGAGAAGGGATGCCTTCGATCATTGAATCCGCCACGTGCCGCTACCTGACATGACCGACCTGCTCCAATCCACCCTGCAGCATCTTGAGGCGCTGGTGTCCTTCGACACCCGCAATCCGCCGCGTGCGATCACCACCGGTGGCATCTTCGATTACCTGCGTGCCCACCTGCCGGGTTTCAACGTGGAGGTCATCGACCACGGTGCTGGTGCGGTGAGCCTGTACGCGGTGCGTGGCACGCCGAAGTTCCTGTTCAACGTGCACCTGGACACCGTGCCGGATTCGCCGCACTGGAGTGGCGACCCGCATGTGATGCGCCGGCTCGACGACCGCGTGGTTGGCCTGGGTGTGTGCGACATCAAGGGCGCTGCCGCCGCGCTGGTGGCGGCGGCCAACGTCACCGAGGGCGACGCGGCATTCCTGTTCTCCAGTGACGAGGAGGCGAACGATCCGCGCTGCATCGCCGCGTTCCTGGCCCGTGGCATCCCCTACGAGGCGGTGCTGGTGGCCGAGCCGACGATGAGCGAGGCGGTGCTGGCGCACCGTGGCATCAGCTCGGTGCTGATGAAGTTCCAGGGCCGGGCAGGGCATGCCTCGGGCAAGCAGGATCCGTCGGCCAGCGCGCTGCACCAGGCCATGCGCTGGGGTGGCAAGGCGTTGGACCATGTGCAGTCGCTGGAGCATGCACGCTTCGGCGGCCTCACCGGTCTGCGCTTCAACATTGGCCGCGTCGAAGGTGGCATCAAGGCGAACATGATCGCGCCGGCAGCGGAGCTGCGTTTCGGCTTCCGTCCGCTGCCGTCGATGGACATCGACCAGCTGTTGGCCACCTTCGCCGGTTTTGCCGAGCCGCAGGCCGCGCATTTCGAGGAAACCTTCCGCGGTCCGAGCCTGCCGTCGGGTGACATCGCCCGTGCCGAGGAGCGCCGGCTGGCCGCGCGTGACATCGCCGACGAACTGGGCCTGCCCATCGGCAACGCGGTGGACTTCTGGACCGAGGCATCGCTGTTCTCGGCCGCCGGCTATACCACCATGGTGTACGGCCCGGGTGACATCGCCCAGGCCCACACCGCCGACGAGTTCGTCACGCTGGAGCAGCTGCAGCGTTACGTCGAATCGGTGCAGCGTATTTTGCAACGCGGCGCCTGAGCCGCAGTGGCCCGGTGGCGTGCCGCCGGCTTCCTCCCCGCGACCCCTGCGGTCGCCTTGTAGACGCAAGCAATGTCCCCAGCCATCCAGCCCCACCGCCAGACCCGCCAGACCATTGTCCGCCTGCTTTCGAGCATGGCCAGTGCGAAGGAGATCAGCCAGTACCTCAAGCGGTTCTCGCAGCTTGATGCCAAGCGCTTCGCCGTGGTGAAGGTGGGCGGTGCGGTGCTGCGCGACGATCTCGAGGCGCTGACCTCCTCGCTGTCCTTCCTGCAGGAAGTGGGCCTGACCCCGATCGTGCTGCACGGCGCCGGCCCGCAGCTGGATGCGGAGCTGTCCGCCGCCGGCATCGAGAAGACCACGGTCAACGGTCTGCGCGTGACCACGCCGCAGGCGCTGGCCATCGTGCGCCGCGTGTTCCAGGAGGCCAACCTCAAGCTGGTGGAAGCGCTGCAGCACAACGGTGCGCGCGCGACTTCCATCACCGGTGGCGTGTTCGAGGCCGAGTACCTAGGCCAGGACACCTATGGTCTGGTGGGTGAAGTGAAGCGCGTGAATCTGGCGCCGATCGAAGCCAGCCTGCGCGCCGGCTCCATCCCGGTGATCACCAGTCTGGGTGAAACGCCGAGCGGCCAGATCCTCAACATCAATGCGGATTTCGCCGCCAACAAACTGGTGCAGGAACTGCAGCCGTACAAGATCATCTTCCTCACCGGCACCGGCGGCCTGCTGGACGAAGAGGGCAAGGTGATCGATTCGATCAACCTTTCCACCGAGTACGACCAGCTGATGGCGCAGCCGTGGATCCATGGCGGCATGCGGGTGAAGATCGAGCAGATCAAGGACCTGCTGGACAAGCTGCCGGAGGAATCCTCGGTGTCGATCACGCGCCCGGCGGATCTGGCCAGGGAACTGTTTACGCACAAGGGCTCCGGCACGCTGGTGCGCCGTGGCGAGAAGGTGCTCAAGGCCACCTCATGGGACCAGCTAGACACCGCGCGCCTGAAGACGCTGATCGAGTCCAGCTTCGGCCGCACTCTGGTGCCGGACTACTTCGAGAAGACCAAGCTGCTGCGTGCCTACATCAGCGAGAACTACCGCACTGCGGTGATCCTCACCAATGAGGCCGAAGGCGTGTATCTGGACAAGTTCGCCGTGCTCGACGACGCGCAGGGCGAGGGCCTGGGCCGTGCCGTGTGGAACGTGATGCTGGAGGACACGCCGCAGCTGTTCTGGCGCTCGCGCAACGGCAACCCGGTCAACCATTTCTACTACTCCGAATCCGACGGCTGTTACAAACTGGATCACTGGAAGGTGTTCTGGTTCGGCGCCACCGATTTCGACAGCATCAAGGGCTATGTGAAGCACTGTGGTGAACGCAAGCCGAGCCTGATGGGCTGAGTGATGAGCGCGCCTGCCGCCAATGCCGAGTGGAGCAGCGTGCCGCACCTGCAGGGCAGGCATGTGCGGCTGGAACCACTGCAGCAGACGCATGTGCCGGCGCTGCGCGCCGCGCTCGGCGATGGAGCACTCTCGAGCTGCTGGTATACCAATGTGCCGGCACCGGAGGACGTGGAAGCCTATGTGGCATCCGCGCTGGACAGGCAGGCGCGGGGCAGCATGCTTCCCTTCGTGGTGCTCGACGCCCATGGCGAGGTTGTCGGCAGTACGCGCTTCTACGCACTGGAAGCGGATGTGCCCCGCCTCAACATCGGCTACACCTGGTACCACCCGCGCGTGCAGCGCACCGGGCTGAATACCGAGGCCAAGCTGTTGCTGCTGCGGCATGCGTTCGAGATGCTGGGCTGCATCAGCGTCGGCTTCGAGACCAGCTGGTTCAACCAGTCTTCGCGCCGCGCCATTGCACGGCTTGGCGCGAAGCAGGACGGCGTGCTGCGCAACCATAAACGCCATGCCGACGGCACCCGCCGCGACACCGTGGTGTTCTCCATCATCGATACGGAATGGCCGGCGGTACGCAGCCATCTGCAGTTCCTTCTGGATTCGCACTCATGACTGACAAGAAGTCCTCGCTGGGTATCGTCGGTGCCCGTGGCTATACCGGCACCGAGCTGATCCGGCTGGTTGCCGCGCACCCGCACATCGAACTGGCGTTCGTGTCCTCACGCGAACTGGCCGGGCAGCGCGTGGCCGATCACAACGATGCCTATGCCGGTGAGCTGCGTTACGAAAGCCTCGATGCGGACGCGGTGGCGGCCAAGGGCGTGGATGCGGTGGTGCTGGCGCTGCCCAACGGCAAGGCCGAGCCCTATGTGGCGGCGCTGGATGCGGCGAAGCCGGACACGGTGATCGTTGATCTGTCCGCTGATTATCGCTTCGACAACACCTGGTACTACGGCCTGCCCGAGCTGACCCGTTCGCGCTACGACGGGCAGAAGCGCATCAGCAACCCCGGTTGCTACGCCACCGCGATGCAGCTGGCCATCGCGCCGCTGCTGAGCCAGCTTGCCGGCCCACCCGCGTGCTTCGGCGTCTCCGGCTGGTCCGGCGCAGGCACCACACCCTCGGACAAGAACAATCCCGAGCTGCTGCGCGACAACCTGATGCCGTATGCGCTCACCAACCATGTGCACGAGCGCGAGGTATCCACCCAGCTGGGTGTGCCCGTGGAGTTCATGCCGCATGTGGCGCCGCATTTCCGTGGCATCACCATGACCGTCAACCTGTGGCTGCAGCAGCCGGTCAAGCGCGAGGACGTGATGGCGCTGTACCAGCAGCGTTACGTGGACGAGCCGCTGGTCGAGGTGGTGGATGAGGCACCGTGGGTCAGCCGCATCGCCGGCCAGCATGGCGTGCAGATCGGCGGCTTCACCATGGCACCCGGCAACAAGCGCGTGGTGGTGGTGGCGACCATCGACAACCTGCTCAAGGGCGCGGCCACCCAGGCGCTGCAGAATCTCAACCGCGCGCTTGGCTTGGACGAGCTGACCGCGATCCCCCATTGATCCGAGGTAAACCCCCATGACCAATCTGCTCTGGCAGAAGCCCGGCGTCGCCGTTGACGCGAAGATCCAGACCTTTCTGGCTGGCGATGACGTCATCCTTGACCGCGAATTCTTCCTGCACGACATCCAGGCCAGCACCGCGCATGCCGAAGGCCTGCAGCACATCGGCATTCTGTCTGCCGATGAACTGGCCGGGCTCAAGCGCGAGCTGGCAACGCTGGCCGACGACTTCCGCAATGGTGCCTTCGTGCTCGATGAGCAGTACGAGGATTGCCACTCCGCCATCGAAGCGCGCCTGACCGAGCGTTTGGGCGATGCCGGCCGCAAGATCCACACCGGGCGCAGCCGCAACGATCAGATTCTGGTGGCCACGCGCCTGTGGCTGAAGGAAAAGCTGGCGCATGTGGCGCAGATCAGCCTGGACGTGGCCAAGGTGGCGCTGGAGCGCGCTGCCGCCGAACAGCAGCAGCCGTTGCCGGGTTACACCCATATCCAGCGCGCCGTGGTGTCCTCGGCGGGCATGTGGTGGGCGGGCTGGGCCGAGGCGTTCATCGACAATGCCATCCGCGCCCGCGACACCCGTGCGCTGATCGACACCAACCCGCTGGGCACCGCTGCCGGCTATGGCGTGAACCTGCCGCTGGACCGCGTGCACACCACCGCGGCGCTGGAGTTCGCGCGCATGCAGATCAGCCCGATCTACGCGCAGCTGTCGCGCGGCAAGTTCGAGTTGGCTGCGCTGGAAGCACTGGGCAGCGCCACGCTGGACCTGCGCCGTATCGCCTGGGACCTGTCGCTGTTCACCACCGGCGAATTCGCCTTCGTCTCGCTGCCGGCGCAGTACACCACCGGCAGCTCGATCATGCCGAACAAGCGCAACCCGGACGTGATCGAACTGATGCGCGCCACCCACGCCAGCGTGGCCGCTGCACGCACCGAGATCGAACAGCTGCTGTCACTGCCATCCGGCTACCAGCGCGACCTGCAGAATTCCAAGGGCGCCATCGTGCACGGTTTCGGCCGTGGCCTGGCGGCGCTGGAACTGCTGCCGGCGCTGCTCTCGAATCTGGACTGGCGCGATGACAACATCCGTGCCGCCATCGACTCGGGCATGTACGCCACCGACGTGGCGGTGGAAGCCGCCGTTGCCGGCGTACCGTTCCGCGATGCTTACAAGGCCGCGGCGGAAGCATCGGACAGCGCGGGGCAGGGGCGCACGCCCGAGGGCAGCCTGGCCGCGCGCGTGTCGCCCGGTGCGGCCGCCGACCTGCGGCTGGAGGAACTCAACGCACGCTGGGCAGCGGTGAACGATTGATGTGGAACACGCGGGCGCCTTTGGCGCCCGTGACGTATCAAGGCGGTGCTTTGCCGGTATCGCATGAAGTTCCACCTGCAAACAAACGCGACATGGCCACAGCGGCGTGCTGTGATGTGCGGCAAGGGAGATCTGATGAAGATGTATCTGGTGATGGCGATGCGCAAACCTGTGTTCAACGCCGATGCAGTGGTGCCGCACAAGGCCTTTCTTGACGGGCTCGCCGCCGAGGGAAGGCTGCACCTGACCGGCGGCTTCAGCGATGGCAGCGGTGGTGCCTATGTGCTGAAGAACGTGGCAGACCTGGACGAGGCGAAGGCCATCGTCGCGCGCGATCCGCTGGTGCTGATGGACAGCTCCGAACTCACCGTCCACGAATGGAATACACGCTGACCCCATGAACACCTCCGTGCACGCCTCACCCTTCACCGAACAGGTATTGCCGCAATGGAAGCGCGCCGTGCTCAAGGTGGGCAGCAGCCTGCTCGCCGCCGAGGGTGGCGGCCTCACGCCGCGCTCCGCGCTTGGGCTGGCGCAGTTCGTCTCGGCCAATGTGCAGGCCGGGCGCGAGGTGGTCATCGTGTCTTCGGGTGCGGTGGCCGCTGGCCGCGCCATCGTGCCCAAGGTGGCCGAAGCCGGCGCGGCGATGGCGGCGCGGCAGGCGCTGGCCGCATTGGGGCAGGCGCAGCTGATCGGGTTGTGGCAGCGATTTTTCGAGCGCCCGGTGGCGCAGGTGCTGCTCACCCATGACGACCTGCGCAACCGCCGCCGTTACCTCAATGCCCGCGCCACGCTCAATGCGCTGCTGGCGCTGGGCACGCTGCCGGTGGTCAACGAGAACGACACGGTTTCAGTGGACGAACTCAAACTGGGCGACAACGACAATCTCGCCGCCATCGTGGCCGCGCTGGTCGATGCTGATGCACTGTTCATCGCCACTGATATTGATGGCCTGTATACCGCCGACCCGCGCAGCAACCCGCAGGCGCAGCCGATCAACGAAGTCACCGCGCTGACGCCTGAGGTACTGGCGATGGCCGGTGGCAGCGGCAGCGCGGCCGGCACCGGCGGCATGCACACCAAGCTGCAGGCCGCTGCGAAGGCTGGCGCCGCAGGCATCGATACCTATCTGTTCAACGGCCGTGATGGCGATGTGGTGCGCGGCCTTGCGCAGGGGCGCCTGCGTGGCACGCGCCTGCATGCGGGCCAGTCGCGTATCGCCGCGCGCAAGTACTGGCTGCGGCATGCGCCGGTGGAGCCGGGCGCGATCCTGGTGGATGCCGGTGCGGCGCGTGCCCTGCGCGAGAAGGGCGCTTCGCTGCTGCCGGGCGGCGTGCTTGGCGCGGAGGGCGAGTTCCGCCGTGGCGACATGGTGGAGGTGCGCATGTTCGACGGGCAGGGCCAGCAATGCATCGCGCGTGGCGTGAGCCAGTACTCGGCGCTGGACATCCGCCGCATCAGCCAGCATCACACCCGCGAGATAGAAAGCATCCTCGGCTACAACTACGGCGGCAACGTGGTGCACCGTGATGACATGGTGCTGCTGTGAGCGTTTCTTCCGGAATCTTGAGGGGGGCCGATCATGAGTGATATCCGCACGCTGGCACTGCAGTGCCGCGACGCCGCGCAGCAGTTGGGGCGGCTTTCCACGCAGGCGCGCAGCGCGCTGCTGATGGCGATGGCCGATGCGCTGGATGCGGACGCAGCCGGCATTCTTGCTGCCAACGACAAGGACCTGCAGGCCGCGCGCGACAAGGGCGTGGGTGCGGCGATGCTGGATAGGCTTGCGCTGAACCCGGCACGTCTGGCCGGTGTCGCCAATGCACTGCGCGAGGTCGCCGCGCTGCCGGACCCGGTAGGCGAAGTCACGCGCGACTACGTGCGACCGAATGGCATCCGCGTGCAGAAGGTGCGCGTGCCGCTGGGTGTGATCGCGATGATCTACGAGGCGCGGCCCAACGTGACCGCCGATGCCGCCGCGCTGTGCATCAAGGCAGGCAATGGCGTGATCCTGCGTGGCGGCTCGGAGGCCATCCATTCCAATACCGCCATTGCGGCAAGCCTGAAGCGCGCATTGCGCGAGGCCGGCCTGCCGGATGCGGCCCTCACGCTGGTGGAAGACCTGCGCCGCGAAACCATGCTGGCGCTGCTGCAGCTCAACGACATCATCGATCTGGCCATTCCGCGCGGTGGTGAGGGCTTGATCCGCTTTGTCGCCGAGCATGCGCGCGTGCCGGTCATCAAGCACTACAAGGGCGTGTGCCACCTGTACGTGGACGACAGCGCCGACATCGAACTGGCGCTGGGCCTGCTGGTCGATGGCAAGGCCTCACGGCCTGCAGCCTGCAATTCGCTGGAGACGCTGTTGGTCCATGAAGCCATCGCGCCGCGATTCCTGCCCTTGGCGGCAGCCGCGTTGCGCGAACGCGGCGTGGAGCTGCGCGGCGATGCGGCCACGCAGGCGCTGGTGCCCGATGTGCTGCCCGCCACCGATGAGGACTATGCCGCCGAGTACCTCGACCTGATCCTGGCCATCGGCGTGGTGCCCAGCCTGGATGCAGCCATCACCCATATCCAGCGGCATACCTCCGACCACACCGAAGTCATCGCCACCGGCAACACCGAGCATGCCGATGCCTTCGTGCATGCACTGCGCTCGGCGGTGGTGATGGTCAACGCCTCGTCGCGCTTTTCTGATGGCGGTGAGCTGGGCCTGGGCGCGGAGATAGGCATCTCCACCACACGCCTGCATTCGTATGGCCCGATGGGGTTGGAGGCGCTCACCGTGGAGCGTTTCGTGGTGCGTGGCGAAGGCCAGATACGCCACTAACAGCCGGCATGCGGGAACGGTGCGGCGCCACGCCTTCCCGCAGCGCCGTTACTTGTGCCAGATGTCTTCCAGCAGCTGCGGCTTGCAGGCAAACCACGCACCGGTGGTGAGCACCAGCGAACAGAAGGCGAGGAAGGCGAACGACGCGCCCCAGCCGCCGCTGAGGCCATGCAGCCAGCCGAACAGCAGCGGGCCCAGGCTGGCCAGGCTGTAGCCCACACCCTGCATGAAGCCGCTCAATGCCGCCGAGCCGCCCTGGGTGCGCGTGCGCAGGTTGATCAGGGTCAGGCCCAGCGGGAAGGTGGACGGGCCAAGCCCTGCGATCACCGCCCACAGCAGCGGCGCCTTCATCGGCGCCCACAGCAGGCCGGCAAACGCGACCAGGTTCAGCACCAGCACCAGCAGTGCAATGGGGAATGGGTTGCGCATGCGTACCGCCAGCGCGGGCACCAGCAGCGACGGCAGCAGGCCGATGGCCGAGTACACGGCCACCATCACGCCACCAAAGGTTTCGCTGGCACCGGCCTCGACCATCACCTTGGGTAGCCAGGTGAACAACGAATAGGTGCCCAGCGAGGTCATGCCGAACATCAGCGCCATGCCCCAGCCCAGCGAGGTCTTCCAGACCCGGCCTGCGGCGTGCGTGGTAGCCATGCTGGCTTCGGGGCGCGGCGTTTGCTTGGCCAGCAGCAGCCATGGCAGCATCGCCGCCAGTGAAAGCAGCGACCACATGCCCAGCGAGATGCGCCAGTCATAGGCATCGGCCACCGGCACCGCCAGCAGCGCGGGAATCATGGTGCCGGCCTGCAGCACGGTGATGTAGATGGTGCTCAACGTGCCGACACGGTCAGCGAAGTATCGCTTCACCAGCGGCGGCACCACCACGTTGCCGATGCCCATGCCGGCCAATGCGATGGCCGAGCCAAGCATCAGCATGCCGACGTTGCCGGAGAACGCGCGCAGCAGCAGGCCGATGGTGGCCAGAGCCATGGTCAGCACGGCGGTGCGTTCCAGACCGATGGCGCGCGTGATGCGCGGCGTGGCCAGCCCGAACAGGGCGAAGGCGGCGGTAGGCATCATGCCCAGCACGCCGGTCATGGTGCTGCCGAAGTCGAAGACATGTCCCAGCCGGTCCAGCAGCGGGGTCAGCGATGTGACGGCACTGCGCAGGTTGGCCGCGACCAGCACGATGGCGGCAAAGGCGAGCAGGCGCCCCCGCAGCAGAGGCGAGGCGACCGGGGAAGATGAAGGCGAAGACATGGCGACTCCAGCAATGCGGGTCGCGGTGTACTGCAGGAACCCGCCTAAAACAAAAGCCGGCCCAAGGCCGGCTTCTGTTGAATTGGTCGGGGAGACAGGATTCGAACCTGCGACCTCTACGTCCCGAACGTAGCGCTCTACCAGACTGAGCTACACCCCGAAGGAGCCGCCTATGATAGCGGCGATCCTGCGTTCCTGCAAGCCATTTTTCCCGGATGCCGGCTCCGGAAGGAGCTGGCGCGGGGCCGCATGGCAGGGCGGCCTTGTTGCATGAAAAAGCCCGGAAAACGTCGCCGTTTCCCAGGCTTCGACATGACCTTCTGGTCGGGGAGACAGGATTCGAACCTGCGACCTCTACGTCCCGAACGTAGCGCTCTACCAGACTGAGCTACACCCCGTGAAGGAGCCCGGAAAGATACGCTCAGTCCGGGCTTCTGACAATACCTGAAGGCGCTTTTTTAACGCTTCGCTTCAGCCTTGCGTGCCTCGCGGGCTTCAAACCACATGCCGTTGAGGATGGCCACGGTGGAGGCGAGGCCGGCGCCGAGAATCCAGGCGAAATACCACATGGGATGACTCCTTGATGCAATTCGTGGGTAGGTCAGTACGCGTTCGGGTTGTCGCCCATTTCTTCCAGCGTGGTCTTGCCCTTCAGCACGCGGTACACCCAGGTGGTGTAGGCGATGATGATCGGCAGGAAGATCGCCGTGGCCAGCAGCATGATCCACAGGGTCAGGTGGCTGGAGGAGGCGTCCCACAGCGTCAGGCTGGAGCCGGGCTGGCTGGAGGAGGGAAGCAGGAACGGGAAGATGGCGAAGCCGACGGTGAAGATGATGCCGGCGATGGACAGGCCCGAGGCGATGAACGCCAGGCCGCCACGACGTGCACGCAGCAGCACCGCGCTTGCCAGTGCGCCCAGCAGGCCCGCGACCGGCGCGAGGATCGTTGCCGGCATGGTGCTGTAGTTGTGCAGCCAGCCACCGGCGGCGGTGAACTCGGCGGTCTTCAGCAGCGGGTTGCTGGCGCCATCGGTGACCACCTGCGAGGTGACGGCGTAGCCGGGCAGGCCGAAGGCCACCCAGGCGCCGGCAGCGGCGAACAGCACGAAGCTGACGATGGCGGCGATGCTGCCGTAGCGGGCCGAACGCTCGGCCACCGGGCCGTCGGTCTTGATGACCAGCATGGCGGCACCGTGCGCGACCAGCATGGCCACGCTGAGCAGGCCGGCGAGCAGGGCGAACGGCGTCAGCAGGCCGAAGAACGAGCCCGTGTACCAGACGCGCTGGCTGTCATCGAAGTGGTACGGCACGCCGAGCACGACGTTGCCGACGGCCACGCCCATGATCAGCGCCGGCACGAAGCCACCGATGAACAGTGCGCGGTCCCAGTTGTCGCGCCAGCGCTGGCTCGGCATCTTGCCGCGGTACTTGAAACCCACCGGGCGCAGGATCAGCGCGAACAGGATGACGAACATCGCCAGATAGAAGCCGGAGAAGCTCACGGCATACAGCGGCGGCCAGGCGGCGAAGATCGCGCCGCCACCGAGCACCAGCCATACCTGGTTGCCTTCCCATACCGGGCCGATGGTGTTGATCACCAGGCGGCGCTCTTCGTCGGTCTTGGCCACGAACGGCAGCAGGGTGCCGACGCCGAGGTCAAAGCCATCCATCACCGCGAAACCGATCAGCAGCACGCCCAGCAGCAGCCACCAGATCACCCGCAGTGTCGTGTAGTCCAGAAGAATGAAATCCATGAGTGTTCTCCTGCCTTATGCCTGGCCCGGGGCCGGCGCGGCGTGGTGGGAAGCGGGCTGCTGCAGCGAGGGCAGGATTTCCTCCGGACCCTTGCGGATGGCCTTGAGCATGAGCTTGACCTCGATGATCAGCAGCACCGTATACAGCGCGGTGAAGCCGGCCAGCGTCATCACGATCTGGTGCAGGGCAAGGCCTGATGCAGCGTAGAAGGTAGGCAGCACGCCTTCCACCGCCCACGGCTGGCGACCGTACTCGGCGATGAACCAGCCGCATTCAATGGCGATCCACGGTGCCGGCAGCGTCCACAGCGCGATCTTCAGGAACGTGCGCTTGTCCTGGAAGTTGTTGCGGCAGGAGTAGTAGAAGGCCACCGCGAAGAAGGCGATGAGGTAGAAGCCCAAGCCCGCCATGATGCGGAAGGTCCAGAACAGCGGGGCCACCCTGGGCACCGTGTCCATCGCCGCCTGCGAGATTTCCTCTGGCGTGGCGTTGAGGATGTCCTCGCGGTAACGCTTCAGCAGCAGGCCGTGGCCGAGATCCTGCCAATGGCGGTCGAACATCTCCAGCGCTTCGGTGTCCTGCTTGTTGGCTCGGATGCGCTCCAGCGCACCGTAGGCCAGCTGGCCACCACGGATGCGGTGCTCGGCACGCTCCACCAGTTCCAGGATGCCCGGGATCGGCTTGTCCAGCGAACGGGTGGCGATCAGGCCCATCAGGTAGGGGATCTTCACCGAATAGTCGTTCTGGTGGGTTTTCTGGTTGGGAATGCCGAAGGCGGTGAAGTCAGCCGGTGCACGCTCGGTTTCCCACATGGCCTCGATCGCGGCCAGCTTCATCTTCTGGTGCTCGTTGGCGGCATAACCGCTCTCGTCACCCAGCACCACCACCGACAGCGAGGACAGCAGGCCGAACGCGGCCGCCACGGCAAAGGAGCGGCGGGCAACTTCCTGGTGCCGGTTGCGCAGCATGAAGAAGGCGCTGATGGACATCACGAACACTGCGCCGGTCACGTAGCCGGCCGACACCGTGTGCACAAACTTGGCCTGTGCCACCGGGTTGAACAGCACGGCCATGAAATCCACCACTTCCATGCGCATGGTTTCCGGGTTGAACACCGCACCCACCGGGTTCTGCATCCAGCCATTGGCGATCAGGATCCACAGTGCCGACAGGTTGGTGCCCAGCGCCATCAGCCAGGTCACCGTGAGGTGCTGTACCTTGGACAGGCGGTTCCAGCCGAAGAAGAACAGGCCGATGAAGGTGGCTTCAAGGAAGAACGCCATCAGGCCCTCGATGGCCAGCGGCGCACCGAAGATGTCACCCACGTAGTGGCTGTAGTAGGACCAGTTCATGCCGAACTGGAACTCCATGACGATGCCGGTACCCACGCCCATGGCGAAGTTGATGCCGAACAGCACGCCCCAGAACAGGGTCATGCGGCGCCAGACGTCCTTGCCGGTCATCACGTAGACGCTCTCCATGATCGCGATCATGAAGGACAGGCCCAATGTGAGCGGGACGAATAGGAAGTGGTACATCGCGGTCAGCGCGAACTGCAACCGCGACAGTTCTACGACTGTTGAATCAATCATGGCCTGTCTACCTCGTGGGAATTGGGCGTCATGGGTGGAAAGAAGGGGTTTTTATGCAGGAAATGCTCCATGTTCAGACATTTGAATGCCTTGATCTGGATCAATGTCTCACTGGCACTTGGCCATGAGCGTGCAATACGGGCAGGACTGGCAAGGCTTGCTTACAATCGTGCAGATTTCCTTCACCAGAGTCGTCGGTCTTGAGCCAGGTTCCACATCCGGGCGAAGCATTGCGCCAGCAGCGGCGCCAGCAGCAGCAATGGCTGGCCGCTCTGGCCTCGGGCGCGCGTCCACAGCAGCGGATGGCGGCCTTGGCCGTGTGCGTGTCCGGGGCACTGCTCATCGTACAGGCTGCCGCCATTGCATGGCTCATCCAGGCGATCCTGGTCGAGCACGCGCCCATTATCACCACTGTGCCGGTGTTTGGTGTGTTGGCCGGCGTACTGCTGGTGCGAAGCCTGCTGGGTGGGCTTGCACAGCGTGCTGCCGGCGACGTGGCCGACAGCGCCCGCCTGGCACTGCGTGAGCAGGTTTACCGCAAGCTGATGGCGCGCGGCCCGCTGTGGCAGCGGCGCCAGCGCAGTGGTGAGTTGGGTGAGCTGCTGCTGTCGCATGGCGATGCCATAGAGGGTTACTACGCAGGCTTCCAGCCCGTGCGGGTGGAGGTGGTGGTGGTGCCGCTGCTGATCGCCATGGCCGTGGCCTGGGTGGACTGGGTAGTGGCGCTGATCTTCATCTTCACCGCGCCATTGGTGCCGTTCTTCATGATGCTGGTGGGCTGGGGCGCGGAAAATGCCGGCCGCGCCCAGCTGGGTGAGCTGGCGCGCATGAGCGGCCATTTCGCCGACCGCATCAAGGGCCTGGGCCTGCTGCGCCTGTATGGGCGTGGACAGGCCGAACTGGAAGGCATCGCCGCTGCCGCCGATGGCGTGCGCGTGCGCACCATGAAGGTACTGCGCATCGCCTTCCTGTCCTCCACCGTGCTGGAATTCTTCGCCTCGGTGAGCGTGGCGATGGTGGCCCTGTACCTGGGCCTGAGCTATCTGGGGCTGATGTCCCTGCACAGCACCGTGCCCACGCTGGGCACCGGCATGTTCTGCCTGTTGCTTGCGCCGGAGTTCTACGCGCCGCTGCGGCGCCTTGCCGCGCATTATCACGACCGCGCCAACGCGCTGGCGGCGGCATCGGAAGTGGAGCGCCTGCTGGCCGATGACCTGCCTGATGCGGTGCCGGCGGCAACCCCGGCAGTACAGGCATTGAGCGCCGGGCCCGCGCAGCTGCACGCGCCCCTGGTGTCGGTACAGCAGGTGAGCCTGCGCCCGCAGGGTGCAGCGCATGATGTGCTGCGGCATTTCTCGCTGGCACTTGGCGCAGGTGAGCATGTGGCGCTGGTCGGCCCCAGCGGCAGCGGCAAGAGCACGCTGCTGGAAGCATTGGCGGGCTGGCTGCCGCCGCGTGAAGGGCGCATCGTGATGCGGGAGGGCATACGCATCGGCTACGCCGGGCAGCGGCCCTATCTGTTCCATGGCTCGATAGCCGACAACCTGCGCCTGGCCGCCCCCTCGGTCAGCAACGAGCGGCTGCAGGCAGTGGCCGAAGTGGCGCAGGTGATGCGTTTTGCAGGGCAGTTGCCGCAGGGGCTGGATACGGTGATCGGCGAGCGTGGCTTTGGCCTGTCTGGTGGTGAGGCGCGGCGCATTGGCCTGGCACGCCTGCTGCTGCGCGAGCCGGACCTGTTCCTGCTTGATGAGCCCACCGCCTTCCTCGACCCGCAGACCGAGGCAGATCTGCTGCAGGCACTGGCCGCGCACACCCGTGGCCGCACCGTGCTGATGGCCACCCACAGCAGTGTGGCGATGCGCTGGGCCGATAGAACCATCGACCTGCAGCAGCACCTGCAGGCCCCGCAGCAGGAGGCAGGCGCATGAGCGGCCCGAGCATGCGTTCCGTATTCCGCCGCCACCGCTGGCGGCTGCTGTTGTCCGTGGTGCTGCTGTTCACCACCATGCTGGCGGGCGTGAGCCTGCTCGGCTTGTCTGGTGGTTTCCTTACCGGCGCGGCATTGGCCGGTGCGGCGGGCATGGCCCGCAGCTTCAACTTCTTCTCGCCCTCGGCGGGCATCCGTGGCCTGACGATGGCGCGCATCGTGTCGCGCTATTTCGAGAAACTGGTGGGCCACGATGTCACCCTGCGCATCGCCCGCGACCTGCGCGTGTGGTTCTTCCGCCGTGCGCTGCCACTGGCACCGGCGCGGCTGGGCAGCAGCCGTACCGGCGAGTTGCTGGCGCGGCTGGTTACCGATATCGGCGAGGTGGACGGGCGCATGGTGCGCGCGGTTGGCCCGTTGCTGGCATTGGCTGCCATGGCGCTGGCGGCGGTGGTGGCTGCGGTGGTGATTCATTGGCCGGCGGCGGTGCTGCTGCTGGTGCTGGCGCTGCTGGTGGGTGCGGGCGTGCCATGGCTGGCGGTCCGCCGTGGTGAAGCGGGCGAGAGCCTGCGCGCGCAGCAACGCGCCACGCTGCGCACAATCGCTTTCGAGGGGCTGGAAGGCGTGGCCGACCTCACCGCGCTGCATGCGAGTGATGCGTGGACACTGCGGGTGGACGAGGCCGCGCGGCAGCTGGCGCGCAGTGACAGCCTGCGCCGCCGCCGCCTGATTGGGGGCAACGTGCTGCACGCCGCCATCTCGGGTTTGGGCCTGGTGGCCATGCTGTGGCTGGCCTTGGCGGCGTTCGAGGCGGGCAGTGTGAGTGCACCGTTGGCCGCCACCCTGGTGTTCATGACGGTTGCACTGCTGGAAGTGGCCGCCGGCAGCGGCCTGGCATGGCAGGCGCTGCAGTCGGCCAAGGTGGCTGGCGAGCGGCTGGAACAGATCGTGGAGCAGGCGCCGGCGGTGGACGACCCCGCGCAGCCGATGGCGGTACCGCAGACGGCGGCAGAGGTCAGCTTCGAGCAGGTGGTGTTCACCTGGCCGGGCGAAAGCCGGCAATTGCTTGATGGGGTGGACCTGCGCCTGGCGCCAGGTGAGCGCATCGCCATACGTGGCGACAGTGGCTGCGGCAAAACCACATTGTCCGCGCTGCTGCTGCGGCTATGGGATCCGCTGCAGGGAGTGGTGCGCTATGGCGGCATTGATCTGCGCCAGTTCGCGCAGGCCGATTGGCACCGGCAGATTGCGTGGCTGCCGCAGGGCGCGCCGGTGTTTGCCGGCAGCATTGCCGACAACCTGCGCCTGGGCGGCCCGCAGGCCACGGACGATGAACTGTGGGAAGTGCTCGAACAGGTGCGCCTGGGCGCCTGGGCGCGGCAGCAGGGTGGCCTGCAGGCGTGGGTGGGCGAGAACGGCGCCACCATGTCGGCGGGCCAGGCGCGGCGGCTGGCACTGGCGCGTGCGCTGCTGCGCAAGGCCCCGCTGATGGTGCTGGACGAACCCACCGAAGGCCTGGATGTGGACACCGCGCATGCGCTGCTCAACGACCTTGCCGCCGCACTGGGTGAGCGCAGCCTGCTGATGATCACACACGGCTACCTGCCCGAAGGCGTGGTGCAGCGCGAGTACCGCTTACAGCAGGGCAGGCTCACCGAGCAGGGCTGAAGGTGCGGTTTTGGGTAGCCCGGGTAAGCGCAGCGCACCCGGGGAATGGGTTTACACGAAGAGGTTGAGTCCCGGGATTGAGAAGGCGGGGTCGCTATTGCCGATGCCGAGGCGCCGAGAGCTTCCCGGGTGCGCTGCGCTTACCCGGGCTACAGGTCATGCAGCCCTGATTCTTGATCGGGCGTGGTGCTCAGTGCTGCTGCGTGGTGGCGGCGCTGAGCTGGTTGTCGCGGATGGCGGCTTGTTTGCCCAGGCTGTAGCCCATGCCGAACAGCAGGAACACGGCGGCCAGGCCGATCTGCACCGCTGCCATCACGTCGTTCCTGCGCAGCTTTGGAATGGCGGCGATGCCCATCGCGACAGGGAAGCACGCCCAATGGAAGATGAGGGCACAGAGTAGGCCCAGCACCACGGCCATGCCGTCCTGATCCTCGAACTTCTTCACTGCGTCCTGCATGTGCGCATCTCCAAGGCAAGGGTTTGCCGATAGTTGGCGCAACGTAGCATCGACGCCTCTGGCCGATCAATCACCCAGGCAGACCCGCCATCCGTAGCCCGGGTAAGCGCAAGCGCACCCGGGAATGGGTTCACACGGTTCGTTGAGTTCCAGCTGTTTGGAACGGTGGGCCCATCATCGCTGAACTGCCGAGGGCTTCCCGGGTGCGCTTGCGCTTACCCGGGCTACGGGGTGCCAAGGGTGCTACGGGAGCGGCAGCAGGCCGCGGGCGATGGCTGCCAGGGCGATGACGTTGAGCACCACCGTCACCCAGAACACCAGCAGGAAGCTGCGTTTGCTGCGCTTGTGCTGGAACACCTGCTGGGCGATCAGTGCGCCGGGCCAGCCCCCCAGCAACGCAAGCAGGTGCAGCATGTTTTCCGGTGTGCGGCGGCGATCCGCCTGCGCAGCCGCCTTGTCCTGAAGATAGGCAAGCATTGTGACCACGCTCATGCCGGCGACGGCCAATGCCGCCCAACCGGGAAGCCACTTCAGCCACCACGCGCTGGCGATTACAAGCAGCGCGGCCAACCCCATCCATGCGCGGGGCAGGTGCGCGCTGCTGCGTTGCCGCGCGCGTGGAGCAGGCGCAGGCGTCCGGCCATCGGCCGCCTGTTGCCGCACCGCCACCGCATTGCTGCGGCCGCGCGCGTCACGCTGCAGTTCATAGCTGATCAGCATGCCGTCGGCGGGCCGCTGCGGGCGCCGTTCAAAGGCCTTGATGTGCACGAAGGCGCGCTCGCCGCCACCGTTGGGCATGACGAAACCGTAGCCTTTCTGGTCGTTCCAGTCCTGCAGCCGCCCCTGGTAGCGCATGGCTCAGACGCCGTCCGGGAGTGCGTGCAGGAACCCGGCAACCGCCGGCCCGAAGCGGGCGTAGTCCACCAGGAATGCATCGTGCCCCTGCGGCGAATCCATGCCGATGAAGTCGGCCATCGCACCGCCGGCACGCAGGCCGTCGGCAATCTGCTGCTGCTGCTCCACCGGGAACAGGATGTCGGTATTGGCACCGATTGCCAGTGCGCGCTCGACATGGATTTTCGCCAGCCCGGCCATCACGTCGCCATTGCCGTATTCGGCCATGTCGAACCAGTCCATCGAGCGGCCCAGGTAGAGGTAACAGTTGGGGTCGAAGCGGCGCACGAAACGGCGCGCGTGGCCTTCCAGGTAGCTTTCCACCTGGAATTCCAGGCCAAACGGGTCTTCATCGGTCTGGTCCGAATCCAGCCGCACGCGGCCGAAGCGGCCATCCCATTCCAGCGCCGAGCGGTAGGTGATGACGCCCAGCTTGCGGGCCATGCGCATGCCCGATTCCGGGTAGCTGTCCTCGCTGTAGTTGCCGTTGTTCCAGGTCGGGTCCAGGCGGATGGCCTCGCGCTGCAGCGAGCGGATGGCGATGGAGAACGGCAAGGCCTGCGCGCTGCCGGAAATGTTGATATGGCTGCGGGCGATGCCCTCGTGCTGCAGCAGCAGCGCCAGCGCGGTCATGCCGCCCATCGAGTTGCCGATCAGGCAGGCCAGCTGGCTGATGCCCAGCGCCTTGACCACCTCGGCAGCGGCATTGGCCACGTCTTCGATGGACAGCTCCGGGAACGACAGCCGGTAGGTTTCACCGGTGGCCGGGTCCAGCGACGCAGGCCCGGTGGAGCCTTTGCAGCTGCCGAGCGAATTGACGCAGATGACGAACCAGCGGTCGGTGTCGATGGGCTTGCCGGGGCCGAGCATCGGCTCCCACCAGCCGGTGGCCGGGTTGCCGGCGTTGCTGGCGGCATGCGCGTCGGGCGACAGACCGGTGACGATCAGGATGGCGTTGCTGGCGTCGTCGGCCAGCGTGCCCCAGGTTTCATAGGCAACGCGGGCGCCATGCAGGGCGCCACCACGCTTCATGGGGAAGGGCGAGGTGAGCGGGTGGAAGCGGCTGCCTTCCGGGATGAATTCGGTCATCGCCCCATTCTAGCGGCCAACGTGGCTGGAGCATGTCCACTCACATTGCCCGCTGCCATCAGCTCATGCTGCTCTCAGGGCTGGCCCAGGGTGATCTGCAGCGGCTTGTCGGCCGGCAGGCTGAGCTTGACCGGCGTGGATTCGACATCGCCGTCCTGGCGCATGGCGTTGCCGCTGACCGACAGGCGCGCGAACACTTCCACCTGCTCCAGCGCGGAGAGCTTCAGCGTCGGCATGGGGCTGTCGCCGTCGTCCAGAGTGACGGTGATCGGCTGGTTCTGCGCCGGGTGGCGCTCCACCGCCACCGGCATCGGCGGGCCGCCGGGCATGCGTGCGATCACGAACAGGCTTTCCTTGCCCGATGCCGCACGTGCGGCCAGCGATGGGGCCAGGGTGACGGTAACGGTGATGGCGTGGCCGCCGGCAGCAGGCGGTGTGGCAGCGGGCGTGGCCGCCGTGCTGTCGCCCGCCGGGGCGGCGCTGGCCGGTGTCTTGCCACGCGCCAGGTCTATCTGTTCCTGCAATGCGGCCGCTGCGGCCGGCTCCAGCCGCGACAGCAGACTTTCCCAAGTCTGCGCGGCTTCTTCGTTCCGGCCCTGCTGGCGCTGCACGATGCCGGTCAGCCAGATCGCGCGTTCGTTGTCCGGTGCCAGTTGGCGCGCCTTCTGCAGCCACTGCGCGGCGGTGTCGTCGAACAGGAACTGCGGGTTGGCCTGGGCACGGGTCTGTGCCGCTTCAACCAGCAGGCCGGGTTCGTCGGGCGCCAGTTTCACCGCCTGTTCGTAGGCCTGTGCGGCGTCGGCCACCTTGCCCAGTTCCAGCTGCGAACGCGCCAGCAGTACCCAGCCATCCACACGCTCGGGGTTCTGCTTCAAGGCGGCCTGCAACTGGGCCACGCCTTCTTCCAGCGAACGCGGCGCACTGGTGGGCGCATTGGCCTGCACCTGCAGTGCGGCCGGCGTGCCGAGGAACTGGTACAGGCCCAGCGTGGCGACGATGGCCGCTGCCACCAGCGTGCCCCAGATGCCGCGCTTGCCGTCGCGCCACAGCGGCCACAGGGTGAGGCCGGTGGCGATGGCGGCGAGCAGGCCGGCACCGGCCATGAAAACAGTGTTCACCATTGGCGGTCTTCCTGGCTGGCGTCGCCATTGTCTTCGGCTACCGGCACCGCGCGGGCACGGCGGCGCACGTACATCACCAGCACCACGGCACCGCCGATCAGCAGCAGGGCAGGGCCGAACCACAGCAGCAGGGTGCTGCCTTCCATCTGCGGGCGGTACAGCACGAATTCGCCATAGCGATCGACCAGGAACTGTTTGATCTCCGCGTCGCTGCGGCCTTCGTGCATCAGCTTGAGCACTTCGCGGCGCAGGTCATGGGCGATCTGCGCGTTGGAATCGGCCAGCGACTGGTTCTGGCACTGCACGCAGCGCAGCTCGGCGGTGAGCGCGTGGAAGCGGGCTTCCTCGGCGCGGTCGCGGTACTGCAGCGGGGTGGGGTCGCCCATGGGCTGCGCCTGTGCGGTCAGCACCAGACCCAGCCACAGCAGGGCGCAGGCCAGATACTTCATCGTGCCGTACCCAGATCGGGCGCGGTGTGGCGGCCGCCGATCTCGGCTTCCACCTTTTCCAGCGCCGGGATCAGCTGCTGGTCCATCACCTGCTGGGTGATGGCGCCGCTGTATTTCCAGCGCACGGTGCCGCTGCCATCGACCAGGAAGGTTTCCGGCGCGGCGGCGATGCCCCAGTCCAGCGCGGTGCGGCCTTCTTCATCGGCCAGCACCACCATGTACGGGTTGCCCAGCTGTTCCAGCCAGCGCAGCGCATCTTCGCGGTTGTCCTTCCAGTTGTAGCCGATCATGCGCACGCGCTTGGTCTCGGCGAACCTGGTGAGGATGGGGTGCTCATCGCGGCAGGTGGGGCACCAGCTGCCCCACACGTTGAGCACATACGGCGCGCCACGCAGCTGCTTGTCGGTGACAAGCACCTTGGGGTCATGCAGTACCGGCAGCGAGAACGCCGGCGCCTGTTTGCCGATCAGTGCCGAGGGCAGGCTGTCGCGGTCAGCACGGCCGGAACGGCTTACGCCGTAGAGCATCAGGCCGATCAGGCCGACGAAGAACAGCGCGCCAAGGATGATGGCGACGGGCGGCAGGCGGTGCGGCTTGTTGGAATCGGGGGAGGGGGTGCTCATCGGGATTTCTCCGGCAGCCGGCGGAAACGGCGGTCCACGGCGGTGATGAAACCGCCCAGCGCCATCAGCAGGGCGCCCAGCCAGATCCAGCGGACAAAGGGTTTGATCTGCACCCGGACTGCCCAGGCGCCATTGCCCAGTGATTCTCCCAGTGCCACGTACACATCGCCACCCAGTGCCGGATGGATGCCGGCCTCGGTCATCGGCTGGCCACCGCTGGCATACATGCGCTTTTCAGGGTGCAGGCGCGCGACCTGGGTGCCGTCACGCAGCACCTTCAGATGGCCTCGATCGGAGTGGTAGTTGGGGCCATCCTTTGCATCCACGCCTTCAAACACCAGTTCGTACTGGCCGACGGTGACCGACCTGCCCGGTGACAAGGCCACTTCGTGCTGCACGTTCAGCGCCTCCACCAGCAGCGCACCCACCAGGAACACCGCGATGCCCACATGGGCGACCAGCATGCCCAGGGTTTCGGCGTTGACCCGGCCGCTGGCGCGCAGGCGGGTCCACAGGTAATACAGCGTGCCCAGTGCAACCCAGGCCGCACCGAACAGGCCGGCGGCGGTCTTGAGCTTGCCCTGTGGGGCCATGAACCAGCCGATCACCGCTACCACCAGCGCCAGCGCGGCCCATGGTGCGAGCAGTGTCAGGGGGCGCAGGCCCTGTTCGCGCTGCCAGCGGGTGAGCGGGCCCAACGGCACCAGCAGTACCAGCGGCGTCATCAGCAGCAGGAACAGGGTGCCGAAGTAGGGCGGTCCCACCGAGACCTTGCCCAGGTCCAGTGCATCGGCCAGCAGCGGGTACAGCGTGCCCAGCAGCACCATGGCGCAGGCGCAGCTGAGCAGCAGGTTGTTGCCCAGCAGCAGGCCTTCGCGCGAGTTGAGTGCGAACGCACGCTTGGGGTCGTTGCTGTTGCCGCCCACGGTGCCGGCGCGCAGCGCGTACAGCAGCAGCGAGCCGCCGACCACCAGCGCCAGGAACACCAGGATGAACAGGCCGCGCGCCGGATCAGCCGCGAACGAATGCACGCTGGTCAGCACGCCCGAGCGCACCAGGAAGGTGCCCAGCAGCGACAGCGCGAACGCGGCGATGGCCAGCAGCAGGGTCCAGCCGACGAACACGCCGCGCTTTTCGGTGGCGGCCTGCGAATGGATCAGCGCCGCGCCCACCAGCCAGGGCATGAAGCTGGCGTTTTCCACCGGGTCCCAGAACCACCAGCCGCCCCAGCCCAGCTCGTAGTACGCCCACCAGCTGCCCAGCGCGATGCCCAGGGTCAGGAACGCCCAGGCCACATTGGTCCACGGGCGGGTCCAGCGCAGCCAGCGCACGTCGATGCGGCCATCCAGCAGCGCGGCGATGGCGAAGGCGAACGGCACCACGAAGCCCACATAGCCGAAGTACAGCATCGGCGGGTGGATGATCAGCCCCGGGTCCTGCAGCAGCGGGTTCAGGTCGTGGCCTTCCACCGGTGCCGGCAGCAGCCGCGCGAACGGATTGGAGGTGAACAGCAGGAAGGCGAGGAAACCCACGCTGATGATGCCCATCACCGCCAGCACGCGCGCCACCACATCGGCCGGCAGCTTGCGCGAGAACTCGGCCACGGCGGCGGTCCACAGCGCCAGTACCAGCGCCCACAGCAGCAGCGAGCCTTCGTGCGCGCCCCATACCGCCGAGTAGCGGTAGATCATCGGCAGCAGCGAATTGGAGTTCTCGGCCACGTAGCGCAGCGAGAAATCCTGGCGCACGAAGGCCATGGTCAGCACCACGAAGGCACCCAGCAGCATGGTCAGCTGCAGCATCGCCGCCGGCCGTGCCACGGCGATCAGTGCCGGCGAGTTGCGTTGTGCGCCTATCAGCGGCAGCACGCTCTGCAGCAGTGCCGCCAGCAGGGCGAGGATCAGCAGTACCTGTCCAATCTCGGCGAGCACTCAGGGGGTTTCCTGTGCAGGGGCATCAACCGGAACCTGGTGCTTGGTATGCGCCTGGCCCATCTTGTCGGCCAGTTCCTTGGGCATGTAGGTTTCATCGTGCTTGGCCAGCACTTCCTCGGCCACGAAGGTGCCGTTGGCCATGCGCCCGGTGGCGACCACGGCCTGCCCCTCACGGAACAGGTCCGGCAGGATGCGGTCGTAGGTGACCGGCAGCATGGCATCGCCATCGGTCACCTCGAAGCGGGCCAGCAACGCGCCCGGCTCACGCTTGAACGAGCCCTTGGCGACCATGCCGCCCAGGCGGAAGCGTGCGTCCGGCGCCACCTTGCCGGCCTTCACTTCGGCCGGGGTGTACAGATAGGCGATGTTGCGCTGCAGTGCGGTGGCCACCAGTGCGGCGGAGATGCCGGCCACGGCCAGCACCAGCAGCACGATCAGCAGGCGGCGGCGTTGGGTGGGGCTCATCGGCTCAGCTCCTGGTCACTTGCAGGTTGTGCGGCGGCGCGCTGCGCACGCGCGGCACGTCCACGCGCCTCGCGCAGCTGCTGGCGTATCTGCAGGCGCGGCACCAGGAAATCCCAGGCCAGTACGACGAAGAACACCGCATAGGCCAGCGCCACGTATTTGAAATAGGTCATTGCAGCTTCTCCACGCGTTCGCGCAGCCATGCCTTGCCGGCCTCACGACGCAGGTTGTCGGCACGGGCGCGCGCCAACAGCGAACCAGCGAACCAGAACTTGGTGGCAAACACCATCACCCACAGCGGCAGGATCATGCTGCTGTCCATGCTGGATTCGCCGAACACGCTGATGGTCTGGCCCTGGTGCAGCGAATTCCACCACACCACCGAGTAGCGGATGACCGGCAGCAGCACCAGCCCGACGATGGACAGCAGCCCGGCCGCGCGTGCGGCGGCGCGGCGGTCGTCGATGGCGCCGTACAGCCCCATCACGCCCAGATACAGGAACAGCAGGATCAGCTCGGTGGTCAGGCGCGGGTCCCAATCCCACCAGGTGCCCCACATGGGCTTGCCCCAGATGCTGCCGGTGAGCAGGGTGATAAGGGTGAACGCCGCGCCGATGGGCGCGCAGGCCATGGCCAGGATTTCGCACAGCTTGATGCGCCAGATCAGCGCGATGGCGCTGTAGAAGGCCATCAGCCCGAACACGAACAGGCTCATCCACGCAGCGGGCACGTGGATGTACAGAATGCGGAAGCTGTCGCCCTGCTGGTAGTCGGCAGGCACCACGGCAAGCGCCTGCCACAGGCCGAAGGCGAACAGTGGCAGGGAGGCGATGTAGAACCAGGGCGACCAGCGGGCGGCAAAGGTATCGAAATAGGCTGGGGAGCCCAGCTTGTGAAACCAACCGATCAAACCTTTGAACATCTGTCCGCTCGCTGAGGAAGACTATGGCCGGGCCACCTGCGGCGGCCCGACCGGCTGGGCATCACTTCGGTGGTGATGCCGTTGCTGAATTCATACCAGCGCACGATACCCGAAAACCGCCCAAACGTCGGCAACCGGATGCTTATTTCAGCGTAACGGTGCCCTTCATCAGTGCTGAATGGCCCGGGAAACTGCAGAAGAAAGACAGTGGTGCACCGGCGGCGGTGAGCTTGGCAACCGGGATGGAAACGCTGGTGCTCTCACCGCCGCCCACCACCTTGCTGTGGCCGATGATGCGGGTGTCGCCAGCCTTCAGGTAGTCCGAAGCCAGGCCGGCCTTGATGCCGTCGGCGTCGATGCCGCCCATGTCCGCGGTCTTGGCCACCACCACGTTGTGGCCCATCACGTTCTTGGCCATCTTGCCGGTGTGCTTCAGGTTGATGGTGAAGTTGGCGCAGCTCTTGGGCACGTCGATGTTGGTGAGGTTGTACTTCATCGCGTCGTTGCCTTCCAGGTTCACCGAGCAGTTGTTGGCTGCATGGGCCGAAGAGGCGCCGCCAAGGGCGAGGAGGGCAAGAAAAATACGGGTTTTCATTTGGGAAACTCCTCAAAACGTGGTGGAAAAACGCCACAGTGTGGCGCGTGAATGACCTGCTACTCCTTCAGGGATGATAGCCATGTCGAAACTGCCTTGATGCTGTCCTCATCCAGCCGCTCGGCTACGCCGTGCATGACCCGGCTGTTGGTGGAGGCGTCCAGGCTATTTTCATGAAATTGCTGCAGACGTGTTTGAAGGTAATCATTGTGTTGACCCCTCAATCTGGGGTATGCGGCATACGGCGTACGGCCGCTGCGGTCGCTGAAGGCGGCCTGCGCACTGCCGCGCGCATCGGCACCGTGGCAGCCCTGGCAGGGCGGAATGCCCTTGTCAGGGGCGCCATTCATGTAGATGTCCTGGCCCTGACCGAGCAGGCTGGCGTCCAGCTCATCGGGCGCTGCGTCGGCCGCGGGTGGCGGCACAGGCAGGCTGGCGTAATAGGCGGCCAGGTCGCGGATGTCCTGTTCCTCAAGCGGTGCGGCCATTCCGGTCATCGGCGATTCGGGCATGCGCCCGGTCTTGTAGGCCTGCAGCGACCAGTACAGGTAGGCGGCGCGTTGACCGGCCAAGTTTGGGAAGATGGGTGCGGTGGCGATGCCGTCGGTGCCATGGCAGGCGCCGCAGACCTCGGCCTTGGCCTTGCCGGCCTGCGCATCGCCCGGCGGGGCGTGCGCGGTGCGCAGGTCATAGCGTGGAGGTGGCGCGGCCGCAGCAGGGGTTGTATCGCTGCTGTCCTCCGCTGCGTTGGCATCGGCAGCGCGCGCAGCCTGTTGCTCCTGCTGCGGAGGGCTGTCGGCCTGCGCGGTGTCGGTGTCGGCCTGCGCGGCTACCTCGCCGGCAGGCGGTGGCGGGGGTGTATCGGCGGTGGTCTGTTGCGGCCCGGCCTGGGTGCTGCTGGCGGCGGCCAGGGCGGCGATCAACCAGAATGCTTTCATAGCGCCACCTCGAACATCATGCCGACCAGGTTGACCTTGTAGCGGGACGGTCCGCCATCGGTGTAGACGCGGTGGTCATAGACCAGCGTGTCCTCGAAGCCGAAGTAATGCCAATCGGACAGGTTGCCGCGCTCCCAGGTGTCGAACAGGCGCAGGCGCATGCGTTGGCCCAGCGGCACGGTGAGTCCTGCGGTCAGCGAATTGACCCGGTAGCTCATCAGCGGGTATTCGCCGCTGGCGGCTGGCGCATTTGCCGGAACGGTGAGCGCGCCGGGCGAGTTCATGCGGTAGCTGGTCCTGCCGCGCGAGTAGCTCCAGTTCCACGCCACGTCCAGGGTGGCGCGGCCCAGGCGGCGGCTGAAGTTCAGTCCGGCGTAGTGGTTGCGCTGGGTATCGCTCATCCACCAGCGGTTGGCGTCCGGGTAGGTAGGACCACCAAGGTTGGGGTCGCCGCCTACGGCATCGTTGACGTTGGCCACGTCCAGCGTGGAGCGGTCATGGCCATACCACGCGCTGGCGGTGGTTTCCGGGTTGGGCTGCCATTCCCACTGCAGGCTGCTGCCGTAGGTGTCGAAGCGGCGGCGTCCTATCTGCGCGTCGTAGTGGTTGCGGTCGCCGCGGAAGGAGGCATAGACGGTCATGTCATGCGGCAGGATGAAGGTGGCCATCAGGTCCAGCTTGTGCTGCGTGCGCGAGGCGATGTCGTACTTGCGCAGGTTGGCCACCGTGTGCGGTGCGAGCCCCGCGGCCGGCTCGACAAAGCCGGGCAGGGAGCTGGAGAAGGTGAATTCGTAGGGGTCGTAGTAGTAGCTGCTGCCACCACGGTCCAGGTAGGTGTAGTTGGCGCGGAAGCTGAGCCAGTCGAGGGTGCGGCTGTTCCAGCCCAGCTTGATCATGCTGTCGCGCGTGGTGCCCACCTCGCGGTGCGCGCGTTCGATGGTGGTGTAGGTGTAGCTGGCAGAGAGCGTGTTCTTGTTGTCCATCCGGTAGTCGGCGCCGGTGGAAATTTCATGCGTTTCCTTGTCCAGCGGCAGGTTGCGGATGCGGGTGAGCACCGATGCATTCGGGCCACGGTCCCACACGCCCATTTCACCGGGCACCACGCTGCCCTGTGCACCGTTTTCGGCGATGTAGCCGAACTGGTTGGTCAGCGGGTTGTACGACCAGTAGGTGCCTGAATAGTCTTCGCGCAGGTAGCGTGCGGTGCTGCGCCAGGTGAGCTTGTTGCTGGGCTGCAGCACCAGCCGCGCATCGAGCTTCTGGTTGTTGATGGCCAGGTCGGCGCGTTTGCGCGAGAGCGCATCGGTGGTATTCCAGTTGGCGCAGTCCTGGATGAAGGGTGGCGCAAGCGCCTGACCGAACTGGCCGCTGCAGTTCATCGGCGCCAGCAGCTTGTCGTCCTGGCGCATGGTGCTCAGCGCCATGTTCACCGAGAAGTCGCCGTTCCATTCCGGCAGCTTGCGGCTGACGGTCAGGCCGAGGCGGTGGTAGTCGTTCTCCGGCTCGTAGGCGAAGGAGCCTGATTCCAGCGGCGGCGTGTATGCGCTGGTCACCGCATACAGGCCGAACGGCACCTGGTAGTCATAGGAGCTGTGCGCGTTGCGGAAGAACGAGCCGCTGTAGTTGAAGTCGCTGCGCCACAGGTTGCCGACAAAGCGGAAGCCGCCGATGAAGTTGATGGTGCTGTCATCGATGGGGCGCGGAATCTCGTAGATGCCGCCGTTGGCAGGGAAGGGATAGTTGAAGAAGAACGGGCCGCCGAACGGGCGCGCACCCTTGCGCTCCTCGTGGGTGAGGCTGGCGTAGGTGCTCCAGCGCGGGTTGAGCAGGTAGTTGATGCTCACGCCCTGCTTGTCGCGCACCACGCTCAAGGTGCTGAACGGTTGCGCGGCCGATACCGCCGCCACCTGTGCCGGCGTGCTGCCGGCAGGCGTGAGGCCCGGCTTCAGGGTGAGGTGGTTGCTGCCCACGCCGTCCCATATCGAGCGTGCGTTGGCGCTGAGGATGTTGGGCGCGCTGCGCACGAAAGCCTGCACCTTGTAGCGCCCGGCCTGGCCAAACACCGCGCGCAGGTACTGGTTGTCACGGCTGAGCCGGCTCAGCCGTACATCGGCATAGCTGCCATCGGCAGCCCGCTTGAGGCTGAAGTTGGCCTGCAGCACCACCCCGTCATCGGCATCGCGGAAGCGGCGCCAATTGGTGCTGCGCTCATCGCCACTGACGTGCATATAGCCCAGGCCGACGCTGCCGCTGTAGGTCCACCCGTTCTCACCGAAGGGCTTGTCCTCCGGCATCAGCGGCGGGCAGCCATACAGGAAGCCGGTAGGCGTGCGCTTGGGTTCGGCGGTGAGCCAGCTGGCCCCATCCGGGTCGCAGCCCTGCCAGCCGATGCGTCCGCTCGGGTCCAGCCAGTTGCCGAACTGCAGGTCGATGCCGGCGCCGCTGTCCTGCGCCTGTGCAAGGCCGGCCAGCATGGCCAGCGACAGGAGTGACCAACGACAGCTGCGCGTACGTTTCCGTGTGCACATGAGCGTCTCCCTCTACTTGTGCAGACGTGGGCCGGAAGGATGGTTGGAGCCGTGAACCTGGGCGTGGCAGGTGATGCAGCCGCGGCCCATCAGACGCTCGTCCGGCGTCATGGCACCGCCGAGCGAGATTTCAGTCTGCAGATCGTTGGGGTGGCGCACGTGCGAGTGGCACTGCTGGCACAGCATCGGGATGGGCGCCACCAGCAGCGCATGCTGGTTGGAGCCATGCACCTGATGGCAGTTCAGGCAGCTCTCGCGTACCGGCGCATGTTCAAACAGGAACGGGCCGCGCTTCTCGGCGTGGCACTGGTAACAGGTCTCGTTGACGGTGTCGGTCTTGAGCAGCGTGGCGTTGAGCGTGCCGTGCGGGTTGTGGCAGTCCACGCAGCTGATGGCGCCTTCGGGCAGCGGCATGTGCGAACGGCGGTTGAACTGCTGGCGGATGTCCTTGTGGCAGGTGGAGCAGGTTTCGCTCACCGACTGCTTGGCGGTCAGGCCCTCGGCGGAGAACTTGGCCATGGGGTTGTGGCAGTCGCTGCACGACAGGTCATTGCGCTGGTGGATGGAGCCCAGCCAGGCATCGCGCGGGCCGCCGGAATGGCAGCCCAGGCAGCTTTCGGTCTGGTTGGCGATGGGGGTGCCGCCATCGTGGGTGAAGGCGATGATCGAGCCCTTCTGCGTGGGGTTGGCCGCGTGCACCGAGCCGGGGCCGTGGCAGGCCTCACAGGTAGCCGTGGCCGGGTTGGCGGCCAGTGCCACCTCCATGCCTGCGGCGTGCGCGGTGTGCGCGAAGTTGTCGTTTTCCTTGCTGTGGCAGGCAGTGCAGACCTGCTGGCCTACACTTTTGGCCTCGGGATGGGCCTGGTTACGCGCAGGCACCGCATCGGCAAAGCCGGGTGGGGCGTTGAAACCGTGGCCGGAGCTGGTGGAGGCGAAGTGGGTTTCGGGCAATTTCACTGCCTGCCCGGAGGCGTCTGCCTTGACCGGGGCCAGCCAGGCGATGGACACCAGCACCGCGGTTGCGACCAGCATCAGGAATGCAAGATAGAACCGCACGTTCCCCTCCTTGGTGTTGTCCCTGCCGGATCGGTGGGCGACAAACACAACTATGGCTGAACGAAATGTAATTTTTATTACGTGTTCATTTTGTGACGAACGCCACCCCGGTCAAGCTGCGGCGCAGCAGACCCCGGTTCAGTTTTTTGGGTGGCATTTACCTGATTGAGCGCCGATTGGATGACTGATTGCCGCCGGCATCACCTCCGTGGCAGCGCGCCGCTGAGGAACAAACGCACCGCCAGCGCGGCGCTTTCCTTGGCCTTGCACAGATCCTGGTGTGTCATGCGGCCGTTGACGGTACGCAGGATCGTGCCGCCAATAACCATCATGTAGAACAGATGCGCCGAGCCTTCCGGGTCTTCCAGGCACAGCCGGCCCGCTTCCATCTCACGGCGGAAATACCGGCTCAGCAGCGCCTCCATGGGCGCCACGCCGTGCGCCTGGAACCAGTCACGCAGCTCCGGCTGGCGCATGCCCTCGGAAATCACCACGCGGTGGCAGGCAATGCGCGAGGGCGTGAGGATTTCATCCACCATCACCGATGCGGCCTCCTGCAGCGCCTCCGACGGCGGCAGGGTGGACTGCGCCAATGCATCCAGGCTGAGGCCGAAACTGTGGATGCTGCGCTCCATCAGCGCATGCACCAGCCCCACCTTGTCGCCGAACGCGCGGTACAGCGTGGCCATGGAGCCGCCTGCGCGTTTGACGATGTCCGACAGGCGTGCGGCCTGGTAGCCCTTTTCGTTGAACACCTCGGTGGCCGCGTCCAGGAACTTCTCCACCCGCAGTTCGCCACGCCGCTGCAGCTCAACGGCAGGGCGGGGCGGCAGGCACGGCTTGCCTGGGGTGGTGTGCTCGGGGCGGTGCCGGTTGGGCATGAAGAGGCATTGAGGTGAAGGTTCAGTCAAGAATAGCGCCGTTTTCGCTTAGGAGTTTGCGATACGGATCGCGGCGGCCGCAGTGAGCGGAGCCAGCAAAGTGCTGGCAACCAGGCCGCCGGCAAGCATCAGGAGGGCACCGCTGCTGTCGAACCCCTGGGCACTGGCCGCCACCGCGCCAGCCCCGAAAACAAGTACCGGCACGTACAGCGGCAGCACCAGCAGGGCCAGCAGAATGCCGGCCCTGCGCATGCCTACGGTGAGTGCCGCCACCACCGCGCCCAACAGGCTCAGCAGCGGTGTGCCAAGGGCCAAAGAAGTCACAAGTACTGGCAGTTGGGCAGCGGGAAGATGCATCAATTCCGCCAGCAGCGGGCTCACCAATACCAGTGGGAAAGCAGTGGTCAGCCAGTGCGAGAACACTCGTACCGCCACCAGCCAGGCCAATGGCACCGGTGACAACAGCCATTGTTCAAGCGAGCCGTCTTCGGCATCGCTGCGGAACAGGGTGTCCAGTGACAGCAGGCCGGCCAGCAGCACCGACAGCCACAACACCGCGGCGGCCACGCTCTGCAGTTTCTTTTCCTCGCCGCCCAAGGCCAGTGCGAACAGCGCCACCACCAGCAGGGCGAACAGGATGGGTTGGGCGGCGTCGCCACGGCGGCGCCAGAGCAGTTTCAGGTCGCGGGCGAGCAGGGCACGGGCGGCATTGAACAAGGTGGGCTGCGGGCCGGGCAGGTTCATGCTGCGGCCTCCGCCTGCTCGGCTGCGCGCCCGAGCATCAGCGTGCGGTTGCGTACCGGCGGTGCGGCATAGGCACCATGGGTGGTGACCAGTGCGGCGCCACCGCTGCGCAGGTGGGCGGAAATCATGCGGTTGACCAGATTGATGCCGTCCAGGTCGAGGTTGGCGTAGGGCTCGTCGAGCAGCCACAGCGGTGCGGGCGAAAGCCAGATGCGGGCCAGCGACAGGCGCTTCTTCTGGCCGGCCGACAGCTGCCGCACAAGCGCATCCTCATAACCGGCAAGGCCGACGATGGCCAGCGCGTTGCCCGGCATCTGCCGTGCGCGGCGGCCCTGCAGGCCACACAGAAAATGCAGGTTTTCCAGCGCGCCCAGATCCTGCTTGAGCGCGGTGAGGTGGCTCAGGTAGGCGATATAGCGGGAACGGTCGTTGCTGTTGGCCGGGCGGCCGTCGATCTCGATCTGCCCGGCATCTGGTGGCAGCAGCCCTGCCAGCACCCGCAGCAGGGTGGTCTTGCCGGCCCCGTTGCTGCCCTGCACCAGCAGCGCCTCGCCAGCATCCACATGCAGATCCAGTGGCCCGAACACGGGGTCGTCATTACGGGTGAAGCGCAGGCCACTGACGCGTAGCAGGGGCGGTGTGTTCGGTAATTCAGTCATCGGGATCGGGCGCGTCCGTCCTTGGGTGGAAGCGCCGCCGTATGGCGCTTGGAAGGCGCGCCAGTATAGCCCCGGGCCGCAGCCGCAGCGTCCGTGCGCCCGGCTGCAGTCTGCATTGCGTACACTCGGTGGTTTCTCCCCCCCGGTGTGTACGCAACGATGCAACCGCAGACCAAGCTGCCCAAGGTGGGCACCACCATTTTCACCGTGATGTCGCAGATGGCCGCCGAGCATGGCGCGGTCAACCTGGGCCAGGGCTTTCCGGATTTCCCGGCGCCGCAGCGGCTTATCGACGAAACCGCCAAGGCCATGCGCGAGGGTTTCAACCAGTACGCGCCCATGACCGGCGTGCCGGTGCTGCGCCAGGCCATCGCGCAGAAGGTGCTGGACTGCTACGGCGCGCAGGTGGACCCGGATACGGAGATCACCGTGACTTCGGGCGGCACCGAGGCCATCTTCGATGCAATCCATGCGGTGGTGCGTGCGGGTGATGAGGTGATCGTGCTGGACCCGGCCTACGACTGCTACGAGCCGGCCATCGACCTGGCCGGTGCGCGTGCGGTGCATGTGCCGCTGGATCCGCAGACCTTCGCCGTGGACTGGGACCGCGTGCGCGCGGCCATCACGCCGAAGACCCGCATGCTGATGGTCAACACGCCGCACAACCCTTCTGGCGCGATGCTGACCGCGGCCGACATGCAGGCACTTGCCGACGTACTGCGCGGCACCGGCATCTACCTGATCTCCGATGAGGTGTACGAGCACATCATCTATGACGGTGCGCGCCATGAGTCGGCACTGCGCTACCCGAAGCTGCGCGAGCGTGCCTTCGTCATTTCCAGCTTCGGCAAGACCTACCACTGCACCGGCTGGAAGATCGGCTACGCCATCGCGCCGCCGGCACTGAGCGCCGAGTTCCGCAAGGTGCACCAGTACAACACCTTCACCACCTACAGCCCGGCGCAGTACGGCTTCGCCGCGATGATCCGCGACGAGCCCGAGCATCACCTGGAGCTGGGCGCGTTCTACCAGAGCAAGCGCGACCGTTTCCGCGAGCAGCTGCTGACCACGCGCCTGAAACCGCTGCCGGTGCCGGGTGGCTACTTCCAGCTGGTGGACTACTCGGCGGTCAGCGACCTGCCTGACCACGAATTCGTGAAGTGGCTGACCATCGAGAAGGGCGTCACCGCCATCCCGCTGTCGCCGTTCTACGAGACGCCGCCGGCAGGCCAGCGTCTGGTGCGGCTGTGCTTCGCCAAGAACGATGCCACGCTGGATGCGGCCATCCAGCGGCTGCAGCTGCTCTGAGGCAGGGATGACGCGGACGGGCCTGTTGTTCCTGTTGCCGGTCTTGTGCGCCTGCGTCGTTGCGGGTGTGGCGAAGGCGTGGCTGTTCTTCTCCGTGGTGCAGCCGGGCCTCCGCGAGCGCGGCGTATCCGTGGACGACGGGCGTCTGGCATTGCGCGGCAGCTTCAGCCATTACACGCGGGCTTACCTGGCATTGCTTTCTTATGCCGAGCAGCGCCAGCCGTGCAACCGCTGGTTGCGCTGGTTGCAGTGGCTGGTGCCGCTGTTGATCGCCACGGCGGTGGCCGGTGGCATTCTCTTTTCCTTGCGGGCAGAACCATGATGGACATGCAGGACCTTCGTATTTCGCTGGTGCAGGGTGACACCCGCTGGCACGACCCGGCCGGCAACCGCGAGCATTACGCCGCGCTGCTGGCGCCGCTGGCCGGCACCACCGACCTGGTGATTCTGCCGGAAACCTTCACCAGTGGTTTCTCCAACGACGCCATCGACAAGGCCGAGGACATGCAGGGGCCGACCGTCGCCTGGATACAGGCGCAGGCGCGCGCGCTGGGGGCGGTGGTTACCGGCAGCGTGCAGCTGCGCGACGGCGGCGCGGTGTACAACCGCCTGCTGTGGGCCACGCCTGCCGGCGAGCTGCATTACTACGACAAGCGCCACCTGTTCCGTTATACGGGCGAGCACAAGCGTTACGCGGCTGGTAACGACCGGCTGTGCGTGGAACTGAAGGGCTGGCGGATCAATCCACAGGTCTGCTACGACCTGCGCTTCCCCGTGTTCTGCCGCAACCGCTTCGATGTGGAGCGCCCCGGGCAGATGGATTTCGACCTGCAGATCTTCGTGGCCAACTGGCCTTCCACGCGCGCGTATGCATGGCAGACGCTGGCACGTGCGCGCGCCATTGAAAACCTCTGCTACGTGGCCGTGGTCAACCGCGTGGGCGTGGATGGCAACGGCCTGCATTACTCCGGCGACAGCGCGGTGATCGATTTTCTCGGCCAGCCGCAGCTGGAAATCCGCGAGCGCGAGCAGGTGGTCACCACCACCATTTCGGCAGCGGCGCTGGCCGCCCACCGCGAGCGTTTCCCGGCCATGCTGGACGCCGATGCGTTCGAGCTGGCGGGCCCGGTGGTGCCTCGCTGAACGGCAGCCCGGTGCCGATGGCCACCGGTTGCATGCAGACGATACCGGCCTGCTAGGCTCGGGCCGGGTTCCACAGACAGGAGAATGCAAGCATGAAGACCATGATGGCAGCACTGGTGTTGCTGGCCGCCACCGGGCTGGCGCCCGCGGCGCAGGCGGCCGGCAATATCGACTGTGAGTTGCGCTACAACCTGTCCGGCTGGTCGGCGTTCTACAAGACCGCCAGCGGCACCGGCACCATCACCTGTGACAACGGCAGCAGCTTCCCGGTGAGCATCAGTGCCAAGGGCGGTGGCCTGACCGTAGGCCGCACCACCATCACCGATGGCCGTGGCAAGTTCACCGGCGCGTATTCGATGAATGATCTGGTGGGCACCTACGCGGCGGCGGAAGTACACGCCAGCGCCAACAAGGCCACCGACGCGCAGGTGATGACCAAGGGCGACATCTCGCTCGCGCTGGCCGGCACCGGCCGTGGCTGGAGCCTGGGCGTAGGCTTCGGCAAGTTCGTCATAGAGCGCCGCTGAGCACGCCTGCAAAGTCTTCCCGCACGCGGGAGCACTGCATAGCCCCTCTCCCGCAAGCGGGAGAGGGGTTGGGGTGAGGGCAGGCCTTACCCTTTTTCCTGCTCCCCACCAGCAAACTCCCTCAGCGCCGCCCACACCACCGGCTTGGCCCATCCGGGCACCTGCCCGAATTCCTCCGGCGTAGCGGGGCACAGGATGCGCCCGCGCTCCACCTCCAGCACCAGCAGGGGTTCCACCTGGCCGTCAGCGTCGGGTGGGCGGCTGTTGTCGTAGACATGCAGTTGGGTGAGGTGCGGCAGCAGTTCAACCAGGTTGAGGCGCGAGCTGTCGAAACGCTGGTGGATCTTCGCCTCGGGAATGTCGTGGCCGCCCTTGGCCACCCGCTCGGCCACGCGCTGCAGGTGCAGCGCCACGCTTTCCAGCCCACAGAACCAGATGCTTATTTCATGTTCGGCACTGGCCTCCCGCAGCAGGCGCGGTATGGTGGTCGCGCCCAGCGTGGTTTCAAACGCGTAGTCGCTGTTCTCCGCCATGGCTTGTTTCAGGCGGCGCACGCCCTCCTGCCAAGCTTCGGCATTGGCGTCGGCCAATGGCCAGCCGCGTTCCACCAGTTGCCGGGTGAACGCATCCGGGTTGAACCAGGTGGCGCCATCGGCGCCCAGCATCTGCCCCAGCAGTGAGCTCTTGCCGGCGCCATTGACGCCGGCAAGTACCAGTATCCGCGCCACCGTTTACAGCGACTTGCCCAGGGTGAAGCGGGTGCTGCGGCGGGCAGGGCGGTCCAGCGCCTTGGCCAGCGCACCCTGCTTGAGCGAGGACAGGTGGGCGTCGAACTCGGCCTGCAGCTGCCTGAGCGATGCGGCGCGCTGTTCGCCATGGTTGGCGTTGTTGGCCTGTTCGACCAGGCGCTCGTATTCCTCGGCCGACACCACCACCGCCTGCGGGTGGTTGTGGTTGGTGACCACCACCGCGCCGCTGCGCTGTACTTTGCGCATCAGTTCCGGCCAGCCTTTGGCCTTGACGTCGCTGGCGGGGGTCCGTTCGAGGTCGCGCAGATGCAGGGTGAGGTCCATGGGCGTGTCCTTGGGGGTATGGCTGGAATATACCAAATTTCCCATTTTGGGAAATTTACCCATTTATCCCGTTGTCAGCATGTCTGGCGCCCCGGAACGAAGAACGCCCGGTGCAGGGCACCGGGCGTTCCTTTGTTTCTCAAGGCTGGCGTGCTTCTCAGTGCCTGCCCGGCTGCCGTGTATCAGGCACCACGCGGGCCGCGACCGCCGCCACCGGGGCGACCGCCACCCGGGCGGCCTGCGCCACCGGGACGGTTGCCACCCGGGCGCGGGCCGCCGGCCGGACGACCGCCGCCCGGACCGCGGTTACCGCCCGGACGGCCACCGGTCGGGCGTGCGCCATACGGGCTGAAGCCCGGATTGGCATGGTCGGACGGGAAGCTCGGGGCATTGCCCGGATGACCGTAGGGGTGCTTGCGCTGGCCCTGGGCGTTGCCGCCAACGGCGCCTGCGCCACCACGGCCCTGACCCTGACCTTGACCCTGGCCGCCGCCGAAGCTGCGGCCCTGGCCTTGACCCTGGCCCTGTGCGCCGAAGCCGCCACGGCCCTGGCCACCCGCGCCGCCCGGCTTGCCCTTGCCGCCACCCGGACGCGGGCCACGGGCAGCGCCCGGGCCGGCATTGCGGTGGCCGCTGGGGCCGGTGCTCACACCATCGGGCACGTACCAGGTGCGGAACGCGGCCGGGTTGCCTTCCGGCAGGCTGCGGTCACCCTTGGGCGCCTTGCGCTGCTTGAACGGCTTCTGCGACTGCTTGGCGGCCGCTTCGCCACTGACGGTCAGACCGCCCTTGAAGCCGCCGCCCTTGCCACGGCCACGGCCACGGTCTTCGCGCAGGGTGTCAAAGCGGCGCAGTTCGCGGCCTTCGTCAGCGGTGTTGTGGCCGTTGACGTAGGCATTGCCACGGCTACCGTCGCGGGACACGCGCAGGGTGGTCTTGGCAGCCTTGCGCTGGCCGATGACCGGCTGCAGGGTGAGTGCCGACGGGGTGCCTTCTTCCAGCTTCAGCTGCGCGCGCAGGGTTTCCACCTGCGGGCTGTGCAGTTCCACCGACTGGCCGCGCAGCAGTTCGCGCGGCAGTTCGATCTTGCCGTAGCGGGTGCGCTTGAGGCGGCTGACCTGGCAGCCCTGCGATTCCCACAGGCGGCGCACTTCGCGGTTGCGGCCTTCCTTCACCACCACGCGGAACCAGTCGTGCGAATCGGTGCCGCCGATGCGTTCGATCTCGTCGAACTTGGCCGGGCCGTCTTCCAGCGCAACGCCACGGGCGAGGCGGTCAACGATGTTGTCCGGCACGTTTTCCTGGCCTTCGGGGGCACGCACGCGCACCACGTACTCGCGCTCCACCTCGAAAGAGGGGTGCATCATCGCGTTGGCCAGCTCGCCGTCGGTGGTGAGCAGCAGCAGGCCGGTGGTGTTGATGTCCAGGCGGCCGATGGCGATCCAGCGCGCGCCCTTCAGCGGCGGCAGCGACTCGAACACGGTCGGGCGGCCTTCGGGGTCTTCGCGGGTGGTCACTTCGCCTTCCGGCTTGTTGTAGACCAGCACGCGCGAGGGGTCGGTCAGCGCGCTGGCAACGAAGCTGCGGCCATCCAGGTCGATCTTGTCGCCGCTCTTGACCGACATGCCGGTCTGCGCGGTTTCACCGTTGACCTTGACCAGGCCGTCGGCGATGCGCTGTTCCAGCGCACGGCGCGAGCCCAGGCCGGCCTGGGCCAGGACCTTGTGCAGGCGCTCTTCGAGCTTGGGCTGTTCGGTGGTGGCTTCGCGCTTGAGCGAGAGCTTGTTCAACGACAGCTTGCGGGGGGTGTCACTCATCAGTTTTGCTCCGGCCGGCGTTTTCCGCGTCGGCCTCTGGGTCGGAATCGGCTACGTCAACAGCCACGGTCGTCGTCGCGACGGCGTTGATTTCGGTGTTTTCCACTTCCGCCGCGCGCTCTCCCGGCGCGGCGTCGGGTTCGCCCGTGAGGGCGGTGTCTTCAGCGGCGGCATCGGGGGCATCGGCCCCTTCATCCATCGCGGTGTTCAGCTCGCCATTGCCAGTGTCGGCATCGGCGTCGGTATCGTCATTGCCCGGCGTGGCGGCGCCGGCGGTGAGCGGGGCGGCAGGCTGGCCGTCACCGTCCAGCGGCAGCTGCGGCTCCAGTTCGCCGATTTCGCGCAGCTCGGACAGCGGCGGCAACTCGTCCAGGCGCTTGAGCCCGAAGTAATCCAGGAAGCCCTTGGTGGTGCCGAACAGGGCCGGCTTGCCGGGCACGTCGCGGTGGCCGATCACCCGGATCCACTCGCGCTCTTCCAACGCCTGGATGATGTTGCTGCTGACCGCCACGCCACGCACCTGCTCGATCTCGCCGCGGGTGATGGGCTGGCGGTAGGCAATCAGCGCCAGGGTTTCCAGCGTGGCGCGGGTGTAGCGGGTCTTGCGCTCGGTCCACAGCCGGGACACCCAGCCGTGTACTTCGCTGGTGATCTGGTAGCGGAAGCCGGAGGCCACTTCCACCAGTTCCACGCCACGGTCGGCGCAGGCGTCGCGCAGCAGCTCCAGCGCCCGTTCGATGCTGCCCGGCGGTGCCGGCTCATCCTCGGGGAACAGGTCCCGCAGCTGCACCAGGGTCAGCGGCTGGCTGGAGGCCAGCAGCGCGCCTTCGACAATGCGGTTGATCAGCGGTTGATCCATGCGTTGGCTTGAATGCTCAGGCGGGGTCGTTGTTGGCGTCGGCATCGTCGAACTCGCTGGAGAACGCCAGCGGTGCGTTGGTGTTGCCGGCAGCCAGGGATTTCACGTAGATCGGGGCAAGCGGTGCTTCCTGCACGATATCCAGCAGCTGCTCCTTGGCCAGTTCCAGCATCGCCAGAAAGGTGACCAGTACGCCGAGCTTGCCTTCCTCGGCGGTGAACAGCGTTTCAAAACGGTAGAACTTTCCATCTTCAAGACGGCTGAGCATGTCGCCCATGCGCTGGCGTACGCTCAGTGCCTCGCGCTTGATGGCGTGGCCGCTGAACAGCTCGGCGCGCTTGAGCACGTCATGCAGCGCCATCAGCATTTCCTTCAGCTCCACCGGTGGCGGCAGCTTCACCGCGGCCCGGTCCGGCACGAAGGCATGGGCCAGGCTGGTGTCGCGATCCTGGCGGGGTAGGGAGTCGATGTCCTCGGCAGCCTGCTTGAAACGTTCGTACTCTTGCAGGCGCCGCACCAGTTCCGCGCGCGGGTCGGCCTCGTCGCCTTCCTCGGCGGGCGGCCGCGGCAACAGCATGCGCGACTTCACCTCGGCCAGTATCGCGGCCATCACCAGATACTCGGCGGCCAGCTCGAAACGCAGCTCCTGCATCACGTTGATGTATTCAACGTACTGCCGGGTGATCTCGGCCACCGGAATGTCCAGGATGTCCAGGTTCTGGCGGCGGATCAGGTACAGCAGCAGGTCCAGCGGGCCTTCAAACGCATCAAGAATGACTTCCAGTGCATCCGGCGGGATGTACAGATCCTGCGGAATCTGCAGCACCGGCTGGCCATGCACTACCGCCAGCGGCATTTCCTGCTGCTGCGGGGCGTGGGGCTGCGCTGGCGGGTTCGCGGCGTGCGCGAGTTCGGAAGTCATTCAGGTCGACATCGGGGTGTTGCGAGCCGTACGCGTCACCGGGTTCCCGCCCGGCTGGGTGCTGCCCTGGTATTGCGAGCCATGCGCGCCTGCCGGCGCGTTTCCACACATCAACAACAAGGCGCGCCGCAAGAATGGCGGCAACGTCATCACGAGGAGGTCGTCTACGCAGTCCGGGCAGTGATGTGCTTCGGCCAAACGGTGGGGCTCTGGGCCTGCCACCGCACCGAGCCGCTACAGGCCGGCTGCGTGCAATGAGGTAAAGAGTAATCGCCGGAACCGGGCGCTGTCCAGCATTGTGACGCTAGACTTGTCCCATATCCATTCAGCGGACAGGAGCTCGGGCCAGTGTGGTACGTGATTGAAGGCTATGACGGCGAGCAGGTGCTGGCCGCACGCATGCAGGCGCGGGCAGCGCATCTGGCACGGTTGCAGGCATTGCTTGACCAAGGCAGGCTGCTGCTGGCCGGTCCCTGTCCTGCCATTGACGCAGAAGACCCCGGCCCGGCCGGCTTCAGCGGCAGCGTGGTGATCGCCAGCTTCGATGACCTGGCCGCAGCGCAGGCCTGGGCCGATGCTGATCCTTATGTTGCTGCCGGCGTCTACACGCGGGTGCAGGTGCGGCCGTTCCGCAGGGTGCTGCCATGAGCCGGGTGGAGCGCATCCGCACCGCGCTGCAGGCGGCGTTCGCCCCCGAGGTGCTGGAGGTGCGCGACGACAGCCACCGCCACGCCGGCCATGAGGGGGCCAAGGATGGGCGCGGTCACTTCAAGGTGATCGTGGTCAGCGACGCCTTTGCCGGCAAGGCGCCGCTGGCCCGGCACCGTGCCGTATACGCCGCCCTGGGCGGGATGATGGACACCGACATCCACGCTTTGCAGATCAAGGCCAATACGCCGGCCGAGCACGCGGCAGCGGGTTGAGGGCGGCGCAGCGGGGCGGCGGCGTGCATGGCGCGCCGGCGCAGATGAACGTAACAAACTGTTTACAAACGTCTTTGAAAACGATTACAGTCCGCCCAACCCGGTAACCGAGGGCGTGGCGATGGCCAAAGCGGCAATCACCATCAAGGATGTCGCGCGCGAGGCGAATGTCTCTGTCGCCACCGTGTCGCGTGCGCTCAATGGCCACCACAACGTGGCCGAGCCGGTGCGCAAGCTGGTGCGCGAGGTTGCCGCCCGCCTGCGCTACACCCCGCATGCCGCCGCCCGCAGCCTGAGCAGCCGCAGCACCCAGACCATTGGCGTGGTGCTGCCGGACCTGTACGGCGAATTCTTCTCCGAACTGATGCGTGGCATCGATGGCGTGGCGCGGGCGCACCAGCGCCATCTGCTGGTGTCCAGCTTTCATGGCGACCAGCAACAGCAGGGCAAGGTGCTGCAGGCCATGCGTGGCCGCGTGGATGGCCTGCTGGTGCTGTCACCTTATGAAGAGGATGGCGCCGGCCTGGAGGACAACCTGCCGGCCGATATTCCGACCGTACTGATCAACACCCCCCTCAGCGACGGCGCGCACCCGGTTTTCAGCATTGATGACCATGCCGGCGCCATGGCCATGACCAACCACCTGCTGCAGGCGGGGCACCGGCGCATCGCCTTCATCGGCGGCCCCGAGCGCAACCACGATGCCAGGGAGCGGCTGCGGGGGTTCCGCGACGCCATGGCGGGCTTCGGCGGCAAGGCCGAGGCCATCGAGTTGCCCGGCGCCTTCGATGAGGCCTCCGGCCACCAGGCCGGCCTGGCCCTGCTCAAGCGTGGAAAACTGCCCGATGCGGTGTTCGCCGCCAACGACATGATGGCGCTGGGCTGCCTGTACGCGCTGCAGCATGCCGGCGTGCGCGTGCCGCAGCAGGTGGCGCTGGCCGGCTTCGACGATATCCCCCTGGCACGCTTTGTTCACCCGTCCTTGACCACGATGCAGGTCAGCATCGCGGAGCTCGGTGAACAGGCGATGTCGCATCTGCTGCATCTGATCCAGGGCGAAGACACGCCCCAATCCCCCGGCATGACGTTGCTTCCCAGCCTGATCGCACGCCAGTCCACCAGCGCACACGGCCACCCTGACCCGGCATGAGACCGGGCGGGTCAACAACAGATACCTGGCGGCGAGATGCCGCCCCCCTGGGAGAGAACACATGAAATCGACAGCTAGGAAATCCAAGCCGACACGCAGGCTGCTCAGCTGTGCCCTGGCCAGTTGCCTGCTGCTGGGCGCCGCGCCGGCATTCGCGCAGAGCACCGGCGCCACCATCCGTGGCCAGGTCATGGCTGACTCCAGCCCGGCAGCGCAGGCACAGGTGACTGCTACCAACACCGCCACCGGCCTGACCCGCACCGTGCAGAGCACCGGGAACGGCAGCTACTCGCTGGCCGGCCTGCCGCCGGGCACCTACAAGGTGGACGTGAACGCCGGTGGCAAGACCACCACCCAGAACATCACCGTGCAGGTGGGCCAGACCGCCACCGTCAACCTGGGTGTTGGCGGGGTGGGCGAGACCGCCGAGGGTGGGGCGGCGACGACGTTGGACACCGTACAGGTGGTGGCAAGTGCGGTGGAGACCCGCACCTCCGAGGTGGCTACCTACATCACCAACAAGCAGATCGAGGCCTTGCCGCAGGGCACCCGCAACTTCCTGGCCTTCGCCGATACGGTGCCGGGCATGCAGTTCCAGCAGGATGCGGCGGGCAACACCAAGCTGCGCTCAGGTGCCCAGAGCACCAGCGGCATCAACGTGTATATCGACGGCGTCGGCCAGAAGGGCTACACCCTGCCGGGCGGTGTGGGCGGACAGGATTCCACCCGCGGCAATCCGTTCCCGCAGTCGGCCATCGGCGAATACAAGGTCATCACCTCGAATTACAAGGCCGAGTTCGACCAGATCAGCAGCGCTGCGGTGGTTGCCGCCACACGCTCGGGCAGCAATGAGTTCAGTGGCAGTTTCTTCTGGGACCGCACGTCCACCGACTGGCGTACCGCCACGCCGGCGGAGAAGAAGGCCGGTGGTGACAAGGTGCCGTCCAAGGAAGAGCAGTACGGCGTGTCCTTCGGTGGCCCCATCGTGCAGGACCGGCTGAATTTCTTCGTTGCCTATGAGGCCAAGGAATACAACACGCCCAAGACGGTGTCGCTGGGCGCCAAGGGCCGCTATGACGAGGCGGACCTGCCTCCGGGCATCCTGGAGCAGATTGGCCCGGCTGCGTCGCCGTTCACGCAGGACATGTACTTCGGAAAGCTGACCTGGACGCCGGATGACCGCAATCTGGTCGAGCTGTCCGCGCAGGTGCGCAAGGAAGATGAGCGCATCGGCGTGGGTGACCAGAACACCGCCCAGCGCGCCACGATCAATGAAAACACGGTCAACCGCTATGACCTGCGCTGGCAGTACAGCGCCGACAACTGGCTCAATGATGCCCATGTGACCTACGAGGACCTGTCGTGGGCGCCGCACCCCACCTTTGATGGGAATGGCTATATTCTCGGCGTCTCCGAGCCGACCGCCACCGATCGCCTCAACATCGGCAACATCATCAATACCGGCTCCAGCCCCAACAACCAGGACAAGGGACAGAAGGGCTGGGCGATCCAGAACGACTTCACCTTCACCGGATGGGAAGGGCATACAGTCAAGATGGGTGTGAAGTACAAGGCGGTGGATGTGAACGCGGTGGAGCGCAACTACTCCAACGCGCAGTTCTACTATGACCTGGCAACCGGAGCGGACCAGCCCTATCGGGTCGAGTTCGGTGCCGGTGTGCCGGGCACCACGGGTGGCTTCACCACCTCGGCCAACAAGCAGTTCGGCATCTACATCCAGGACGACTGGGAGGTCAACGAACACCTGACCTTGAACTACGGCGTGCGCTGGGATTACGAGACCACGCCGAACTACGAGGATTTCGTCACTCCTGCCGCTCTGGCCGATGACATCCGCAATTATCCGAACTTCCAGAACGCCGACTGGAACCCGGAGGACTACATTTCCACCGGCAGCAACCGTAGTGCATTCAAGGGTGCATGGCAGCCGCGTTTCGGCTTTTCCTATGACATCAATGCCGACCAGCGCCACGTGATCTTCGGCGGTGCGGGCCGTTCGTATGACCGCAACCTGTTCGACTACCTGCAGATCGAAAGCAACCGCACCTCGTTCGGTCGGTACAACTTCTACTTCTCCGATGCCGACGGTACCTGCCGTCGCCCGAACGGCGACTGCGTGGCGTGGGACCCGAGCTACCTGAATCCGGGTGCGCTCGATCAGCTGGCAGCAACGGTGAATCTGCCGCGCGAATGGTGGTTGAACAACAACGACCTCAAGGTGCCGTACTCGGATCAGTTCAGCCTGGGCATGCGCAATGCGTTCGAGCTGGGTTCGCAGACCTGGTACAGCGAAGTGACGTTGTCCTACATCCGCAGCCATGACGGCATCACCGCGCGCCTGGGCAACCGTCGCCCGGATGGTTCGTTCCTGCCGCCGGGGCATACCTGGGGCACGCCGTGGGGCTTCGATGCGCCGTTCGGCCGCGTCGTTCTGCTGGACAACATGTACGAGACCAAGAGCAAGTCGGTGCTGGTCAAGCTGGACAAGCCGTTCAACGCGGCATCGGGCTGGGGCGCGACCGTGGCCTACACCTATACCCGTGGCCGCCAGAACACGAACGCCGATGGTTGGATCGACATGTTCGAGTATCCAACCACCAGCTACTACGGCTGGCTGCCGTCGCGTGGTGTACCGGAGCACCGTCTGGTGGCGACCGGCATCTGGGATGCGGGCTGGGGCATCACCCTGTCCGGCAAGCTGACGCTGGAGTCGAGCAAGTACCGCAACGCCACCAACTGCCTGCCGGGTTGGGATGATTGCCTGATCGACCCCTACAAGCCGGATGGCACCATTGGCTACAAGCGTTTCGATCTGGCCGCCACCAAGGTATGGGATACCGGTACCGACCTGAAGCTGCGCGTGCGTGCCGACCTGCTGAACGTGTTTGACTGGAACAACTGGGACGGTTACGACGACTGGTACGGTGGCCCGAACGAGCCGAATGCGAGTTTCGGCCGTCATCAGGATGGCATTGTGGGTGGCACCCGCACCTTCAAGCTGTCCTTCGGGCTGGACTGGTAAGCCCTGTCTCCCGGTTGCCCTGATGGGCAGCCGGGAGGTTGGCTGGTTTTTGAGGTACTACCGCCTGTCACCGGATCGTGGCAGCCTGATTTCTCCCAACGGATGTCGTCTTGAGCATGTCATGCATCACCCGGTTGTCTGTCGCTGTCGCCAGTGGTTTCGCGCTGGCGGTGTTGGCCGGGTGCGGCAAGGCGCCGGAGCCGCCGATGCCCAAGGTGTTGCCACAGGTGATCCTGATTGAGGCGGACCTGCCGCCACGGCCGATGAAGCCTGAGCTGCCACCGCTGTTTGACGATATCGAGCGGCGCACGTTCCAGTTCTTCTGGGACACCACCAACGAGCAGAACGGCCTGACGCCGGACCGCTACCCCTCGCGCCCGTTCGCCAGCGTGGCCTCGGTGGGCTTCGCCCTGACCGCATACCCCATCGGTATCGAGAACGGCTGGATCAGCCGCAACCAGGCGGTGGACCGCACGCTGCTCACGCTCAAATTCTTCCGTGACCTGCCCACCGGGCCGCAGCGCATCGGCAAGGCCGGCTACAAGGGTTTCTACTACCACTTCCTCGACATGCAGGAAGGCCGCCGTTACGACAGCTGGGTGGAGCTGTCCAGCGTGGATACCGCGCTGCTGCTGATGGGCGTGCTGTTCGCGCAGTCCTATTACGACGGTGACGACGCACGCGAGAAGGAAATCCGCCAGATCGCCGACACCATCTACAAGCGCGTGGACTGGCCGTGGCTGCAGAAGAACAAGCCGCTGGTGTCGATGGGCTGGTTCCCCGAGAGCGGCTTCATTCAGCACGACTGGATGGGTTACAACGAAGCAATGATGCTGTACGTGCTGGCGCTGGGTTCGCCCACCCATCCGGTAGAGCCGGATGCGTGGACCGTGTGGGCGCGCACCTATGACAACGACTGGGGCGTGTACCAGGGGCAGGAATACCTGTCGTTCGGGCCGTTGTTCGGCCACCAGTACAGCCACGCGTGGATCGACTTCCGCGATATCCAGGATGCCTATATGCGCGAGCGTGGCATCGACTACTTCCTCAACAGCCGCCGCGCCACGCTGGCCCAGCGCGAGTACGCCATCGAAAACCCGATGCAGTGGAAGGACTATGGCGAGAACGTATGGGGCCTGACCGCAGGTGACGGTCCGCAGAACACCACCCAGGAGTACAAGGGCGAGCAGCGCCAGTTCCGCCATTACTCTTCGCGTGGCGCCGGCCTGCGCGAGAATTTCGATGACGGCACCATCGTGCCGTCGGCGGCGATCTCTTCGCTGCCATATGCGCCGGAGGTGGTGATCCCCACCACGGTGGAGATGCACAAGCGTTACGGCGATTACCTGTATTCCAGCTATGGCTTCCTGGATTCGTTCAACCCCAGCTTCAACTACGACATTCCATTGAAGACCGGGCGGCTGGTGCCGGACCGCGGCTGGGTGGCCAGTGACTACATCGCCATCGACCAGGGGCCGATCCTTATTGGTATTGCGAACTACCGTGACGAGTTCGTGTGGAACGTGATGAAGAAGAACCCGCATATCCGCAAGGGCCTGGAGCGTGCGGGTTTCACCGGCGGTTGGCTGGCACCGGAAGGCAGCTTCCAGCCGCTGCAGAGGGACGAGCAGGCCGCATCGGCGCGTGCTACCGGCATGGCCGAATCGCGCGCTGCCGCCGCCGCCGAGCAGAAGGCGGCAGCGCAGAACCTGCCGCCGGCCAAACCGAAGCAATGAGTGCCTGATGGTGCGCGCGCTGCTCATGCTGGGGCTGTTGCTGCTGGCCGGCTGCGCGCGCCAGGAGCAGGGCACCACGCTGCGCTTCTGGGCGATGGGTCGCGAGGCCGAAGTGGTAGGCGAGCTGCTGCGCGAGTTCGAGGCAGAGAACCCCGGCGTGCGCGTGGAGGTGCAGAACATTCCGTGGACCGCCGCGCACGAGAAGCTGCTCACCGCTTACGCCGCCGATGGGTTGCCCGATGTCTGCCAGCTTGGCAATACCTGGATCGCCGAGTTCGCCACGCTGGATGCACTGGCACCGCTGCAGCCGCATGTGCAGGACTCCCGTGTGATCGACCCGGCCGATTATTTCCCCGGCATCTGGGACACCAACATCATCGATGGAAAGCTGGTGGGTATTCCGTGGTACGTGGATACGCGCCTGCTGTTCTATCGCAAGGATCTGCTGCGCCAGGCCGGCTATGACCACCCGCCGCGTACCTGGGCCGAGTGGGAGCAGATGAATACCGCGCTCAAGAAACTGATGGGGCCGCAGCGTTACCCGGTGCTGATGCCGCTCAACGAATTCGAGCCGCAGCTGTCGTTGGCGCTGCAGCAACCCGATCCCTTGCTGCGTGAGCATGATACGCGCGGCAATTTCCGCAGCCCGGGCTTCCGTCGCACGCTGGCCTTCTACGACAACATGTTCGAGCAGGGCTGGGCGCCGAAGATGTCCGAGACGCAGATTTCCAACGTCTGGGACGAGTTCTTCAAGGGGTTTACCGCGTTCTACCTGTCCGGCCCATGGAACATCCGCGAGTTCCGCCAGCGCCAGCCCGCAGCGCTGGAAGGTGAGTGGGGCACGGCCGCGTTGCCCGGCCCTGATGGCCCGGGTGCAGGCATCGCGGGTGGCACCAGTCTGGTGGTGTTCAAGGGCTCGCAGAAGAAGGAAGCGGCATGGAAGCTGATCGAGTTCCTGTCGCGGCCCGACATCCAGCAGCGGTTCTATACGATCATTGGTGACCTGCCGCCACGGCGCAGTGCCTGGCAATCGCCGGAGCTGACCGATGATCCGCTGACCGCTGCGTTCGCCGACCAGCTTGAGCGCGTGAAGCCCACGCCCAAGGTGCTGGAGTGGGAGCGCATCGCCCAGCAGATGCGGGTAGTGACCGAACAGGTGGTGCGTGGCGGCCTGCCGCAGGACAAGGCGGTGGAACAGCTGGATCAACAGGTGGATGACATCCTCGGCAAGCGTCGCTGGATCGTCGAGCAGCAGGCAGCCGGTACGGCGGCGGAGGCCGCGCCATGAAGCAGCGTTCGCTGGCCGGTTGGGTGTTCGCGGCACCGGCGCTGATCGTCATCGGCGTGTTCTTCGGCCTGCCGGTGTTGTCGGCGCTGGCGCTGAGCCTCACCGACTTCGACCTGTACGCCCTGGCTGATCCGCACAACCTGCGCTTCAACGGGCTCGGCAATTACATCGACCTGCTGCAGACGCCGATGTTCTGGAAGTCGCTGGGCAACACCGTGTACTTCGTGGTGCTGGGCGTGCCGCTGTCCATTGCCGTGTCGCTGGGCGCGGCGATGCTGCTCAACGCGCCTGCGGCGCGCTTCAAGGCCTTGTTCCGCACCGCGCTGTTCGCACCCGTGGTGACCACGCTGGTGGCGGTGGCGGTGATCTGGCGCTACCTGTTCCACACCCGCTACGGGCTGGTGAACTGGGGGCTGGGGCACATCGGCATCAACCCGGTGGACTGGCTGGGTGATCCACGCTGGGCCATGCCAACCATCATCCTGTTCGCGGTGTGGAAGAACTTCGGCTACAACATGGTGATCTTCCTGGCCGGGCTGCAGGCGATTCCCAAAGACCTGTACGAGGCCGCGCGCATCGACGGTGCCTCGCGCTGGCAGCAGTTCCTGCACATCACCCTGCCCATGCTGGGGCCGGTACTGCTGGTGGTGGGCGTGATCACCGTGTCCGGTTACTTCCAGTTGTTCGCCGAGCCCTATGTGATGACCCGTGGCGATCCGCTGCAGAGCACGGTGAGCGTGCTGTACTTCATGTTCGAGGAAGGCTTCAAGTGGTGGAACCTGGGCCGTGCCTCGGCCGTGGCCTTCCTGCTGTTCCTGATCATCCTGGCGGTGACCACGCTGATGCTGCGCTTCGGCAAGCGCAAGGAGCTGGTATGAGCCGCGAGATCGGGCAGTCGCGGTGGCACGCGCTGTGGGTGAACGGCGGCCTGGCACTGCTGGCACTGGTCAGCCTTGCGCCGCTGGCGTGGATGGTATCGGTATCGTTCATGCCCAGCGGGCAGGCCTCGCAGTTCCCGCCGCCGCTGCTGCCCTCGCACTCCACGCTGGCCAACTACCAGGCCCTGTTCGCGCGCACCGGCATGGGCGGCAACTTCATCAACAGCCTGATCGTTTCGGTTGGCATCACGCTCGGCTCGCTGCTGTTCAACACGCTGGCCGGCTATGCCTTCGCCAAGCTGCGCTTTGCCGGGCGCGAGCGGCTGTTCCAGGTGCTGCTGGCCGCGCTGGTGATTCCCGCGCAGGTGGCCATGCTGCCGCTGTTCCTGCTGATGAAACAGATGGGGCTGGTGAACACCTTTGGAGGCGTGGTGATACCGGCGCTGGCCAGCGTGTTCGGCATCTTCCTGGTGCGGCAGTATGCGCGCTCCATTCCCGATGAACTGCTGGAAGCAGCCCGCATCGACGGGGCCAGCGAGGCGCGCATCTTCTTCCAGATCGTGCTGCCCATGCTCAAACCGGTGCTGGTGACACTGGCCATCTTCACCTTCATGGGCGCATGGAACGATTTCATGTGGCCACTGATCGTGCTCACCGACCAGGAGCACTACACGCTGCCGGTGGCGCTGGCCAGCCTGTCGCGCGAACACATCATGGACGTGGAAATGATGATGGCCGGCGCGGTGGTCACGGTGCTGCCGGTACTGCTGCTGTTCCTGGTGCTGCAGCGCTACTACATACAGGGCCTGCTGCTGGGTAGCGTCAAAGGCTGAACGGCAGCGCTGTTTGCAGCTGAAACAGAACTACAAACCCTCACCGCGTCTTTGCGAGAATCACCGCATCTGCTGCTGGTCGTGAATTGGAACCCCGGGTAATGAACAAGCGTTTTGCCGCCTGCCTGCTTTCTTTCCTGTCTGTGCTGGCCGTATCGCCGGCGGGTGCGGCGGTGCTGGCCAAGTTCGACGATATCGGTGCATGGCAGCTGATCACCTCGCCGCAGGTCAGTGGCTCGCTGCGGCCGGTGGCCGGCAACAATGGCCGGGCGCTGTGCCTGGATTACAACTTCCACGAGGTGTCCGGCTATGTCGGCATCCGCCGCAAGCTTGATGTCACCTGGCCGGAGAACTACCAGCTCTCCTTCGACCTGCGCGGTGATTCACCGGCCAACGACCTGCAGTTCAAGCTGGTCGATGCCAGCGGCGACAACGTGTGGTGGGTGAACCGGCCGGGCTATCAGTTCCCGAAGAACTGGACGCGGGTGGACTACCGCAAGCGCCATATCGACAAGGCATGGGGCCCGGACCCGGACAGGGTGCTGCGCCGCAGCGCGGCCGTGGAGTTCACCATCTACAGCAAGGTGGGTGGCCAGGGCACGGTGTGCTTTGACCGGCTGAGCATGCAGCCGCTGCCCAGGGAGGACAACTCACCGCTGACCACTACCGTGATTGCCGATACGGCTACCGCGCTGCAGCAGCGCATCGCCGATGGCAAGGCCGATACCTTCTGGGTCAGTGGTGGGGTGAAGCAGCAGACGGTGAGCCTGGACCTGGGCAAGGTGCGCGAGTTTGGTGGCGCGGTGGTGCAGTGGCTGCCGGGGCTGGAGGCATCGCACTATCTGGTGCAGGGCTCGCGCGATGGCCGTGAATGGCAGCGGCTGCGCGAGGTGACCCATGGCACCGGCGGCACCGATTGGCTGGCCCTGCCGGAGACCGAGGCGCGCTACCTGCGGTTCGATCTGATCGATGGCCCCAACTGGCGCTACGGCATCCGTGACATCAGCCTCAAGCCGCTGTCGTTCGCGGCCACGCCCAATGATTTCATGCGCTCGATTGCGGCTGACCTGCCGCATGGTTCATTGCCGCGCGGGTTCAGCGGTGAGCAGCCGTACTGGACGCTGCTGGGCCTGGACGGTGGCCGCGAGCAGGCCTTGATGGGCGAGGATGGCGCGGTGGAGGCGGTGAAGTCTGGTTTCAGCATCGAGCCGTTCGTTCTGCTGGATGGCAAGCGCATCAGCTGGGCCGATGTGAAAACCAGCCAGAGCCTGCTTGATGGTTACCTGCCTATGCCGTCCGTGCAGTGGCAGCATGACCGTTTCCGGCTGCAGATCAGCAGCTTCGTGCAAGGCAGCACCGAGCAGGCGCAGCTGGTCACGCGCTACCGCATCCAGAACCCGGACAAGATGACCCATGAGTACAAGCTGGCGCTCGCGGTGCGGCCCTTCCAGGTCAACCCGCCCAGCCAGTTCCTCAATACCGTGGGCGGTGTGAGCCGTATCGAACAGGTGGCGGTGCAGGGCAGGCAGGTGCAGGTCAACGGCAAGCCGCGTGTATTCCTGCTGAGTGAGCCCGATGCTGCATTCGCCAGCAACTTCGAGGGCAAGTTGGCGGTTACCCACCTGGCCGACAAACAGCTGCCACAGCAGCGCGAGGCCACGGACGAGAACGGCCTTGCCTCGGCGGCGATGATCTACACGCTGAAGGTTGGCCCGGGCGAAACCGGCGAAGTGGTGCTGGTGCAGCCGCAGACCGGCCAGTGGCAGATGCCGGCGAAGTTCGACGTGGACAAGGCCGAGCAGCAGGTCGCTGCGATGTGGCGGCAGAAGCTGGACCAGGTGAAACTGCAGGTGCCGGAGGCCGGGCAGCCGTTGGCCGATACGCTGCGCACGGCGCTGGCGCACATGCTGATTTCGCGCGTCGGCCCCAGCCTGCAGCCGGGCACCCGTTCGTATGCACGCAGCTGGATCCGCGACGGCGCGATGATCTCCGAGGGCCTGCTGCGCATGGGGCGCGACGATGCCGTGCGCCAGTACGTGGAGTGGTACGCGCCATACCAGTTCGAGAGCGGCATGGTGCCGTGCTGCGTGGATACGCGTGGCAGCGACCCGGTGCCGGAGAACGACAGCCATGGCGAGCTGATCTACAGCATCGCCGAATACTGGCGGCATACCGGCGATACCGCCTTCCTGCAGGCGATGTGGCCGCATGTGCAGGGCGCGTGGAAGTACATGGAGCAGCTGCGCCTGAGCGAGCGCACCGAAGAGAACCGCGCGCGCCACCCGGGCTTCTACGGGATGATGCCGGTGTCCATCAGCCATGAAGGCTACTCGGCCAAGCCGGTGCATTCGTACTGGGATGATTTCTGGTCGCTGCGTGGCTACAAGGATGCCGCTGATATCGCCACGGCCCTGGGGCTGGAAGAGGACGCGGCGGCGATGGCTGCCTCGCGCGATCAGTTCCGCCAGGATCTGGACGATTCCTTGCGCGCCACCATGCAGGCGCACGCCATCAGCTACCTGCCGGGTTCGGTGGAGCTGGGTGATTTCGACCCGACTTCCACCACCATCGCACTGGCGCCGGGTGGCGAGCAGGGCAGGCTGCCGCAGCCGGCGTTGAACAACACCTTCGAGCGTTACTGGAGCGAGTTCGTGCAGCGCCGTGACGGCAAGCGCCAGTGGAAGGACTACACGCCCTACGAGTGGCGCAACGTGGCGGCGTTCGTGCGCCTTGGCTGGCGTGCGCGTGCGTGGGAGGCGACCGAGTTCTTCTTCAAGGACCGCGCGCCGCAGGGCTGGAACCAGTGGGCCGAAGTGGTGTCGTCAACGCCACGCAAGCCGTTCTTCGTCGGTGATCTGCCGCATGCCTGGGTGGCCTCGGATTTCGTGCGCTCGGCATTGGACATGTTCGCCTACCAGCGCGAGGTGGATGATGCCATCGTGCTTGCCGCAGGCGTGCCGTCAGCGTGGTTGGCCGGCAAGGGTGTGTCCATCGATGGCCTGCACACCGCGCATGGCACGCTGAAGTACACGCTCTCGCGCAGCGACCGCAAGCTGAGCCTGCGTGTGCCCGAGGGCCTGCAGTTGCCGTCTGGTGGTCTGGTGTTGCCGTGGCCGTACGAGGGCGCACCGGGCACGGCGACCATCAACGGCGAACAGGCGCAGTGGCAGGACAACGAGCTGCGCATCACCTCGCTGCCGGCGAAGGTGGAGATCGAGGTGCCGGCGGAGCTGCGCCGCAGCGAGCGCGACAAACGCTAGGCAGCCTTGCCCGGAAAATAAAAACCGCGCCCCGGGGGAGGGGCGCGGCCAAGCCTGCGCGGCAGGGAGAGAGCGCCGCCGTGCAGGCTTTGAAACTCAGCCGGCGCGTGCCTGCCGGACGATGGCTGCGGCCGCGCTAGCCGAGGCCTTGATCTTGTCCCACTCGCCGCCCCGAACCCAGGCGTCATTCACCATCCACGAGCCACCGATGCACACCACGTTCGGCTGCTTCAGGTAGTCCGCTGCGGTTGCCTCGGTGATGCCACCGGTGGGGCAGAGCTTGAGTTCCGGCATCGGCCCGCCAACGCCGCGGATCATCGACAGGCCGCCCACTGCCGAAGCAGGGAACAGTTTGCAGACGCGGAAGCCCCGCGCCATCAGCGCGAGCAGCTCGGTGGGTGACGCCGCGCCCGGCACCACGGGAAGAGGCGCGGCGGCCAGGGCCTCGGCCATGTGTGGTGGCGTACCCGGTGTGACCAGGAAATCCGCGCCCGCGTCGATGGCCTGCTGCATCTGTTCCACCGTCAGCACGGTGCCCGCACCCACCGCTACATCGGGCAGCTCACGCTTGAGCATGGCCAATGCCTCGATGGCGATGGGTGTGCGCAGCGTCAGTTCGATGGCAGGCAGTCCACCTTCGAGCAATGCGGCGGCAACACCGCACGCCTGATCCAGGGTATGCACGGTGACCACCGGCAGGATGCCGGCGGCATGCAGCAGTTGTTCGGCGCGGTGCTGGTGCTGGGCGATGCTCATGCTGTGTCTCCTGGGGGAGGGTGTGTTCTGCGATGGGCGGGGCAGGGACTCAGGCGTCCTTGGCCTCATGCGGTGCGGCGGCAGCGGCCGGGTCGTCGCCCAGTTCGTACTCGGCGTCGTATTCCCAGGGGCTGCCGTCGGCACGGGGCGGGCCGCAGGAAATCGACATCGCACCCTGGTCGGCCGGGCCGACTAGGCGGCGGTTCATCGCAAACAAATTACGGCCCAGGTCATTGCCTGCCGGTGCGGTATTGGCGGCGATACCGCGTGCTTCCCACTCGGCGGCGTCCACCAGTACTTCCAGCGTGCCGGCCTCGCCGTCCAGGCGCAGCATGTCACCTTCGCGCACCTTGCCGATGGGCCCGCCGCGTGCGGCTTCCGGGGTGACATGGATGGCGGCGGGAATCTTGCCCGAGGCACCGGACAGGCGGCCATCGGTGACCAGCGCCACGCGCCGGCCCTGGTTCTGCAGCAGGCCCAGCAACGGTGCCAGCGAATGCAGCTCCGGCATGCCGTTCGCGCGCGGGCCCTGGTAGCGCACTACGGCGATGAAGTCCTGCGGCAGCGCACCTGCGGCGTGCAGCTTGTTGAGCACCTGCGGCGCATCCACCACCACGGCAGGCGCTTCGATGAAACGGTACTGCGGCTTCACTGCCGAGAGCTTGATCAGCGAGCGGCCGATGTTGCCCTTGAGCAGGCGCAGGCCGCCCTGGGCCTCGAACGGATCGCTCACCGGGCGCACCACCTCGGTATCGGCACTTTCGGCCACGGCCGGCTGGTAGTGCACCTTGCCGTCACGCAGCTGCGGTTCCTGCGCAAATGCGCGCATGCCGCCTTCGGCAATGGTGGCCAGGTCGTCGTGCATCAGGCCGGCGTCCATCAGCTCGCGGAACACGAAGGCCGGGCCACCTGCGGCGGCAAAGCGGTTCACGTCGGCCTCGCCATTGGGATAGACGCGTGCCAACAGCGGCACGATCTGCGAGATCTGGTCCATGTCGTCCCAGGTCAGCACGATGCCTGCGGCGCGTGCCACTGCGATCCAGTGGATGGTGTGATTGGTTGAGCCGCCGGTGGCCATCAGCGCGACGATGGCGTTGACGATGGCACGCTCGTCGATCAGGTGGCCCAGCGGCCGGAAGTCGCTGTCCAGCGCGCTGATCTCCAGTGCGCGTGCGGTGGCGGCACGGGTAAGTGCGTCGCGCAGCGGCATGTCCGGGTTGACGAACGAGGCGCCCGGCAGCTGCACGCCCATTGCTTCCAGCAGCACCTGGTTGGAGTTGGCGGTGCCGTAGAAGGTGCAGGTGCCCGGTGCGTGGTAGGAGTCGGATTCAGCCTGCAGCAGCTCTTCGCGGCTGGCTTCGCCGGCGGCGTAGCGTTCGCGTACTTCGGCCTTCTTCTTGTTGGGGATGCCGGGCGTCATCGGCCCGGCAGGCACGAACACCGCGGGCAGGTGGCCGAAGGCGAGGGCGCCGATCAGCAGGCCGGGCACGATCTTGTCGCATACGCCCAGGTAGATGCTGCTGTCGAACATGTCATGACTCAGGCCGATGGCCGTAGCCTGCGCGATCACATCGCGCGAGAACAGTGACAGCTCCATGCCGCCACGGCCCTGGGTGACGCCATCGCACATGGCCGGCACGCCGCCGGCAACCTGCGCGGTGGCGCCCAGTTCGCGCGCGGCATCACGGATCAGCTGCGGGTAGTGCTCGAACGGCTGGTGCGCCGAAAGCATGTCGTTGTAGGCGGTGATGATGCCCAGGTTGGGCGTGACGTCCCCACGCAGGCGGCCCTTGTCGGTAGGGCCGCAGGCGGCGAAGGCGTGGGCCAGGTTGCCGCAGCTCAGGCGGCTGCGGAACGGGCCCCCGCGCAGTGCGGCATCGATGCCTGCCAGATAGGCCGCGCGCGATGCAGTGCTGCGCTGGCGGATGCGTTCGGTGACGGCATGGATGACGGGATGCAGGCTCATTGGCTTTCAGGCTATGTCGGGGATGCGGGGAAACAGGGAAGCGGGATCAGGGCGGTGTGTTTCAGCAAGGTAGGGACAGCGAAGGGAGGTTCCAGCGAACGGTGAGAATCATTCCCCGTTCCCACATCCCCGTTCCCCGCCCCTCACGCACACCAGTGCACCCGCAGCGGATTGCCCGGCGAGTTGACCGCCGCCAGTACCGGGTACTTCAGTACATCGTTGCTGGCCAGTGCTGCTTCCAGCACGTCGAGCTTCTGCTTGCCACGCAGCAGCAGCAGGCGGTTGCCGATGGGGACCAGACCATGCGGTGTGAGAGTGATGCGCAGGTGCCAGTCCTTGGCGACGGGGCAGCCGCTGGCATCCAGTGCCGCGTAGGGTTGGCGGCTCTGCAGTACCCGCTCAAGGTCTTTGGAGCCGGGGAACAGCGAGGCGGTATGGCCGTCGTTGCCCATGCCCAGCACCACCATGCACGCAGGCTGCGCGTGCTCGGCAAGCAGGTTGGCGGTGTGCACGCATTCGGCGATGGGCCGGCCCACACGCACCAGCGGATCGAAGTGCACGCCCTCGGCAAGATTGAGGAAACTGTTGCGCACCAGCCAGGCATTGCTGTCCTGGTCCTGCGGCGACAGCCAGCGTTCGTCGGCCAGGCCCACCTCCACGCGTGCCCACTCCAGTGGCTGCTCGGCCAGCATTTCGTAGACCGCAGCCGGTGTGGTGCCGCCGGAAAGCAGCATGCGCGCACGCCCATGCTGCCTGATCTCCTGCTGCAGGATGCCTGCCATTTCCCGGGCGACACTTTCGCTCCAATCCTCCTCGTTGCTGTGGCGGACAAGTGCGATGCGGTCGGAAACAGCGGCGTTCATGCAGTAGCTCCTTGTGCGGCACGCTGCATGTCCAACGCATAGGCGGTGGCACCAAGTAGGCCGGGGCAGGGGTGGATGATGGCCATTGAGGGTATCTGCGACATGGTCGCGGAGAAGCGGCCCTTGCTTTCAAATCGCTGGCGGAAGCCGGAATGCTGCAGCTGCTGCAGCAGCTTGGGCACCAGCCCACCGGTGAGGAACACGCCATCCCATGCGCCCTGCACGAGCACGGCGTCACCGGCGATGGCGCCGAAGACCTCAAGAAACACTTCCACCGCACGCACGGCAACGGGGTCGCCATCGGCGGCACGCGTGCTTACCTCGGGCGGCTGCAGCTGGCCCGGGTCCTCGCCTGCCATTTCACTGAGTGCGCGGTGGATGTTGACCAGGCCCGGTCCGCAAACCAGCCGCTCGTTGGAAACCCGCCCGAACTGCGCCGAGAGGATTTCCAGGATGCGTATCTGCTCGGGCGAGGCAGGCGCGAAACTGGCATGGCCGCCTTCGGTGGCCAGCGGATAGTTGCGCCCATCGCGCACCACCAGCCCGCCCACGCCCAGCCCGGTGCCGGGGCCAAGCACGCAGTAGTTGCGCGGCGCGCCGGCAGGTGCCGGCTGCCAGGCCGCACCACCTACCTGCACCACGTCGTCGTGGCCGAGCAGGGCGATCGACATGGCCTGGGCGACGAAGTCGTTGATCAGGTGCAGCTGGCGGAACCCCAGCTGCGCGGCGGTGCGCGAGCGCGAGATCACCCATGGGTGATTGGTGATGCGTGCTTCATCGTCGTCCACACGCCCGGCCACGGCGAACACGCCACTGCCTGCCTTGGCGTTGTGCTCGTGCAGGTAGTGGGCGGCGGCATCGGCCAGCGAAGCGAAGCGGGTGACCGGGTACTCGTCGATGCTGGACGCATCCAGCGGCACGCTGGCGGTGAGGTCGGCCAGCGCGAAACGCGCGTTGGTGCCGCCGATATCGGCAACCAGCAGCTGGCTGACGGGGGCGCTCACGCGTCCCGCTCTTGGTCGGCGTCGGCGTCGGCCACAATGGCAACCGGCAGGAAGTGTCGTGCTTCCCGCGGCCCCCAGCTGCCTGCAGGGTAGGGTTCCATCGGTTGATCGGCGGCATCCCACGCATCGCTGATGCTGTCGATCCATGCCCATGCCGCACGCACTTCGTCGTCACGCACGAACAGCGCGTGGTTGCCGTTGAAGGCGTCCAGGAACAGGCGCTCGTAGGCGATGCGGCGGTGCAGCCCGGTGGGAACGGACAGTTCCAGTTCCAGTGGCTGCAGCTCCAGCGCACCCCATTCCGGGCCGGCCAGCGAGCTCATCAGGCCCAGCTCGATGTTCTCCTGCGGCTGCAGCTGGAAGGTGAGGCGGTTGGGCATGGCATGGCGGCGGTCGGGGCGCTCGAACAGCCAGTGCGTCACCGGCTTGAGATTGACCTCGATGCGGGTGGTGCGCTCGGGCATGCGCTTGCCGGTGACCAGATGGAACGGCACGCCGGCCCAGCGCCAGTTGTCGATATGCGCGGTAACGCCGACGAAGGTTTCGGCGGTGCTGCCTTCCGGCGGCTGGTAGGCCTGCACCGGCTGGCCGTCGATGGTGCCGGCGGTGTAGCGGCCACGCACGCTGTCCTTGGCCGCGCCCCTGGCATCAAGCGGGCGCAGCGCACGCAGCACCTTGACCTTCTCGTCGCGGATGCGGTCGGCTTCCAGCGATGCCGGCGGCTCCATCGCCACCAGACACAGCAGCTGCAGGATGTGGCTCTGCACCATGTCACGCAGCGCGCCTGAGCGGGAGTAGTAGGAATCGCGGCCATCCACGCCATCGCTCTCGGCCACCATGATGTGCACCGAGTCGATGTAGTTGCGGTTCCACACCGCCTCCAGCAGGGTGTTGCCGAAGCGCAGCGCCATCAGGTTCTGCACCGCGGCCTTGCCCAGATAGTGGTCCAGGCGGAACACGCGGTCTTCGTCGATCAGGCGGCCGATGGCCTGCAGGATTTCCTCGGCACTCTCGCTGTCCGAGCCGATCGGCTTTTCCAGCATCAACCGGTGAGGCGGGGCCAGCGCGCCGCCCTTGGCCAAGCCCTCGCAGGTGGAGATGTACAGCCCCGGCGGGATGGCCAGGTAGCTCACGCACCTGCGCTGCACCAGCTCCTTGACCGCATCGGCCACCGAGTCGGGATCGCGCAGGTCCACCGAGCGGTAGTCGATGCGCCGCAGCAGGTTGTTGATGTCTTCCAGCCGCGCCTGCGGCATGGCCTGTTCCAGTCGCGGGCGCAGGATGTCGTGGAACCTGGCGGTGTCATGCGGCGACAGTGCCAGGGCGCGGACACGGAAGTCCTCTGACAGCAGGCCATCCATCAGCAGGCGCAGCAGGGACGGGAAGAGGTAGCGCTGGGCCAGGTCGCCCGTGGCACCGAACAGAAGGAGGGTGTCGTGCATGGGGCGAGTTTCGGGCGAGGATGACATCGTTGTCAATTGATGGCGCTCAGGAACGGGGGGTGAGGAATGGGTGGTGGCGTCCAGCAGGGGGAGGTGGGGCGATATCACGATGGCATCCATGATCCGGCAACAATGCGCGAACCGGCCGCAGCAGCATGTGCAGTCTGTGTGGCGGATGCGTGAAGCCAGCCCGATGGTGCCACATGCACATGCTCACCGTGCGTCTGGTTTCCGATGTATACGATTGCAGCATGTCAGCGACGGCTGTGGTGCGATGCCCGTGCCCCCGGCGAGGCGCTGCTGATGACGGTTGATGGAGGTGGCGATGGCCAAGGTGCGGTTCCAGGATGTGCGCAAGGTCTACGACAACGGCCAGGTGGCCGTGCAGGGGGCCACGTTCGATATCGCCGATGGCGAGCTGATGGTGCTGGTGGGACCGTCGGGTTGCGGCAAGTCCACACTGCTGCGAATGGTGGCGGGGCTGGAGGAGATCAGCGGTGGCACCCTGAGCATCGGCGAGCGCGTGGTCAACGACGTGGCGCCCAAGGACCGCGACATCGCCATGGTGTTCCAGAACTATGCGCTGTACCCGCATATGACCGTGGCCGAGAACCTGGCCTTCGGCCTGAAGTTGCGTGGCCATGACAAGAACGAAGTGCAGCGGCGCATCCAGGGCGCGGCCGAGGCGCTGGGGCTGACCGGCATGCTGGACAAGCTGCCGCGGGCGATGTCCGGCGGGCAACGCCAGCGTGTGGCGCTGGGCCGTGCATTGGTGCGCGAGCCGGCGGTGTTCCTGCTGGACGAGCCGCTGTCCAACCTGGATGCCAAGCTGCGCCATTCGGTACGCACCGAGATTGCACAGCTGCACCGCAAGCTGGGCACAACCATGATTTACGTTACCCACGACCAGGTGGAAGCCATGACGCTGGGCCAGCGCATCGTGGTGCTCAACGAAGGCGTGGTGCAGCAGATCGACACGCCGATGGCGTTGTATGAGCGCCCGGCCAATCTGTTCGTCGCCGGTTTTCTTGGCAGCCCGGCCATGAACGTGCTGCGGGGCGTGTTGCGGCTGGACGCCGCTGGCAGTGCGTGGCTGCGGCTGGCGGATGGCAGTGAGCTGCCCTTGGGTGCGATCGCGCTGGGTGCTGACTGGAATGGCCGCGAACTCGCGGTCGGGGTTCGCCCTGAACACCTGCAGCCGGCAACGGGTGCGATGGCGTTCCAGGCGCATATCGAAGGGTTGGAGCCGGTAGGCAACGAGATTTTCGTCAACCTGCAGCACGCAGGGCAGGGGCTGGTGATGCGGGTGCCACCGCAGGCGCTGCCGGCAGTGGGCGGGCAGATTGCCGTTGCGGTGAATTCGGCCGTCCTGCATTTCTTCGACATCGCCAGCGGCGAGCGCATCGAAGCCCTGCAGCAGGCCGCCTGAAACCCGGCAGGCCCGTAGTGCGGGTGTGGAATCGGTAGCCCGGGTAAGCGCAGCGCACCCGGGACCGCGCTATCAACGGCAGCTGCAGCCCAGCGGCGCGGCTCAGCGCGCCAGGCCCTCCAGCAGCGGTTCAATCCGCGCCTCGGCAGCTGCAACTTCCAGCGCGCCTTCAGCCATTTCCAGCGGCAGTACCGCCAGCGCCAGTGTGCCGGCGGCGCTGGCGATATTGCCGATGGCGCTGCCGTCCTGGTTCACCGCCGCGCCCGGGTCAGCCTCGCCTGCACAGGCCAGCAGCGCCAGCGAGCGCTTGGCCTTGCCCAAGAAGTGGGTGCGGGCAACGATTTCCTGGCCCGGGTAGCAGCCTTTCTTGACGCTGTAGGCGGACAGGCGGTCAAGCCCCAACTGCTGCGGGGTCCAGTGCTCGCGCTGTGATTCCACCAGCCGTGGCAGCCCGTAACGCAGGTCGCTCTGGCGCCAGGCCAGCTCGGCAAGCGGGTCGTGCTCGGCGGCTTGCTGGCTGATGCGCAGGCTGCGGGGCAGGGCGCCGCCGCCCACGTCCAGCTCGATGTCGCCGCCATCCAGCTGCGCGAGTACAGCGCCCGCGGCCTGTGTGGGCGCCTGCAGTGCCGCGTTCACCTTCAGCCCGGTGGCGTGCTCGATCATCACCTTGCGGCGGAACACGAAGCGCCGGAGCTGCTCGGCCATCGCTTCGGCGCCGCCGTCGTGGCAGACCAGCAGCAGGTTCTGCGGATCCAGCCGCAACAGCTGGAACACAGCCAGCACGCGGCCCTTGGCGGTGAGCCAGGCACTCCATTGCCAATGGCCATCAGCCAGAGATGGCACATCGTTGGCGAACTGGGCCTGGGCGAACGCGACCGCATCGGGGCCGCGAAGGGACACGATCTGCGCCTCGGAAAGCGCGCGCAAACCATTGAAAAGCGGGGCGAGGTTGTCAGACACGTGAACGGGGACTAAAATTTGTGCGTTGCGAGACCGACCATGATAGGCCAAACAACCCCCACTCCCGAGACTGAAGCTGAAGTTCCGCTGCCCCCCGAGAAGCAACCGCTTCCCGAGGCCGCTCCGGCGCAGGAAGAATTCGGTGGTCGCGGCGGACTTGATCCGGTGCGATATGGCGATTGGGAGAAAAACGGGCGCTGCATAGATTTTTAAGCAGCGTTGAGCCAACGCGGCATAGCGCCGCCCAGCCGAGACAAAGAGTCAGCGAATGGCGAACAGACCCCGCCCCCTATCTCCGCACCTGCAGGTGTATCGCTGGCAGATCCAGATGGCCACCTCGATCCTGCATCGAGCCACCGGCATCATTCTGGCTGTCGGCGCCCTGATCATCGCAGGCGGGTTGCTTGCCCTGATGATGGGCCCTGAGTCCTGGAACTGCTTCACCACCCATGCCAGCGCCTGGTACGGCAAGGTGATCATGTTCGGTTGGACGTGGTGCTTCGCCTACCACCTGTGCAACGGCATCCGCCACATCGTGCAGGACTTCGCCATCGGCTACGCCAAGGCAACCTTCATCCGCAGCAGCTGGATTTCGGTGATCGCGTCGCTGGTCATCACTGCGCTGATCTGGGCTTACGTCTGCATGGGAGCGACCGCATGAGCAAGTTCCGTACCCCGCTCAAGAATGCGCGCGGCCTTGGCAGCTCCAAGTCCGGCACCGAGCATTTCATCCACCAGCGCCTGACCGCCACCGCGCTGGTCGGGCTGACCATCTGGTTCCTGTGCCTGGTGCTGAGCCTGATCGGCGCTGACTACGTCACCGCCGCGGCCACCGTGGCCAAGCCGTGGAACGCGGTGCTGCTGGTCGGTTTCCTGGTGGCCATGTTCTGGCACGCCCAGCTCGGCCTGCAGGTGGTGCTGGAGGATTACATCCACAACTCGCTGATGGCCCTGGCCCTGCAGACCACGGTGAAGTTCGTTGCCGTGCTCGGCGCGATCGTCAGCATCTTCGCGGTCGCCCGCATCGCGCTTGGGAACTGATACATGTCCGCTTACAACATCATTGAACACAAGGTCGACATGGTGGTCGTCGGCGCCGGCGGCGCTGGCCTGCGTGCCACCTTCGGCCTGGCTGAAAAGGGCCTGCAGACGGTCTGCATCACCAAGGTCTTCCCGACCCGTTCGCACACCGTTGCAGCGCAGGGCGGCATTTCCGCCGCGCTGGGCAACATGGGTGAGGACGACTGGCGTTACCATTTCTACGACACCATCAAGGGCTCGGACTGGCTGGGCGACCAGGACGCCATCGAGTACATGTGCCGCGAGGCCATCCCGGCCATCATCGAGCTGGAGCACTACGGCGTTCCGTTCTCGCGCACCGAAGAGGGCAAGATCTACCAGCGCCCGTTTGGTGGCATGACCACCAAGTACGGTGAAGGTCCGTCCGCGCAGCGTACCTGCGCGGCCGCCGACCGTACCGGCCACGCCATCCTGCACACCCTGTACCAGCAGTCGCTGGCGCACAACGCGCAGTTCATGATCGAGTACTTCGCACTCGACCTGATCTTCGACGACGAAGGCGTCTGCCGTGGCGTGCTCGCCCTGGACATGGCCGAAGGCACCCTGCACCTGTTCCGCTCGCAGGGCGTGGTGCTGGCCACCGGCGGTTATGGCCGTGCCTACTTCAGCGCCACCTCGGCGCACACCTGTACCGGTGACGGCGGTGGCCTGGTGGCCCGTGCCGGCCTGCCGCTGCAGGACATGGAGTTCGTGCAGTTCCACCCGACCGGCATCTACGGCGCCGGCTGCCTGATCACCGAAGGTGTGCGAGGCGAGGGCGGCATCCTGCGCAACAGCAATGGCGAGCGCTTCATGGAGCGCTATGCACCGCATTACAAGGATCTGGCCTCGCGTGACGTGGTGTCGCGTTCGATGACCATCGAAATCCGCGAAGGCCGTGGCGTGGGCGAGCACAAGGATCACATCCTGCTCGACCTGACCCACCTCGGCCCGGGCGTCATCGACGAGAAGCTGCCGGGTATCGCGGAGAGCGCCCGCATCTTCGCCGGCGTGGACGTGCACAAGGAGCCGATTCCGGTCATACCGACCGTGCACTACAACATGGGTGGCATCCCGACCAACTACCACGGTGAAGTGGTGCGCAAGGTCGGTGACAACCCCGATGCCGTGGTGCCGGGCCTGTACGCCATTGGCGAAGCAGCCTGCGTGTCGGTGCATGGCGCCAACCGCCTGGGCTCCAACTCGCTGCTCGACCTGGTGGTGTTCGGCCGCGCCGTGGCCAACCGCTGCGCCGAGACGATCAAGCCGGGTGCCTCGCACAAGACCCTGCCGGCCGACGCCTGCGACAAGGCGCTGGGCCTGCTGGACAAGCTGCGCCACGCCAATGGCGACACCCCGACCGCCGTCATCCGCGACCGCATGCAGCGCACCATGCAGGCCGATGCCGCCGTGTTCCGCACCAGCAAGACGCTGGAGGAAGGCTGCCAGAAGATGGCCGAGGTGTTCGATTCGTTCCAGGACGTGAAGGTGTCCGACCGTTCGCTGGTCTGGAACTCGGACCTGATCGAAACCTACGAGCTGAACAACCTGCTGCTCAACGCCGTGGCCACCATCAACTCGGCCGAACAGCGCAAGGAAAGTCGCGGCGCCCACGCGCACGAGGACTACCCGGACCGCGACGACGTGAACTGGCAGAAGCACACGCTGGTCACCGTCGACGACAAGGGCAAGTGCAGCTTCGATTACCGCCCGGTGCACATGTACACGCTCAGCGATGACGTGTCCGTGGTGCCGCCGAAGCCGCGCGTCTACTGATCCGGGGAACCTACGAACATGGCTGAATTTGCACTTCCGAAGAACTCCCGGATCACCAAGGGCAAGCACTTCCCCGCCAAGAGCGGCGCGAAGAATACGCGCACCTTCAAGATCTACCGCTGGAGCCCGGACGACGACCAGAACCCGCGTACCGACACCTACGAGATTGATCTCGATGCGTGCGGCCCGATGGTTCTGGACGCCCTGATCAAGATCAAGAACGAAGTCGACCCGACCCTGACCTTCCGCCGCTCCTGCCGCGAAGGTATCTGTGGTTCGTGCGCGATGAACATCGACGGCACCAACACCCTGGCCTGCACCCGCGCCATCTCCGATTGCGGCAAGGCCGAGGTGCCGATCTACCCGCTGCCGCACATGGACGTGGTCAAGGACCTGGTACCGGACCTGACCCACTTCTATGCGCAGTACGCGTCGATCAAGCCGTGGATCCGCACCCAGACCCCGCCGCCGCCGGACCGCGAGCGCCTGCAGTCGCCGGAAGACCGCAAGAAGCTCGACGGCCTGTACGAGTGCATCCTGTGCGCCTGCTGCTCGACCAGCTGCCCGAGCTACTGGTGGAACGGCGAGCGTTACCTGGGCCCGGCGATCCTGCTGCAGGCCTACCGCTGGATCATCGACTCGCG
>DCXY01000044.1:146259-160040 GCA_002329155.1 Stenotrophomonas sp. UBA2124 | reverse complement strand
CCCTCCCTTTGCCGAAGGCAAGGGGAGGGCTGGGGAGGGGTGCCTTTGCAGCACCAGTCTGCTCACCCCGCCGTTACCTGTGCCTCATAAAACCTTGTCGCGTTTCGGGCGATAATCCGCCTGCGCCGGCACCCCGGCCGGCGCTCCCCCTGTTTCGGAACTGCAATGAGCGAGATTCGCAAGGTACCGGCCTCCGCCGGTGCGGAATGGCTGCTGACCGGTTTTGGCCTGCTCAAGCGTGCGCCAATGGCGCTGGGCCTGCTCGGCATCCTGTGGGGCGTCGGCACCTCGCTGGTGCTGTCCCTGTCCCTGCTGGTGCCCGCGCTGGGCACGGTGGTGCAGCTGTTGCTGCTACTGGCCGGGCCGCTGTTCATGGGTGGCCTGCTGTGGGCGGTGCGCGAAGTGGACCAGGGCCGTACGGCGCGCCCCTCGCACCTGCTGCAGGGCGTGCAGGAAGGCCGCGCGCCGCACCTGCTGGTCGCCCTGCTGCCGCAGCTGGTGGCCGCGCTGCTGCTGGGCACGCTGCTGCTGGTGCTGGTTGGCACCGATGGCCTGCAGCGCCTGTCCGAGGTGATGCTCAAGCTCAACGAGATCAGCCAGTCCGGTGTGCAGCCGGAGCCGGCGCAGATCGAATCGCTGGTGGCCACGCTGCCGGCCGGCCGTATCCTGCTGTGGCTGCTGCTGTTGCTGGCCGCCTTCGCCGCGCTGACGCTGGCGCTGTTCGTGATGCCGCCGCAGGTGATGTTCCAGCGTGCCACCGGCATGCACGCGCTACGCGAGAGCCTGCGCGCAAGCCTGCACAACCTGCCGGCGATGCTGGTGTTCTTCGTGCTGGCCTTCATCGCCATCTTCGCCATCTATTTCGCGGTGATGATCGTGGCCATGATCGTCGGCCTTATCGCCGGCCAGGCCGCCGCCCTGGCCATCGCCCAGCTGCTGCTGATGGCGGTGCTGATGCCGGTGTTCGCCGGCGCGGTCTATGCGGCGTGGAAGCAGATGCTGGCACCAGCCAACGCGGGCAACACGCCGCCGCCGATCACGGGCCACGTCTTCGAAGCCTGAGCCACCACGGTACGCAGACAAACAAAAAGGCAGGAGCGCGAAGCTCCTGCCTTTTTGTTTTCACTGGGTCATTCCTGGCTGATGCGGCCGCGTTTGATGCGGTACATGGCCTGGTCGGCGGCATGCAGCAGCGCGTCCACCTCGGTGCCGTCGGACGGATAAGAAGCAACGCCGATGCTGGCGGCGATAGCCAGGTTGATCTGCTCGCCATCGCGGCGCTGATAGCACATGGGCTGCTGCAGCGTGCCCATCACCCGCTCCAGCAGGCGGTGCGCATCGGCGATGTCGTCCAGCTCCTCCAGCACCAGCGCGAATTCGTCGCCACCCAGACGGGCGACGGTGTCGTTCTCGCGCAGGCTGCCGCGCAGGCGCTCGGCCAGCTCCACCAGCAGCGCATCACCGGCGCCGTGGCCCCAGGTGTCGTTGACTTCCTTGAAGTGGTCCACATCCACGTACACCAGCGCGAACTTGCCATTGTTGCGTTCGGCACGGCGCTGCGCGCTCTCCAGGCGGTCCATGAACAGCACGCGGTTGGGCAGGCCGGTGAGCATGTCGTGCATGGCCAGGTGGCGCATCTCCTGCTCCATCTGCCTGCGCTGCTCCACCTCGATCTCCAGCTGGCGGTTGCGCTCGGACAGCTCGCCCAGCGCGTCACGCAGCGCCATGCGGTGCCGGTACAGCTCCAGGAACACCTGCACCTTGGACATCAGGATGGTGGCTTCCAGCGGCTTGGCCATATAGTCCACCGCACCAAAACCATAGCCCTTCAGGCGGTGCACGTCGTCGGCATAGGTGGCGGTGACGAAGATGATCGGGGTCTGCCGCGTGCTTTCTTCCTGCGACAGAATCTCCGCCACCTCGAAGCCGTTGATGTCGGGCATGTAGACGTCCAGCAGCACCAGTGCGAACTCATCGTCCAGCGTCGCTTTCAGCGCATCGTTGCCCGATGCGGCCTCCACCACGTCCACGTCGAGCTTTGCCAGCACGCGGCGGATCACCAGCAGGTTGGCGGGGTTGTCGTCCACCGCCAGAATCTTCGGGCGCTGGGTAACGAGCGGCTTGCTCACTGACATAGTGTTTCCAGCAATTTGGGAATTTCCGACAGCGGCAGGCAGTGGTCCGCCCCCGCCAGTTCCAGTGCGGCCTCGGGCATCACCGGCACCTGCGCGGTGCGCGGGTCCTGGATCACGACCGTACCGCCGCAGGCGCGTACCCGCGCGCAGCCTTCGGCACCATCCGAATTGGCCCCCGTCAACAGCACCGCGACCAGGCTCTCCCGCCAGACCTCGGCGGCCGACTCGAACAACACGTCGATCGAGGGCCGTGAGAACGCCACCCTCGGGTCCACGCTCAGCGCGAACCGGCCATTGTGCTCCACCAGCAGATGATAGCCGGAGGGTGCCACGTATACCTGCCCGGGCTCCGGCAGCAGGCGTTCCTCGGCCTCGCGCACGGTCAGGCCGCTGCGGCTGGCCAGCAGCTCGCAGAACATGCGCATGTCCTCCGAACCACTGTGGCAGACCACCACCATCGGCGCCGGAAGTGGGCGGGACAGGCCGCCCAGCAGCACATGCAGCGCGGCAAGGCCGCCTGCCGAACAACCGATCACCACCGCCTGCGGTGCACTGCCGCTAAGCGGTTTCACAGCCGGCCCCCGGCGTTGCGGTACAGGCGCAGCTCGGCGTCCAGCGGCACGAAGTCACGCGCGCTGGGCGCGAAACGGATCGACTCGCGGTTGCCCAGGCACAGGAAGCCGCCCCGGCTGAGGCTGCTGCGGAACAGGCCCAGCACGCGGTCCTGCAGCGCATCGGAGAAATAGATCAGCACGTTGCGGCACAGGATCAGCTGCGCCTCGCAGAACACGCCATCGCAGACCAGGTTGTGGTTGGCAAAGGTGACGCGCTCGCGCAGGCGGGCGTCCAGCTTCATGAAGTCGTAGCGCGCGTGGTAATAGTCGGACAGGCTCTGGCGGCCGCCGGCAGCGAGATAATTTTCCGAATACAGGCGCGCGTCGCGGATGGGAAAGATGCCTTCCTGCGCGCGTTCCAGTGCCTCGTCGCTGAAGTCGGTGGCGTAGATCTGGCAGCGGTCGTACAGGCCGGCTTCCTTCAGCAGGATGGCCAGCGAGTACACCTCCTGCCCATGCGCGCAGCCGGCCTGCCAGATGTTGATCTGCGGGTAGGAGGCCAGCACCGGGAACACTTCATCACGCAGCTTCCGGAACACCGCCGGGTTGCGGAACATCTCCGACACAGGCACCGACAACCGCGCGATCACCTGCGACACCATCGCATCGTCGCGCAGCACGCGCGCGGTGAGTTCGCCGATGTGGCTCACTTCCATCGACTGCACCAGCGCCTGCACGCGCCGCTTCAGCGAGGCAGGCGCGTAGCCGGTGAAGTCATAGCCGTGGCGGCGCGACATCGCCTGCACGAAGGCATCGACTTCGATGTCGTCGATCTCCTCGCGGTGATGGCGCTGCGGGCCGGGGCCGGCGTTGGCTACTTCTGCAGCCATACGCGCATCATCGACAACAGCTTGTCCAGGTCCACCGGCTTGGTGAGGTAATCATTGGCGCCGGCATCCAGACACTTGTCGCGGTCGCCGTGCATCGCCTTGGCGGTGACGGCGATGATCGGCAGGTTGGCCCATTCCGGCTGCTTGCGGATCTCGCGGGTGGTTTCGTAACCGTCCATGCCCGGCATCATGATGTCCATCAGCACCAGCTCGATGCCCGGGTTCTCGGCCAGCTGCTGCAGCGCCTTGTAGCCGTCCTGGGCCATGCTCACGTTCATGCCGCGCGCGCGCAGCGATTTGGACAGGGCAAACAGGTTGCGCATGTCGTCATCGACCAGCAGCACCTGACGGCCTGCCAGGTTCTGGTCGTCGGCCGGCGCGGCACTGCCGCCGCGCGAGCCGATGCTGTGCAGGAACAGGCTGACCTCGTCGAGCAGGCGCTCGGGCGAACGCTGGCCCTTGATGACGATGCTGTCGGTGTACTGGCGCAGCTTCAGGCTTTCCTCGCGGCTGAGGTCCTGGCCGGAGTAGATGACCACCGGCGGCACCGCCACCAGGTTGGCTGCGCGCTCCAGGAACTCCACGCCGGAAATGCCGCCCAGGTTCAGGTCCAGCACGATGCAGTCGTAGCTGTGCTGGGCGATGCGCTCCAGCGCTTCCTCACCGGAAGCGGCCTGGTCGATCTCCACGTTGTCGGCCTGCAGCAGGCGCTTCAGCGCCAGTCGCGAGTCGGGGTCGTCATCGACCAGCAGCAGCTTGCGCACGATCTTGCCGGCCACGTCCAGCAGGTTGTCGAAGGCCTCGGTGAGCGCCTTGCGGTCCACCGGCTTGGTCAGGTAGCCGACCGCGCCCAGCGCGACTCCCTTGGCCGCTTCGTCCACGGCGGAGATGAAGTGCACCGGGATGGCCGCGGTCACCGGGTCACCCTTGAGGTGCTGCATCACCGACCAGCCGTCCATGCCCGGCAGCATCACATCCAGCAGGATGCCGGTGGGCCGGTAGCGGCGTGCCAGCTCCAGGCCGCTCTCGCCGTCGGCGGCGGCCAGCGCACGGTGGCCCTTGCGGCGGATCAGGTCCACCAGGATGCGGGCGAAGGCCGGGTCGTCCTCGATGGTGAGGATCACCGTTTCACCCGGCGCGATGGCGTGGCGGTCGTCGGGAATCCAGTCGATCAGCTGCGCGGTGGCCACGCGCGGCGGTGCCTTTGCCGGACGTGCTGCCGGCGTGGGCGCGCGCGCCGGTGCCGGCTCCCGCTCGCTGGACGGCTCGGCGGCGGCATTGCTGGCCGTTGCCTCCACCAGCGGCAGCACCAGGGTGAAGCAGCTGCCCTTGCCCTGTTCGCTGTCCAGCAACAGGTGGCCGCCCAGCAGCTGCGCCAGACGGCGCGCGATGGCCAGGCCCAGGCCGCTGCCGCCGTAGTGGCGGCTGGTGCTCGAATCCACCTGCTCGAACGCTTCGAAGATGGAATCCACGCGGTCTTCGGGAATGCCGATGCCGGTATCCAGCACCGACAGCGCCAGGTGTTTCTCGTCGGCCGCCGCGCCGATGCGGGTGAGCATGGCGTGGTCGGCCGGTGCCAGACGCAGCGTCACCTTGCCTTCGCGGGTGAACTTGAACGCGTTGCCCAGCAGGTTGTTGAGCACCTGCTGCAGCTTGGAACGGTCGGTGACGAAGGCCTCCGGCACCTCCGGGTCCAGGTCGATGGCGAACTCCAGCCGGCTGTCCACCGCCATGTGCCGGAAGTGGCGCAGCACGTCGCGGGTGATGGCCTCCACGCGCACCTCTTCGCGGTACACGTCCATCTTGCCGGCTTCGATCTTGGACAGGTCCAGGATGTCGTTGATCAGGCGCAGCAGGTTGGAGCCGGAATCGTGGATGACCGATGCGGCCTCCACTTCTTCCACATCCAGGTGCCCGCTCTCGTTGTCGGCCAGCTCCTTGGACAGGATCAGCAGGCTGTTGAGCGGCGTGCGCAGCTCGTGCGACATGTTGGCCAGGAAATCGGTCTTGTACTGGCTGGCACGCGCCAGCTCCTGCGCCTTGAACTCGGTCTCGCGCTGCAGCACCTGCAGCACGTCCTTCTGTTCGTTGAGTACCTCGGTCTTCTGCCGCAGTTCCTCGTTGGAGGCCTGCAGCTCCTCGGCCTGCACGCGCAGTTCTTCTTCCGACGCGGACAGGCGCTGTGCCTGCTCCTCCAGCTCGACGGTCTTGCCCTGCAGCTCGTCGTTGGTGGCACGCAGCTCTTCTTCCTGCGCCTGCAGCGTCAGTTGCGAGCGTTGCAGCTCCTCGGCCTGGGCGCGGGTGCGCTCAAGCAGGGTGCGGGTCTGCTCGGCGGCAAGTATGTTTTCCAGGCCCAGCGCGGCATGCGGCAACACCGCATCCAGGAAGGCCTCCTGGGTGGCGCTGAACTGGCCGAAGCTGCCGAATTCGAGCACGCCCAGCAGGCGGCCCTGCAGCAGCAGCGGCACCGCCACCAGGTGGCGCGGCTGCGCTTCACCCAGTGCCGAATGGATGCCGAAAAATTCATCGGGCACCTGCTGCACGCTGATGCGCTTGCGCTCCAGCGCGGCCTGCCCGATCAGGCCATCGCCCAGTCCGTAGCGCAGACCCAGATGTTTGCGCCGCTGGAAGCCGTAACTGCCCTGCAGGCGCAGTTCCTGCGCGTCTTCGTCCCAGGCGAAGAACACGCCGATGGGCGCGCCGATCAACGGCGCGATCTGCGAGACCAGTTCCTGTCCGTACTTGTCTACATCCTGCATGGCCTGCAGGCCGGCACTGACCTCACCTGCGCTGAGCTTGACCCAGTTGGCATCACGCGAGGCCACCGAATTGCGCCGGAACACATCCAGCGCGCGCGCAATCTGGCCGATCTCGTCGCCGCGGTTCAGGCCGCTGATTTCCACGTCCAGATCGTCGTTGGACAGGCGCGTCATCTTCTCGATCAGGCGGTTGATCGGGCTGACCACCAGGCGCGAGATCATCCACAGCGCACCCAGCACGATCAGGAAGCCGATCACCAGCAGCGCCACCGACAGATTGTGCGCGCGGGCAATCCACTGGCTCATCTGGCCGCGCTCATCCAGCAGCAGGTTCAGTTCGGCGTTGTAGATGCCATCCAGTGCGTCGGCCAATGCCGTGCCCTGGCCGCTATTGCGCACTGCCAGCAGGCGCGCACTCTGCGCTTCGGGCGGTTCGCCCGGAACCGCGCGCACCGCATTCTCGATTTCCTTGTCCCACGTCAGCCCCTGCTGCTGCACCGCGCGCAGCTGCCCGGTCTGGCTGGTATCGCCTGCCGCCAGCGCGGCCGTCACGGCCACGTCGCGCCGCTTGCCGTTCTCCCGCAGGATGGCCAAAGCTTCATCGCCGTCGGCCAACAGGTGGTTGCGCAGTGCGATCTGCTGGATATGCACTGCCTGTATGGCCTCCTCGGCCTGGCGGATCACCTCGATGCGGATGCTTTCGTTCTGCCGAGCGGTGTCATCCTGGCTCGCCGTGCGATAGCTGACAAAGCTGGCAGCAAGGAAGCACAGAAACACCAGCCCGAAAGCGGCCAGCATCTTCCCCAGCAACGGGACGTTATTGATCCAGTTGTCCCCGCGTTGCGACATGGTGATCCCCCGAAAATGCGCACAGACAGGGTATTGCAGCACCCCCGCCCTCCATTCAGCTAAAGGTACCGCAGAAAAGTACCCACTCGCGTGTACGCCCGTTCAGGAAGCGGCGGTCTTGTCCTGGTCACGCGGCACCAGCCAGCGCGAGGCATGGATGCCCAGTTCATAGAGCAGGCACATGGGAATGGCCAGCATCAGCTGGGACACCACGTCCGGCGGTGTCAGCACCGCCGCCACCACGAAAATGCCGACCACGGCATAGCCGCGGCCGTCGCGCAGCTGCTGCGGGCTCACCCAGCCCAGCAGCACCAGGATCACCATCGCCACCGGCAGCTCGAAGCTGAAACCGAAGGCGAAGAAGATGGCCAGCACGAAGTCCAGGTAGGCGTTGGCGTCGGGGGTAATGGCGATCACGTCCGGGCGGAACGTGGTCAGGAAGTGGAATACCGCCGGCAGCACCAGAAAATAGGCGAAGGCGCAGCCGATGTAGAACAGCGCCACCGCCGAGCCCAGCAGGGGCACGGCCAGCCGCTTCTCGCGCGCATACAGGCCCGGCGCGACAAAGGCCCAAGCCTGGTACAGCAGCCACGGCACGGCCACGAACACGGCGGCGAAGAAGGTCAGCTTCAGCGGGGCGAAGAACGCGCCCGCCGGGTTGGTGGCGATCATCGACTGCCCCGCCGGCAGCTGCGACATCAGCGGTGTGGCCAGATATGTGTACAGCGTGCGCGAAAACGGCAACAGCGCCAGCAGCACCACGCCCAGGCCCATCAGGCCGCGCACCAGGCGCGCGCGCAGCTCAATCAGGTGTTCGATCAGCGGGCTTTCCTGCAGGCCACCATCACTCATGGCGGGTGCCTCCCGGCGTGCCTGGCTGGGCCACGGGCGTGGGCAGATCGTCGAACGGGATGGCGCGGTTGACCGGCTCCAGGTCCAGCTCGGCCTGCGGCCCCGGCGCATCGGCCGGCGTTTCGGCGGGTTGTGCAGCGGCCGGCAGTGCATCGCCTGCTTCGGCCTCGATGGCCTTCGGCGTGACCGGCGTCGGCTCGATCACCGCCTCCTCAGCGGCGCCCTGCTCCACCTCGCGTTTGAATTCGTCGGCGCCGGTCTGCACCTGCCGGGCCTGGTCGCGCAGCTCGGTTTCGGCCTGCTGCATCGACTGGCGCACATCCTGCAGGTTGCGCTTGATCTCCTCGGCGTGCAGCTCGCGTTCCAGCTCCTGCTTGACCGAATCCCACTGGTTGCGGGCGCGGCGCACCCACAGGCCAGCGAACCGGGCCGCCTTGGGCAGCCGCTCCGGGCCAAGCACCACCAACGCCACCACGGCGATCAGCAGCAGTTCGCTGAAACCGATATCAAACACGCCACGCGCTCCGGGTCAGCGCGCGTCGCGGTCGTGCTCGGCCTGCGTCTCGCGGCTCTTGTCGGCGTTGCGGTTGTCATCGCCCAGCTGCGCGGCCGGCTTGTCCTCGTCGCGCATGCCTTTCTTGAATTCCTTGACCGCGCTGCCCAGATCCTTGGCGCCGCTCGTCAGCCGCTTGGTGCCGAACACCAGCAGGACGATGACCAGCACGACCAACCAGTGCCAGATGCTGAAACTGCCCATGATCTGCTCGCGTTATGTATGGAAGGCCTGTGAGCATAACCCACGCGGCATTGTCCTATCGCCATGCCAAAGGTTTACTGGCTGCCATCCAGCGATTCAGTACGCACTTCACCTTCACCCACCGGCTGGAAACCCTGCTGCGGCGCCGGTTCAGCCGGGGTGGCCTGCAGCGGTGCGGTGGAAGCGGTATCGCTGCCAGTTGCGACAGGTGCCTGACCGGCGACGGGCGCCTGCACACTGACCGCATCCGAGCGCGGCGCATTGGAGGCCACCGGTGCGGCGGTACCCTGGGTACCGCGCTTTTCGCGCGCGCTATAGGTGGATTCCTCAAGGCGGTCGCGGAAAGCCACCACATCGCTGGACGGCGCAGTCGCCAGGCGGCCCTCGAAGATCATCCGCGGCGTGGTGCCCTGGCCGTAGGCGTCCAGGTTGGCGGCATCGTCGATCTGCAGCGCGGCGCCATCCAGCGCCACGCCGGCAAACAGGCCGCGCGCGCGCGACCACGACCAGATCTCGGCCTTCAGCTGGCCATCGGTGGCGGCAGCGGCGCTGCGGCCCACCGGGCCGGCGGCCACGCCGGCATCGGCGCCGAGGGTGAACTTGCCGTTGACGATGTTGTCCAGGCTGCGGTCATTGCGGAACACCAGGATCACGTCCGAGGACTGCACACCGGCCTGGAAACCGATGCTGCCGCCGGTGAGCTTGATGAACACCGGGTTGGACCAGCTGCCGTCAGCGGTCTTGACCGACATGAGGCCGTGGCCACGGCGGCCACCAATCACCAGACCGGCCTTGATGGTGTCGGGAATGACGATGATCGCCCGTCCTTCGTCCAACAGCTTGTCGGGAATGGCCTGCTCGGGAATGTCCTGAATTTCGGTGAGTACGCGCACGGCATTGCGGGCGCGCTGGTCCTCCTGCGGGCCGGCAACAGCATTGGCGGACAGCAGGCTGGCGGACAGCAACAGGGCAAGCGGCAGGCGGCGCATGGTGAACTCCACAGGTGAATGCACAGGAAGATAACGCAAGTACCTGAAATTAGGGACGAGGCCATGAATCGGGAATGAGTGGGGGCATGGTCGAGGCAAAGGCCAAAGCCAAAGCACCCCTCCCCAGCCCTCCCCTGCGCTGCGCGCAAGGGAGGGGGCTTTCCCTGCGCTCCTTCAGACCATCGGCAATGCCGCCTTGCCCCTCCCCTTGCCTGCGGCAAAGGGAGGGGGTGTTCCCTGCGTGCTTTCAGGCCATCGGCAATGCCGCCTTGCCCCCTCCCTTTGCCGCGGGCAAGGGGGTGAAGAAAGCCGTTTGCGCGCCACTGGCGCGCGGCCTGATGAACGCCCGGAGGGCCGGACGGGCCGGGGAGGGGTAGCTGTTCCGCTCCTTCCTCCAATCCTTCCTCCAATCCTTCCCCCTCCAAACCTGCCACTCCCCCCTCCGCGGCCAGACCTGCGAAAATGCACGGATATGTCCGACGCACCCACCACCGCGCTGCTCGCGGTCAACCTAGGCACGCCCGACACCCCCACCGCGCCTGCGGTGCGCCGCTATCTGGCTGAATTCCTGTCCGATCCGCGTGTTGTCTCCATCCCCGCGCTGCTGTGGAAGCCCCTGCTGTACGGCCTGATCCTGCCGCTGCGCGGTGGCCGCTCGGCACACAAGTACGCACAGGTGTGGCTGCCGGAAGGCTCGCCGCTGGCCGTGCATACCCGCCGCCTGGCCGAGGGCATGCAGCGCGAACTGCCGCAGTGGCAGGTGCGCGACGCCATGCGTTACGGCAGCCCGGCGCTGCTGCCCGCGCTGGATGCACTGGCTGAAGGCGGGGCCCGCCGCATCGTGGTGCTACCGCTATACCCGCAGTACTCCACCACCACCACCGCCTCGGTCGAAGACCTGGTGCAGCGGTGGCAGGAGCGCCACCCCAAGGTGAAGGTGCAGCTGGTGCGCGACTACGCCGACGACCCGCAGTGGGTGGCCGCGGTGGCCGCCTCCATTGCCGATTACTGGCAGCAGCATGGCCGCGCCGAGAAGCTGGTGTTCTCCTTCCACGGCATCCCACAGCGGGTAGCCGACGCCGGCGACCCGTATCCGCAACGCTGCCAGGCCAGCGCCCAGGCCATTGCCGATGCGCTGGGCCTGGACGCCGACCAGTGGCAGCTCACCTACCAGTCGCGCTTTGGCCGCGAACGCTGGCTGCAGCCCTACGCCGAGCCCACGCTGTGGGCACTGGCCGAAAGTGGCGTGCGCAACATCGACGTGGTCTGCCCGGGCTTTGCCACCGACTGCCTGGAAACGTTGGAAGAAGTGGCACTCGGCTTCACCGCCACCGTGGCCGAGCGCGGCGCGCGCATGCGCTACATCCCCTGCCTCAACGACAGCCCGGCCCATGCGCGTGCACTTGCCGCGCTGGCCCTGGCGCAGTCGGCATGAGTGCCACGCCGTTTGAACTGAACATCCAGGGCCAGCGCGTATGCGGGCTGCGCAGCGGCACCCCGGGCGGGCTCAAGGTGCTGGCCCTGCACGGCTGGCTGGACAACGCTGCCAGCTTCCTGCCGCTGTCCGACCACCTGCCAACGCTGGACATGGTGATGGTGGACCTGCCCGGCCACGGCTTCAGCGATCACCTGCCACTGACCACGCCCTACACCACGCCGCAGGCCATCGTGTACACGCTGGCCATCGCCGATGCACTGGGCTGGCAGCGTTTCGTACTGCTCGGCCACTCGATGGGCGCGGCCATCGCCAGTCTGGTGGCGGCCGTGGCCGGTGAGCGGGTGCAGGCGCTGGTGTCGATCGAAGCCCTGGGCGGCCTGACCGCACCGGCCAATGAAACCGTGCAGCGGCTGCGTACGCATGTGGCTGCGGCCATGAAGCTGGGCGACAAGCAGCTGCGCGTATTCCCCGACCTGGCCGCGCCGGTGCGCGCACGGATGATGGCCAACCAGCTCAGCGAGCCTTCGGCGCGGCTGCTGATCGAGCGCGGGGTAAAACCGGTGGACGGCGGCTGGAGCTGGCGCAGCGATCCACGCCTGATGCTGCCCACCGCCGTGCGCATGACCGAGGAACAGGTCTGCGACGTGGTCAGCGCCATCCAGTGCCCGGCCCAGGTGATCTACGCCACACCGGCCCAACCCTATTTCCCCGAGCCCGAACGCAGCCAGCGCGCCGCGCTGCTGCCCGATGGCCGCCTGCACACGCTGGCAGGCCACCACCATGTGCACATGGACCAGCCCGAGGCCGTTGCCCGGGTCATCATCGACTTCATCGGCAGCCTCGACGACGCCGGCTGACGGGCACCGTGCAAGCCAGATAGGTCAAGGACCGCGCAGATCAGCCGATAACACGGTTACAACCGTCATCGAGAAGAGGTAATGCGGGGCCCCCGTCGCCCCGTGCGCTGGACCGCCTGATGCCATCCCCCACCCCACGCCCACGTCCCGGCAGCCGTGCCGGAACGCATGTCCTGCCGCGCCCCGACTGCCTGCCCCACGTTGGCGGCCATGCCGTGCACGGCGGTGGGGCGGCAATGCCCGGCCGCCAGCGGGCCGTCTCCGGCCCCACCCCTCCGCACCACCCCACGACCGGCACCGGCAGCGCGCCCTCGCGCGTACTGCCTGCCCGGCCCTTTCCTGTTCGCTGCTGATACGGAACCCCCCAATGGCCCCCCGCCTTCGCTCTGCCGCACCCGTTTCCGATACCGCCTGCCCCCCGACAACTGCCGGCCGCCCCTGGCTGCTGCCCGTCGCATTGCTGCTGGGCACGCTGGCACTGGCCGCGTGGCTGGGGCAGTGGACACTGTGGCTGCTGAGCCTGGCGTGGCCGCTGCTGCTGGCTCTGCAGTGGCGTGGCCAGGCGCGCGTACTGGGCGCCAGCCCGCAGCAGCTGCGTGCGCAGTTGGGTGCCATTGCCGCCGAGGAACAGGAGCAGGCCCGCACGGACACCGTGGCCGCGGCCATCAGCGGCATGCACACGCGCCTGCTGCAGCGCCGCCAGCGCGAGCAGGCCCTGCATCAGGAGAACGCACAGATCCGCGCATCGCTGGATGCCTCGCGCACCGGCATGATGATTGCCGACGACCAGCACATCATCCGCTACGTGAACCGCTCGGTGGTGGCCCTGCTGCGCAACCAGCAGGACACCCTGCGCAAGGCCTTCCCGGATTTCGACGTGGACACGCTGGTGGGCAGCAGCATCCACCGCTTCCATGCCAACCCGGCACGCATCCGCGGCATGCTGGACACGCTGCGCAGCGCGCACAACGGCAAGGTGCAGATCGGCCCGGTGCACTTCAGCCAGGTGGTGACGCCGGTGTTCAACGCCGACGGCAGCCGCAGCGGCTTTGCGGTGGAATGGCATGACCGCACCCAGGAACTGCAGCTGGAAAACAACGTGGCCGGGCTGGTGGCCGCCGCCACCGCTGGCGACCTGGGCCAGCGTCTTGCACCGGTGGACGAGCCGGGCTTCATCCAGTCGCTGACGCTGGGCATCAACCAGCTGCTGGACACCGTGGCCACCAGCGCCGGCCAGGTGCGGCAGATGCTGGCGGCGCTGGCACAGGGCGACCTTGACCACCGCATCCGCGGCCAGCACGCCGGTGACTTCGAGGCGATCAAGCGTGACGCCAACCTCACCGCCGAACGCCTGACCAGCATCGTCGGCCAGATCAAGCACTGCTCGCAGGCCATCAACGTTGCCGCCCGCGAGATTGCCGCCGGCAACGACGACCTGTCCCAGCGCACCGAGCGCCAGGCCGCCAGCCTGGAGGAAACCGCCGCCTCCATGGAGGAGCTGACCTCCACCGTGCGCGAGAACGCGCACAACGCGCGCCACGCCAACCAGCTGGCCATCGGCGCGGCCGATGTGGCCGCACGCGGTGGCGAGGTGGTCGGCCAGGTGGTGGCGACGATGCAGGCCATCGAGCAGTCCTCGCAGCGTATTGCCGAGATCATCTCGGTTATCGACGGCATCGCCTTCCAGACCAACATCCTGGC
>DCXY01000044.1:137533-146059 GCA_002329155.1 Stenotrophomonas sp. UBA2124 | reverse complement strand
AGACCAACATCCTGGCGCTCAACGCGGCGGTGGAAGCGGCGCGTGCCGGCGAGCAGGGCCGTGGCTTCGCGGTGGTGGCCTCGGAAGTGCGCACGCTGGCACAGCGTTCGGCAGCGGCCGCGCGCGAGATCAAGGGCCTGATCGACGACTCGGTGCAGAAGGTGGACGACGGTGCGGCACTGGTGGCACGCGCCGGCAGCACCATGGACGAGATCGTCAACTCGGTGCAGGAAGTCACCACGCTGATGGCGCGCATTGCCGATGCCTCGCAGGAGCAGTCGGCGGGCATCGAACAGGTCAACCAGACCGTGAACCACATGGACGAAGCCACCCAGCAGAACGCCGCACTGGTGGAGGAAGCCAGCGCCGCGGCACGCTCGATGGAGCAGCAGGCCGAAGCCCTTGCAGGGGCGGTGTCGGTGTTCCACTACACCGCTGAGGACGATGCGGTGGAGATACCGCTGCGCCGGATCGCCTGAGGGCTGGCGCCCCATCCCTGCCCTCCCTTGTGTGCGCGTGCGAGGGAGGCCAGGTGGCGCAGGTGGTGGGTGTGGCGACAAGCCGTTCCCGCCGATGCGGAAGAACCCGCTAGCCCTGCTCCCGCAGCAGCTGATGCAGCGTGCCCTTCAGTCTGCGGCCTTCTTCGCGCAGGTAATCGCGCTCGCGCTGCCATTGCGGGAAACGTGCCCCCACCTCCGCCCAGAACGCAGGCGAGTGGTTGGCCTGCAGCAGGTGGCACAGCTCGTGGACCAGCACATATTCAAACGCCGATGAGCGCCCCAGCACCAGGGCCAGATCCAGCGCCAATGAACCATCCGGTGCCAGCGAGCCCCACTGCGAGGACATCACCTTCAGCCGCAGCCGTGCCGGCGCGCGTGACAGGCCCGGCAGATATTTCGGCAGCCAGTGGCCCACATCGGCGCGGGTCTGGGTTTCGTAGAACTCACGCAGCGCGCGGCGCAACGCAGCTTCGCCGGCGCGTGCCGAGAGCTGGATGCGCACGCTTGCATCATCGGCCTCGATGCGGGTGAAGCGCCCTTCCTGCCATTCCACCGGCAGCAGCGCACCGCGCAATGGCAGCACGCCGGGTTCGCGCAACTGCAGCCGTGGCGCCAGCAGTCCATCGCCATCGAAGCGTGCCAGCTGCTGCTGCAGCCATTGCCGGTTGGCCTGCAGAAAGCGCTCACCCGATACCAGACTCGCGCGCAGCGGCATGGTCAGCCGTGCGCCGCGTTCGTCCACGCTGAGTTTGAGCCGGCGCGCACGCGGGTCGCGCACGCGCAGCACTTCCACCTCGGTATCGTCCAGACGCAGTCGCACCGTGTCGCGCTGGATCACCGGCGCGGGAGACGCGATCAAGCGGCGTAACAGACTGGCCATGGTCACAGCATAGACCCTGCTCGGTTACAGCGCAGGGTCGTTGCTTAAGCGGTTCAGTTGTCGGCCTTGCTCAGCTTGAATGCCTGCTCCAGCAGCAGGAACAGGCGGCGGATTTCGCCACTCTGCAACGCAAAGCGTGCATCGAACTCGGCGCGGCGGCCGTCTTCGTCGGCATGCTCCAGCTGGTCCAGCGCGCCATCCAGGAACTTGAGTTTGCGCACGATCAGGTCATCACCCAGCACGAAGGACAGGTTGTCCTCGAACACCAGCGCCAGCTTGGTGACCTGCTTGCCCGCATCCAGGTGCTTGTCGATCTCGTCGCAACGCAGTTCCTGATGCTGGCACTTGACCACCGCGCCGCCTTCGGCCGGGTCCTTCATCTCGCATTCTTCGCCCAGGCTCAGGCCGGTGGGCAGCGGCTCGCCGGCAATCCACGCGGTGAGGATGGCGCGCGGCGCCACTTCGGCATTCAACGGCATCGCCGGGAAGCTGCCGAGCATGCCGCGGATGTCGCTCATCACGTTTTCGCCGGTCTTGCGGCTGGAGGTATCCACCGCAACGTAACCGTGTTCAAGATCAAGGAAGGCATCAGTACGCGAGCTTTTCACGAAGGCGCGCGGCAGCAGTTCGTGCAGCAGGTCGTCCTTCATGCGCTTGCGCTCGCGGCCACCCGGCTTGCGGCCTTCCTTCTCCTCGATTTCCTCCAGCTTGCGCGCCAGCAGGTCGTTGACCACCGCGCCCGGCAGGATCTTGTCCTCGCCACCGACGGTCAGCCACAGCGCATCGCCGATGCGGTGCGAGAACACTTCCTTCTCCTCGCGGCCAAACGGCGAGATGAAGCCGCGCGAGGTCATTTCCAATGCGCCGACCGGCTTGAGCACCACATGCGGCAGCAGCGTATCGACTTCGGAAAAATCAATGGAGGTGGGAAAACGGAACAGCGTGAGATTTTTGAAGAACATGAATTCGGAGCCGGAAACTGAAGTGGAAAGGTGGGGCTGAATGGCGTGCGGCGGCGGAACGGGAAGAACGGACCCGCCCGGAATCAGGGCGCGTCGCGCTAGGCTCCCGGTTCCCCGCTGCCCAGCCACGTATGGACATCGGGCAGGGCTGCATCGTCGCGGCGGCCCAGCGCCATGAAGTCGAACAGGTTGGGGTCGGCCAGCTGCGAGGGACGGATGTCGCCCAGCGCGCGTGAGATCTGCTCGATGCGGCCGGGGTGATCCTTCTCCCACTGCTTCATCATCAGCCCCACCTGCTTGCGCTGCAGGTTTTCCTGGCTGCCGCACAGGTTGCACGGAATGATGGGGAACTGGCGCGCGCTGGCGTACTCGATGATGTCGCTTTCGCGCACATAGGCCAGCGGCCGGATCACCACATGCTTGCCGTCATCGCTGCGCAGCTTGGGCGGCATGCCGGAAATCTTGGCGTGGTGGAACAGGTTCATGAAGAAGGTGGCCACCATGTCGTCGCGGTGGTGGCCCAGCGCGATCTTGGTGAAGCCGTTTTCCTCGGCGTAGTTGTACAGCGAGCCACGGCGCATGCGCGAACACAGCGAGCACATGGTCTTGCCTTCCGGGATCACCCGGCTGACCACCGAATAGGTGTCCTGTTCGATGATGTGATACGGCACGCCCAACCCGGCCAGGTACTCGGGCAGCACATGCTCGGGAAAGCCGGGCTGCTTCTGGTCCAGGTTCACCGCCACCAGCTCGAACGGCACCGGTGCCTTCTTCTGCAGCTGCAGCAGGATGTCCAGCAGGGTGTAGCTGTCCTTGCCGCCGGACAGGCACACCATGACCTTGTCACCGGCCTGGATCATGCCGAAGTCGGCGATGGCCTGGCCCACCTGGCGGCGCAGGCGCTTGGCCAGCTTGTGGTGTTCACGCTCGGCCACGCGCGGGTCGCGGGCGCGCGGGATGGGGTCGGGAAGGGGAATGACGGCACTCATTGCCTGCATTCTACCGGCTCGGCGCCGCCCCCTCTCACAGGACACGGCAACCGGGTATGCTCAGCCACCGTGGAGACCATGACGCCCGCCGACATCTGCCAGCGCATTGCCGAGTTGCGGGCCGAGCACCGTGACCTGGACGAGCGTATTGGCCGCCTCGCCGCCAACCGGGACGACGACCTGGAAGCCAAGCGCCTGAAAAAACGCAAGCTTCATCTGAAGGACTGCATCATCCGGCTGGAAAGCATGCTGATCCCGGACGAGCCTGCATGAGCCTTGCGCTGCTGCGCGACCTGAGACAACTCTGGAAACAACGCTACTGGCGCGCCGCCATCATCCTGGTGGCCGTCGCCGCCGTGGTCGTGGCCGCCATGGGCGGCTTCGCCACCGCTGCCTCCAAGAAGGGCCGGCCACCCGTTGCCCAGCCGGGCCAGCGGTTGACCACCGGCGCGTTCGCCATCACTCCCCTGTGCGCGTGGACCGACGACCTGCGCCCGGGCCAGCCGGAAATCATGCGTGGCCAGAAGCGCTACCTGACGCTGCGCGCCCGCGTGGAGAACCTGGGCGACGACTGGCTGGCCATGAGCGCCTACCTCACCGAGGACGTGGTGCGCCTGGACGAGGGCGGCGACACCGGCCAGCGTTCCAACAGCATGCAGCGCGTGGACGACCACAGCTTCAACGTGAAACTGCAGCCGCGCCTGCCGGTGCTGCTGGACCTGATCTGGGAACAAGCCGACGGCAAGCCCGTACCGGCGGAGGTGCCTTTGGGCATCTACCTGCGCCGGCATGTGGAACGCGGCTATCTGGCCGGTGACGAATTCTGGGTGCAGAACGGTGCCGGCTTCCGCCTGCCGATGAAACTCACCGCGCCCTGCGGAGATCCGGCGCCATGAGTACGCGGAAACTCACTTTCAGCTGGTCGCTGGCCATCTCCACGCTGTGCGCGCTGGCGCTGATCGTGGTGCTGCGCAAGCACCAGCCCAGCTATGAGGAAAAGGTCGCGCCGATCAGCGTGCAGGGCCGCATGGGCGAGCCGGTGCAGGGGCGCAATTTCTCGGTGACCGCCAGGAAGCTCCGCCTCGCGCAGGCCTACCGCATCGACGGCAAAAACACCGATGACCCCAGCCGCGTGGTGCGCGCAGACGGCATCTGGCTGTCGGTACTGGTGGAAGCGGCGGCGCTGCAGCAGCCGGGTTTCATCAGCGCCCAGCTGCGCACCCGCGATGGCCGCACCTATACCGCGTCGGAAAGCGACCGCCCCGCGCTGAAGGGCGTGAACCTCAGCGAGACCCAGCTGCTGGTCGGTTTTCCGGCCACCGGCGCGTTCTTCTTCGATGTTCCGCCGGACGTGCTGGAAGGCGCCACCCTGCTGTTCCACTGGGGCCTCAACGCGCCCCAGTCGCTGGACAGTCTGGTGGAGATCGACCCCGGCCTGGACAAGGCCACCGTGGCCCAGCTCAAGGAGAAGGCCGTGCCGGACCTGGACATGCGCACGCGGACCGACCGATGAGCAGCGCACCTTCCCCCGTCCCCGCGCGCGGCTGGTGGCGGCGCAACCTGGGCTGGCTGATCGGCGCGGCGGTGCTGGGCACGGCGGCCTTCGTGCTGCCCTACCGCTCGGCCATGCGCGACCTGGACAACCACACGCCACGCCACCGCATCGACGGCACCGCCAAGGGCACCGTCTACGAAGGCTCGCGCTGGCGCGTGGTGGGTGTGGAACGCAAACCCGGTGGTGGCCGCGCGGTGATCGACTACCCGCACGCCGATGGCGACACGCTGCTGATCCGCTATGAAGTGATCGCCGGTGAGGGCGTGGATTCCAAGATGCTGGACCGCTGTAAAGGCCGCCTGGTCGATGCCGATGGCCGCCGCTGGGAAGCCAACGAGCCGTGGAAACTGCAGCGGCGCTACACCGCCGAGAAGATGGCCACCAACTGCGGCAGCGGCTACGGCTGGGATGGCAAGCAGCCAACGGCCAGGCCGGGCCAGCCGTTCTTCTTCACCCACATCTATCTGGTTCCCGCCGGCACGCCGCTGCAGGGCCTGCGCGCGGAAATCCTGCTGCCATCAATGAAAACTACGCCACCGGGCAGTTACCTCAGCTTCCCGCTGCAGCCCGATCCGGCACGCTGAGGCGGTCTGCACTCACGCCACCGCCTCCTGCCCATGCCGCGGCAGGCGCCTCAGCCCCGCGACAGCGCGGTCGAAGGTGGCGGCCAGCAGCACGATGCGCAGCAGCTCGGTGAACAGCGCCGGGCGCAGCGAGATGGGGCCGTTGAACAGCAGCGATGCGGGGCCGCCCAGCACACGCCATTCGCGCCAGTCATGCGGGCCTATCCATTCGGCCACCACACGCCACGCATGGGCGTCGATGAAGGCCAGCAGCTGCCAGCCCACGCACAGCACCAGCAGCGCCGGCAGGCCGGCACGCAGCACCAGACGGATGCTGTTGAGGATGGGCACGCCCTTGCTGGTCCAGCCGGCGGCGAACTTCTCGATGATGCGCCGCCAGACCAGGTGCATGTGGCGGTAGCGCCGCGCCGCCAGACGCAGGCGCGATTCGGCGGCATCCAGGCGGCCACGACGGCGCAGGTCCATGCCGTAGACCAGCGCGGTGATCGCCAGCCACACCAGCGGCATGATCATGCCGCCGAACGCGGTGCCGACCACGTCCCACAGCGGCTCCACCACGCGCTTGAGCGGCGCCAGTGAAATCACGCCGGCAAACGGATTCTCCCACCAGTCGGTGACCGCCACATAGGCCACGCGCGCATGCCACCAGTCACGCGCCCACGCATAGCCCTTGGCGATGACCGCCGCGCCCACGAACAGCCAGTACGCATCGCAGATGGCCGAGATCACTGACCACACGCCGCTGCCGGTGGCGGTGTACAGGCGCTTGGCGGCCAGCCGCAGCACCAGCGCCACGATCAGCGCGATCCACAGGCCCTTCAGGCTCAGAATGTCGCTGAGCCGCTCGCGGTTGTCGAAAGACACGCCGTACAGGTAGCTCAGGGTGAAGTCGCGCTTGACGCCATCCAGCAGGCCCCACGTCGCGTAGTAGGCGAAGAACGGCAGCAGCGCGATGGCCAGCACGTTCAACCACGGCCGCACCTGCACATAGCGGGACAGCTGCGGCCCGCCGGGCGCCATGGTCGGCAGGGAGGGGCGCAGCACCAGCAGCATGGCGATCACGCCCAGCAGCTGTGCCACGATCAGCACCGCCACTGCGCCGTAGGACAGCAGCACGCTGGTTTCGCCCAGACGGATGGCCAGCGCCAGCAGCAGGTCGTAGGCCACGCGCTGGGCGAAGAACCAGAACAGCAGCGCCGGCCAGTGTTGCCACAGCAGGCGCCCGGCCAGGCCCGGAATCTGCATCCAGGTCGGCGCGGGAGCCGCAGGCAGGCGGTCGATCGCAGGGTCGAGGCTGTTCATCCGTGGCCGGCACCGTCAGAAGTTGTCGCCGAACCTACCACGCAGCCGCGCACGGCATCATCAACAACGCGTGCCATGTAGCGTGCCCGTAGCCCGGGTAAGCGCAGCGCACCCGGGGCCGTTCGCGTGCAGGCATGACGTCCCACCGAATCTGCTTTTCACCATGTGCCTCACCGCGCACCGGAAACCGCGCGGAAAGCCCCGGGTGCGCGTTGCTTACCCGGGCTACGGTTTCGATGGCTTCTGCGGTTGCCGCTTACAGTGACGTGTCGTGTAGCCCGGGTAAGCGCAGCGCACCCGGGGTTGTTCGCAACCATGCCCAACGTCTTGCCGGATCTGCTTCCAGCATGCCCGTCGCGCACCGATGACCGCACGGAAAGCCCCGGGCCCGGGCTACGGTTTCGGTGGCTTCGACGGTTGCTGCTTACTTGGTGTGTCGTGTAGCCCGGGTAAGCGCAGCGCACCCGGGGTTGTTCGCATCCATGCCCGACGTCCTGCCGAAACCGCTTTTAGCATGTGCCTCGCGCACCGGTGACCGCGCAGAAAGCCCCGGGTGCGCTGCGCTTACCCGGGCTACGGTTGCTACGGTACTGGTGGTCTGCTGCTTACTTGACGTCGGGGGCCGGAAGTTCCGGCTTCACCGCTTCGGGGCTGACGCGCTCGATGGTGTGGCGCAGCTCGCGGCCCAGGATGAACTTGGCATCCTTGGCCCAGGCGTCCAGGCGGTCGTCGAACAGCAGCTTGGAGTTCTCGTCCGGCCACACCAGCTTCAGCTCGCGCATCTTCTGGATGAAGCCACGGAACAGCGACTTGTCGAAGAACTCCGGCGCCGCTGGTGCGTACAGCAGGCTCAGGCGCTGCGCCGCCTGCTGGCACAGGCTCTCCAGCTCGGCCGCGCCGAGCGTGCCGGGGCCGTTCTTCACCAGCACCGCGATGGCGATGTAATAACGCTCGAACGCCTGCTGCAGCGAGTGGCCGATGGCGCGCAGGCGGAACACCTCGTCGGTCTGGCCGGTGCTGCGCGCCAGCATGCCACCGTCGTCCTCGCCCACATGCTGCAGCAGTCCTTCGCGCACGAACACGCTGATGGTCTGGTCGATGCGCGCGGCGAACTCGTCCTCGCTCCACGGCAGGAACAGCTCGGCCTGCAGGAACGGGTACAGCCCACGGCCCAGCCGCAGCAGGCCGCCACGGCTCATGCGGCGGTTGTTCTGGAAGCAGCACGCCACCCACGAGGAGGCGGTGAACAGGTGCAGCACGTTGTTGCGGAAATAGCTCAGCAGCACCGCGGTGTCGCCGCTGACGCTGAGCACATCGCCCAGCGGGTGCTTGATGCGGCTGAGGACGTTGATCTCCTCGGCGTGGGCGATGATGCGCTCGGGCGAATGCGGGGTGACCGTCACCCGGTCCGAATACGGCATTTCCACCAGCAGCTTCTTGCTCAGCTCGATCTGCGCGATCAGGTCGGCCTCGCCCATGGCGTGCTTGGGCGTGGACAGCAGCGCCAGCGCCAGCAGGTTGATCGGGTTGACGTCGGCGGCACCGTTGATGCGCACCTGGATCTGCTGGGCCAGCGTATCCACCGTGCTGGACAGCCAGCTCGGCTTCTCGTCCTCGGACACGGGCTCGCCGTTCCATTCCGGCGCCTTCTCGGCCAGCACGTCGTTCAGCGCGATGGGCTCACCGAAGTTCACCACCACCTGGCCGAAGTTCTGCTTGAGCACCTTGGGAATGCCCCACAGCAGCGCCCAGAT
>DCXY01000044.1:34091-137280 GCA_002329155.1 Stenotrophomonas sp. UBA2124 | reverse complement strand
ACCGGCTTGCGCGGCTGGCGCAGGAAGGCGCGCAGCGTCATCGAGATCATGCCGCCCTTGGGCTGCAGCAGGCGCCCGGTGCGCGAGCGGCCACCCTCGACGAAGTATTCGATGGAGTAGCCGCCAGCCACCAGCTGCGCCACGTACTCGCTGAGCACCGCCGAGTACAGCGCGTTGCCCTTGATCGAGCGGCGGATGAAGAACGCACCACCCTTGCGCAGCAGCGTGCCGACCACCGGCAGATTGAGGTTGATGCCGGCCACGATGTGCGGCGGCACGATGCCGCGGTCGTACAGCAGGTAGCTCAGCAGCAGGTAATCCATGTGGCTGCGGTGGCTGGGCACGTAGATGATTTCGTGCCCCGGTGCGGCCTGTTTGAACTTGTCCAGGTGGTGCACCAGCACGCCGGCGTAGATGCGGTTCCACACATGGCTGAGCAGGAAGCTGGCCGAACGCACCACGGGCGTGGAGTAGTCGGCGGCGATTTCCCAGCCGTAACTCTGCGCCTTCTTCCACGCATCAGTGAGCTTGGAGTTGTCGCGCTTGGCCTGCGCGGCGATGGCTTCGCGCACCGGGTCCGAGGCCAGCACCTTGTCCACCAGCAGGCGGCGGGTGGACAGATCCGGGCCGATGATGGATTCGCGGATGCGGCGGAAGTGCGCGCGCAGCACGCGCTGCAGCTTGCGCACCGTGCGCTCGGGCTCCAGGCCCTCGTTGACGGTCTCGCGCAGCGACACCGGCGGGGCGAAGCGGACGATGGTGTCGCGGCCATTGAGCAGCACCGCCAGCAGCCGGCGGAAGCGGCCCACCAGCGCCCAGTTTTCCGAGAACAGCACCGCGAACCAGCCACTCTGCTTGTCCGGCGCGCGGCCCACGAAGATCGACACCGGTACCAGCAGCACGTCCAGCGCGGGGTTGTTGCGGTGCGCCTGCAGCAGCTTGGCCAGCGAGTCGGAGTGGGTCTTGGCACCCCGCTGTTCGGGAATGATGGCGCTGTTGCTGGAACGCCGCGACAGCGCCACATAGGCGCGCTTGCGCCCGGTAGGGTCACCGGCCAGCGGCACCAGCGGCGAGGGCAGGCCGGCGTCGCGGCAGGCCTTGTCCAGGATCAGCGCGTTGGACAGGCCGTAGTCTTCCAGCACGTAGACCACCGGGCGGCCATCGTCGTACTGGCCGGCCAGCTCGGGTTCGATCTTCAGCCCCAGCCACGGCTCGACCAGCTTGCCCAGCAGCCGCGCCCACAGCGGGCGGCGGCCCTGGCGCGCGGCCGGCGGGCGTGGGCCGCCATGGCCAGGGACGATGGCAGCAGGGGGGGCGGCCGGCGCCTGCGAGGCGTCGTCCGGGGGGAGCAGTTCACCCTGTCCGGGTTGGGATTTCTGTTTCGACATCGGCGCCATTATGGCTTAGCGGTTGATCCGGCGTGGTCGGGGCCGTCAGCCGGGCTGGCTGGTTCGGCGGCGGCGGCGTCCAGCCGGGCCTGCTCCTGTGCCTGTTCGATTGCCTGCTGGGCAGCCTGCGCGGCGGCGATGGCCTGGTCGGCTTCGGCCAGGGTACGGGCCAGGTACCAATGGCCCTCGCGGCGCACCAGTGCCACCTGCACATCCACGTCCTTGCCGGCCAGCGCGTACTGCACGCGGACGATGGCCTGGTCGCCATTCTCGCTGACCAGTCCGGTACGCATCTTGGCGACACTCTCGTCCAGCGTAAGCCCGTAACTGGCCAGCACTTTCTTCAGGGTGCCGGCAAATGGCCCCAGGCGCTGCAGGCTGGCGGTCATGCCGGCCTGCTGGAGGGCCTGGTCCGAATCCAGCCCGGTGGCGCGGGCGGCGGTGGTCAGCAGGGCGATATTGGCCCGCGCCAGCTTGGCATCGGACAGCGGCGCGGCCTGCGCCCAGCCGCTGAGCGCGGTGACCAGCTGCACGTAATGCTCGCGCTCGCTGGCGGTGTAGTCGCCCTGGTGGGTGATGTACTGCACGCCGAACAGGCCCAGCGAATGCGCGGCCTGGCGCACGCTGGCAGCCTGCCCCTCGAACTGGGCACGGAAAGCGCGCTGCAGCTTCTGTTCGGCGCCCTTCTCCGACAACGTGCCCAGCAGCGCGGGCAATTTGTCATCCAACGGCAGCTCGGTCAGCGGCCAGCGGCTATGGCCTTGTGCCCAGGCGGTCTCCAGCGCGGCGTACTGCGACGGCGGCACCGCCGCACGGGCATAGCCGACCAGGTCGTTGTCATGCAGCTTCTGCGCCAACTGCCGCACCATCGCCGCCGGCTCGGTGGCGGCACCGGGTAACGGCTCCGCCGCCCGCTTGCAGCCCGCCACCGCGGCGATGGCGCACACAGACAGCAGGATCAGCGACTGATAGCGGCGTGATGAACGGCGTTGCATGGCGTCGTTGCTCCTCCCCCCAATGGGCCGGGGCATCTTGAAGCCTGCGCGGTGACAGCGGCAAGCATGGGGTTCACGACGTGGCGGGATCGGGCGTCGCCGTGCAGCTGCATTCTGCTTGCGCCCACTGCTTGCGCCCATAAAAAAAGAGGCCGCACCGTTGCCGGTAGCGAACCTCCTCAAGCCGGCGCAGGGCCGGTGGACAGTTTTTGACGCATCGACCGGCAATGCCGGACGTGGGCTAGCCTACGCGCCCAATTAAGTTAAAGCAACACTTTATTAATCATCAAATAAGTCTTTGATTTTACTTGATTGACTCGGCAATCTCTCGCTGGATTGCGAGGGCAGCGGCACGCGGGTTGGCGGCCAGGCGGATGGGCCTGCCGACCACGATGGCATCGGCACCATCGGCGAACGCCTGGGCCACGCCCACCGTGCGCTGCTGGTCGTCGCCCACCGGGCCGCCCGGGCGGATGCCGGGGCAGACGATGGAGAAGCCCGCGCCGGTGGCGGCGCGGATCGGCGCGGCCTCCTGGCCCGAGGCGATCACGCCGTCGATGCCGGCACGCTGCGCGGCCAGCGCGCGTTCCACCACCACGTCCACCGGCTCACGGTCGATGCCCATCTGCGCCAGGTCCGGGCGGCCCATTGAGGTGAGCACGGTCACCGCCAGCAGGCGCATGTCCGAGGTGTTGGCGGCAGCGGCGGCCTCCATCATGGCCGGGTGCCAGCCGTGGATGGTGCAGTAGCTCACCGGCCACTGCGAAAGGCGGCGGATGACACCGCCGATGGTGGCCGGGATGTCGAAGAACTTGAGGTCCACGAACACCCGCTTGTCGCGTGCGGCCAGTTCGTCCAGCACGTCGAAGTACTCGCCCGAGGCCAGCAGCTCCATGCCGATCTTGTAGAAGGACACCGCATCGCCCAGGCGCTCCACCCATTCGATGGCCGGGGCCTTGCCCGGTACGTCCAGCGCGAAGATCAGGCGCTCGTCATCGCGCAGCGGCAGCGGGGCGCGGCTCATCGGGCCAGCTCCAGCGCATCGCGTTTGGCGGCGTTGCGCTTGTCCGCCGGCAGCGACCAGGCGTTGTTGAACGAGGCGCCTTCCCAGCCACCGTAGGTGGGATTGGGCAGCATCCACCAGCGCGAGCCGATCCAGCCCTGGTACTTCTCCAGCAGCGCATCGCGCGCGGCCAGGGTGTTGTGCTCGACCTGCAGGAAATCGGTGAACTGGTCGCCCACCTGCATCAGCACGCGGTAACGCTGGGCCACCAGCTGGCGGCGGCAGCCCTTCTCGCTGCCCACCTGCGTGCAGCCCGGCACCTCGGTGCCCAGCCCCAGGTAGACGCTGTCATCGGCCACCGGGAAGCCCAGCTGGCGCAGGTTGGCCAGGGTGGCGTCCTTCATCGCCGAGGTGCGGTTGCTGATGTAGATCATGGTCACGCCCTTGGACGCGGCCAGCTGGGCGAAGCGCACCGCGCCGGGCACGGCCTTGGCCTGGCGCTCGTCCACCCATGCGGCCCAGCCGGCATCGTTGTAGGTTCCGTTGTCGTGCACCAGCCGGGCCTGGTAGGGCGAGTTGTCCAGCACGGTTTCATCCACGTCCACCACCACCGCCGGCTTCAGCTTTGCCGACTGGTGGTTGCCGCCCTCTTCCGGCAGCAGCGCGGTCCAGGTGGGGTCGGCCAGCGCGCGGTCCAGCTGCTCACCGGCCAGCTTCCAGGTCTGTAGGGTGCTGGCGCGGTATTCCTGCGAACGCTGCACCCACAGCACGGCATTCAGGTTGTCGTTGGCGCCGCTGGTGGCCACGACCGGGGCGGGCGACGGGGCGACGGGGCCGGTGGTGCGGCAGGCGGCCAGCGACAGCACGGCGCCAGCGAGCAGGGTGAGGGCAGGAATTCGGGACATGGAAACGACCGGGGTTGCTCAAAAACCGGCCAAGTTTACCGGCTCCCCGCCCTGCCCGCCCCCGCCGGCGCTCGGCTATCCTTGCGGCCCCCAGCGTGACCGGAGCAGATGACCATGACCGATGACAGCCAGCAGCCTTCCAGTTTCCCCGTGCTCGACGCCGCCCAGGCCCGCGCGCTGGGCTGTCTGATCGAGAAGGAGGCCACCACGCCGGACGCCTACCCGCTCACGGTCAACGCCACCCAGGTGGCCGCCAACCAGAAGACCGCCCGCGAGCCGGTGATGAACCTGGACGCCGGCAAGGTGCAGCACGCGCTGCGCCAGCTGGAGGCGATGGGGCTGGCGCGCCAGCACTTCTCCTCGCGCGCCGAGCGCTATGAACATCTGGCCGGCAGCAAGCTCGACCTGCCCCGCCAGCAGGTGGCCCTGCTGGGCCTGCTGCTGCTGCGCGGCCCGCAGACCGCCGGTGAACTGGCCACGCGCAGCGAGCGCATGGCCCGGTTCGCCGATGCCGCCGACCTGCGCCACCAGCTGGAGCGCATGCAGCAGCGTGGCCTGATCGTGCAGCTGCCGCGCGCCAGCGGCCAGCGCGAGGACCGCTTCATGCACCTGCTGAGCGGCCCGCTGGATCTGGACGCCCTGGCGGAAACCTACAAGGCGGCCCCCGCCGCAGCCGGTGGCGCGGACACCAGCGCGCTCGAAGCCCGCGTGCAGCAGCTGGAAGCCACCGTCGCCGAACTCCAGCAGCAGCTGGCCGAGCTGCGCGAAGCCGTGGGCGGCTGACGTTCCGCCCCTGTAGCCCGGGTAAGCGAAGCGCACCCGGGACGGCAGCACCCGTCAGGTTCCATCACGATCATCGCCAAGAACCCCGGGTGCGCTGCGCTTACCCGGGCTACAGGGCCTGCTGCAAAGGGGGGAAACGGACCGTGTGAATGCCAGGCTCCCCGCGAAGGCCGCCTCTTCCCCCTCCCTTTGCCGCAGGCAAGGGGAGGGCTGGGGAGGGGTAAAGCACTGCACACAAGATGCGTGCCGACGCCCTCACTACTCCTCTGGAATCTCCAGTCACCGTAGCCCGGGTAAGCGCAGCGCACCCGGGACCGCCGCCGACATCAACACCCCCGGGTGCGCTGCGCTTACCCGGGCTACGCGTTGTTCAGGCCGACGGTGGTTTCTCCTGCCCCGGTATCGGCGTTTCGGTCTGCAGCGCCTCCATCACGTACAGGCGCTTGACCAGCACGTAGATCACCACGGTCATCGGCGCGGCCAGCAGTACGCCCGGCAGACCGAACAGCGCGCCGATGCCGAACAGCGACACCAGCAGCACCATCGGCGGCAGGTCCACCGCGCGCTGCTGGATCAGGGGCTGCAGCACATGGCCTTCGATCTGCTGCATCACCACGAACACCGCCAGCGCGCCCAGCGCCACCTGCGGGCTCACCGTGAAGCCCAGCAGCACCGCCGGTATGGCGGCCAGGATCGGGCCGACGATGGGCACGAAATCCAGCAGCGCGGTGATAAGGCCCAGCCCGAACGCCACCGGCACGCCCAGCAGCCACAGGCCGATGCCGGTGAGCGTGCCCACCACCACCATCGCCAGCAGCTGCCCGCCCAGCCACGCACGCAGTGCCGTGCCGCTGGCATCCAGCGCCTCGCCCATCAGCGCGCGCCGGTCCTTCGGAAACAGCTTGAGCGTGCCTTCGCGGTATATGCGTGGCTGGGCCGCCAGGTAGATGCCGCCCACCAGCATCAGCACCATGTCGGTGAGGTTGCCCGACGCCGACAGCGCCCAGGTGCCGACCTTCGCCGCCAGCCCGCTCATGCCGTCATGCAGCTGGTCGAAGCCCTGCTGGGCCAACGCGCCGGCCGGGCTGGCGTCCAGCCATTGCCTGAAGTGCGCCCAGGCCTCCGGCAGCGATTGCTTCAGTGACTGCATCTCACGTGCCAGTTGCGCGCCGAACAGCCACATCAGCCCTGCGAAACCCAGCACCAGCACCAGCAGCACCACGCCCAGCGCAAGGCCATGCGACAGCCGCGTGTACCGGGTCAGCAGGTGCACCAGCGAGTGCAGCAGCACCGCCACCACCACCGCACCGAAGATCACCAGCACCAGATCCGACAGCTTCCACAGCAGCAATGCCAGCGCGACCAGCGCCAGCGTCACCAGCACCCGCGCCACGAAGGGGCGCATTACGTTGATTCGTTCCATGGCCATCCCAGGGCGGCGACATGCCACCGATGGCCGCACGGTAGGCAACCGTCTGCCTGCAGACCGTGATGGCGCATGCCGTCATCGCGACATGGGTGCAGGTTTCACCCGCTGGCGATCAGCCCGCCATCCATGACCTGCGTGCAGCGGCGGCGTGGAAACTCCACGCCACGAACCGGCTCTGCTTGTTGCCCTGCGCCATCGCCACTTCGCGCACATCGGCCGCGCCCACCTTGGCCAGCTGCCTGTGGATATCAGCCAGATGCTCGCGCTTGGCCACCAGCGAACTGAACCACAGCACCTGCGCCTGCACGCCCACGCTTTCGCGGATCATCCGCCGCAGGAACGAGGCCTCACCACCGGTACACCACAGCTCGTTGGCCTGCCCGCCGAAGTTCAGCGCGGGCACCTTGCCCGCGCGCGGTGCCTGAGCGGTTCCACCAAGATTGCGAAGCTTGCGCTGACTGCCCTGCGCCGCTTCTTTCGCCGAGGCATGGAACGGCGGGTTGCACATGCTCAGGTGAAAGCGCTCATCTGCCTGCAGCAGACCGTCGAACAGGCTGCCGCGCGCAAGCTGCTGGCGCAGCTCGATGACGTCCTGCAACCCGTTGCGGCGCACGTTGGCCGCCGCCGACTGCAGCGACCCTGCATCGATATCGCTGCCGACGAAACTCCAGCCGTACTCGGCCTGGCCCAGCAACGGATAGATGCAGTTCGCACCCACGCCGATATCCAGCACGCGCACATCACGCCCACGTGGAATCCTGCCACCATCGTCTGCAGCCAAAAGATCGGCCAGGCCGTGCAGATAATCCACCCGGCCCGGCACCGGTGGGCACAGGTAGCCTTCGGGAATATCCCAATGCGCAATGCCGTAGTCACTGGCCAGCAGCGCGCGGTTGAGTTCACGCACTGCCGCTGGATTGCTGAAATCGATGCTCTGCTCACCTGCCGGCGTACGCACCAGCAGCGCCTCGAGCGCCGGGTTGGCAGTGACCAGCCGCAGCATGTCGTAGCGGCCCTGAAGGCGGTTGCGGGGGTGCAGGGTGGGCGTCGGTTGCACCGATGGAACCGGCCGCCCCTCCCGCAAACGCGAGCTGCGGGATCGCATGATCAAGTGGGGTCCAAGAGGTCAGCGTTCCGCATCAAATGTACCCGCGGCAGTGTTGACGCTGTTCGTCCTTGAGGGCTTACGGCACCACGCAACAACATCTCTCAACTGAACACGCCGACAGTGAGGCGTTGCCGCTTCTGGATGTTCTCCAGCGTCAGTCCGCCGTCTTCAGTAATACGCTTTGCCAAGGCGACGACGGTGGCTGCATGCGCATCGCGCAACACCTCCGTTTCGTCCTGGCTGGCATCGATGACGGTCTTCCCGGGCAGTGCCATCTGGTTGAATATTTCCCTGCACCGCTCCAGATTCTGTGCGGTCTCGAAATGATTCGGCACATCACCGCGTGCCCTGATCCGCGACAATCCCTGCTCCGGCGTCAAATCAAGCAGCAGGAGCAGATCAGGACGTGGAGCGAAATCATTCGCCCGCAGCATGTCGTCGATGGGCAGGCCAGCCGCCCCCTGATAGGCGACCATTGAGGGGAAATAGCGGTCCAGTATCACGACCGCCCCTCGCTCCAGAGCCGGCTTGATCACGTCTTCTACGTGCTGAGTGCGGTCTCGCAGCAGGAAATCGACTTCTTCTTCCGGGCTGAGTCTTCCCGTGGCGGCGGTTTGGCGCAGGCGGGTTCCCCAAGGACCATTTGTCGGCTCCTTGCTCAGAACAACCTCGGCACCAGCGTACTCCAGGACACTTGCCAGCTTACGGGCAAGCGTGGATTTGCCTGCTCCATCAATACCTTCGATTGCGATGAGCAGGCCGCCGGTGATCTTTTCTGTATTCATTCGGGTACTTTAACGGAAGCCAGCCCACCCACACAGGGGAAAGCGACAGGTCTGCAGGGCCACCCTTGCCCGCATCCGGTGGTTTGCTGGCCCGCCACCAGGCTACCTTCCGTCCTTCCCGATGACGCAATCCCCCTGCCCGCAGAATGCCGCCGCGCGCTGTTGCTGCTCCGTGGTGAGCTCCGGCGGCGGCCGGGCGATGGCTGACTGGATCTGGTCACGGCCACCGGTGATCTTGTGCAGACCCTGCGCGGCTTTCATCAGGCCGTAGTTGAGACCCATGAACAGGTAGCCGCCGCTCATGCTGACCTGTTCCGGGCTGGGCGGCTCGCTCCAGGATTTGCTGAACCGGTTGGGCGCCGGCTGCACCGGGCTCTTGAAGCGGTACAGGTCCAGCGGCTGCTCGTCCTCGGGCTTGATCGCACGCACCTCGCCCAAGGTCGTCACGTTGCCCTGTGCAGGCGCCGCGCCGCGCTGGGCCGCCACCGCCTCGGCCTCGACAGAGGCCGCATCCGGTGGTGGCGCGGCAGGTTCACTCTGTACCGCCGCATCGGGCGGAGCCACCTGCTGCGCCTGTGCAACGCCGGCCAGCATCATGCCGGCCACCCACCCTGCTCCCTGCCATCGACGTATTGCCACCACCGCTGCTCCAAGCGTGACCGGAGGTGGCAGCATACGGATGGCACCTTCAGAATTTGTTGACCACGGCGAGCCTGCGTTCAGCTGCCAGGCACGCGGCCGTCTCACAACCTGAGACCGGTTTATGGTTCCATGCTGACCTTTGATCGGCAGTCCCTGCATGGCCTTTTCCCTCGCGCCCCGCACCGAAGCCAGCGAACGGGCGCTGGCAACCACCGATGGCCTGCCGTCGCGCGATGGCTCGCTGCTGGGGCAGCGGCTGGCGCGGCGCTATGCCGACCGGGTGACCGGCAGCTTCACCCTGCCCGGCCTGGAGGGCCGCTATGCGCCCATTCCCGATGACGTGCCCGAGGCGCTGAAAGCCGCGCTGAAGGCGCGCGGCATCGAGCAGCTCTATTCGCACCAGGCCGAAGCGTGGGATGCCACCCAGCGCGGTGAGCACGTCGCCATCGTCACGCCCACCGCGTCGGGCAAATCGCTGTGCTACACGCTGCCGGTGGTGAGCGCGGCCATGCAGGGCAACGCCAAGGCGCTGTACCTGTTCCCGACCAAGGCGCTGGCGCAGGACCAGGTGGCCGAGCTGCTGGAGCTGAACCGCGCCGGCGACCTGGGCGTCAAGGCGTTCACCTTCGATGGCGACACGCCGGGCGATGCGCGGCAGGCGATCCGCCTGCATGGCGACATCGTGGTCAGCAACCCGGACATGCTGCACCAGGCCATTCTGCCGCACCACACCAAGTGGGCGCAGTTCTTCGAGAACCTGCGCTATGTGGTGATCGATGAGATCCACACCTACCGCGGCGTGTTCGGCAGCCACGTCACCAACGTCATCCGCCGGCTCAAGCGCATCTGCGCGTTCTATGGTGTGCAACCGCAGTTCATCCTGTGCTCGGCCACCATCGGCAACCCGCACGCGCACGCCGAGGCGCTTGTGGAAGAGCGTGTGCATGCCATCACCGAAAGCGGTGCGCCCACCGGGCCCAAGCATGTGCTGCTGTGGAATCCGCCGGTCATCAACCCGGACCTCGGCCTGCGCGCCTCGGCACGCTCGCAGGCCAACCGCATCGCCCGCATCGCCATCAAGAGCGGGTTGAAGACGCTGGTGTTCGCGCAGACGCGGCTGATGGTGGAAGTGCTCACCAAGTACCTGAAGGACATCTTCGACAACGACCCGCGCAAGCCGGCGCGTATCCGCGCCTATCGCGGTGGCTACCTGCCCACCGAGCGGCGCGAGGTGGAGCGCGCCATGCGTGCCGGTGACATCGACGGCATCGTCAGCACCTCGGCGCTGGAGCTGGGCGTGGACATCGGCGCGCTCGACGTGGTGGTGCTCAACGGCTACCCGGGCAGCGTGGCCGCCACCTGGCAGCGTTTCGGCCGCGCCGGCCGTCGCCAGCAGGCCGCGCTGGGCGTGATGGTCGCCAGCAGCCAGCCGCTGGACCAGTACGTGGTGCGGCATCCGGACTTTTTCGCCAATGCCACGCCCGAACATGCACGCATCTCGCCGGACCAGCCGCTGATCCTGTTCGACCACATCCGCTGCGCCGCGTTCGAGCTGCCCTTTCTTGCCGGTGAACCGTTCGGGCCGATCGACCCGCTGGTGTTCCTGCAGGCGCTGGCCGAAACCGAAGTGGTGCACCAGGAAGGTGACCGCTGGGAGTGGATCGCCGACAGCTACCCCGCCAACGCGGTGAGCCTGCGCGCGGTGGCGGACGGCAACTTCGTGGTGGTGGACCGCAGCGACGGCAAGCAGCAGATCATCGCCGAGGTGGATTACTCCGCCGCCGCGCTCACCCTGTATGAAGGCGCCATCCACATGGTGCAGAGCACGCCCTACCAGGTGGAGCGGCTGGACTGGGATGGCCGCAAGGCCTACGTCACCCGCACGCATGTGGACTACTACACCGACAGCATCGACTACACCAAGCTCAAGGTGCTGGACCGCTTCGACGGTGACGCCGCAGGCCGTGGCGATTCGCATCACGGCGAAGTGCATGTGGTGCGGCGCGTGGCCGGCTACAAGAAAATCCGCTACTACACGCACGAGAACATCGGCTACGGCCCGGTCAACCTGCCCGACCAGGAACTGCACACCACCGCCGTGTGGTGGCAGCTGCCGCAGGCCACGCTGCTGCGCAGCTTCGCGCAGAAGCAGGATGCGCTGGATGGTTTCCTCGGCGCCGCCTACGCGCTGCATATCGTCGCCACGGTGGCGGTGATGGCCGACGCGCGCGACCTGCAGAAGGCGGTGGGAAACGGTGACGGTGCATGGTTCGCGGTGGCCGACCAGATCGGTCGCGGCCAGCTGCGCGGCGTCGAAGATGGCGAGGGTGCCGTGGAACTGATGCAGAGCTTCGTGCCCACTGTGTACCTGTACGACAACTTCCCCGGTGGCGTGGGCCTGAGCGAGCCGCTGTGGCAGCGCCAAGGCGAACTGGTGCAGCGCGCGCTGGAACTGGTGGAGCGCTGCGACTGCACCGCCGGCTGCCCTGCGTGCGTGGGCCCGGTGCTGGCCGCGCAGGAAGAAGGCAAAGGCCCGACACCCCGCTCACTCGCGTTGAAGGTGTTGTCACTGCTTTCCGCCGAACGCTGCGACCAGGTTCCTGCCGCTGCTGCCGACGAGGCGCTCGACGTTCTGCCATGAGCCTCAGCCTCGACAAGCTGAAGGCGCTGCGCAGACAGGCAGGGCATTCGGAGGCTGCGTCGGCGGCACCGGTGCCGGAACCCAGCGCAGCTGCACCCGTTGTCGCGGCGGCGCCGGCTGTACCCGCGCGTGAGGCATCGGTGTTTGGCTGGGTGGAACAGATCCAGCACAAGCCCAAGGACACGGCTGCAGCTGCAGCTCCGGCGCGGCGCGCACAGGATGGCGATGCGTTGCGTCGCCTGCTGGCTACGCGTGGCCGTGCGGCCACACCGGCTGCCCCGCGCCCGCAGCGCAGCGGCCCGGTAGATCGCGCATTGCCCGGCACTGAGATCGCGCCGGGGCTGCACCTGATCGAAGCATTCCTGCCGCAGACGATTCCCACACTGCCGCTGTCGCTGGCGTTCAGCAAACGACCGGAAGAAGCGGTGCAGCCGCACGACCTGCTGTTCTTCGACACCGAAACCACCGGCCTGGCCGGCGGCACCGGCACCCGCGCCTTCATGATCGGCGCGGCGGACTGGCACCACGATGCAGCGCGTGGCGAAGGCCTGCGCGTGCGTCAGCTGCTGATGTCCACGATGGGTGCTGAAAGCGCGATGCTGGAGGTATTCGCCAGCTGGCTGTCGTCAGGCACCGTGCTGTCCAGCTACAACGGCCGCAGCTATGACGCGCCGCTGCTGAAGACACGCTATCGGCTGGCGCGGCGTGGCGATCCGATCTCCGCGCTGGATCACGTCGATCTGCTGTATCCCACGCGCCGCCGGTATCGCGGAACGTGGGAAAACTGCAGGTTGGCCACCATCGAACGCCACCTGCTGCAGATCGCCCGCGAGGATGACCTGCCCGGCTCCGAAGCGCCCGCTGCGTGGCTGAACTATCTGCGCGGTGGCAGCGCGCACAACCTGCGCCGCGTGGGCGAGCACAACCACCAGGACGTGGTGACGCTGGCGCAGTTGTTCCTGCGGCTGGTGCAGGCCGAGGCCGACGAGCGCGCGGAGTTGATGTTGGAGATTCCGGAGGAGTGAGGGTATTGGCACGCGCCATGTGTGCTGCGTTTTACCCCTCCCCAGCCCTCCCCTTGCCTGCGGCAAAGGGAGGGAGCAAAGGCGGCTCTCGCGGAGAGCCCGACAGTTCGCGTAGTTCGTTCGCGCCCTTTGCCGCAGGCTCTTGTAGCCCGGGTAAGCGCAGCGCACCCGGGACGCACGCTTGCGACCAGTCGATGGATCGTTTGTCCGGCACTTCAACCACCCGCTTGCATTTCAGCGGTCACCACCAAAAGCCCCGGGTGAGCTGCGCTTACCCGGGCTACGGTGAACGGAGATTCCTGAAGAGTGAGGGTGTTGGCACGCGTCTTGTCTGCCGCGTTTTACCCCTCCCCAGCCCTCCCCTTTGCTACGCAAAAGGGAGGGAGCAGCAGCGGCTCTCGCGGGGAGTCCAACATTTCGCGCAGTGCGCCCCCTCTCTTTTGCGTAGCAAAGGGGGTGAAGAAGGCCGTTTGCGCGCCACTGGCGCGCGGCCTGATGAACGCCCGGAGGGCCGGACGGGCTGGGGAGGGGTCGGCTTCTGCCGTTGCGCCCCACCCACATGCCTCAGCTCTTCACCTGCTGAGCCAGTCCACTGCGGATCGCCTGCTCGATCATCCGGGTTGCTTCCGCGCTGGCGCGGGCGCTGGCAGCGGCCTGCTGCTTGCCGAGTTCCGCCTGCTGTAGACTCAGTTCGGCCTGCTGCCTGGCCAGGCCTTCCATATCGGCGCGCACGCTCGCATTGTCCATTTCTGCCTGCAGCTTCTCGAGCTCGCGGCGCGCGTCTTCCGATGCCTTGCGCGCAGCGGCACTGTCGTCACGCGCCATCGCCAGCCGTGCCTGACGCTCGACGAGGGCGCCGATGCGTTCACCGATCTCACCCATGCGCTCGCCCATGCGGCCCTGACGCTCGCCCAGCTGACCCTGCCGAGCACCGAGCTTGGCCTGCGCTTCGCCCAGGCGGGTGCTCTCGGCGAATATCTGCTCGAAGCGCGCCATGCTGGCGGCATCGCGGATCACATAGCTGCTGCCATCACGACGTACGAACAGCACGCCTTTGCCGTCATCCAGCTGCTTTGCCTGACGCAGGTCCGCCGTGGATCCGTTCATCAGGCTGTAGTTGCCCTTGAGCAGCACATAGCCATCGCCACTGGCCGAATCATTGATATGGATGACCCCGTGCGTGTGCGTGCCCAGCGCCGGTGGCGGCGCAGGTGGCGCCGGTGGCGCAGCCGGTGCACGCGGTGAGGCGACGGCAGGTGGCGCTGGCGGTACGGGCGGCACCGGCATGTCCACCACCTTTCCGTTGATCCGCGTCACCGTGTGCGTATGCGTGACCGGCTTGCCCGCGACAGGCGCTGGCGGGGCCGACGGCACCGGAACGACTGTCGGCGCGGGAGGTGCCGGTGGCGCCGGCATGGCCACCAGCCGCAGCGGCACCACGCCGACCAGCGCGACGGCGGCCAGGATCAGGCCCGCGCCGATGCGCGGAAAGGTGGATGTGTTCTGCAGCATGAGCAGTCTCCGTTTGAGGCTCAGGAAGGTGGGCGAGGCGCTGGCCAGGCCGGCACCGGGGCGCGGTGCCACGCCCAGCTGCACCAGCAGGCGTCCGTAGTGCTGGCGGCAATGCCGGTCACCGGCCACCACCGCCGCATCCACGGCGGCCTCGCGGGCGATGCCGTATTCGCGGGCGGCCAGGTGCACCAGCGGGTGGAAGAAGAACAGGTGCTGGGCCAGCGCCGGCACCAGCCCCCACCACAGGTCGTTGCGTTGCAGGTGCACCAGCTCGTGGGTCAGGGCCATGTCCAGCGCGTCATCGCCCATGCGCTGCATGCCGCGTGCGGGCAGCAGCAGCACCGGGCGCCATGGGCCTACCAGCTGCGGCGAATCCACCGATGTGCTCAGCATCAGCCGCGGTGCGCGGCGCAGGCCGTGCGCTTCGGAAGCCAGCTGCAGGGCCATGTTGAGCTTGTGATCGCGGCAAGGCTGGGCGTGACGCAGCAGCGCGCGACTGGCACGCCATGCGCCGAAGGTGCGCAGCGCCATCACCAGCACGCCGGCCAGCCACACCACCATCACCACCTGCAGCCATGACCAGCCGCTATCCACCGGCAGCGGCGTCATCACGATGATGGGCGCGCTGGCGTTTGCAGCCGCCACCGGCAGAGCGGCAGCCTGTGCCACCAGCGGTGCCGCATTGCCGCCGGGCAGCACCGGCAACTGCAGCGGTGCCGCCCAGAACAGACCCACCACTGCCTGCAATGCCACCAGCCACCACAGCGTGCATTGGGTGCTGGCCGGCAGCCGCGGCACGAAGCGGCACAGCAGCCACACCAGCGCGGTAAGCGCCACGGTCTGCAGGCTGGTGGCCAGCAGACGATCGCCAAGCAGTTCGAGCATGTCCATGGTCAATCCTCCCGGCGCTGCGATTGCAGCCTGGCGACAAGGGCTTCCAGTTCGGCCAGCTCGTTGTCGCTGACCTCGGCCTTTTCCGACATCCACGCCACGAAGGGCGTGATCGACCCCTGCAGGGTCTTTTCGACGAAGCTGCCGACGGCGCTGTTGACCACGTCGTGCTGCTCGGTGGTGGCTTCGTAGCGGTACACGCCCGCATGCTGGGCGCGTTGCAGATAGCCCTTGTTGCGCAGGCGCTCCATCATGGTCAGCACGGTGGAACGCGCCAGCCCACGGGCCTCGCCGAAGCCGATGGCGACCTCGCCCACGCTGGTGGGCTGGTTCTCCACGATGTACTGCAGCAGGGCCAGTTCCTGGTCCCCGATGGTCTTGCGGCGCATGGCCCGCTCCGTTGACTACACTTGTCGTCAAGCTACGCCGTGACTACAAATGTAGTCAATAGCCCGGAGGGCATGCTGACCTTCGCTCCGCTGAACGCTTCAGTTTGTGACGCTGTCGATCTGCCAGCGTGCGAACTCACTTTCAAAGGCGGCCAGATCCAACAGGCCCACGCAGGCATGGGCACCCACCGGCAGCGCCTCGCTCCGCGCGAAACGGCGCGCCAGCAGCACGGCGGCGAAGGTGGGAATTTCCGGGCCGTGCAGCATGGGCGCGGTGAGATCCCAGTGCAGCACATGCGCCACCCCACCGCGCTGCCCACGCAGGGTGACGCGCATACCGCCCAGGTCGGTGCCGAAGCGGTCGAACCAGCGGCCCGCATGCGCGAACACGCCGGCCATCGCACCCATCGGCAAGGGCAGGCCAATACGACGCAGCGTTGCCATGCCGGCAAGGCAGCGTGACAGGAAGGGCAGTTCCAGCGCGGCACGGAAGCGCACCGTCTGCACGCCCGGATAGCGTGGCACCAGCAGGTCGTGGTCCGGCACGTCGCAGGGTGAGGCAAGGCGCGGGGCGATGTGCGCGAACTGCACCGGTTGTGGATCGCCCCAGCCGATCACCCGCTGCCGGCGGCCGTCGATCCAGCAGTCGAACGGCTTGCCGCAGTACGACAGCACTGCGCGCACCGTGGCCATGCCCAGCGGCGTGGCCTGTGCCGGCGCGATGACGATGTCGATGCTCTGCAGTTGGTCGAACTGCGGCGCCAGTGCATCCACCACCGCGCTGGACAGCGCCGGCAAGGTACTCGCGCCACTGACGGCGCAGCGCCCTGCCCTGCGCGCAGTGGCATCCATCTGCGCGGCAAAGTCACGCACGAAATCGCGCCCGTCGGCCAGGTCGATGTAGTGCATGCCGGCCTGCAGGCAGGCGGTCGCCACGAAGTAGCCCTGCCCTTGGAACGGGCCTGCCGTATGGATGACCAGCCCGGCGCGCGTTGCGGCCAGCGCGTCAGCGAAATCCGCCGAGGCGGTATCCAGCCGGCACAGCTCGATGCTGTCCATGTCCACACTCGGCAAGAGATCCGCCGCCTGTGCGGGATTGCGCCCGGCAGCGATGACGCGGATGCCTGGCGTGGTCGCCAACGCGCGCACGATGCGTGCACCGAAATGGCCATAGCCCCCCAGAACCAGAACCCGGCGGACATCCTGCTGTGACATCACGGCACTCCCTTGCTGAGAGGCCCATTATCAGCAACTTGTCCTGGCCACGTACCGCCCGCCGGCCCGCGCGGGCTCAGGCGTTGTCGCGCACGCCGGTATGGCCGGCATGGCGCGCGCAGTTGGCGCAGCAGTAGATCGTCTCCGACGCCTCGACACCATGGCCGATGATGGCGCACTGGCAGTGCGCGCAGCGGGGCGCGAACGCGTGGATGGCGCATTCAAATGAATCGAAGGTGCCACTGCGCCCGCCCTGTTCGACGGTGAAGCTGTGGGCGTAGTCGTTGCCGCAGACATCGCATCGGGCCATGACGCTTGCTCCAACAGATGAGGGTGGCCACGAGTGTCGCCGGTCACGGTTGTCAGGCGGGTGAAATATCCCTGTATTTTTCATCTGCCGCTGACGCGCGCGCGGGCAGGCTGGGGCCTCTCATCATTGTGGAGCCTGTCATGCGCCCGTTCCTGCTCATCGCCGGCCTCTGCGCATTCACCAGCGCCTGCAGCACCGCGCAGGTGGCGCAGGTGCAGCCCATCGACGGGGTGATCTCCGGCCAGTGCCATACCGACATGGTGCGCGGCGCGGTAGGGCTGGCCGCATCGCCCGGCACCGTGGAGCGTGCCCGCGTGGACAGCGACAGCCTGCACGTCAGCGTGGTGCGTGGCACCACGGGCCAGCGGGCCGCATCCGAACCGGCACCGGCCAGCAGCGGCGGCGACCGCCTGACCATCGAAACCGGCGACACCAACAACATCACCGCGATGCGTTGTAGTTAGTTATCCGTTAAATGCCGCGCATCTGTGCGGTATCGGCCCAAGCATAGGCGCGATGTGACAGTACAACTCCAGAATGCAGGCGATATGCTTGCAGGGTCTTTCACGCTCTGGAGTTCCGATGCGATTCCCGTCGACGCCGCGCGGCCTGCTGCGCCGCCCCGCCGCCGCCCTGTTCGCCACCGCCCTGATGCTGGCTCTTGCTGCCTGCACGGGCCCTGCTCCGGAAGAGCAGGAACAGGCCCTGGACCAGGCCCAGCAGGCTGCCAACGAAGCCACCGCCAATGCCGACCCCACTCCGCCGCCGCCGGCACGCTGCGACGCCAGCCAGGTACAGGGGCTGGTCGGGCAGACCTATTCCGATGCCATGCAGTCGCAGGCCAAGGACGATGCCGATGCCAGCGAGGTGCGGGTGATCAAGCCCAACCAGCCGCTGACCCTGGAGTTCATCGGCGAGCGCCTGAACATCGAAATCGATGAGAAAGGTGTCATCACCGGCGTCCGCTGCGGCTGAATGGACCTCCTCCAAAGCCTTGCCCGGCAAGGCTTTGGTTGCGCCCGCAACGATGTATTGCGGCGCTGCAGCAACTGTGATCTAGTCGAAGCCATCCGGTGGCATCGAAGGTGCGCTCCCCTGTAGAGCACACCACTGCATCGGGTGAGCGCGAGGGCGCTTGGGCCGGCAGGCACGCCGTGAGGCGACCAGTACCGGCCTTTCCCCAGACAAGCCGAATGTTTCCTTTGCGGCGCGCTCACTCCGGTGTGCGTGGCGTGTTGGGTGGGCGGGCAGAAGTGTCGCCGCTCACCTGACATCGCTACGAGGCACAGATGGCCGCTGCTACCCCGCAAGGGCTTTACGACCCGCAAGACGAACGCGATGCCTGCGGTTTTGGCATGGTGGCGCAGCTGGACGACCAACCCTCCCGGCTGCTGGTGGACACCGCCATCGCCGCGCTCTCGCGCATGACCCACCGTGGTGGCGTGGCCGCCGATGGCCTCACCGGCGACGGCTGCGGCCTGCTGCTGCGCCGGCCCACCGTGTTCCTGCGCCAGCTGGCCGAGGAAGCGGGCATCGCCACCGGCCCCAACTTCGCTGCCGGCGTGGTGTTCCTGCCACACGATGCCGAAGCCGCCCAGCGCTGCCGCGACGAGCTCGACGCACAACTGCGCGCCGCCGGCTGCCACCCGCGTGGCTGGCGCGTGGTACCCACCGATGCCAGCGTCTGCGGCCAGCTGGCGCGCGACACCCTGCCGCGCATCGAGCAGGTGTTTGTCGATGCCGACCCGGCCCAGAGTGCCGAGCCCTTCGCGCTGGCGCTGTACCTGGCACGCCGCCGCAGCGAGCAGGCGCTGCGCGACGTGACCCACTACTACGTCACCACGCTCAGCCCCGAGGCCATCAGCTACAAGGGCATGGTGCTGCCGGACAAGCTCAGCACCTTCTACCCGGATCTGCAGCGCCACGAGCTGGCCTCCAGCGTGGTGGTGTTCCACCAGCGGTTCTCCACCAACACGATGCCGCGCTGGCCGCTGGCGCATCCGTTCCGCCTGCTGGCGCACAACGGCGAGATCAACACCATCGAGGGCAACCGCCACTGGGCGCAGGCGCGCAGCAAGGTGTGGAAGACGCCGAAGTTCGACATCGCGCAGTTCGACCCGGTGATCTCCATGCACGGTTCCGACTCGCAGAGCATGGACAACATGCTGGAACTGATGGTGGCCGGTGGCATGGAGCTGATCCAGGCGCTGCGCATCCTGGTGCCGCCGGCAACGCAGTCGCTGGAGTTCAAGGACGCCGACCTGGCCGCGTTCTACGAGTTCTACGGCCTCAACAGCGAACCGTGGGACGGCCCGGCCGGCATCGTCGCCTGCGATGGCCGCCATGCGGTGTGCACGCTGGACCGCAACGGCCTGCGCCCGGCGCGCTGGCTGCAGACCTCCGACCGTCACTTCCTGGTGGCCTCCGAGGCGGGCGTGTGGGAAGTGCCTGCCGAGCGCGTCATCGCCAAGGGCAAGCTGGGGCCGGGGCAGATGATGGCCATCGACCTCAAGCGTGGCGACCTGCTCGATTCCGATGCCATCGACCGCATCAACCGCGCCCGCGCGCCGTACAAGCAATGGCTGCAGCACGGCGTGACCTACCTGCAGACCGAACTGATCGACCCCTCGCTGGCCGAGGAACCGTTCGACGAGGCCACGCTGCGCAGCTATCACAAGTTGTTCCAGCTCAGCACCGAAGAAGTGGAGCAGGTGCTGCGCCCGCTGGCCGAGACCGGCCAGGAAGCCACCGGCTCGATGGGCGACGACACGCCCATCGCCGTGCTCAGCCGCAGCACCCGGCCGTTGTACGACTACTTCCGGCAGGCCTTCGCCCAGGTCACCAACCCGCCCATCGACCCGCTGCGCGAAGACTGCGCGATGTCGCTGAGCACCCAGCTGGGCAAGGAGACCAACATCTTCCATGCCGGTGCGGAGACGGTGAACCACGTCATCCTCAACTCGCCGGTGCTCAGCCAGCGCAAGCTGCGGCAGCTGCTGAAGATGGAGCAGTATGTGGCGCGCAACCGTCTGATCGACCTGTCCTACAGCGTCGAGGAAGGCATGAAGGCCGGCATCGAGCGCATCTGCCGCGAATGCGAGCAGGCCGCGCGCGAGGGCATGGTGATGCTGCTGCTCTCCGACCGCTACCCGGTGCCGGAGCGGCCCATGGTGCATGCGCTGCTGGCCACCAGCGCGGTGCACCACCATCTCTCGGAGGTCGGGCTGCGCTGCGAGGTCAACCTGATCGTTGAAACCGGCACCGCGCGCGACGCGCACCACATGGCCTGCCTGCTCGGCTTCGGTGCCACCGCCGTCTACCCGTACCTCGCCTACCAGACCCTGTTCGACATGGGCCGGCGCGGCATCCTGCTGCTGAAGAAGGGCGGTGAGGTCTCGCAGATCGGCCGCAGCTACCGCAAAGGCATCTACAAGGGGCTGAGCAAGATCATCTCCAAGATGGGCATCTGCACCGTGGCCAGTTACCGCGGCGCGCAGCTGTTCGAGATCATAGGCCTGGATCCGGACGTGGTGCAGCTGTGCTTCCCGGACGCCACCGCGCGCATCGGCGGCGTCGGCCTGGCGCGGCTGGACAGCGAAGCACGCGAACTCACCGCGCGTGCGTGGAACGAGCTGGCACCGGCCGATGTCGGCGGCCTGCTCAAGTACGTGCACGGCGGCGAGTACCACATGTACAACCCGGACGTGGTGCTGACCCTGCAGCGCGCCTCGCGCACCGGCAGGGCCGAGGACTGGCAACGCTATACCGAGGCGGTGCACGGCCGCCCGGCGTCCGCGCTGCGTGATCTGCTGCAGCTCAAGCCCGCCGCCACGCCGGTGCCGCTGGACGAAGTGGAACCGGTGGAGGCGCTGTTCAAGCGCTTCGACACCGCCGCCATCTCGCTCGGCGCGCTGTCGCCGGAAGCGCATGAAGCCCTGGCCATCGCCATGAACCGGCTGGGTGGTCGTTCCAACTCGGGCGAAGGTGGCGAAGACCCGGTGCGCTATGGCACCGACAAGCGCTCCAAGATCAAGCAGGTGGCGTCGGGCCGTTTCGGCGTCACCGCCGAGTATCTGGTCAACGCCGAGGTGCTGCAGATCAAGGTGGCGCAGGGTGCGAAGCCGGGCGAAGGCGGCCAGCTGCCCGGCCACAAGGTCAACGAGCTGATCGCCCGCCTGCGCTACGCACGCCCGGGCATCGGCCTGATCTCGCCGCCGCCGCACCACGACATCTATTCCATCGAAGACCTCGCGCAGCTGATCTACGACCTCAAGCAGGTCAATCCGCAGGCACTGGTTTCGGTGAAGCTGGTGTCGCATGCGGGCGTGGGTACCATCGCCGCCGGTGTGGTGAAGGCGGGCGCGGATCTGATCACCGTGTCCGGCCACGACGGCGGCACCGGTGCCTCGCCGATCAGCTCCATCCGCTACGCGGGTGTGCCATGGGAGCTGGGCGTGGCCGAATCGCACCAGGCACTGGTCGGCAACGACCTGCGCGGCCGCACCATCCTGCAGACCGATGGCGGTCTGAAGACCGGGCTGGATGTGGTCAAGGCCGCGCTGCTCGGTGCCGACAGCTTCGGCTTCGGTACCGCGCCGATGATCGTGCTGGGCTGCAAGTACCTGCGCATCTGCCACCTCAACAACTGCGCGACCGGCGTGGCCACGCAGGACGAGCGCCTGCGCGAAGGCTATTTCTCCGGCCTGCCGGAACGGGTGGAAAACTTCTTCCGCCTGCTCGCCGGTGAAGTGCGCCAGTGGCTGGCATATCTGGGCGCGCGGTCGCTGGACGAGATCGTCGGCCGCACCGACCTGCTGGAGCAGCTGGAGATCAGCCCGCGCGAAGGCGTGAAGGTCGATCTTTCGCGCCTGCTCAAGCCCGCACATTACGAAGGCGCCCACTGCGCCGCACAGCGCCTGTACCAGTCACCGGACAGCCTCGCCACGCAGATGGACTCGCTGCTTGCCAGCGCCATCGCCGGCAAGCAGGGCGGCGAGCACCGCTTCCTGATCCACAACACCGACCGTTCTGTGGGCACGCGGCTTTCCGGCACCATCGCCCGTGCGCACGGCAACCATGGCATGGAAGAAGCACCGTTGAACCTGCGCTTCCGTGGCACGGCCGGGCAGAGCTTCGGCGCGTTCAACGTCGGCGGGCTGAATCTGGAAGTGGAAGGTGAGGCCAACGACTACGTCGGCAAGGGCATGGCCGGTGGCCGGCTGGTGGTGCGTCCACCACGCGGCGCGCGTTTCGAGGCACGCAACACCGCCATCATCGGCAACACCTGCCTGTACGGCGCCACGGGTGGCGAACTGTTCGCCGCTGGCCGCGCGGGCGAACGCTTCGGCGTGCGCAACTCCGGCGCGCTGGCGGTGATTGAAGGTGCCGGTGACCACTGCTGCGAATACATGACCGACGGCATCGTCGCCGTGCTCGGCAAGGTGGGCCTGAACTTCGGCGCCGGTTTCACCGGTGGCCTGGCCTACGTGCTGGATATCGATCGTGACTTCGTGGACCGCTACAACCACGAGCTGATCGATATCCACCGCATTTCCGCCGAAGGCTTCGAGAACCACCGCCAGCACCTGCACACGCTGATCAGCCGCCACCGCGAGCTGACCGGCAGCATCTGGGCGCAGCAGATCCTGGACGAGTTCCGCGATTACGTGGGCAAGTTCTGGCTGGTGAAGCCCAAGGCCGCAAGCATCGAATCACTGGCCGAGGCGCTGCGTAGTGCGGCGTGATGTCACGTGCCCTCTCCTGTCCACGGAAGAAGATTTGAGATGAGGGTACTTCCATCTGGAGCGCCCTCATCCGCCCCTCCGGGGCACCTTCCCCCGCTCGCGGGGGAAGGGAACCTGCCAAGACGTAAAGAGATCCCATGAGCCGAAAGCAAGCCTTCCAGTTCCTCGACCTGCCCCGCACCATGCCGCAGCGCATTCCGGTGGAACTGCGCACGTCCGGCGACTGGGGCGAGCTGTATGGCAGGTTCGACAAGGCCGACGCGCAGTACCAGGCGGGCCGCTGCCTGGATTGCGGCAACCCGTACTGCAGCTGGAAGTGCCCTGTGCACAACGCCATTCCGCAATGGCTGCAGCTGGTGCAGGAAGACCGCATCCACGAAGCGGCCACGCTGTGCCACTCCACCAATCCGCTGCCTGAAGTCTGCGGCCGCGTCTGCCCGCAGGACCGCCTGTGCGAAGGCAGCTGCACGCTGGAGGAATTCGGCGCGGTGACCATCGGCGCGGTGGAGAAGTACATCGTCGATACCGCGCTGGCCACCGGCTGGAAGCCGGACCTGCACGCGGTGCAGGCCACCGGCAAGCGTGTGGCCATCGTCGGTGCGGGACCGGCGGGTCTGGCCTGCGCGGATCGGCTCGCGCACGCCGGCGTGCAGGCGGTGGTGTTTGACCGTTATGAGCAGATCGGCGGCCTGCTGCAGTTCGGCATTCCCAGCTTCAAGCTCGACAAGCAGGTGATCGACCGCCGCCGCGAAATCCTCGAAGGCATGGGTGTGCAGTTCCGGCTGGGTGTGGAAGTGGGCCGCGATGTCAGCATCGAGCAGCTGCAGGCCGACCATGACGCGGTGTTCCTCGGCACGGGTGCCTACCGTTACACCGATGGTGGCCTGATCGGCCAGGACCTGAAGGGCGTGCTGCCGGCCCTGCCGTTCCTCGTGCAGAACAGCCGCATCGTGAGCGGCAGCGACCCGCAGGGCCGCCCCATCGCCGGCTGGGAAGACCAGATCGCCCTGCCCGATCTGGTGGGCAAGCGCGTGGTGGTGCTGGGCGGCGGCGACACCGGCATGGACTGCGTGCGCAGCGCCATCCGCCTCGGTGCCGCGCGCGTCACCTGTGCCTACCGCCGTGACGAAGCCAACATGCCCGGCTCGGCGCGTGAAGTGGCAAACGCGCGCGAAGAAGGCGTGCGCTTCATGTTCAACCGCCAGCCGCTGTCCATCGAAGCCGGCGCGGATGATGAAGTGATCGGCGTGACCGTGGTCGAGACGCAGCTGGGTGCGCCGGACGCCAATGGCCGCCGCAACGCCGAACCCATCGAAGGCAGCGAATCGCTACTGGAAGCGGATGTGGTCATCATCGCGTTCGGCTTTTCGCCGACACTGCCTTCATGGCTGGCCGCACTGGGTGTGGAAGCGAGCAGCAATGGCCGCATCGTCGCCGGCGGCAACGGCCGCCTGCCCTACCAGACCCACAACGCCAAGCTGTTCGCCGGTGGCGATGCGGTGCGCGGTGCCGACCTGGTGGTCACCGCCGTGGCCGAAGGCCGTGATGCCGCCGAGAGCATCATCAGCCTGCTGAAACGCTGAACAGCGCCGCACCATTAGGCCGCTTTCAACCGGATACGCGTGGCTTTACATCGAGCCACGCGCCGGCCTGCATGCCACCATGGAACCAGCGTGCCACTGTACCGGCACGCTCGAACCAGGCATGGAGGAACCGCAGCAATGATCCATCTCCCGCTCGACCAGGCGCACGCACTGGTCAGCACCATCCTCAGCCGTGCCGGCTTTTCCAGCGGGCACGCACGTACACTCACCGATACCATCGTTGCCGGTGAGCGCGATGGCTGCACCTCGCATGGGCTGTACCGCACGCTGGTGTGCGTGCACTCGCTGAAGCTGGGCAAGGTGGATGGCGCCGCCGAGCCGCAGGTGCACGATGCCGCCCCATCCATCGTCCGCGTCGATGCAAAGGGTGGCTACTCGCTGCTGGCCTTTGAAGCCGGTTTGCCGCATCTGATCGAAAAGGCAAGCCGCAACGGCATCGCCGCGATGGCCATCAACCACTGCGTGCACTTTTCCGCACTGTGGCCCGAGGTGGAACAGCTGACCGCAGCAGGCCTGGTAGGCCTGGCGTGCAATCCCAGCCATGCCTGGGTGGCGCCGGCGGGTGGCCGCGAGCCGCTGCTGGGCACCAACCCTTTCGCTTTCGGTTGGCCGCGCCCGGGTGGGCAGCCCTATGTATTCGACTTCGCCACCAGTGCCGTGGCACGCGGCGAAATAGAGCTGCGCCGCCGTGCCGGCCAGACCATTCCAGAAGGCTGGGGCGTGGATGCCGACGGCAACCCCACCACCAGTCCCGATGCGGTGGTGAACGGCGGTGCCATGCTGACCTTCGGCAGCCACAAGGGCTCGGCGCTATCCACCATGATCGAGCTGATCGCCGGCCCGCTGATTGGCGACCTCACCAGCCAGGAATCGCTGCAGCACGATGCAGGTGCCGGCGCCTCGCCGTATCACGGCGAGCTGGTGCTGGCCCTGGACCCGGCGCGCTTCATCAACGGCGACCCGGCGCCGCACATGGCCCGCGCCGAAACCCTGCTGCAGGCCTTCGCCTCCAGCGGCGCCCGCCTGCCCTCCCAACGCCGCTACGAAGCGCGGGCACGCAGCCAGCAACAAGGCATCCAGATTCCCGAGCAGCTGCATGCCGAACTGATCGCACTGCGCGACGATCCGGATGCGCGGGTGGTTCCTGGGTGAGGGACAGGCCAGATTGCCGTCAACCTGGCCGATGGCATCAATCAACGTCACCCCCATTCCACGCCGGCGTCTGCCGCTGCTGGAGGTGGCGGATGAAGAAGTCGAACTGGCGCCGGTGCGCATAGTCGATCGGCCCGGTTGAACGTCCTACGGTGTGCCCACCGCCCGGGATGTTGAGCAGGTCGAAATCCTTGCCGGCGCGCACCAGCGCGTCGACTACCTGCATGGTGGAGGCAGGGTCCACGTTGCTGTCCTGCTCACCCACGATCAGCAGCAGCTGGCCCTGCAGCCTGTATGCGTTTTCCACGCCGGAGGCGCGGGCATAGCTTTCATCGACAGGCCAGCCCATCCACTGTTCGTTCCAGCTGATCTTGTCCATGCGGTTGTCGTAGCAGCCGTTCCAGGCCACACCCGCACGATAGAAATCGGGGTGGAACAACAACGCACCGAGCGTGCTCTGGCCGCCCGCCGATGCGCCATAGATGCCCACCCGGCTGATGTCATAGGACGGATCACGCCGGGCCAGCGCGCGGTGCCAGGCAATGCGGTCGGGGAAGCCGGAATCGCCAAGGTTTTTCCAGGCCACGTCATGAAAGGCCTTGGAGCGGTTGGCGGTACCCATGCCGTCGATCTGCACCACGATGAAGCCCAGGTCGGCCAGCGCCTGCATGCCAATCTGCTTGTCGCCACCGCTGTGGTAGCCGAACGGCCAGAAGCCCTTGGGCACGAAGGAATCATGCGGGCCGGCATAGATGTTCTCGACCACCGGGTAGCGCTTGCCCGGATCGTAGTCGCGCGGTCTTACCACCACGCCCCAGATGTCGGTGCGCCCGTCGCGGCCCTTGGCCACGAAGGTTTCCGGCGCGCGCCAGCCTGCCGCGCGCAATGCATCGATGTTGCCCTGCTCCAGCGTGCGCACCCGCGTGCCGTCGGCACGGTGCAGCTGCATCACCGGTGGCTGGTCCACGCGCGAGTACAGATCCACATACCACTGCCCATCCGGCGATGGCGAAACATCGTGGTCGGCGTCGGCGTGGGTCAGCCGCACCGGCTCGCCACCCTCCAGGCTCACCCGGAATGCGTGCCGGTAGTAGGGGTCACGCCCTGCATCCATGCCGCTGGCGCTGAACCATACTTCGCGCCGCTGTGGGTCCACCTTCAATACCTCGCGCACCACCCATTGACCGTGTGTGAGCTGGCGCAACAGCTTGCCGGTGGTGCCGTCGTACAGGTACAGGTGGCGCCAGCCGTCACGCTCGGACAGCCACAGCACCTGCTGGCCATCGTCAATCTCGACGCTGTACGGTCGCCACGCATCGACGAACGTCGTGCTGTCCTCGGCAACAAGCTCGCGTGCATGGCCATTGCTGGCGGCAATTTCGACAAGACCCACATGCTGGTGGCCGCGGCGTATATGGTCGAAGGCGACCGCGCGCGCATCGGCCCGCCAGCGCAGTGGTGACAGCTGGTAGGGGTTGGCGAACAGCGCATCGTCCACCATGGTCAGTCTGCCGGTGGGTGCCTCGGCCAGATAGGGCCGCTCGATATCCACCGCGTCACCCGGCTTGGGGTAGAGCTGCTGTTGCAGCTGCGGCTGGCCACCACCGGCAGGCGATGTCTCTATCCGGGTAACCAGCCGCTGCGTGCCCGGCCGCACCCGGTAGAAGGCGAGCCGCCGCGAGTCGGGCGACCAGGCGATGCTTTCCGGATCGTAGAAGTTGCCGGCATCACCATCGCGGGTAAGCCGGCGGACCTGGCCGCTGGCCACGTCGCGCAGCACGATGTCATGGCCATCGGCCTGCGCCTCCCATCTGCCATCCGGTGAGCGGCGTGGGTGGTTGTCGGCCGCCACGCGCAGGTCACGCACCATACCGAAGCCACGGGGGCGCTGCGCCGGTGCTGCGATGCGGGTGCACCGGTACTGCACCAGGTTGCAGCGCAGGCCGGTCTCGCCCACCCACAGGCGCGCATGCACCGCCCCTTCGTCCTGCTCCACCTCATACGCGTCGAAGGGCAGCTGCAACGCCGGGTAGGACTGCCCGGTTACCGCGCCCACGGCCGCTGCAAGCCGCGCGTGGTCGAACGCCGGCCCACCGTTGCCGGTAACCGGGTCCACGCGCTGGAAGCGGAAGCCCCCTTCCACCGTCTTGCGGTAGTGGAAGCTGCCATCCGGGTCCCAGCGTGCTGGCCAGGCCACATCACGGGTAAGCCCCATCCAGGCCTGGCGCAGGCCGAGCGAACGCTGCATGTCCGCCGCCAGTGGCGTGGCATCGGCCGCAAAGGCAAACAGGGTGGCGAGCGCGGCAAGCAGCAGTTTCACATGGACTCCTGTGGTTCCATTCAAGGCATGGGCGGGCAAGTAACGGTGCTTCAGTCCTCGCTCTCATCCTCGTCCAGGTTCAACTCATCCGCACGCAGCCCGCTGCGCGCCGCCCATGCATAGATACCCAGCGCGATCACTGCGATCAGCAGTGAATCCCACGGGTGCGCGATGCTGCCGTTGCCGCCGAACGAACCCAGCCACGACACAAGCATCACCAGCAGGTAGAACACGATCAGCCACAACGAACACTGCACCTGCCTGCGCAGGCGTTGGCGGCCTTCCACGTCGGGCAACTTGTACAGCACGTAGGCGATGAACATGACCACCTGCAGGCCAAGCAGCCAGGACACCACCTGCCAGCGCGACCAGTACACGATCAATGCGGCGATGATGAAGGACACCGGCCCCAGCACGGCGAAGGCACGCACCTTGAACGGGCGCGGTATGTCCGGTGCGCTGTGGCGCAGCGCAGCCACTGCCAGGGGCGCCACCGCGTAGCTGAGCACCAGGGCTGCCGAGACCACGCCGATGAGCTTTTCCCAGGAGGGAAACGGCAGCGTCCAGAACAGTGAGAGACCGAAGCTGGCCCACAACGCGCGACGCGGAATGCCGGACCTGGCGTCGATCTTGGTCAACGAAGAGAAAAAGCCACCGCTGCGCGCCCAGCCGTACATCACCCGTGGCGTCGCGTTCATGTAGATGTTGCCGGTACCACTGGGTGACACCACCGCATCGGCCACCACCAGGAAGGCCAACCAGCCCAGGCCCAGGGCAAGGGCGATATCGCGGTATGGCAGCGAGTACAGCTTGTCGATGCCGGCCCAGCCGTTGACCAGCTGCTCGCCGGGAATGGCCCCCAGGAAGGAGAGCTGCAGCAGCACATAGATCACGGTGGACAGCAGGATGGAAAGGATCAGCGCGATGGGGATGGTCCGCTGCGGGTTGCGCACCTCGCTGGCCACCGACACGATCGGGGTCAGGCCCAGGTAGGCGAAGATGATGCCACCCGTGGAGATGGCCAGTTGCACGCCGGCCGAACCGTTGGGTGCAAAGCCATGCGCGCTCATGTTGCCCGGCTTGAAGTGGGTGAGCAGCAGCACGATCACCAGCAGCGGCACCATGAACTTGAAAATACTGACGATGTTGTTGGCGACGGCAAAACTCTTCACGCTGAAGTAGTTCAGCAGGAAGTACAGCACCAGCAGCGCGAACTGCACCATCCAGCCCAGCATGCTGGGGTCGCTGCTTCCAACGGCATTGAGGCTGGGAAACCACGCCGCGGCGTATTGGCGGCTGGCCACCGCCTCGATCGCGATCAGGCTGGAGAAGGCAATCAGGGTGATGAAGCCGGTCAACGAGCCCAGCAGCGGCCCGTGCGAGAACTCCGGGTAGCGCACCACACCGCCGGCACGCGGCAGCGCCGCGCCCAGTTCGCAGTACACCAGCCCGAGCAGGAACACCGCCACCCCGCCGAATATCCACGACAGAATGCCCGCCGGCCCGGCCATGGCCGCCACGTGGCTTGCCGCGAACAACCACCCCGAACCGAAGATGGAACCCAGACCGATGAAGGTCAGGTCGGTCAGGCTGAGACTCTTCTTGAACTTGCCTTGTGAAGCCATGGATCACCTACCGGTAATTGAGCTCTTTCGGCGAAGCGGGGGGACTTCGTGCGTAGGAACTTCGTTGCGGGATTACCTCATGCGAACGGAACATCAATGGCCACCGACGGTGGCGTGAACCATTGCGCGCCGTGGTCGGTGACATGGAAATGGTCTTCAAGGCGCACGCCGAATCGGTCCGGCACGACGATCATCGGCTCGTTGCTTGCACACATGCCCGGCGCCAGCGCGGTGCGGTTGCCCCGCACCAGGTAGGGCGCTTCATGGATGGCCATGCCGCAGCCGTGGCCGGTGCGGTGCGGCAGCCCCGGAAGGCGGTAGTCCGGGCCCAGGCCACCGGCCTGCAGCACCGCACGCGCGGCGGCGTCCACCGCCTCGCAGGCCACACCCGGGCGCACCGCATCGAACGCGGCCTGCTGTGCGGCGCGCTCCAGCGACCAGATGCGCTGCTGCTCGTCTCCGGGCTGGCCAAAGATCCAGGTGCGGGTGATGTCGGAGTGGTAGCCCTGCACGGTGCAGCCGGTGTCGATCAGCACCAGCTCGCCCTCGCCCAGCGCCTGCACACCGGGAATGCCGTGCGGGTAGGCGGTGGCATGGCCGAACTGCACGATGCAGAAGGTGGAACCGTTGTCCGCGCCCAGCGCGCGGTGCGCCTCGTCGATGAAGCGCACCAGCTGCTGGGTGGTGATGCCTTCGTGGGCGATGCCTGCAGCCAGCTGCTGCACCAGCAGGGTCATGTCACAGGCCTGCTGCATCAATGCCAGTTCCGCCGGCGATTTGCACATGCGGCAGCCGTCGATGATGTCGCTGGCATCGCTGATGGCATCGGCACCCAGCCAGCGGCGCAGGCCCGTGTGCACCACGAACGCTGCAGCCGGATCCAACGCCAGCGTGCGCGCACCGCGCGCCTTCATCACATCGGCAACCAGCGCATGCGGGTCTTCGTGTTCTTCCCACAGGCGCTTGTCGGCAGGGATGCGCAGCACCGCGTCGAGCGAGCCTTCCTCGAACACCGGGCACACCATCACCGGCTCACCGATGCGGGTGATCAGCAGCGCCACCAGGCGCTCGCTGGCACCCCACGGCACACCCGCGAAGTAGCGCAGCGAACTGCCGGCGGTAACCAGCAGTGCATCGGCACCGCACTGGCGCATCAGCGCGCGCGCCTGCTCCAGGCGCTGCTGGTATTCATCGGCACTGATGGGTGCGGCCTGTGCCTGCCATGGCGCCAGCCGCGCGCGTGCCTGCTCCAGCGTGAGGTGGCCGATCTGCCGGCTCACTGGCCGCCACCCACGGCAGCGGTGCTCCATTGGCCGTCCACCTGCCGCCACAGCTGCGACGGGTTGGCGTCACGCAGCTCCGCTGGCAACAGCGCATCGGGCACATTGTCGTAGCAGTGCAGGCCGGCGAAGCGGCGGATGGAGCCGGGCATGCCCACCGAGGTGAAGCCCGGGTGGCTGGTGGCCGGGTACGGACCGCCATGGTTCTGGGCCGGGCTTACCGCCACGCCGGTAGGCATGCGGTCGAAGATCAGCCGGCCCACGCGTGGGCGCAGCAGCGGCATCAGCATGGCGGCGAAATCATCATCACCCCCATTGCTGGCGCGGTACAGAGTGGCGGTAAGGTTGCCCTCGAAAGCACGGGCGATGGCCAGGGTCTGCGCGCGGTCGCGGCTGCGTACCACCAGGCTGGTTGGGCCGAAGGCTTCGGCCTGCAGCGCGTGCAGGTTGGCCAGGAAGCGTTCGCCATCCACCTGCAGCAGCTGCGGGTGTACCCAGCTGCCTTCGCGCCGTGGCTGCGCCGCACCGGCGCAGTGGCTGGCTCCTGCGGCCAGCAACGCGTCGATGGCCGCCAGCAGGTGCTGCTTGCCATCCTCGGAGAACAACACCTGTGCGGCCGCACCATCAAACCGCTTGCAGGCCTCGGCCATGAAGCGGTCGCCATCGGCGCTGGCCGGCACCACCAGCAGGCCGGGGTTGGTGCAGAACTGGCCGCTGCCCATGGTGCAGGAGGCGAAGAATTCCTGCGCCAGTGCGGCGGCGCGTTCATTCAATGCACCGTCGAGCAGGAACACCGGGTTGATGCTGGACATCTCCGCGTAGAACGGCACGCCGGCCTTGTCGGCCAGCGCCTTGAGCGTGAGCCCACCGGAACGGCCGCCGGTAAAGCCCACCGCGCCAACGGCGGGGTTGCCCACCAGCAGCCCGCTGCTCGATGGCTCCACCCGGTACAGCAACTGGATGGCCGCGGCGGGCAGCCCGGCGGCAAGCAGCGCGGCATGGGCGATGCGGCCAAGCAGCTGGCTGGTGCCCGGGTGCAACGGGTGCACCTTGGCTATCACCGGTGCGCGCGCGGCAATGGCCGAGGCGAAATCGCTGCCGGCAACGGCGTTGAAGGCGAACGGGAAATTGTTCGGGCCAAACACCACCACGGGTTTGCTCAGCGGCCCAAGCATCGCGCGCAGGCCACTGCTGGTGTCGATGACCGGCTGTGTCCAGCTTGACTGCCGCACCGCTGCGGCGGCCTGGCGCAGCTGCCCGGTGGTGCGCGGCAGCTCCACGTCACGCAGGCGTGGTGTTTTCGGCAGGCCGGTTTCGCGGTGAGCCAGTTCCACCAGGGCATCGGACTGGGCCTGGATGCCATCGGCATAGGCTTCCAGAAAGCCGGCGATGCGCGCCGGCTCGGCGGCGGCCATCGCTTCGGCCACCGCCACCGCTGCAGCCAGCGCCTGCTCCACTTCCTGGCGCGAACTGACCGGGTACAGGCCCTCGATCGCTTGCCCGGTTGACGGGTCGTGCGCCTGCAGCGAACCCACCGGGTCCACCGCATCACGCCATTGGCCGGCAATCAGCACTGGCTGCAGCTTGCTCATGGTTACAGCTCCGGGCGGGTCTTGATGGCGTGGTCGATCACCTGCAGTGCCGCCTCGCGTTCGGCACCTTCAACCACCAGGCGCGGCGCACGCACGCGCTCGCTGCCCCAGTCCACGCACTGCTGGGTCAGCTTGATCAGCTGTACGAACTTGGGCACGGTGTCCAGCCGCAGCAGCGGCAGGAACCAGCTGTAGAGGTCCTTGACCGCGTCATAGCCTCCGTCGCGCGCGCGCTCGAACAGCGCCACCGATTCGTGCGGGAAGGCATTCACCTGGCCGGCGATCCAACCGGTCACGCCCATGGCCAGGCCTTCGACGATGGCATCGTCAATGCCGGTCATCAGCACCAGGCGGTCACCGCCCAGGGCCTGGATATCGGCCAGCCGGCGGATGTCACCGGACGATTCCTTCACCGCCTCGATCTGCGGCAGCTCGTTGGCCAGCTCCATGATCTGGGCGGCGCTGAAATCGGTCTTGTAGGCGATGGGGTTGTTGTAGAGCAGGATCGGCAGACGCGTGGCCGTGGCGATGGCGCGAAAGTGGGCGCTCATCTCCTTCCAGTCGGTGGAGTAGGCATAGGGCGGCAGCACCATCAGGCCGCGCGCACCCTCGGCCTCGCAGGCCTTGGCCAGGCGTACCGCTTCCTCGGTGGATAGCGCACCAATGCCGGGAATCACCGGCGCGGTGTCGCCCAGTGCCTTGACCAGCGTGCGGACGACGGCCACCTTCTCATCGAAGGACAACGTGGCGCTTTCGCCCAGCGAACCCAGCGGCACCACGCCGATGCAGCCGGCCTCTATCTGCCACTGCGCATGCCGTGCAAGGAAGGCGTGGTCAACCTGTCCCTCTTCGGTGAACGGCGTGGTGAGTGCAGGAATGACGCCCTGCCACATGCTCTTGCTCATTTCATGACTCCTGGAAAGGGATCCGCCTGGATGCCGGCAGGCAACGCGGCCAGCACGTTCAGCGGAACGGGAAAAACGGGGGGGCGCAGGCCCGGATGGGGGAGGTCTGCTATTTCGGCGAGCGCGGGGCCGCAGACGCGCCCCTGGCACGGACCCATGCCACAGCGGGTCATCAACTTGATGGTGCGTGCGTCGTACAGGCCGGCCAGGTCGGCAAGGCGCACATCCTCGCAACGGCAGACCAGGGTGTCGGCATCGGCCAGCTGGCGAACCGCCTGGCCCAGCGTGAAATGGGCATGCAGCAGCGCGGCGAAATCACGCGCATGCTGGCGGCGGCTGAAGTAGTGCGTTGCCGCCGCATCGGCACCTGCCGCGGCCAGGCCGGCAATGCAGCCCTCGGCAACGGCGCAGTCCACCCCGCCAATGCCACAGGCCTCGCCGGCTGCCAGTACATCCGGGTTGCTGGTGCGCTGGTAGTCATCCACCACCACAACGGCATGCCGGCCCTGCTGGCGCAGCCTGCACATCAGCTGCTGGGCCAGTTCGGTATTGGGCACCAGGCCGAAGCCGCAGGCCAGCTGGTCGCATTCGATGATCTCGCGGCGGCTGCCCTGCTGCAGTTCCACCGCCTGCAGACGGCCATCGCCCAGCGCGCGCAGCACATGGCTGCCGCTGACATACGGCACTCCGGCCAACCGGGCGCGCAGCTGTGCGGCCTGCAGCAGCTTGCCGGGCCAGCGCCACAGCCCGGCGGCGAACGCACGCAGCTGGCTGCCGCTGGCCTGCTCATGGATGCCCAGCACCCTGGCGCCGTGACGCTTCAAAGTGGCGGCGCTGGCCAACAGCAGCGGGCCGGAGCCGGCCACCAGCACCCGCCGCCCTTGCACGGGTGCGCCCTGCTTGGCCAATGCCTGTGCGCCACCGGCACCGGTAACACCGGGCAGGCTCCAGCCCGGGAACGGCAGCAGCAGTTCGCGCGCGCCGGTGGCAAGCACCAGCTTGCCGTACTCAAGAGTGAGCGGGCCGTCGCCGTTGAGCAGCAACTGCCTGCCCGCGGCAGCCACCACCTCGCTGCGTGACAGCAGGCGCGCACCAGCGGCTTCGGCGCGCGCGCGCAGCGCGTTGGCGGCGGTGGCCTCACCCAGTCGCACATCCCGGCGCCAGACCTGGCCACCGGCCTGCGGCTGCGCATCCACCACCAGCACGCGCGCACCCCTCTCCGCCGCCATGGCCGCCGCCGACAGCCCCGCTGGGCCGGCGCCGACGATGGCCACATCACACTGCAGCCGCTGCTCAGCCATGGGTGCTCACCTCCATGGCTTCGGCCACCGGCATCAGGCAGGTGCGCTGCTGGGCAACCCCATCGACGGTGGCGCGGCACTCGAAGCAGATGCCCATGCCGCACAACGGTGCACGGCGCATGCCGCTGCACGAGGTGCGGGTGCTGCTGCCGGCATGTGCCACCGCTGCCGCCACGCTGCTGCCAGCGGCCACGCTGACCTCGGTGCCATCCACCCGCAGGCGCACCATGGGCGGCTGCCTGCTCATGCCGCCACCCTGGCCGGGTCATACGGCAGCGGATCAATGGCCGGCGTTGCACCATCAATCAGGTCCAGCAGCAGCTGTGCGGTACCGGTGGATGTGGCCACGCCCAGCCCTTCATGGCCGGTAGCCACCCACACGTTGCGCCGGCTGGGCATGGCGCCGATATAGGGCCGGCCATCAGCGGTGCACGGGCGCTGCCCGGTCCACACGCGGATGGCCTTCAGCGCCGGCAGCCCCGGCAGGTAGCGGAACGCGCGCTGCAGCATGCGCTGCAGCACCTGAGGGTTGATGCCGCTGCCCGGCTGCGCCTGTTCGCGCGACGAGCCCAGCAGCAACTGACCGGTGGGCCGTGGCTGCGCATTGAAGGCGACGCTGACATCGTCATTGCCGTGTGCGCTGTCCGCATAGCCCAGCTCCAGCACCTGATGACGCAGGGTGCCCGGGTACCGGTCGGTGATGACCAGGTGGCCGCGCCGCATCTGCATGGGCAGCTCAGGCAGCAGCGTGGTGCTGGCATTGCCGGTGGCAACCACCACCGGGCCATGCAGAACACTGCCATCGTCCAGTTCAACGCCATCGGCCAGCAGCCGCGTCACCCGGCGGCCGTGCAACAGCGTGGCCCCGTTGTCGCAGGCCTGCCGCACCAGCCAGTGGCAGATGCGGGGCGGGTAGATCACGGCCTCGTCCGGCACCAGCATGCCGCCCAGCAGATCGTCGGCCAGTGCAGGCTCAAGTTGCCGCAGCCCGGCCGCATCAACCGCCTCGGTGCGGATGCCGGCCGCGGCCAGGCGCTGCTGGCGCTGGGCCACACTTTGCAGCTCGGCTTCGTTGGCAGCCACCCACAGGGTGCCGCAGCGGCTGAACTCGGCCTCGGCGATATCCCGGTACTGCTCCCACAGCCCCAGCGAGTAGCGGCACAGCGCCAGCTCGGCCGGGTCTTCATCCATGGCCACCAGGTGGCCCATCGACGATGCGGTGACACCACCGCTGATCACGCCCGGTTCGACGATCGCCACGCGCCGGCCGCGGCGTGTGGCCGCATGCGCGCATTGGGCACCGATGATGCCTGCGCCGACGATGATCAGGTCGAAGTGGCGCATGTCAGGGCTGTGCCCCGGTGATGCCCCAGGCCAGCGGGTCACCCGCCTCCATGAGAAGCTGCGCCTCGGCCGTTATCCAGGCCTGGCCGGTGATGGTGGGTATCACTCCACGCGCACCCCTGCGGTAACACCCCTCAAACGCGCTGCCCAGGATGCCCTGCTGCAGCCATTGCTCACCTTCGCCCAGCTTGCCGTCCGCCGCCAGGCAGGCGATCTTGGCGCTGGTGCCGGTGCCGCAGGGTGAGCGGTCGTAGGCGCCGCCCGGGCACATCACGAAGTTGCGCGCGCCGCTGCCATCGGGTGCCTGCCCGCTGACCTCCACATGGTCGATGACCGCCCCACCCTCGCCGCGTATACCGTTGGCCAGCAGTGCGCGCTGGATGGCGATGGTGTAGCTGCCCAGCTCCGCCGCATGGCTGACATCCAGCGGGTACGGGCTCTGTTCGATGATGAAAAACCAGTTGCCGCCCCAGGCGATGTCGCCGGTAACCGTGCCCCAGCCCTGCACGTCCACACTCACGGCGGCCCTGAACCGGTAACTCTCCACGTTCTCCAGCGACACCCTGCCGTCTGTGTGCAGGGTGACGCCGATGATGCCAACCGGCGTCTCCAGCAGGTGTTCGCCGGGCTGGATGCGGCCCACATGTGCCAGCGTGCGGACCAGGCCGATGGTGCCATGGCCGCACATGCCCAGGTAGCCCACGTTGTTGAAGAAGATCACCCCGGCGCAGCAGCGCGGGTCGGTGGGCGGCAGCAGCAGCGCACCCACCATGGTGTCCGAGCCGCGCGGCTCGCAGGCGATGGCACTGCGCCAATGGTCGAAGCGGTCACGGAAATATGCGCGCCGCTGCGCAAGGCTCTCGCCCACCAGCTCCGGGAAGCCTGACATGACCACGCGCGTGGGTTCACCGGCGGTGTGCGAGTCGATGACGTGGATGCTCTTCATGCTGTCATCTTCAGCCCCGTGCACGACCACACGCTAGGACAGAGTCCCCAACGCGGATGCGGAAATATGCATAATCGTTGTTGCCCACCGGATGCCATTGCAAGGGCGTTCCTGCACCAGTCACCGTTTCCTTCATGAAGGCGTACGACGCAATGCAGCACAACCAGATAACCACCCCGATCGATGTGCAGCTTTCCCTTGATGAGTTGCAGGACATCTTTGATGCGGTGCCCGACGTGGTGTTCTTCATCAAGGACCGGGAGTGCCGCTACACCCACGTCAACAACACGCTGGTCAAGCGCCTGGGCATGAAGAGCCGCGACGACCTGGTGGGCAGGACCACGCTGCAGGTCTTTCCCGAGCGGCTGGGCAGTACCTACCTCAACCAGGACAAACGGGTGCTGGAGGGTGAATCCATCGAGAACCAGCTGGAGCTGCACCTGTATGCCAACCGCAGCGCCGGCTGGTGCCTGACCATCAAGCGGCCGTTGAGCGGCAGCAAGGGCATCGGGGGGCTGATAGGCATCTCGCGCGACCTGGGCCGCCCGGACAACGGTCATTCCTCCTTCACCCGCCTGCAGCGTGCGCTGGCCCATATGCAGGGCAACTACGGACTGCCGCTGCGGGTACAGACATTGGCCGATATTGCCGGCGTCTCTGTGGCCCAGCTTGAGCGCCTGTTCAAGCGCGTGTTCCAGCTCAGCCCGCAGCAGCTGCTGACCAAGCTGCGCATCGAGGAGGCAATGCGCCTGCTGCAGACCGACCTGAACATTGCCGAGATCGGGCAGTCGTGTGGCTTCTCCGACCAGAGCGCGTTCTCGCGTCAGTTCAAGGCTACCGTGGGCATCACCCCGCGCGACTACCGGGCAATGATGCGCTGACGCCTCGCGTGTCGCTCTGCACGGCGGCTGTCATTGCGCACCGCTACACTGGCCCCACACCACACTTGAGAGATGACGATGCGTATCGGCCTTGCTGCCAACCGCCTGCACCATGAGAGCGGTGACGCCGCATTGTTCCGCTGGCTGCGCGCCTGCGAGGTGGGCATCGGCGAACTGGGCGTGGAGCTGCACGCGGTAGGCCGCACTTTCGACGCCATCGCCAGCACCCTGCCGCTGGAGCATTACCCCGCAATCCGGCGCTACCCGTACGGGCGCGAAGGCGGCCTGATGAAGTTGGTGGCCGAAGTGGTAGGCATGGGCAGCCCCGAGCGCACGCTGGACGGCGCCATCTATTTCATCGACCCGGTTGATCCGTCCTCGATCTTTCCCGAGGCCATCGCGCTCAAGCGGCAGTGCGTTATTCATGGCAAACCGTTCATCTCCACCGTCGCCACCGCGCGCGACTGGATCGAGATGGAGCGCATCCATGCCGGCCTTGCACCAGACCGGGGTGCCGACGACCTGCATGACTTCGGCCAACAGACTCTGGCGCTGATCGCGCACGACGCCCGCAAACCGCAGATGCTGGCCTTCGCCGCCGAGCATTTCGATGTGCTGTCGCAGTTTGCCGAGCGCATCGGCACCGGCACCACCGGCCAGCGCCTCAACGAAATGGCCTGGAGCCGTGGCTGGCCACGCGAGCAGGAGTGGATACAACGCTTCCAGAGCGGCCCGCTGGGCGGTGATGCACAGATCGCCGACCGCGTGCTGGAACACCGCTGCCAACGCGCGATCTTCTTCGAGGACCCGCATGTGGCACGCCAGCATGAAGCGGACATCCAGCTGCTGGAACGCGCGGTGACCACCGTGACCGATCAGGCGGTCTGCATCACCGCGCCGAACATTGCAGCACGCTGGGCGCAGGCGGCGGTGTTGCGGCAGACGCGTTAGCGCCCTGCTTTGGTTTTGGTTTTAGCCCCTCTCCCTTCACGGAAGAGGGGTTGGGGAGAGGGTAGAAGGCAACGGCTTATGGCGGCGTTTCAGAAGATTAGGAACTGCTTTCTGAAAGGCCAAAGCATGCCCCCATCGGCCCGCATCGAAGCAACAGCAAACAGCCTCCCTCTCCCCAACCCCTCTCCCGTAAAGGGAGAGGGGCTTGCTTGCTGCGCGGGCAGGCGCTCTCGGCTACTCCAGCACCAGCACGTTGTTGCGCAGCGTCACCTCACTGCCCTGCCCTTCCTGCAGCACGCGCACACGCGCGCCCTTGCGGTTGAAATCGGCAGGCAACGGCACGCTCACCGTGGTGGTGCGCGGTATCAGATCCAACGGCGCTTGCAGCGACGGAACCGATCAGGCGGTCTGCATCACCGCGCCGAACATTGCGGCACGCTGGGCACAGGCGGCGGTGTTGCGGCAGACGCGTTAGCGCCTTGCTCTGGCTGTGGCTTGAGCCCCTCTCCCTTCACGGGGGAGGGCTTGGGGAGAGGGTAGAAAGCAACAGCTCACGGCGACTTTTCAGAAGACAAGGAATTGCCGGCTGAAAGGCCAAAGCATGCCCCCATCGGCCCGCATCGAAGCAACCGCGAACAGCCTCCCTCTCCCCAACCCCTCTCCCGTGAAGGGAGAGGGGCTTGCTTGCCGCGCGGGCAGGCTCTTCCCGCTACTCCAGCACCAGCACGTTGTTGCGCGGCGTCACCTCACTTCCCCGCCCTTCTTGCAGTACGCGCACACGTGCGCCTTTGCGGTTGAAGCCCGCAGGCAGCGACAAGCTCACCGTGGTGGTTCGCGGCATCAGATCCAGCGGTGTTTCCGGCGGCGGAGCCGATCAGGCGGTCTGCATCACCGCGCCGAACATTGCGGCACGCTGGGCACAGGCGGCGGTGTTGCGGCAGACGCGTTAGCGCCTTGCTCTGGCTGTGGCTTGAGCCCCTCTCCCTTCACGGGGGAGGGCTTGAGGAGAGGGTAGAAAGCAACAGCTCACGGCGACTTTTCAGAAGACAAGGAATTGCCGGCTGAAAGGCCAAAGCATTCCCCCATCAGCCCGCATCGAAGCAACCGCGAACAGCCTCCCTCTCCCCAACCCCTCTCCCGTGAAGGGAGAGGGGCTCACTTCACGCTCTTGCCGCGCCCGCGGCTGCGGCTGTGGCTGCCGGCAGCTACTCCAGCACCAGCACGTTGTTGCGCATCGTAACCTCTCTGCCCTGCCCTTCCTGCACCACGTGCACACGCGCGCCCTTGCGGTTGAAGCCCGCAGGCAACGGCAAGTTCACTGAGATGGTTCGCGGCGTCAGATCCAACGGTGCTTCCAGTGATGGAACCGCAACACGCACCACCTCGCGGCCACGCGCATCCTCGACAATGGCATGGCCCGCAGCGGTCGCCACATGGCCCAGGCTGTGCACGGTGAGCCGCAGCTGGTCGCCTTCGATCTGCAGGTCGTCACGACCAATCCCCAGATCCGCGCGCGTCTCCACCGGCGTTGCCTCGGCCACGCGCTCGAACTCGAACACCTGCGTCTGCTTCGGCGCGAAACGCAGCGTGGTGCTCACGCTCTTCTCCAGCATCACCTCGCGTTCCTGCGGCTTGCCGTCGATATGGCCATCGCCATCGCGGTCCACGCCACTGCGGATGCGCCAGGTGCCGGCGCTGATGTTCCAGCCGGTCATCGTCGCCTCCTGCGCGGTGCTGCCCACGTTGTAGGCGATGACCTTGAAGCGTTCGCGCGACGGCGCATGCACAGCCAGGGCCACCTGTTCCGCACCGTCAGGCTGCGCGAAGTTCCAGCTCACCGTATGCCCCGGCCAGCTCTGGTTGCGCTTGAGCGCGATGCCGCCCAGACGCACGCGCTGCAGGAACTCGCTGGGCGCTTCCACACGGTCGCTCCACCAGTGCCCCTCGGTGTTCATGTACTCGCGCTGCATCTTGGCCTGCAGGCCATCGGCATGCAGGCGCTGCAGGTAGTTCATGTCACCGGTAAGCTGCCAGGCGCTGATGTTGGCGAAGCCGCCGGCATTGGCATCCGCGTCGGCGACCAACTGCGGCCCCCACGCCTGCTGCCTGCCCAGCACATCCATGACGTTCTCACCGAGATTGGACAAGGCACCTGGCCCGCCCCGCGCCACGCGGTAGTCCAGCGCCTTGAGGTACTTGTCGTCACCGCTCCAGCGCCACGCTGCCCAGAATGTGTGCAGGGTGTCACCACCACCCGAACCCTGATTCAATTCGCCGCCGCGGGTCTTGCCGGTGGCCCAGTTGATCTCGTTCGGCAGCGCCCAGCGGCCCTTGTCGTCGGTGTAGGCGTGCGCCAGATAGCTGTCCGCCAGCCCGGTCACCAGCTTGCGGCCGGTCGGGTCGGCATTGTATTCGCCCATCAGGAACGCCGGGTGCAGCGCCGGGAACGAGTACGGCTTCTGCCACTGCCAGTTCGGCTCTCGGTACACCTTGTTGCCGCCAAACCAGTTGCTGGAGAACAGCAGGTGCCCCTGCGGATTGGGCAGGATGATGCGCTCGTCGAACGCCTTCACCGTTTCCATCAGGCGCTCCACCGTGAGCGGATCACCCCAGTTGAGGTAGAGCATCGCGCTGTTGGCGTTGATGCCTTCCTCGTACGAATGCAGTTCATCGGTCTCGATGGTGCTCAAGCCGTTGGCGAACATGCCATTCTTGTAGACGGCATCGGACAGCGCGGTGAGCGAAGCGTTGAGCCGCTCCGGCGTGACACCCATCAGCGCCAGCCCCGGCCACTGCTGCACCAGGTCGGAGTCGTCCGAGATGCCGCCGCCGAAATCGCCGTACGCCACCTGCCGGTTGTCGATCCACCAGTCGATGAAATGGCGCACGCGCTTGAGGTCTTCCAGCTGGTAGAACGCCCATGCCGGCACACCCTTTGGCGGCTCCGGCAAGGCGTAAGGCGGTCGGCCCTGGCTGTTGTAGCTGATGTAGTTCCAGTACAGCCGGCCGAGCGCGTGGTCGGGGTCCACGCGCAGCAGATCACTGAGATCGGCATACACGCGCGCATACAACCGTTGGCGCTTGGACGTTGTGTGTTCCTCGACCAGGAAGCCCCAGTTGTCACGCACCTGGTTGAAGCGGTCGGCAACGTGTTCCTTCAACGCCTCCTTGCGGTCCTTGAACACCAGCCGCACTTCGCCGCCATCCAGCGCGGCGACATTGAAGCCCGGCGCCGCCGAGGCGATGCTCAGCCACAGGCTGTCGGTGGTGAGGATGCGGTCGCGCAGATCCAGCCACAGCGTGCGCGCTTCATTGGGCCGCACCGACACGGACACATCGATCATGTCGCGTGCCGGCCAGATCGGGTCCTTGATGCGGATGTTCAACGGAATCAGGCCATCGTGCGTGGCCGGCAGGTCGAGCGCGGGAAGATCGATGGCCACACCGTCCAGACCGTCATGCATGTTCTCCCAGCTGTAGGCCCAGCTACGGATCAGCGGCTGCGCCGCCGGTGCGTCACCCACACCCGACGGCACCAGCACATGCACGATGGGCATGGATGTGACCAACGCGCAGTCGGCGGCACGCTTGCGTGAACCCGCCCCCTTGGGCAGCGCCATCACCGTGCTGCGCTCATCCGGCGCAAAGCGGCCGTTGATGTAGTCACGCAGCGTGGCTACGTTGGTGTAGTCCGGCACCACGCTGCTGTCGATGATGTAACGCTGCTTGACCGTACCTTCCGGCTCGGCGGCATCGCTGACGTGGTAGCCCCAGATTTCCTGGATCGGCGTCTCCTGCACATCGTTGCGGAAGTGCAGCGCCCCGCCCTGCTGTTCGGCGAATATATCCACACTGCGCACCACGCCTTCGCTGCGCTTGAACAACGGCCCAGCGGTTCCGCTCAACGTGCCGAACGCGGCGCCACGAATTTCCACGCGGTTGATGCGTTCGTCCTGTGGCACGGTAAGGTCTAGCTGCTTGCCGCCTTCGACATAGGTGTTCCAGTCGGGCAGCTGAAAATAGTCATTGCGTCCCGGCAGGCGCGATCGGTTGTAGACGCCTGGCCAGGTGGTCTCGGCGATGCCGTCGGTGCCCTTCCACATCCACTGCTTCAGGTCCTTGGTGTCGGCGAACTCGACCTTGCGGATCGTCGTCACCGGCGTGGACAACACCGGCGGCGCGGCACCTTCCCAGCCAAAGCGGTGCCACCAGGCACGCTGCGATGCGGTGGCGGTTTCGCCACTGCGCGGCTCGGCATTGCGCGCAAGCGCGGATACCGCGGCGGCATCCAGCATGCGGTCGTACACGCGGATCTCGTCGAAGTCGCTGCCGCGCAGGAAGTTGTAGCGGCTCTGCACCTGGTACGGCGCCATCACGCGCCCGGCCAGGCCCAGCTGATCCAGCGCCGCGTCGAAGTCACCCGTGGCGTCATTGCGTGCCACCTCGCGGCCATCGACGTACAGGCGCACGCCCTTGTCCTCATCCCATGCGAAGGCGATGTGCTGCCATTGCGCCGGGCTTGGGTTCGCGTCCAGCTTGAATGAAACACGGCTGCGCGCGAGGTTGGCATCGGTGACGAAGGCATCGAAGCCGTGGCCGTTCCAGTCGATGCGCAACCACGCCATGTCCCAGCTGCTGTGGTCGGCGTAGCCGACACGGAAGATCACGAACGGCGCTTCTCCCACCGCGTAGCGTGAGCGCCAAAAGAAGGCGAGCGTGCCGCGTTCGGCGCGGATGTTGCCCGGTGCGTTCCACGACAGCACGCCGTCGTCCTGCCACTGGATGGCACGGCCATGCGCGCCGTCGTCCACCAGCGCCACCTTGTCCTGGAAGTTGGGCACCGCATCGCCCGCCGCGTGGTCGGCGGCAAAGCCCGTGTCCGCCGAGACCCGGAACAACAGTTCCGGCGAAGAAGCCTGCGCTGCGGCCGGGAGAGCAGCCAGCAGCGCAGTTGCCAACAGCAAGGGGCGAAGAGGTATTGCCTTGGGACGAGCGGACATCGTGCTTCTCTTGGAGGCGTACGGTGATTGTTGCCTTCCGCACGCGGTGGGCCAAGTCTGCGACGCCAACGCGTCTGCACTTCCAGCGTCGCACCCTCATTGGACCGCCCCGGCATTGCGCCGGGGCGGGTGCTGCATCAGAACTTGTAACGCAGGCCCAGCGTGTACTGGCGGCCGGTCTGGCTGTATTCCAGCGGCAGCGCGACGCCCGGGTTGGACACCCACGACTCCTGCGCCTCGTTGGTCAGGTTGGCGCCTTCCAGGCTGATTTCCAGCTGGTCGCTGATGCGGTAGTGAATCGACGCATCGACGAAGGTGGTGCCACTCTGGCCATGCACGCCCAGGCCATCGCTGTCGAAGCCCTTCTCCGTGCCCGGCACCTGGATCAGGTAGTCGTCGCGGTTGGTGGCCGACACGCGCCCGGACCAGCTGTCGCCTTCGTAGAACAGCGTGGCATTCCACGCGTTCTTGGACAGGCCGGTCAGGTCCGCCTTCTGCGCCATGGCGCCGCTGCTGGTCACGTACTGGATCTTGGATTCCACGTAGGTGTAGTTCAGCTGCACGCCCGTGTTCGACCACTTGCCCGGCAGGAAGCTGAAGGGCTGGGTGTAGTTGAACTCCACGCCGGTCAGGTCGCCACCGGGAGTGTTGACCGGGGTGCTGAACACGAAGTCGTCGGTGGGGCTGGCGTTGAGGTTGTCCAGCAGGCTCGCCGGCAGGCCGCTCGTGTTGTACGGACGGGTCTCGCGGGTGTTCTGGATGAAGCTCTCGATGTCCTTGTAGAACAGCGCCACGCCCAGCATCGCGCCTTCGTTGAAGTACCACTCGAAGCCCAGGTCGGCGGTCTTGGCACGCACCGGATCCAGCGCCGGGTTGCCGCCGCTGACGGTCTTGGCGCTGCCGCTGACGCTGACGGTGACGCCCGGAGTCAGGCTGCCCAGGCCCGGGCGGCTCATCACCTTGGCCGCGCCGAAGCGCACCAGGAAATCAGGCGTGATCTCGGCCACCAGGTTCAACGCCGGCAGGAAATCGTTGTACTCGCGCGTCACCGTGGTGGCCACCGGCTTGCCGCCGATGGTGGCCATGCCGCTGGAGGTCTGCTTGGTCTTCACATAGCGCGCGCCCAGGTTGCCGGACACCGGAATCGAGCCAACGTCGAAACCGAACTTGCCCATCAACCACGCACCGCGGTCCTGCTCCTGCACGCTGCGGATGCTGGCGGCGTAGTCGATCAGCGCATAGGTGCCGCTGTCGCTGAGGATGTCGAACTCGTTGGCGATGCCGTTGAAGTTCGGCACCACCCACTTGCCCGGTGCACCGGCCAGGCCGTTGAGGCTGGCCAGCTCGGTCATGTTGATCGGCACGATCTTGCTGCCGTTGAAGGTCGGCACGAGGGTTTCGTTGGCACCGCGGCGGCGCTCCATCGAATCGAAGCTGAAGTTCTTGGCCTGGATGCCACCTTCAAGCGTGAACGACGGCCCCATCACCCACGAGAATTCCAGGTTGCCGTTGTCGAAATCGTTGGTGACGTAGTTCTGGCGCAGGCGCACGGTGGACAGCGTCCAGCCGCTCGGGTCCAGCGGGTCGATACCGTAGTTGAAGACCGGCTTGTTGGCGTTGCCACGGTAGTCGTAGCTGTAGCCCTTGACGTTCAACTTGTCCATCATGACCGTGGCCTGGATGGGGTTGTCGTGCTTGGAACGCGAGGTGCCGATCTTGCCGGTGATGGTGAAGTCGTCGGTGAGCTTGTGCTCGCCGTCCAGGCTGATCTGGTAGAACTCGGTGCTCCACTCGTCGTGGCGGTTCTCGGCGCGGATGTCCACGTTGTCCATGGTGGCGTAGACCAGCGCGCCATCACGGATCTCGCCATCGTTGACCACGATCTGCGCCTTTCCATCGGTACCTGTCTTGCTCAGGCCATTGGCCTCGATGTACTTCTCATCGCGCTTGGCGTCGATCTTGGAATACAGCGCATCCAGGCTGAAGGTAGTGCGGTCGCTGGGCTTGAACTGCAGCGCGCCGGTCACGCCCAGACGCTTCTGGTCGTGCTCCATCAGCGTGTAGCGCGGGAAGCGCGGCGTGTAGACCTGATTGCTGCACACTGCGGGATACGGTGCCGAGCCGTTGGAGCAGCCTGCAAATCCGACACCGTTGGGATTGCCCGTGTTGGTTGGCGTGTTGGCCAGAGCATTGGCCCAACGCACCGTACCCGTGCCCTCCTCCACCGTTTCACGCTCGGAGTAAGCCACCGACAGCAACGCGCCAAACTTGCCATCTGCCCAGGTGTTGGACAGCAGGCCGGCGAAGCGCGGCATGGCCTTCTGCGAGGCATCGTTGTAGCCAGCCTGCACGTTGGCCACGGCGGTGAAGCCGTCATAGTCGAACGGGCGCGCGGTGCGCAGGTCCACGGTCGCGCCCAGCGAGCCCTCTTCCACGTCGGCCGAGGCGGTCTTGCGCGCCACCAGTTGGGTGAACAGGTCCGAGGCGAACACGTTGAAGTCGAAGCCACGGCCACGGTTGGTGCCGCCCTGCCCGTCACTGCTGCCGACGGTGCTCAGTGCTTCCAGCCCGTTGATGCGCACGCGGGTGAAATCCGGGCCCAGGCCACGCACCGAGATGTTGCGGCCTTCGCCGCCGTCACGGGTGATGACCACGCCGGGGATGCGCTGCAGCGATTCGGCCAGGTTGCTGTCCGGGAACTTGCCGATGTCCTCGGCAACGATGGCATCGACCATACCGGTCTCGCCGCGCTTGATGTCCATCGCCTTCTCGACGCTGGCGCGGTAGCCGGTAACGGTGACGGCGTCCAGATCGGTGGCGGCGGAGCCGGCATCCTGGGCGGCGACGGAACCGGCCTGCAGCGCCAGGCTGATGCCTAGGGCCAGCAAGGTAACCGGTGTCTTTTTCTTCGCGATACGTGGATCCATGTCCTTCCTCTCTCCAAAGGGTTACATGCGATACAGCGGCTTGCCCGGAGGTGCCAAATGTCGGATGACACCGCTAGTCAAAACCGAAAGTAACAGGAGTGTGAAGGCTCGGCATCTTGCAGCGCAGCAGAGGGCTCAGCCGCCGAAAACCCTTGTCCTATGGACATCTTGGGAACAGACGGGGAGCCAGAAGTGGTACTTCCATCAGGATGACACCGATGGTCAATGTGTCGTGTGCCCGCCTTGGTGGAGCACAGCCATGCTGTGCCGGCACTTTTCCGACAAGGCCCCTTCCCTACGACAAGCCTGATCAAGGTCGAACCTCAACCGAACCGGCAGGGAGACAGGAAGGTGGGAATCACTCCCTTCTCCCGTCTGCGGGATCTAGCCCCCTTTTGGGGAAGGTGCTCCGAAGGGGCGGATGAAGGGCAGCTACCGGTGTTTTGGGGGATGAAGTCCACCTCTGGATGCCACTCGCAGCGCATTCATTCCATCTGACTTCGTTGCCCTCACCCCAACCCCTCTCCCGCGTGCGGGAGAGGGGCTCTTAATGTCCGGGAAAGGCGCTAGCGGGGCACGGCCGGGCAGCTACGGGCGCGCGGGGCTCACCGGCTGCAGCTGAGTGCCGCGCTCACCGGCACCATGCCTGCCCACACCACGCCACGACTCACTCGTTCGCAGCGGCCTGCGGCACCGGAATCAGCAGGTTCCACTCCGAGGCTTCATTGCCCTTGCGCAGGCTGGCTGCGCCATCGGCATAGGCTGCCCCGCCCCACTGCTGGCTCGCGCGCAGCATGGCCTTGTAGTAGTCCAGCGTGTCGGCCTTGTTCAACTCGGGGTACGGCCAGCGGCTCACGTCGCTGCTGTATGCGGCGATGAAATCGGTGGCCTTGCGCAGGTCACCGTGCCCATTGCGGGCACGGTAGTCCCACAGGTCCACACCCACGCAACGGCCGATATCGGCCAGGTCGTAGGCGGCATTCAAGGTCCAGGTGACGTAGTGCATGGAGCGCGTGCGCTCCAGCTCTTCGGGCAGCGCGCCGTTGGAACCGATCTGCGCGGCGAAGCGGGCCACCTTGGCGCGCTCGGCCACGCGCGCGGCCAATGCCGCATCACCCGAGAACAGTGCGAAGTGGGTGAGCAAGGTGTCGTAGTACAGGCCGTGGTTGTTGCGTGCGGCACGCTCTTCCTTGCCAATCTTGCTGGTCTGCATCCACCGCGCCAGATCGCCGAACCAGCGCTTCAGGCCATCCAGCTCCTGCGCATCCAGTTTCCCGGCCTGCTGCAGCACGCCGATGGATTCAATGACCCGTGGCAGGCGATGCGCGTCGATCACGCCTTCGGCACGCCCGGCCACGCGGCCCGGAATGGCCTGCCCGTGGTCGAGATTGGGGTTCATGCGCGTGGCGGGCGCCAGGAACCAAGTGCGCAGCTGCTGCACGGCCTTCTGCGCGTAGCGTTGTTCGCCGGTGAAGTAGTACGCCAGCGTCAGCGCCTGCACATCGCTGCTCATCGCCTCCAGGCGGGTCACATCGAAGGCGTCGGAATCACGTTCGGGATTGAAGCGGCCATCGCGCCGCTGGTACGGCAGGCCATCGGGTTTGGCCGGGTCAGGCCACCAGTAGGGGCCCATGCTCATGTAGTCGTGCTTGTCACCGCTGGCCGGTAGCCGGGTCTTGTCGGTGACGGTGTACAGCGGATGCGCCAGCGCCGCGTCGGCAGCCTTCAACAGTGCCGCACGCGCAGGCGCTAGGCTGGCATCGCTGTCGATGCGTTGCTGTGTCTGTTTCAGCCAGTCCGGCCGCCACAGGAACAACCGGCCGCCGTTGAAGCTGGCGGCATGGCCGTTTGCCGCGTCACACACCGGTGCCGAGGCAAGGGCCGGGGCGGTGGGCAGCAACGCTGCCACCGCCAGGGCCATCGCGCCTCGTACAGCGCGCGAGGCGGACATCAGTAGCGGAACCGCACGCCGAAGAAGTAGCTGCGGCCGAAGTAGCTCGATTCGGCGATGCTGCCCTCCACCGGGCGGAACATCAGCTGGTGCGAGTTGGTCACGTTGATGGCCTGCGCCTTCAACTGCCAATGCTTGTTGATGTTGTAGCTGGCCGACAGGTCCAGGAAGCCCACGTCATCCACATAGCGGTTGGCGGTGCCCGAGGACGGCTTGAAGTAGCCCGAACGGTACTTGTAGGCCGCACGCAGCGACAGCGCCTCGCCTTCCCAGTACGCGCTCAGCGAGCCGGTATGCCGCGACAGGCCGACGATGCCGGCCGGGTCGGTGAAGTCGGCCAGGTAGTTCTTGCCGTCGGTGAAGGACGGATCGGGATATTCGAAGTTGGATTCGGCGTAGTTGTAGTTGAACTGCAGGCCCAGCCCGCTCCAGATACCCGGCAGGTAGGTGAAGGCGTGGTTGGCAGACACTTCAAAGCCGCGGATGTACGACTTCTCGTTGCTGTTGCCGTCCTGTGCCACCGGCACCTGGTAGGTGATGCCATCCACCACGACATCCTCGATCACCGAGTTGTCACGGCTGGAGATCGCACCGGCCTTGAGCTGCTTGTAGTACAGCGCCAGCGAGTAGCTGGTGTACTCGTTCTGGTAGTACTCCAGCGACAGATCCAGGTTCCAGGACTGCAGCGGCTCCAAGCGCGGGTTGCCACCAACGAAGCCAACCAGCGCCTGTTCCGGGGTGGTGGCGGTGATGTCCATGTTCTGCTCGAACTCGCGGCCTGCGCCAAGGTCTTCGATGTTGGAACGGGCAATGGCCTTGTACACCGCACCCTTCAGGTACAGGTCCGGGCGCATCTGCGCGCTGATGTTGAAGCTGGGCAGCACGTCGGTATAGGCGTGCTTCATGCTCACCGTGTTCATGGTGCCCCGTATGGGTTCGAGCCTGTAGGTGACCGCGCCCGGGTCGCCGCTGGCCTTGAGCGTGTACTCACCGCGATAGCCCTTGGATTCCACCTCGGTGCGCACTACCCGCACGCCCAGGTTGCCGGTGATGGGCGTTGCGCCCCATTCGCCGCTGAAGCTGCCCATGGCATAGGCGGCGTAGATGCGCTCGTTGATATCCAGGTCATTGGGGCTGCGCTTGTCAGCCACCGGGCCCAGGTCATTGGAACCGGTGAAAGCCTGGTACAGGCAGCGCGTATCGAACTGTGCCCAACTGTTGACGTTGGTGCCGCTGCCCTTGCCCCAGTTGCTGACGGTATTGCCGTCGATGCGGCAATTGGCGTTGCCGGCCATCATCAGTGCGGTGCCGGCAGCACCGGACGGCAGCGGATCGACGTTGTTGTTGTTGCCCAGATCCGTGACGCGGTCATGGTCGGAGACGCGGCCACCGATCTTGAACTGGTGCCAGGTGCCGTAGCGGTCCCAGGTCAGATCAAGGCGCGCAGCCTTGATTTCGTCCACGCGGTCTTCGGCCTGGCGGCGTGCATAGCCGTTGGTGGTGAATGCATCGAAATCGTTGAGGTCGATATCGTTGACGAAGTCCACGCGCGGAATGTCGGTGCTCTGGTCCACCACGTAGGCCACGCGGCCACCGGCGCCATAGCGCGTGTTGCTGCGCAGGCGCGTGGACAGGTCAACCTGCTCGCGATGCGTCTTGGAGTAGGACACGTCACCATTGATGGTCAGCGATTCGGTGGCCTTGAAGCTGCTGGACAGGCCCACGCCGGTGTACTTCTCGTCGCGGTTGCGGATGGTGCCCACGTTTTCCAGGTAGCCGTTGCCGGCGTACTTGATCAGCGCACCCTGCTCGTTCATCTCGATCGGGGTGATGCCGCGGCGGCCCTGCGCGAACACCAGATCATGGCGGTCCTCGAATGAGCTGCGCTTGGACAGCTGCGTATCCAGCGCGATATCCCAGCGGTCATTCGGCTGCCACTGCAGTGCACCGGTGAAGGCACGGCGCTTGTCGTCGGTGCGCAGCTGGCGGAAGCTGAACTGGTTGGGCACGAAGTAGGTGGGGTTGCTGCTGCCGGCGTTATAGGAGCAGTCGCCACCACCGATGCCGGAGGGGCTGCCGTTGATGCTGTTGCACGGACGGAAGCTGGAGGAAGCCGTATAGAAATCTTCAGGTGCCGAGCTGTCGGTGCTGGCAAAGCCCAGTGCCACACCGACGCGGCCATAAGCCGTATCGAACTGGTCCAGGTAGGAGCCGGAGAAGCGCGAACCCAGGCCATCGCCAGCGCGGTCGGCATTGGGCTGGTAGTGGCCACGGCCTTCCAGCTGGATGCGGCGCTTCTTCATGTCGAGCGGGCGCGCGGTGCGCAGTTCGATCACACCCGAAATGCCGCCTTCGACAAAATCCGCCTGCTGGCTCTTGTAGACCAGCACACCGTTGGTCAGCTCCGATGGGAACTGCTGGAACGACACGGCACGGTCGCCGCTACCGCTGGAGACTTCACGGCCATTGACGGTGGAAAAGCCCAGGAACGGGCCCATGCCGCGTACCGATATTTCCGATGCCGAGCCCTTGAAACGGTCGGCGCTGACGCCGGCCACACGCTCCAGGGTTTCACCTACCGAGTTGTCGGGCAGGGCGCCGATCTCATCGTTGACCACGGCATCGACAATCACAGATGCATCGCGCTTGACCTCGATGGAGTCACGCTGGGTTTCGCGCGAGGCACTCACCGTCACCGTGTCCAGGGTGCTGGCGGCGTCCCCGGTGGGTGTCGCCTGCTGTGCCGCGGCCGGCAGCGCGTGCAGCGCCATCAGGATTGCGGTGGTAAGAACGGTGACCGATACCTTGCCTGCGGGTGCTTTCGTCATTGCCCATGTCCCCAAAGTAAGAAGAAACCTCGGACCCCCCTTGGTCCAAGGAGTGACCGTCATCGAATGACACCGATGGTCATTAGGGAATTCTATCGACATTAAATTTTCATGCATCTTGCGCCGCAGCACGCTGCAAATTCTTATCATTCAATGGCTTGCGTAGTGACGCCCGGGCCTGCTAGCGTGAATTGGCTAACGGTGTCATCCGTACCTGCCGGAGACTTTCCATGTTCGATGTCGCTTTGCTCAGAACCCTTCCCCCCCGGCTTGCCGGGCTGTCAGTGGCGCTGGCCGGCTGCCTGTATGCGCTGGCCGCCGATGCGGCGGATGCCGCGGATTTCAGGCTGATTCCTACTGATGCCAGTATCGGCCAATGTCTGCAGCCGGTGCCGGATTTCTCCTACGCGGGCTATCGCAATGGCATGCAGGAAATTCCCGCGGCGGAGGGTCAGGTTATCGACGTGCGCGACTACGGCGTGGTGCCCGACGACGGCCGCGACGATTCGGCCGCGCTGCTCAAGGCGATGGACGCCGCGCGCCAGGTCAACGGCCCGGTGGTGGTGCAGCTGCCGGCGGGCAGGGTGGTGCTCAGCGAAATCCTGCACATCGACCGCAGCGACATCGTGCTGCGCGGGCAGGGCAGGGGAGAGGGCGGCACCGAGCTGTATTTCCCGCGCCCGCTGCGGCTGGTGGACAAGAGCCAGCAGCTCAAGGAGCTGCGCGAATACCTGGTCAAGAACGACAAGTACCAGAAGGAACCACAGAACAACGTCCACGCGCTGTTCTCCGAATACTCCTGGACCGGCGGCTTCCTGTGGGTGGGCCCGCGCGACAACCGCCCCGCGCCCTACCTGACCAGCTACGACCGCCCGTCGAAGGAAACCCGCGTGGCCGAGGTCAAAGCCGGCAGGCAGGGCGCGCTGACGGTGCAGCTGACACCGGGGGCCAAGCTCAAGCAGGGCGATGTGGTGCAGCTGCGCTGGTTCAACCGCAGCGGCCCCAACGGCGCGCTCATCAGCGAACTGTTCGGCCCGGACCACGCCAAGCTCAAGGTCGGTGCCAACCACTGGGAATTCCCGGACCGCGCGCTTGCCGTGCAGACCGTGCGCATCGACGCGCTCGATGGCGACACCGCCACCATTTCCAGCCCGCTGCTGCATGACGTCAACGCCAGCCTGCCGGCCGACGTGGCGCGTTGGCAGCACCTGAGCCAGGTGGGCATCGAGGACATCGGTTTCGTCTTCCCGGAAGGCACGGCCTTCGGCCACCACCAGGAAGAGGGCTACAACGCCATCTACTTCACCGGCGTCTACGATGGCTGGGTGCGCAACATCCGCACCCGCGACGCCGACTCCGGCGTGCTCACCTACGACAGCGCCAACCTGACCATCGCCGACGTGCTCAGCGAGGGCAGGCGCCACGCCCATTACGCCGTGCATGTGGGCAACGTGAACAACGTGCTGGTGCGCGACGTGGAGGTGTTCAACCCGGTCATCCACACCTTCAGCATCAACACCCAGGCCAGCCGCAACGTGTTCCTGCGCGCGCGTTCGTGGCAGGAGCCGGTGATAGACCAGCATGCCGGTGCCAACCACCAGAACCTGTTCGACCAGCTCACCCTGCATGTGCACGCCCGCCGCGACAAGGCCGGCAAGCCGTTCTACCCGGTGTGGAACGGCAGCGGTGCCGGTTACTGGGAGCCGGGCCATGGCCGCTACAACACCACCTGGAACCTCAAGGTGATGGTGGAAAGCGGCGCCGCGCCGGACGAGACCGTGCGCCTGGATGGCACCGATGAAGGCCCGGATGCGCGCGTCGTCGGCGTGTCCGGCAACCGCGCTTTCAGCGTCGATTACCGCCCCGCGCCGCTGCTGCGGGCCTTGAATCAACCGCTGGTGGATACACCTTCCCTGTATGAGCTGCAGCTGGGCCGCCGCAAGGCCGGCCAGCCGGTTCCCACCTGCATCACCCCTTGAACGGCATGGAGTCCGCGATGCATCCCACCTTTGTCTGCTTCGGCGAGCTGCTGCTGCGCCTGGGCGCCCCCGGCAACCAGCTGCTGCTGCAGACGCCCGCGCTGGAGGTGCACTGCGGTGGCGCCGAGGCCAATGTCGGCGTGTCGCTGGCGCACTTCGGCCATGACGTGGCCATGATCAGCGTGGTTGCCGACAACCCGCTCGGCGCGGCGGTCACCGGCGAGCTGCGCCGGCACGGCGTGGACACCACCCGTGTGCGCCGCAGCGACGGGCGCATGGGCCTGTACTTCCTGACCACCGGGGCAGGGCACCGCCCCAGCGAAGTGGTCTACGACCGCGCCGATTCGGCCTTCGCCAACGCACGCGCCGACAGCCATGACTGGCCCGCGCTGCTGCAGGGGGCGCAGTGGCTGCACCTGTCCGGGGTGAGCCCCGCGCTGGGGCCGGAAGCCGCACGCGCCACGCTGGACGCCGCACGCGCGGCCTGCGCGCTGGGCATCAAGGTCTCGTTCGACGGCAATTTCCGGCCCAAGCTGTGGGAACGCTGGGGCGGTGACGCCAGGGCGATCCTGCGGGATCTGTTCGACTGCGCACACATCGTTTTCGCCGACTACCGCGACATCGGCGTGGTGCTGGGCGGCGACTTCCCGCAGGCCGAACCGCAGGCGCGCGTGGATGCCGCCGCGGCGATGGCCTTCGCCGCGTTCCCACGCCTGCAGTACATGGCCTGCACCCAGCGCACCACGCACAACGTGGGCCATCATTCGCTGGGCGCGATGCTGCTGGGCCGCGACGGCACCCGCGCCGTGGCACCGGCCGAGGAGCTGACCGCCATCGTTGACCGGATCGGCGGCGGTGATGCGTTCGCCGCTGGCGTGCTGCATGGTCTGATGGAAGGTTTCGACGCCGATGCCACCATCCGCTTCGGTCTGGCCGCAGGCTGCCTGAAGCATTCCATTCCCGGTGATTTCAACCCAGTCGGCGTGGCCGACGTGATGACCCTGGTGGGCGAAGGAAAATTCGATGTCCGGCGCTGATCCGCGCGTGCGCGCACTGCTCAAACTCGCTCCGGTGATTCCGGTGTTCACGCCTGAGAACGTCGATGACGCGGTGCAGGTCGCCAACGCGCTGTTCCGCGGCGGCCTGCCGGTGATCGAAGTGACGCTGCGCACGCCGGTGGCGATGGAAGCGATCAAGGCGATGGTGGACGCCGTGCCGGATGCGGTGATCGGCGCCGGCACCGTGCTCACCGCCAGGCAGTTGGAAGACGTGCAGGCCGCGGGCGGGCGTTTCGCTGTGTCGCCCGGCGCCACCGACGCGCTCTACGCCGCCGCACGCGACACCGATCTGCCGCTGCTGCCGGGCGTTGCCACCTCCTCGGAATTGATGCGCGGCCTGGAACAGGGGCTGGATACGTTCAAGTTCTTCCCGGCGGTACAGGCGGGTGGGGCGGCGATGCTTTCGGCATGGAACGGCCCGTTCGGCGACGTGCGCTTCTGCCCGACCGGTGGCATCACCGCGCAGACCGCCAGCCAGTTCCTGCACCTGCCCAATGTGCTGTGTGTGGGCGGCTCATGGCTGACCACCCGCGAGCTGCTGCAGGCACGCGACTGGGCCCGCATCGAACAGCTGGCACGCGAAGCGGCGGTGCTGGCGGGATAGGGGAGTCGGGGGCTTTTTACCCCTCCCCGGCCCTCCCCTTGGCCTGCGGCCAAAGGGAGGGGGTAAGAGCCTGCGATGTTCCAGCACTCAGCAAACTGCTCCCTCCCTTTTGCGCGCAGCGCAAAGGGGAGGGTTGGGGAGGGGTAAGTCCGTTGGCTCTCAGCGCCGGCTCACCCCGTCCGCACATGCACCGCCGCCACCGGCATGCGGTCCAGTGCCAGCCAGGCATCTTCCACCAGCGCGCGCACCTGGTCCCACCCCAGCCGCGAATCTCCGCGCGCCAGCTCCCAGTGCTCGGCCAGTTCGGCATCGGTATCGAAACTGCCTCGCGGCCAATCAGCGGCATGCGTGGCAAGGGCGAAGGCATAGGCCGGCTGCAGATCGCGCCAACCCATCGCGCCCCGCCGTCGGCGGGCGTAGTCGTCCAGGCTGTACTGCACGAAATCCTGCGCCACTTCATCGGCCGCGTGGGTCTGGCGCCTGAGCCGACCACGACGCATCACCTTGGGATCAGCACTGAACAGGCTGGGCGCGGGGCGGTGTTCGATCCGGTCGGGGCGGTACATGGCACAACCCTCCATGCGGGGAGCAAGGAATACGCCCGGCCGCGTTAGAAGCAGGTAAAGGGGAAATGAGGGAAATGCGCCTGACCGGAATTCCCCCCGCGCGCAGGCGCCCGCCCGCAGGCTAAGGCACCTGCTTCCCCGCGCCCCACGACCACTGCAGGCCCACGGTGTAGCTGCGATCCGGGCCGGGCTCGTAATAACGCTGGTTGCCGTCGTTGACGATCACCGAGCCCACATGGCGCTGGTCCAGCGCGTTGTCCACACGCGCGAACAGCCGCAGCGGCCCGTGCGCGGTGTTCCATTCGCGCGCGCCTTCCAGATTCAGCAGGGCATGGCCCGCGACCCGCGCATCTGCCAGATCATTGGCCACCATGTCGCTGGCCGCCACCGCCTCGGCCGCCCACTGCCACGGGCCCGGCTGCCACTGCCAGCGCGCGAACAGCTGCTGCCGCGGCACGCCGGGCAGGCGGCTGCCGGCCTGCACCCGATTGCCCGGCACGCGGCAGGGCGCCGGCAGGCCGGTGCAGGTCAGGTAGCCTTCGCGCACGCTGGCCTGCAGCCAGGTCCAGGCCAGCTGCAGCTGCTGGTTCTCACCGATGGGCTGCTGCCAGCTCAGCTCCATGCCCTGGCGTCGCGTGGCACCGATGTTGCGATAGCTGCTGCGGCCACCGCTGTTGGTCGCCACGGCCAGCTCGTCATCGGTATCAGCGCGGAACAGCGCCCATTCCAGCCGTGCGCCGCTCTGCGCGCGCCACTTGCCACCCAGCTCGTAGTTGCGGCTGCGCGCCGATGCCAGATCCAGCGCCAGGCCCGCACCACCATCGGCGCGATACCCCAGCTCGTTGAAGGTAGGCGTTTCAAAGCCACGCCCTGCCGAGGCGTACAGACGCAGGTTGTCGCTGGCGCGGAACACCAGCCCGGCGACCGGCGTGGTGGCCGCGTAATCACGGCTGCCGCTGTCGTCCGGATTGCCTGCAGTGATGTAGTGGTCGCGCGAACGGAACCGCACCTGGCTGTGGCGCGCACCCAGCAAGGCCGACCAGCGCGGGCTGAACTGCCACCACGCCTGCGCGAACTGGTCCACATTGCGCACCTGGTCGCGCTGGTCGCGGCGCAGGCGGCCTTTCACGCCCAGCTGGTCACCGATGAAGTTCTCGTAGCCGGTGCGGTGCTGACGCTGACGGTTGGCATTGGCACCGACCACCAGTTCCAGCGGTTTGCCGGCAAGGCTGCCATGCCACGCCCAGCGCGCGTCGAGGCCACCGTAGCTGCCGTCCAGATCGATCACGCCACCCGAATGCAGCGAGCTGTTCTGCGGCCCCGGCGGAATGGCCAGGAACTGTTCCACTTCACGCTGCCCAGCGTAGCCCATCAGCCGCCACGTCTGCCGCCCCTGCTGCAGCGTGTACACCGCGCCGGCCTGCTGCTGGCGCACGCTCTTGCGCGTGTCGTATTGGGTGGCCACGGCGGTGGCCTGGCGCGGGTTGCTGCGCAGCTGCTCGCGGCTCAGGCCCAGCGGGTCCTGCGCACGGGGCGCATCGAGCACGTTGAACAGCAGGTCCAGCCGCTGATCCGGTGCGAGGTCAAAGCCCAGCCGTGCGTTGAGCGTCTCCCGCCGCGCCGCGCTGTGATCGCGCCAGCCATCGGTACGGAAGTGGTTTGCCGCCACGTTGTAATGCATCGCCGCGGCCTGGCCCTTCAGCTGCATGCCGGTGCTGGAAGTGCCGTTGCTGCCCACGCTGCTGCGCAGCCGCCACGGATCACCCCGCTGCCCGTCCGCGCTCCACAGCTGCAGCACGCCACCGGATGAATTGCCATACAGCGCCGAGAACGGCCCGCGCAGCACTTCCACCCGGTCGCCACCGAACAGGCCGAGGTGCGAGAGCTGGCCCTGACCATCGGGCATGGTCGCCGGCACGCCGTCCACCAGCAGGCGCACGCCACGCACGCCGAAGGTGGAACGCGCGCCGAAGCCGCGTATCGACAGCTGCGTGTCCTGCGCCAGGTTCTGCCGCTCGCGTGCCAGCAGGCCGGGCACACCCGCCAGTGCTTCTGACAGAAGCGCGCCACGCCCGTTGCCCTCACCCAGGCCCACCGTGCTGGTGGAGGCCGGCAGCTCGAAATCGTCCACCGAATGCACCTTGGCGGCCTGTACCTGCACGGTATCAAGGGTTTCCGGCGCTTCCGCACGGGCCAGTACGGGCACCGCCAGCAGCAGCGCGGCACTGGCAAAAAGGCGTTCACATGAAGTCATGGGCACATGATGCCTTGGCCCATGCGAACAACGCATGTCGCAGAACGCTGTAGTTCCACATGAAATCCTCCGGCCAGCGGTGCCCGGCCCTGCTACGATGTGAAGGTTCAGGCCGCTGTGCAGCACCCGCGCCGGACATCCCCCTCCCCGATACGAGTACCGCCGTGTCCTTCTTTGCAAACGTCGAACAGGTTCCTGGCGACCCCATCCTGGGTCTGACCGAGGCTTACAACGCTGACAGCCGCCCGACCAAGGTCAACCTTGGCGTTGGCATCTACTACGACGAAAGCGGCCGCATTCCGCTGCTGCGCGCCGTCAAGCAGTACGAGCAGCAGCTGGTGGCCGAAGGCAAACCGCGCGGTTACCTGCCCATCGACGGCCTGCCGGCCTACACCCAGGCCACGCAGAAGCTGGTGTTCGGCGAAGGTTCGGACCTGCTGGCCGCCGGCCGCGTGGCCACCTCGCAGACCATCGGCGGCAGCGGTGCGCTGCGCGTGGGCGCCGACCTGCTGCGCACGGTGCTGCCGCACGCCACCGTGGCCATCAGCAACCCGAGCTGGGAGAACCACCGCGCCGTGTTCGGCGCCGCCGGTTTCGACGTGGTCGATTACACCTATTTCGACAACGCCACCCACGGCCTGGATTTCGCCGGCATGCTGGCCGACCTGCAGAAGCTGCAGCCGGGCACCGTGGTGCTGCTGCACGCCTGCTGCCACAACCCGACCGGCGCGGACCTGAGCACCGAGCAGTGGAAGCAGGTGGCAGCGCTGTTGAAGGACCGCCAGCTGTTCCCGTTCATCGACATGGCCTACCAGGGCTTCGACAAGGGCATCGAGCCGGACGGCCAGGCCGTGCGCATCATCGCCGAGGCCGGCATCGACAGCTTCATCGTCGCCAACTCGTACTCCAAGTCGTTCTCGCTGTATGGCGAGCGCGTGGGCGCGCTGTCGGTGGTGGCCCCGGATGCGGCATCGGCCAAGGCCGTGCAGTCGCAGGTCAAGCGCATCATCCGCACCATCTACTCCAGCCCGTCCACCCACGGTGCGGCACTGGTGGCCGGCGTGCTGAACAGCGCCGAGCTGCGTGGCATGTGGGACGCCGAGCTGACCGAGATGCGCGAGCGCATCCACGCCCTGCGCGCCGGCATGGTGCAGAAGCTGGCCGCCCTGGGCGCGCCGGAGTTCGGCTTCATCGAGAAGCAGGCCGGCATGTTCTCCTACTCCGGCCTGAGCAAGGCTCAGGTGGACAAGCTGCGTGACGACTACGGCATCTACGCCGTCGGCACCGGCCGCATCTGCGTGGCCGCGCTGAGCCAGAAGAACCTGGACTATGTGGCCAAGGCCGTCTACGAGGTCAGCCGCGGCTGAATCGCGGTAGCTGGATGTGAAAAGCCCGGGGAAACCCGGGCTTTTTTGTGGGTGTGTGGTTCTACGAGCCTACCCCTCCCCAACCCTCCCCTCCGCCTTCGGCGCAAGGGAGGGGGTTCTGCTCCCTCCCTTTGGCGCAGCCAAGGGGAGGGCCGGGGAGGGGTGCTTCCAGCTCTCAAGCCCTCAACCCCCAACCACCCAGGTCACAACCGCAGCCGCCACCACCATCGCCCCCAGACCCACGGCGACAATCCCGCCATAACGCACGCCACCGCTGACGAAGGCCAGCACCGTCTTCGCCACCGATGCCGCACCCAGCAACGCCACGACACCCCAACGTGCCTGCGCCAGCTCCAACCCGCCCGAGGCGGTAAGGCTCGCCACACTGGCCGCAGCGGCATGCAGTTCGCCCAGCGCCGCCACGGTGGCACCCACCAGCGCGCCGGCCTGCCCGAACAGCTGCCGCAGGCCTTCGGACACAAGCAGCACCGCGGCGATCACCAGCGCGATCACCAGCGCATGCCGCAGCTGGAACGCTTTGGCACCGGAGGTCTGCGGTACGGCCTCATCCGGCACATGGCGCAGGCCCAGCGCCGAGAACACCAGCAGCATCAACGCCCCCGCCGCCAGCGGCCACGCGATGACCTGCAGCAAGGGTGGTGAGGTGGTGCCGATGACGGCGGCAAACAGCAGCAGCGATGCCAGATTGGCCAGCAGCGCCGCCGCCGCCGACGGTGGCACCAGCGCGGTGGCCGCACGGCTGCTGCGTCCAAAGCCCGCCACGGCGGCGGTGGACGAAGCGAAACCGGAGAAGAAGCCCGCCACCGGCAGGCCCCAGCGCGCGCCCACCGCACGCAGCGCGATATGGCCCAGCATGCCCACGCCCATCACCAGCACCACGATCTGCCACAGTTTGGACGGCACCAGCACGCCCCACGGGTCCACGGCGGTGTCCGGCAGCAGCGGCAGCACCACCAGCGCGCAGGCGGCCAGCAGCAGGGCATCGCGCATTTCCGCATCGCTGATGACATCGCGGCTGAGCCGCGCCAGCGGCGCCTTGGCCCACAGCAGGATAGCCACCACCACGCCCAGCGCGGCGGCCAGCGCCTGTTGCTGCAATGCCAGGCCGCCCAGCAGCACCGTGGTCAGCTGGGCGATCTCACCGGTCAGGCCCGGGTCCTGCGGCGCGGTGACGCGGTAGCTGCTCCACGCCAGCAGGCCGGCAGCCAGCAGCGCCACCAGGAACACCGGTGGCCCCAGAAGCAGCGCCATGGCGCCCATCAGCGCCAGCAGCGCGTGCGTGCGCACGCCGGCCTGCAACGCATGCCCGTCGTGGCCGTGCTGGCGCTCGCGCACCGCGCCGATCAACAGGCCGATACCCAGCGCCGCCAACAGGCCCTGCGTGGTGTAGTCCCAATCCCAGTTCATGCCCCTCCCCCCGCAGACCTCATCATAGGAGGCCTGTGGATAAAACCAACGGCTGTTTTCCGCGCCACAGGGTAAGCCTTTCTGTCCACAACCGGTCATGGCGTGGTCATCGGCTCGAAAAAAGCAGGACAACCCGCGACAATGACGTTCCTTTTGCCTGAAGGTGGCTCCCGTCCATGTCCCGTACGTCGCTGACCCGCTTCCTGATTGAAGAAGAGCACAGCAAGCGCATCAACGCCGACCTGCGCCAGCTGGTGGCCGTGGTGGCCCGCGCCTGCACCTCCATCGCCATTGCCGTGAGCAAGGGCGCGCTGGGTGGCGTGCTCGGCGATGCCGGCACCGGCAACGTGCAGGGCGAGGCGCAGAAAAAGCTGGACGTGATCTCCAACGAGATCCTGCTTGAAGCCAACGCCTGGGGCGGCCATCTGGCAGCCTGCGCGTCGGAGGAGATGGACCACAGCCAGCCGGTGCCCTCGGAGTACCCGCAGGGCGACTTCCTGCTGCTGTTCGATCCGCTGGACGGCAGCTCCAACATCGACGTGAACGTCTCGGTGGGCACCATCTTCTCGGTGCTGCGCGCACCGGCCGGCGTGCAGCAGCCGGGCGACGAGCACTTCCTGCAGGCGGGCAGCCAGCAGGTGGCCGCCGGTTACTGCATCTACGGGCCCAGCACCATGCTGGTGCTGACCGTGGGTCACGGCACCCATGCCTTCACCCTGGACCGTGAAACCGGTGCCTTCATGCTCACCCAGCGCGACATGAAGGTTCCGGCCGACACCAAGGAATTCGCCATCAACATGTCCAACCAGCGCCACTGGGAGGCGCCGATGCAGGGCTATGTGGCAGACCTGCTGGCCGGCAAGGAAGGCTGCCGCGGCAAGGATTTCAACATGCGCTGGATCGCCTCGATGGTGGCCGACGTGCACCGCATCCTCACCCGCGGCGGCATCTTCATCTACCCGTGGGACAAGAAGGACCCGACCAAGGCCGGCAAGCTGCGCCTGATGTACGAAGCCAACCCGATGTCGATGCTGGTCGAACAGGCCGGCGGCGCCGCCACCAACGGCCGCGAGCGCATCCTGGACATCGCGCCCACCCAGCTGCACCAGCGCGTGCCGGTATTCCTGGGCTCGAAGAACGAAGTGGCCGAAGCCACCCGTTACCACACCCAATACGACGCCGAAGCCTGATCCACGCCCCCTCTCCTGCGTTGCGGGAGAGGGTTGGGGTGAGGGCGCTTTGTGCACCGATACCGAGCTTGGCTCGGCTGTACGGCCCGCTTGCACTTTTTGGCCACCGCCGGCGTCCGGGGTGACAGGGTTCCCATCGACGATGCACCATCGGTACCTCTCCTTGTGAGGATAGAACCGATGCACGTGTTCCACTTGAACCCGCTCGCAATGCCCGGCACCCGATGAGCAGCGCGGATTTCATCGAAGTCTACGAAGACGCCCTGTCCGCGGAAGACTGTGCGGCCATCGTGCAGCGCCTGCGCCAGAGCAGCCAGCTGCAGCCGGGCCGCGTGGGTGGTGGCGTGCATCCCGAACTCAAGCGCAGCCGCGACCTGCGCATCAGCGGCATGGCCGACTGGCGCGATATCGACCAGCGCCTGCAGCAGGCCGTGTTCACCGGCCTGCTGCGTTATCTACGGCGTTATCCACAGGTTCTCATTTCACCGCTGATGCTGCAGATCGCCGACGCTGACGGCAACCCGCGCCGCCTTGCCGCCGAGGATTTTCCCGGCATGGACGACGCGGCGCTGTCCGAGCTGGCGCGCACCTGCCTGTGCCCGGGCGCGATCAACCTGCAGTGGTACACGGCGGACGAGGGCGGTTACCCGTACTGGCACTGCGAGCTGTTCCCGCGTGACCCCAGCGGCGAAACCCTGCACCGCCACCTGCTGTGGACGCTCTACCTCAACGATGCGTTCGACGAAGGCGAAACCGAGTTCCTGTTCCAGCAGCGCAAGGTGGCGCCGCGCACCGGCAGCCTGCTGATCGCCCCCACCGCCTTCACCCACACCCACCGCGGCAACCGCCCGCAGAACGGCGACAAGTTCATCGCCACCAGCTGGATACTGTTCCAGCCGGCACAGCGGTTATATGGGCAGGGTGGGTGAGACCCCCAGCCTGTCACCCTTGAACAAGGCCGATGACTGGGTTCCGGTTCCCTGCCACGTATGCGCTGACCCGCTCTGCTGCTAAGAAAGATATACGACACGATTCTTCTGCTCGAATCACTTTCCCTACACAAGCGATTTCCACTGGCGTTGCTCTCCGCCGATACCGATATGGTCACCTGCGGTTGGGAATCGCTGACCAGCATGACGGCTAACGAAGTCGTCATCGCACAGCTGAACAAGTATGAGTTTGATACAGAGCTGCATGGCCCGGACAGGCACGAGGGGTATCGCCTGTTCCAGAAACGTATCAACAGCCATATGCACCGCACAGACCTGCGATCAGTATGGATTGAACATATTGAAAGGAAGAAGAATCCTTCCCGGTTCTTTCCCGGCCCACCGCCGGTGACGCATTACCGCGATATTTTCTCTGCGGGCTCGAGTGCCGTGGAGGTCTCGAGAATGAGCCTCGAAGCGTTTGAAGCAACAGGCGGAAAGGTTGTCGTCATCGAGAGCTGATCGCCCTTGGTATTGCCGATGACGTGTGGTGCCTGGCCTCACGCGGCAGGGAACGATTTGGGATGTCTAAAACAACTCCCCCTGCGGCGAAAGCTTCTTCGGTGGCAGCGGCGGCGTGAACCGGCTGCAATCCAGTGACGGCCACTGCTGGCGCGAGGCGTTGAAGCCCAGACGCCTGCTGGCCAGCTTGAAACGGTTGGCCAGCAGGTCCGCGTAAGCGCCCTCACCGCGCATGCGCTTGCCGAACTGGCTGTCGTAATCCTTGCCGCCGCGCAGCTGGTTGATGGTGCTCATCACATGCTCGGCGCGCTGCGGGTAATGCGCCTGCAGCCAGTCGCGGAACAGCGGCGCCACTTCGTGCGGCAGCCGCAGCAGTACATAGCCCGCGCTGCTGGCGCCGGCGTCGCGTGCCGCCTCCAGCACCGCTTCCAGTTCGGCATCGTTGATCCACGGAATCACCGGCGCCACCATCACGCCCACCGGTATGCCCGCTTCATGCAGGCGGCGCATCGCGCGCAGCCGTGCATGCGGTGCGGATGCGCGCGGCTCCAGCTTGGCCGACAGGTGCGGGTCCAGCGATGTCACCGAAAAATGCACGCTCACCAGCTTCTGCGCGGCCAGCGGCGCGAGCAGGTCCATGTCGCGTTCGACCATCGCGTTCTTGGTGATCAGCGAAAACGGGTGCCGGGTTTCCAGCATCACTTCGATCAGCTGGCGGGTGATGCCCAGCTTGCGTTCGATGGGCTGGTAGGCGTCGGTGTTGATACCCAGCGCGATCGGCTGCGGCACATAGCCCGGCCTGGACAACTCCTTGCGCAGCAGCTCGGCAGCGTTGACCTTGGCGAATATCTTCGTCTCGAAGTCCAGCCCCGGCGACAGATTGAGATAGGCATGGCTGGGCCGGGCGAAGCAGTAGGAACATCCATGCTCACAGCCCCGATACGGATTCACCGATTGGCTGAACCCCACGTCCGGCGAATTGTTGCGGCTGATGATGCTGCGCGCGGTTTCCGGGCGCACGTCGGTGCGCAGCCGTGGCGCGGCGAATTCCTCGCTGGCATCGGCTTCCCAGCCGTCGTCAACGGCTTCGGTGAGCTGGGTTTCAAAACGGCCCGGCAGGTACCCGGTGGCACCACGGCCTTTGATGGGGGAGGGCGTCGGCATCGGTCTACGCTAGCGCGCGACAGTCTCACTGTCAGCGACGCAGCGTGTTCAGCCGGCACCGGCTTCAGCCGCGAGCAGGTCAGCCGGCGCTGTGCTTGACCACCAGCGTCGCGCTCATGCCGGCACTGAGCACGGCGTCCTGCGGCACCGAGGCCGGATCGATGCTCACGCGCACCGGCACGCGCTGCGCCAGACGCACCCAGTTGAAGGTCGGCTCCACCTGCGCCAGCAGGTTCTGGCCGGTGGGGCCGGCGGCGTCGGCCACGCCGGTGGCGATGCCTTCGACCTTGCCGCGCAGGTGCACACCACCGGCCATCAGGCGGATATCCACAGGATCGCCCGGGCGGATGCGCGGTAGTTTGGTTTCCTCGAAGTAGCCATATACCCACATGCCTTCGTTGGCGACCAGCGCCATGCGCGGTGTGCCGGCGCTGGCGAAGTCGCCGATGCGCACGTCGAGATTGGTGATGGTGCCGTCGGTGCTGGCGCGCACTTGGGTACGCTCCAGTTCCAGCTGTGCCTGCGCCAGTGCCACCTGTGCCTGCTGCAACGCTGCGCTGGCCTGCTGGCGATGCGCGCCCGCCGCGCTGGCGCTGGCCTGCGCCTGACGCCAGTTGGCCTGCGCCGCCTGCGCGGCGGCGCGTGCGTCTGCCTGTGATTCGCGCGACACCACACCATCAAGCTGCGCGCGGCGCTGCGCCTGCTCCTGGCGCATCAGGAATTCAGCCTGGCTGGCGTTGGCGCCCGCCGCAGCGGCGGAGATGGATGCGCCCGCCGCGCGTGCGGCGGCCTGCGCTGCGGCGAGATCGGCCTCGGCACGGGCGACGGCCAGCTGGTAGCGCTCCGGGTCGATGACGTAGAGCAGGTCGCCCTTCTTCACCAGCTGGTTGTCATGCACGGCCACCTCGGTGACGCGCCCGGACACATCCGGGGCGATGCGCACCACTTCGGCGCGCAGGCGCGCATCGCGCGTCCACGGTGAGAGCATGTACTTGTGCCAGACCACGTAGGCCATCACTGCGGCAAGCAGCACGACCACGCCGGTGACACCGCCTCGTATCAGGCTGGCGGTTTTCATGGGGGATACCTCGATCAGGAAAAGTGGGGCAGCAACAGCAGCAGCGCCGCGCAGTAGACGCTGGCGAACAGCGCCACGCGCAGCAGCGATGGATGCAGCGCGCGGCGGTACAGGCCGACGCGGCCAAAGGCGAAGTCGAGCAGGCCGAACACCGGCAGCAGCAGCACCAGTACCACCAGCGCGCCGGGCAGGTAGATGCCGGCGACGGATACTTCATACGGCATGGCGGGCCTCCTTCAGGCGTTGGTGGCGGTGCGCGCGGCGCACATGCGCGGCCAGCACGGTGGCGCTGTCCTGCAGGGTGAGCTGCAGCAGGTACAGGTGATCGCGCACGTTGCGCAGCACCTGCGGTTGCGGGCCGCGCAGCTGCGCCAGCGCCGCCTGCACGCTGTCGCGCGCGGCACGGTGCACGTTGGCGCGCGGCTGGCGGTACAGCTGGCCAAGCTGGGCGAGTGCCTGTTCGATCTGGGCGCGCAGCGGTGGTGGCAGATCCTGTTCGGCCAGGTCGTGGCGCAGGTCGATGGCGCGGTGGCCCGCCTCATGCACCAGAAACGCCCACTCGAACAGCTCGCGCGACTGGCGCGTGTCCGGCCGGGTACGGCTGGCCACCTGCTGGAACAGTTCGCGGCAGACGCTCTCGAACTTCGGCAGCAGCCCCGGCAGTGGTGCGGTCACCGCCTGCTGCACCTGCGCGCGCAACCGTTCCAGCAGGCGCCGTTGGCGTTGCCGGCTGCCCGGCAGGCCGGGGACCAGCATGAACACCAGCATCGCCACGAACGCACCGATGACGATGGTCAGCGAGTTGTCCAGGTACGCCTGTGCGCTGGGGTGGAACTGCGCGCCCATGTTCCAGGACACCAGGATGCCGACGTTCATCGCCATGCCGATCACGGCGAAACGTGGCCGGGTGGCGATGTACAGCGAAGCGATCATCGTTGGCAGGGTCAGCAGCAGCAGCATCGGGAAATCCACCGCCAGCGCCATGGCGATGAAGCCGGGCAGGGCGAAGAACGGCGCCACCGCATGGCCGATGGTCGCGCGTCGCACCACCCACAGCGGGTCCGGCGCGGCCGAGGACATCGCCACCAGTGCGGCCATGCCGAACACCGCCAGGCCCCCCTGGTTCCAGTTGCTGCTCAACCACAGCAGCGACAAGGCCAGCATCACGGTGAAACAACGCACCGCCGCCAGCGCGATGGCATACCAGTCGTGAGCGCGCGTGAAACGCACCCTGCTCAAGCGGTGCGCCCGTGCGCGCCAGCGGCCCTTGCCGGTTTCCATGCGCTCCTTGGCCTGCACGTAGGCCTGCAGCTCGTCACCGAAGCGGCGCAGCAGCAGCACGCTGGCGTCGAAGCTGTCGCCGTTGTCCGGCGTCATCGTGCTGCGCTGCGCAGCGATGGCGGCGCCAAGCTGTTCGTTCCACTGCCGCAGCGCGAGGGACAGGCGCGGTACGTCCTCACGCAGCGAGGTGTCATCCAGCAACCGTGACAGCGGCGCCAACAAGGTGCGCATGGCGGCCACCACCGCCTGTTCGTCACGGCGCAGCAGGCGTTCCATGTGATGGTGCAGCGCCTGGAAGCGCGAAGCGGCGGCCATGAAATGCTGGTTGATCAGCTTCAGCTGGCCGTTGCTGCTGCGCAGGATGGGGTCATCGAAATACGCGGTGGCGCGCATGTCCTCGAAGTTGATCGCACCCTGCACCACGCGCGTCTGCGTGCGCTCGATGACCTCGAAACCGCGCAATCTGCCACCGATGGCGCCGGCAACGAAATCCAGAAAGTCGTTGAGGTTGTTGTCGTCGGTACGGCGCAGGCCGGCGCGCATGCGGTCAGGCCACAGCACGTCGAACACCACGCTGGTCACCGCCATGCCCAGCAGCACCTCGCCGGTACGCGCGATGGCGTTGCTGAAAAGGTTTTCCGGGTGATTGATCACCGGGAACACAATCATCGCCACGGTATAGCCGGACAGCACGAAGCCATACGAGGCCATGCCCCGGCTCCACACCGAGCCGCCGGCGCAGAAGCCGGCCCACAGCGCCATCACCGTCACCAGCGCCACCGGGCTCTGCGGGAACAGGGCCACCAGCAGCACCGCCATCACGCAGCCCACCACGGTGCCCAGCCCGCGATAGAAGGCCTTGGCCAGCACCATGCCGGTGTTGCGGTTCATCACCACCAGCACGGTGATCATGGCCGTGCCGGGGGAGGTCATGCCCAGGCGCATCGCCAGCCAGCCGGAGCCGTACAGCGCGATCAGCACCTTGCCGATGTACGCCCATACCGCGGCCTCGCCGGCCATGGCCTGGCGCACGGCCTGCAGGCCTCGGGACAACAGCGTCGCTTCCGGCGCGCGTTCTGCCGGAACCGCACTCATGGGTGGTTTTCCAACCCCGCCAGGATGCGCGTGAGCACCTTTTCGGTCTGCCGCAGTTCGGCGCCGTCCACGCCCTGGAAGAACTGCTGCAGCTGCACCATCACCGCCGGCATCACCTGTTCAATCAGGCGCTCGCCATCGGCGCTGAGCCGCACCACCAGCTTGCGGCGGTCGGCCTCGCTGGGCTCGCGGCTGACCAGGCCCTTGGCCAGCAGCTGGTCGATCAGGCGGGTCACATTGGACGACTTCTCGCTGGCCGCTTCGCTGATTTCCGACGGGCTCAGGCCCTGCTCGGAGCCATCGAGCATCATCAGCACGTTGTACTCGGGGTGGGAGATGCCGTACTCGCGCATCAGCTGGTTGCCGTGGTCGCAGAACAGCTTGTGCACCAGCTTGATCAGCCGCGCCAGCATGGCCTGGTCGCGCGGAAAGCCCGGGTGACGGGCACTGCTGATGGCCAGCTTGTCATTGATGCTGGCGTAGCCCTTGGCGACCGGCGCGTGTTTGTCCATCCCGGTATATTACACTTATGTACTAAATGATGCAACGCATCATACCGCCCGCTGCACGGCCGCAGAACACCCCGACTGGCTAGAATCGCCCGATGCGCGAAGCCCTCCATGACGCCTGGACCACGCTGTCCGGCAGTTTCCCCTACCTGGGCCGGGCGCTGGCCGCCACCTATGTGATCTACCTGCTGCTGCTGGCCGGCTACATCGTGCTGCAGAAGCGCGAGCCGGTAGCCACGCTGAGCTGGATTCTGTCGCTGGCCGCGCTGCCCTACATCGGCCTGTTCGTGTACTACCTGTTCGGGCCGCAGCGCATCGTGCGCCAGCGCCTGCGCCGTGGCCGCTCCCGCGAAGGGCTGGGCACCTATGACGCGATCTGCCCGCCAGACGGAGCCTGCACCGAGCTGGCCCGGGTCGGACAGGCCACCACCGGGCTGGCGCCCAGCAGCGCCACCGACGTGGACTGGCTGGTGGACGGCGCCGCCACCTATGCGGCCATCATCGAGGCCATCGGCCAGGCGCAGCGGCACGTCAATCTGGAGTACTACATCTTCGAGCCCGATCACGCCGGCACCGCCATGCGTGATGCGCTGATCGAACGTGCGCGCAATGGCGTGAAGGTGCGCCTGCTGCTGGATGCGGTGGGCTCCTCCAAGGTCGGCAGGAAATTCCTGAAGCCGCTGCTCGATGCAGGTGGCGAGGTGGTCTGGTTCCATCCACGGCAGCTGCTCAAGCCGTTCAAGCGCCCGTGGCTGAACCTGCGCACGCACCGCAAGCTGGTGGTGGTGGACGGGCAGGTGGCCTTCACCGGTGGCATCAACGTCACCGACGAGGAGGACGACAGCCGCAACCCCAACGCCTACCGCGACCTGCACATGCGCATCCGTGGCCATGTCGTGCGCAGCCTGCAGCTGGTGTTTCTGGAAGACTGGATCTACGCCACTGGGCAGGGGCCGGAGCACTTCCAGCAGGTGGACCTGTTCCCGCCCGAGGTGCCGCCGCGCGAAGCTGGGCACATCCACGCGCAGGTGCTGATTTCAGGGCCGGATTCGGCGTGGGAAGCCATCCATCGTCTGCACGTTGCCGCCATCCAGGAGGCCAGGCGCCGCGTGTGGCTGGTCACCCCGTATTTCGTGCCGGGCGAAGCCGCGCGCATGGCGCTCACCTCGGCCGCGCTGGCCGGCCTGGACACGCGCCTGATGGTGCCCAAGCAGAGCGACTCCAAGCTGGTCACCCTGTGCGCGCGCTCTTACTTCGACGAACTGCTCGAAGCCGGCGTACGCATCTGGGAATACGGCCCGCGCATGCTGCACAGCAAGGCCTTCATCGCCGACGAGCACACCTGCATCGTCGGCACCGCCAACTTCGACCACCGCAGCTTCCGGCTGAACTTCGAGCTGTCGATGATGTACAACAACCGCGAACTCACCTCGGAGCTGGAAACCATCCTGCTGCAGGAGTTCGACAACGCCACCGAGGTCATGCCGGCCAACCACCGGTCGTTGTGGCGCGAACGGCTCCCCGAGGCGTTCGCGCGGCTGGCCTCGCCACTGCTCTGAGCACACCGTTACACTGCGCACTTCTCTGGGGAGATCGTCATGTACTGGTTGTTCCTGCTGCTTGCACTCGGCGGCTTCATGCTCGCCCTTTCGACCACCAAGATGTGGCTGCTGGTTCTGGCCCTGGTGGCTTCGCTGGTGTTCCTGCTGCTGTGGGTCAAGGGCCTGTACGCGGCACGGATCAGTGGCGTCATCAGCGACAGCCCGCGCCCGCTGCACCCGGCCGAGCTGCAGGCGCTGCGTGACCAGTTCAAGCCCAAGGGCGCTGACGCCAGCGCGCCGGCGCCGGCAGCCGCAGCACCTGTTGCGCCGGCCGCCAGCCCCACCACCCCACCGGCACCGCCGCAGGACCCGAACCAGCCATGACCCAGCTCAGCGTCAACGTCAACAAGGTCGCGGTGCTGCGCAATTCGCGCGGCGGCAACGACCCGGATGTGGTGCGCGCGGCAATGACCTGCCTGCGCGCCGGCGCACACGGCATCACCGTGCATCCGCGCCCTGACCAGCGCCATATCCGTGCTGACGACGTTTACGCCCTGTCCGAGCTCACCCGCCAGCATGGCGTGGAATTCAACATTGAAGGCAACCCGTTCGCGCCGCCGCGTGAGGGCTACCCGGGCCTGCTGCCGCTGTGCGAACAGACCCGCCCGGCGCAGGTCACGCTGGTGCCCGATGGCGATGGCCAGCTCACCTCCGACCATGGCTTCGACTTTTCGCGTGACGGGCAGCGCCTGCGCCCATTGATTGCCACGCTGAAAGACTACGGCTGCCGGGTAAGCCTGTTCGTCGATGCCGGCAACGCGGACATCGCCCAGGCTGCCGTGCTCGGCGCCGACCGCATCGAGTTATACACAGGCCCCTACGCCGAAGCCTTCGCCCGTGGCACCACCGAAACCGTGGTTGCGCAGTTTGCCGACGCGGCACGTCGTGCACAGGCCGCAGGGCTGGGCGTCAACGCCGGCCACGACCTGTCACAGGCCAACCTGCATTACTTCCTGGCGCAGGTGCCCGACGTGCTGGAAGTTTCCATCGGCCACGCGCTGATCGGCGAAGCCCTGTACGAGGGCCTGGAGACGACCATCGGCAACTACCTGGCCATCACCGCGCAGAGCACGCCGGCAGCTGCGGGCTGAGCCAGCCCCGGTTTCCCCACAGGCTTATGCACAGACTTGTCCACGGTGAATAACCGGAGGCGGGGTGTCTGCTGCGCCTGTTGTTGGGTACATCACGCATAAATTGATGGGCGGGCTTGGCTGCTACCGATGGCGGCATATCGGCCAGCACCTGCTTGGTGACATCCGCTGTGGATAAACAGCGCCAGAGGTGATCCGGAAGGTTGGCCGCCGTGCGTGGAACAAGCACGTTGGGCGCAGCTGTTGAGTGTTGTGGATAGAACGCCACGCAACGGGCGGGCAGAACCTGGTAACCCGTCTGTAATCGGGAAGATAGCCACTCAATCGCTGCAGAAAGGCGTGTATTGAGTATGTATGGTCTTACGTTGGCCGAAGCCTCGGTTTGTCCACAGCTGTCCCTTGCTTTGTGGATAAGACATGGGAGGAACAGGGCTGTAGCCCGTCTCCGGCGTAGCCGCGTTCCATGTGGGCCAGGATATGCCCGGCTGCTGCCATGGCTGTGGATAAACAGGTGGGTGGTGATGCGCGTGAGGTCTGGTGATGGTTGAGGTTCCGTTGCCCCCGGCTCTCCTGGAGTTGCGGGCTGAACCTTACTGATAAGGCCATGGTGTGCTGCTGCGGCCAAACCGCCACTGACAGCACACTATCCACAGGCTTGTGGATAAATCCTTGAGGTGGGAATACCTGCGCTGGTTGCGGAGTAATCCACAGGAGGGTGGGGATAAGTGGGCCATCGGGGTGCTTGTTTCGCTGAAGGCTTACCCCTCCCCAACCCTCCCCTTGGCCTGCGGCCAATGGGAGGGGGCCGGTCATGCGGACTCGGGCTTGCCCGGCGGCATCCGACTTGGCGCCCGTTTCTTTCCTGTCTCCATTTGAAGCAAAACCAGCCACGCACTGGAATTCCGGCAACCCGGCACAGCCGCTCTTGCCCCCTCCCTTTGGCCGCAGGCCAAAAGGAGGGGGCTGATCATGCGGGTTCGGGCTTGCCCGGCGGCATCCGGGTTGGCGCCCGTTTCTTTCCTGTCTCCATTTGAAGCAAGACCAGCCGCGCACTGGAATTCCGGCAACCCGGCACAGCCGTTCTTGCCCCCTCCCTTTGGCCGCAGGCCAAAGGGAGGGGGCTGATCATGCGGGTTCGGGCTTGCCCGGCGGCATCCGACTTCGCGCCCGTTTCTTTCTGTCTCCATTTGAAGCAAGAACAGCGGCGCACTGGATTTCCGGCAACCCAGCGCAGCCGCTCTTGCCCCCTCCCTTTGGCCGCAGGCCAAGGGGAGGGTTGGGGAGGGGTCGCTCCTCCGCTTCATTCACCCGAACCCAGACCAAAAAAAACGCCCCCGCTCTGCGGGGGCGCTTTCCAGTCGCGTCATGACTTGGTGTTGCAGTCTTACTGCACGAAGCCAATCTTCTTCATGTCGGCGTTCTTCGCCTGGGCCAGGATCTTGGCCATGACGTCGTATTCCGAATCCGGGCTGGCATCGATGCGGAGTTCCGGCTGGTTGGTCGGATCCCGCTGCACTTCTTCCTTCATCCTCTGCTCGAGGTCAGCCACGTTCACCGGACTGTTGTTCCAGTAAACCTGGTTGCTCGCATCCACACGCAGCTCGATCGGCGGCGGCGGCTCGCGCAGCTGCGGCGGCGGGTTGATGACCCGCTGCGGCAGATCCACGGCGATCGGGTAGGTCATGATCGGCGCGGTCACGATGAAGATGATCAACAGCACCAGCATCACGTCCACCAGGGGCGTGACGTTGATGTCGGCCATTGGGCCCTTGTTGTTGCCACTACTGAAAGCCATCGCTCAATGCCCCTTTTCTTTGGTGGCAACGAAACCGACGTCCAGCATGCCCTGACTCTGCGCGATCTTGGTCACTTCGTTGATCACGCTCATCTTGGTGGTCTTGTCACCACGCAGATTCAGCGGCGGCTGCGGCGTCTGCTGCGCAGCGGTGGCGAAACGCGATTCCAAGGTCTCCTTGGAGACCTTTTCGTCGTTCCAGTAGAGCGTGCCGTCTTCCTTGACCGCCACGGTGATCGGACCCTTGCGCTCGGCTGCCGCTTCCGGGTCCTGGATCAGGTTGGCCTCGGGCAGCTCCACCTTGACCTTGTGGGACATCAGGGGAGCCGTGATGATGAAGATGATCAGCAGCACCAACATCACGTCCACGAGGGGCGTGACGTTGATGTCGGCCATGGGGCCGCTGCTGTTGCCACTACTGAAAGCCATAACGGGCTCCGTCTATATCGTTGCGAGGACTGCTTTGCTTGCCGGATCAGCGAACGCGCGAACCGGTGGCGAAGAAGTCGTGCAGATCGTGAGCGAAGGTGTCGAACTTGCTGACGGTCGCGCTGTTGATCTTGCTGAAGAAGTTGAAGGCGAACACGGCCGGGATAGCCACGAACAGACCGATGGCGGTCATGATCAGGGCTTCACCCACCGGGCCGGCAACGGCGTCGATGGAGGCCGAACCGGTGGCACCGATCTTGATCAGCGCGCCGTAGATGCCCCACACGGTACCCAGCAGACCCACGAACGGAGCAGTTGCACCGACGGTGGCCAGCAGGATCATGCCGCCCTGCAGCTTGTTCGACTCACGGGTCACGGCCTGGCGCAGGGCGCGGTCCACGAACTCCGAACGGGTCAGGGTTTCAGCGGCGCCCGCCTGCTGGTGGTGGGCAGCGGCCTGGGCAGCGTCCAGGGCGATCTTGGAGAACGGCTCCGAAGCCGGCTGCTCTTCCATCGCGCGGATGGCGTCCTGTGCGTTCGGGGCATCCCAGAACAGGCTCGGCACGCGGTCAGCGGCCGACTTCAGGCGGGCGGTACGGAAGATGTTGATGACAGTCCAGTACCAGGACATGGCCGACATCACCACCAGGGTGATCAGCACGACCCAGGAGACGGCGAAATCGCCCGGCTGGGAGGTCATTTCGTGAATCAGGTGCTCGAAGCCCATCTGCGAGAGCGCGTTGTTTGCGTTGCCCCCGGCAGCAGCGGCGATGAAAATTTCCTGCAGCATGACGCTTACCTTTGTTGTGTGTGGTGTTAAAGGGTGTAGCTAATGTTGAGCGGTTCCCGGGGCGGCCGTGACAGCCGCCACCTGGATCAGCTCAGCGCAAAGTTGACCGGGACGCGGACGCGACCAGCCGCCTTCTGTCCACCGCTCTGGGCGGGGTTGAACTTCCACTTGCGTGCCGCTTCCATTGCAGCTCGATCGAGGTCACGGTTGCGGCTGGACTTCTCGACGGACACATTGGTGACATTGCCGTTGGCGTCGACATCAATGATCAGGATGACCTCGCCCTGGATACCGGCGCGGAAAGCGGCCGGCGGGTAACGCGGCGGGTTCATGTTCTTGGAAGAGATGTCCACGCTGGCCTGGATGTCCTGCACGGGCGCAGGCGGGGCAGGCGGAGCCGGCGGCGTCACCACGTCATTCGGGCGCGGTTCCGGCACGTCGATCACCGGTGCTTCCGGCGGCGGCGGCAGCGGCGAGGGCTTCGGCGGCGCGAGGTTCTTGACCGGCGGAGGCGGCGTGTCCTGCGGCGGCGGCGGCGGCGGCGGTGGCGGCGGCGGCGGGGCGTCGACCAGCGTCACCATGACGTTGCGTTCCTTCTCCGCCGCGGCCTTGGGGGCCACCGCCGGAATCAGGAGCATCATCAGTGCTGCCAGATGGAGAGCGATTACAAAAGCGATGCCGGCGATACGGGGCCAGCTCAGGCCCTTCTCTTTTTCGCCGTCATACCTGCTGTGGAAGACCAATTGTTCCGTCATGCGCCAAGAACTCTGTTGTGGGGCGGGGCAAGTGTTGCTTTTGCCCCAGATTCAGCGGTGCATGACACCGCAGGAACCTCCAAGCTTATACCAATCCTGACCAGCTGCGCATCTTGAAAACAGCGGTTCAGGCGTTATTCCTGCTTACTTCAGGTTGATGATTTTGTCTGCATCGGCCGCGTTCTTCACACCTTTAGCCTTTGCATCCCGGGCGGCCTGCTTCGCCTCGGGGATACGCCCCTCGGAGTGCAGAACACGCGCCAGGTTGAGGTACGTCTCACCATCCTTGGACAGCGGAGCCGCCTTCTGCCACGCCTCGATCGCCTGCGGGACCTGGTCGCTGTAGTAGTACGACTGCGCCAGTGCCAGGTAAACCTGGTAATCCGGCTTGAGGATGCCCTTCTGCAGGCCCTCGTTGATCACCGCAATAACGTCCTTTTCCTTGTTCTCGGTGTTCGCGTAGATCGAGTACAGCTGCTTGTACTCGCGCTCATCGGTGAGCTGCCCGGCCGCACGCAGCTTGTCCATCACCGCTGCGGCCTTGTCCATCTGGTCGGCCTGCATGTACATGCTGGCCAGGTTGATCTGCGCCTTCTTGTCCGAAGGATTCTTGTTGACCAGCGCCTCGGCTTCCTTCACCGCTTCACCGGTCTGGCCGGCTTCGGCGTAGGAGGCCATCAGCAGCTGGTTCCAGCTGTCCTTCGGCTCGGGCGAAGCGGCAATGGCCGCCTTCAGCACCGGAATGGCCTCGGCGTACTTTTCGGTCTGGTACAGCGCCTGGCCCTTGATGATCAGTTCTTCGGGCTTGGTGGACTTGGACTCGGCAAAGTACTTGTCCAGGTTGGCGATGCCTTCGGCGTACTGCTCGTCCTGCAGCTGCAGCTGGGCCAGCATCAGCATGGCCTGCAGGTGGCCGTTGTTGTCCAGCTGGTTCAGTGCGATGGCCTGCTGCAGGTACTGCTTGGCAGCGGCATTGTCGTCACTGTTGTAGGCAGCCTGCGAGGCCAGCTGGTTGGCGACCGCCTTGTCATAATCGTTGGCACCGTCAGCGGCGATGATTTCGTCGGCCAGCTTGCGGGTTTCGGCAAAGTCGTCCTTGTTGTAGGCGCCGAACAGCTTCTGCAGCTTGCTGCCCATCTTGGACGAAGCCTTGCCCTTGGGGTCGACGCGCGTTGCATCGGGGTACAGCACCTCGGCCTTCTCGCTCTTGCCGCCGCGGCGCTCGTTGCGCTCGCTCGAACGCGACTGGGCCGCTGCATCGGCCACCACAACACCACCGAGCGCGGTCGCGATAAGGACGGAAAGCACGGCTTGTTTATGGCTGCGGAAGATCATGGTTCACCTCAATGGAGCCGCCTGATCGGCGGAAATTCGGACTGTCGGCAAAAACCGAGCAGGCAAACGTAGCAGAAATTCTTATACGGAGAAATCACTTGTGATGGTGTACTGCAGCAAGGCCGCGGTCACCCGCACTTTGGGACAATTCCCGATTGGCGCGCCTGGCGGTACACGGGCTCCAGCGCCGGCACGTCACGTTGCAGTTCACGGATGCGGTTGGCCGGGTCCGGGTGGGTGGACAGCCATTGCGGCGCTCTGTTGCCACTGGCTGCCATCATGTTCTGCCACAGATTCACTGCCTGTGAGGGATCAAAGCCGGCCTGGGCCATCAGCCGCTGGCCCACCACGTCGGCCTCGCTTTCCTGGGTGCGCGAGCCGGGCAGCAGGAACATGGCCTGTGCACCCATGCCACCGAACTGGTTGACCGCGCTGGACGCGGTGTCGCCATAGGCCGCACCGGCCAGCGCGCCGAGCACGGCCAGGCCGGTTTGAGCACCCATCTGGCGGGTCAGCCGTTCTTCGTGATGGCGCGAGATGACGTGGCCGATTTCATGGCCGATGACCGCCGCCAGCTGGTCCTGGTTCTTGGCCACGCTGAAGATGCCGGTGTTCACGCCCACCTTGCCGCCAGGCAGGGCAAAGGCGTTGGGTTCCTTGTCCACGAATACGGCCGTTTCCCAGCGCACGCCGCGGTATTGCTGTGGCAGCTGCGCGACCAGTGCGTTGACCACGCACTGCACGTAGCCATTCTGCTTGCCGTCGCGGTTGAGGGTCTGCTTGGCCTTGGTTTCAGCAAAGGCCTGTGCGCCCAGCTGGTCCAGCTGCTGCTGCGAAACACCCCCCACCACCTGGCGGCGCCCGGTGGGCGAGATAGTGGTGGCGCAGGCGCCGAGCAGCAGCACCGTGGTGACAGCAAAGACAGCAAGCTTCATGGCATGACCCCCTCATTCATGACTGCAGTGTGCGAGCGAACTGCTTAAATTTTCGTCAACCGTACGGGGGTTTTACTGAACGCCGAACCATACGAGCGCGGCCAATGCCACTGCGTTGTTCAGCGCATGCGCGGCCACGGCGGCCCAGAGTGTGCCGGTGCGGCGGTACAGCCAGGCGAAGGCCACGCCCATGGCGCCATAGACCAGCCACAGCTGCAGCATCTCCGACAGGCCGTTGGGGCTGGTACCTGGAATCTCATGTACCAATGCGAATGCGGCGCCACTGAGCAGCATTCCCAACAACGGCCGGCCAGCGGCCCACAGGCGCCCGAACAGCACCCGGCGGAACAGCAGTTCTTCGTAGGCCGGGGCAATGACCACCGCAAACAGCACCAGGAATACCGGGTAATGGGCCAGCGCCTGCTCCATCAACGGCAGATTGGTCGGCGCGGGCTCTATGCCGATCTGCTTGCCCAGCCAGCTGATCGTGCTGCTGCCGATGAACACGCCGGTGGCCACCAGCAGGGTCCAGCCCCAGGTGGAAGGGCGCAGCGCGGCGGTGTTGGATTGCGCACGCTCGGCGGCGCTGGCACGGCGGCGCCAGAAGTACAGCAGCAGGGCCGCGCCACCGGTGGCGAGCATGGCGATCAACATCTGCGCCAATGCCCCCGGCTGGCCCATCAGCGCGGCCATGTCGGTGCTCTGCGGCACGCCCTGGCCGGAGCGGCCTGCGGCCACGCCCACTTCCACGGCACGCCACAGGCCCCAGACCATGCTCGCCAACAGGCTCAGGCCGAGCAGGGTGACCACCGCGATGCCCAGGTCCAGCCAGAACCCAAGCACGGGGGACCCGGCGGTTTTTACGGGGGGCGTGGAAGGGGCGGAAGAAGAAACCGGAACCGGAGGAGGGACGGTCATCGCAGGCCTGTGATCAACAGCGGGCGGGCAGAAAAAAGGCGGGGCCGTTTGTGGGGGCACCCGCCGTTGTGCAGCCGGGGTGTTCGGATATCCGGGTCAGATATCCAGGTTCATCACCTTCAGTGCGTTGTCTTCGATGAAGTTGCGGCGCGGTTCCACCACATCGCCCATCAGGGTACTGAAGATCTGGTCCGCTTCCACCGCGTCCTCGATGCGTACCTGCAGCAGGCGGCGCGTTTCCGGGTTCACCGTGGTGTCCCACAGCTGCTCGGGGTTCATTTCACCCAGGCCCTTGAAGCGCTGGATCTGGCGGCCCTTCTTGGCTTCTTCCATCAACCAGGCCTGGGCCTGGGCGAAGCCGGTGATGACGCTGCTCTTGTTGCCACGGTTGATGGTGGCACCTTCGCGGATCAGGCCATGCAGCATCTGCGAAGCCTGGTGCAAGGGGCGCAGCTCACCGGACTCAAACGCAGCCAACGGCAGCACCTGGGTGTGTTCCTCACCCATGTGGCGGCGGGTGACCAGCACCGCGGCAGGGCGGTGCTCGTTGGGCTCCTGCAGCACCAGGGTGAAGCGCGGCGAGCCAAGGCTGCCCTGGTTAAGGTGTCTGGCCAGTGCATCCAGGCCTTCGCCTTCAGCCGCATTGCGCAGGTGGTCCAGATCCATCGGGGTGAAATCCACCAGCGCTTCGAGCAGGTGGCGGTCGTAACGGTGGGCGTTGCGCTCGATCGCATCCTGCGCGTTGGCGTAGGTGATCAGCAGCTTTTCCAAGGCCACGCCTTCGATCGGCGGCTCACCATTGGCAGGTACCAGCGCAGCATTTTCCACCGCGCTGTTGGCCAGATAGGCATCCAGCGCCGGGTCGTCCTTGAGGTACAGCTCGGTCTTGCCCTGCTTGATCTTGTACAGCGGCGGCAGGCCGATGTAGACGTAGCCGCGCTCAATCAGCTCCGGCATCTGGCGGTAGAAGAACGTCAGCAGCAGGGTGCGGATGTGCGCGCCGTCCACGTCGGCGTCGGTCATGATGATGATCTTGTGGTAACGCAGCTTGTCCGGGTTGTATTCGTCACGGCCGATGCCGGTGCCCAGTGCGGTGATCAGCGTGCCCACCTGGTCGGAGGACAGCATGCGGTCAAAACGCGCACGCTCGACGTTGAGAATCTTGCCGCGCAGCGGCAGCACCGCCTGGTTCTTGCGGTTGCGGCCCTGCTTGGCCGAACCACCTGCCGAGTCACCCTCGACGATGAACAGTTCCGACAGCGCCGGGTCCTTCTCCTGGCAGTCGGCCAGCTTGCCCGGCAGGCCGGCGATGTCCAGCGCGCCCTTGCGGCGGGTCAGGTCGCGCGCCTTGCGCGCGGCTTCGCGGGCACGGGCGGCATCGACGATCTTGCCGGCGATGGCCTTGGCTTCGTTCGGGTTCTCCTGCAGGAACTCTTCCAGGCGCGTGCCGAAGGCGTTTTCCACGGCAGGGCGCACATCCGAGCTGACCAGCTTTTCTTTGGTCTGGCTGGAGAAGCTGGGGTCAGGCACCTTCACCGACAGCACGGCGATCATGCCTTCGCGCATGTCATCGCCGGTCAGGCTGATCTTGGCCTGCTTGGCGATGCCGTTCTGCTCGATGTAGTTGTTGAGCACGCGGGTAAGCGCCGCGCGGAAACCGGCAAGGTGGGTGCCGCCGTCCTTCTGCGGAATGTTGTTGGTGAAGCAGTACATCGTTTCCTGGTAGGAATCGGTCCACTGCAGCGCCACTTCCACGGTGATGCCGCTGTGCTCGCCGGTCACGGCAATCACATTCGGGTGCAGCGGAGTCTTCACCTGCGCCAGATGCTCCACGAAGCTCTTGATGCCGCCTTCGTAGTGGAAGTCATCACGACGGCCTTCGCCACGCTCGTCCACCAGCGCGATCTTGACGCCGGAGTTGAGGAAGGACAGCTCGCGCAGACGGCGCGCCAGCACTTCGTAATGGAATTCGGTATTGCTGTTGAACGCCGTCACCGACGGCCAGAAGCGCAGGGTGGTGCCGCGCTTGGTGGTTTCTTCCAGCTTCTCCAGCGGGCGCACCGCGGCGCCGTGGCTGAATTCCTGCTGGTAGTGCCAGCCGCCCTGGAAGATATCCAGCAGCAGCTTTTCCGACAGCGCGTTGACCACGCTGACGCCGACGCCATGCAGGCCGCCGGAAACCTTGTAGCTGTTGTCGTCGAACTTGCCGCCTGCGTGCAGAACGGTCATCACCACTTCGGCGGCCGACACTTCGCGGCCGAGCTTGGCGCTCATCTGCGCGTGCTTGCCCACCGGAATACCGCGGCCGTTGTCCGACACCGACACCGAACCGTCGGCGTGGATGGTGACCAGCACGTTGTCGGCATGGCCGGCCAGCGCCTCGTCGATGGAGTTGTCGACAACCTCGAACACCATGTGGTGCAGACCGGTGCCGTCATGGACGTCGCCGATGTACATGCCGGGCCGCTTGCGGACAGCCTCCAGGCCTTCCAATGCCGTGATGCTGTTCGCATCGTAGTTGCCGTTGTTGGCCGGGGTGTTCTGTTCTTCGCTCATTGCGCTTGCCGTGGGCTCCGCAGGTCACGCACGGGCCAGGGCCGATGCGTGAGGAATAGGGGGTTACCCATCAATTATACCTACCGGGCAGATTTCCGCCCTGAAGGCTTAAGCGACGGGCTGAATGCTGCCGTGTTCCACGTGGAACATTGCGGCCGGACGCAGTTCGGCTTCCAGCGCGGGCGGGACTTCGGTGGCGGTAATGAAAACCTGCGCCGGCGTAGCGGCCAGCCGCTGCAGAACGCGGTGCTGGTGGTTGCGGTCCAGCTCCGACCCCAGGTCATCCAGCGCGATGACCGGCCATTCGCCGCGTTCGCCGGCATAGTCGTCGGCCTGGGCCAGCAGGCAGGCCAGAGCGGTGAGCTTGGCCTGGCCACGCGAGAGCGCATCACGGCCCGGGATGGCGGCAAAACCCACCGACCAATCCGCCCGATGCGGCCCCACGGAGGTGAAACCGGCGCTGCGGTCGCGCTCACGTGCCAGCAGCAGGGCATCACCCAGCGACAGCTCGTGCCGGCGCCAGCCCGGCTGCAGTTCCAGCGCCTGCAGTTGCAGGCCCGGTGCAAGATCCGCCGCAATGGCCACCGCACGTTCCTGCAGGCGCTCAAGGTAGTGCTGGCGGCGCGAGGTCAGCGGTACGCCGGCCTCGACCAGCTCGTGATCCCAGGCATCAAGCTGCCTCCCCGCCGCACCGGCCTTCAACAAGGCATTGCGCTGCTTCAGCGCCCGTGTGTAACGGCGCCAAAGCGGAAGGAAGTCAGGTTCCACGTGGAACAATCCCCAATCCACGAAGCGGCGACGCGGTTCACTGCCCCCGCTCACCAGCGCATGGCTGCCCGGCTCGAAGGTCACCACGGCCAAGGCAGCGCAGAGCGTGCCGAGTTGCGGAACGTCTTCGCCATCCAGCCGGCCTTTCCAGGTCTGCCCGCTATGGCGCAGGCCGGCACGGCGCTGCAATGGTCTTCCGCCGTGGTCTTCCTGCCATTCCACGAACACGTCCAGATGTTCTGCACCCTTCTGCACCAGTCCATCGCGCACGCGGCCACGGAAGCTGCGGCCATAGGCCATCAGGTGCAGGGCCTCCAACAGACTGGTCTTGCCGGCACCGTTGGCGCCAGTGATCAGGTTGATGCCGGGGCGGGGGGCCACTTCCACCGCATCGAAGCGGCGGACGCGGTTCAAGGCAACACGGACGATATGCATTGACGCTCGGAGGAAAGCTCATCGCCACCACGACATTCGTGGCTGGCAGAGGTGCAGCTTAAAGCATCGGCTGGCGGCTGATCGGTCAAGCCACAGCATCAGCGCATGGAGCTCCACGTGGAACACCCATGATTCTTTGAAATCTGGGTGGCGATGTGAGGGTAGCCCCTGCAGATTTCACGAAATCTGGCCTTGCTGCGAGGCGGGACAGCTCGGGGCATAAGCCCTGTGTATAACTTTGGCAATCTGTGGATAAAAGTGAGCGCCAGGCCGGGGTTCAGGGTTATTCACAGATATCCACAGGCCAGAGGCCGGGTTTTACAGGGGGTTTCAGTACGCATAATCCTTTATTAAACAAGCACTTAAGGTAGTTCTACATGAAATCTGCTCCTACCAGCACCACCAGGCTTTAGATTTATTCTCAGATTTAAAGCATAGAGCTGCGCAAAAGCGACGCCAGAAATGCGAAAGAGCAGGCGCCTGGGATTTCTTGAAATCTGCTGGGCTGGGGAGGGGAGGAATTTCAGATTTCATGAAATCCGTGGGGTTTGTGAGCTGCTGGTTTGGGATTTCTGTTGGTGGGGCGGATGGATGACGCGCGTGTCTGGGAAAGGGAGTTGGTTGGTTAGGGTTCTTGTGTTGGGTTCAATGATTCTGGAGCCTGCCCCCTCGCCCCAACCCCTCTCCCGCAAGGGGAGAGGGGCTTTGATGGCTTGGGCTGATTGGTCTGCCTTGAAGGCTCATGGCTTGATTGCTCGTCATCCAATCCAGGCGTTGATCTCCATTGCCGATCTATCCCCGAAAGCCAGGCACTTAAGCCCCTCTCCCCTTGCGGGAGAGGGGTTGGGGAGAGGGGGGAGCTCTGAACGCCCAACTTCCCCAATGCCCAAGCCCAATCACGCATCCCTGAAAACCTCTACCGGCAACAAAGTCGCGCAAACATCCTTCTCTTGAACTAATCCAACATCCATCCTGCGTACACACCCCAGCAATCCACCGCCCTGTTCCACGTGGAACACACCCTCCGCCCCAAAACCCACCCACAAAAAAGCCCGGCTTGCACCGGGCTTTTCATGTTCCACGTGGAACAGCGGTCAGAGGCGCAGCGGCATGACCACGTGGCGGGACTTCTCGCTGCTGGCTTCGCGCACCAGTGCCGACGAGTTGGAGTCGCGCAGCTGGATGACCACATGCTCGTCGCGCAGTGCCGACAGGGCGTCCAGCAGGTAGTTCACGTTGAAGCCGATGGCCAGATCGTTGACCTGGGTGTCGGCTTCCACTTCTTCCTGCGCTTCTTCCTGTTCCGGGTTGTGTGCGCTGATCTTCAGCTGGCCCGGGGTCACTTCCACGCGCACGCCGCGGTACTTCTCGTTCGACAGAATGGCCGCACGCTGCAGCGAGGCGCGCAGGCTCTCGCGCTCCACCTTCACTTCGCGGTCGGCGCCAATCGGAATCACAGCCTCGTAATCCGGGAAACGGCCATCGATCAGCTTGGAGGTAAAGGTCACATCGTCGCGCTTCACGCGGACGTGGCTGCGGCCCACTTCCAGCTCCACTTCGCGGTCGCCGCCTTCCAGCAGGCGCTGCAGCTCGGTCACACCCTTGCGCGGCACGATGATCTGGCGCTTCCCGGTGCTGCTTTCCAGCTCGGTTTCGCATAGCGCCAGGCGGTGGCCGTCGGTGGCTACGCAGCGAAGGGTCTTGTCGCGCAGGTCGAACAGCAGGCCGTTGAGGTAGTAGCGCACATCCTGCTGGGCCATCGCGAACGCGGTGCGTTCGATCAGTTCCTTCAGCGCCGATTCCGGCACCGCCACGCGCTCGGTGGCTTCCACTTCGTCCACCGACGGGAAGTCGTTTGCCGGCAGGGTGGCCAGGGTGAAGCGGCTGCGGCCGGCCTGCACCGTGATCTTTTCGCCGGTCTGGGACACCGTCACGCGGCTGCCGTCGGGCAGGGCGCGGATGATCTCGAACAGCTTGCGTGCCGGAATGGTGCTTTCACCGTCCTGCGCGTCTTCCACCGCGATGCGGGAGACCATTTCCACTTCCAGGTCGGTACCGGTCAGCGACAGCTGACCGCCCTGCACCTGCACCAGGAAATTTGCCAGGACCGGCAGCGTCTGCCGGCGTTCGACCACGTTGACAACCTGGGCCAACGGCTTGAGAAAGGCTTCGCGCTGCAGTGTGAAACGCATTTGGTTTCGTGCCCCTATGCTTTTAAAAGATGTGGGTTAAATCAAAAGCTTGGTGGTGCTGGTAGAGCCAGATTTGGTTTAAAACACACCCAAGTATTTGTTTTTAAAGGGTTTCATCGCCTCGAAACCCTCTGTACTACTGGCCCGGAACGGGTGGGGAATACTGTGGATAAGTTTTCGGTCTTCGCCAGACGTATTTTTATCCACAACTTCCCCAACGTCTGCCCCCGAATCATGCACCGTTTTGTGCGATGACGCCTGCGTGGCGTGGATGCATCATTGCTGGGGCCAACCTCCCTGCTTCCTTCCGGTGCCGCCTTGGTTTACTCACTCAACTTGCGGATGAGCTTGTCCCAGTCCTCGCGCAGCTTGCCGTCGGTCTCCATCAACGTCTTGATCTGGCGGCAGGCGTGAAGCACGGTGGTGTGGTCACGGCCGGCAAAGGCGTCGCCGATTTCAGGCAGGCTGTGCTCGGTCAGCTCCTTGGTAAGCGCCATGGCAACCTGTCGCGGGCGGGCCAGCGAGCGGGTGCGGCGCTTGGACAGCAGGTCCTTGATCTGCAGGCCGTAGTAGTCGGCCACCGTTTTCTGGATGTTCGGAATGCTGATGGCCTGCTGCTGGGCGCGCAGCAGATCACGCAGGGTTTCCTGGGCGAATTCGGTGGTGATGGCGCGGCCGGTGAAGTTGGCGCGCGCGGTCAGCGTGTTCAACGCGCCTTCCAGGTCACGCACGTTGGAGCGCATCTTCTTGGCGATCAGGAAGGCCACGTCGTCGGGAATCACGGCGCCACGCTCGCGGGCCTTGGCCAGCACGATGGCGGCGCGGGTCTCGAAATCCGGCGGCTCGATGGCCACCGACAGGCCCCAGGCCAGGCGTGATTTCAGCCGTGCTTCCAGGCCTTCCACTTCGCGCGGGTAGCGGTCACAGGTCAGGATGATCTGCTGCTTGCCATCGAACAACGCGTTGAAGGTGTGGAAGAACTCTTCCTGGGTGCGGTCCTTGCCGGCGAAGAACTGGATGTCATCGATCAGCAGCGCGTCCACCTGCTGGAACTGGCGCTTGAACTGATCCATGGTCTTTTCCTGCAACGCACGGATCATGGCGCTGAAGAACTGTTCCGAACGCAGGTACAGCACCTTGGCACCCGGGTTGGCCAGCCGCATCGCGTTGCCGGCAGCCAGCATCAGGTGGGTCTTGCCCAGGCCGGTGCCGCCGTACAGCAGCAGCGGGTTGTGCGCGCGGTCGCCCGGCTTCTGCGCCGCCTGGAAGGCAGCGGCCAGGCCCAGCTGGTTGCTGCGGCCTTCGACGAAATTGGCAAAGGTGTAGTGCGCGTCCAGGTTGCCGTTGAACGGCACCACCGGCGCCGCCACCGGCGCCACCGCACCGCCGGAAAAGACCGGGGCAGGGGCGGGCTCGGCCACGCGCGGGCGCGAACCGATTTCCAGCACCACCTCGCCAAAACCGGCGAAATGGTTGAGCAGCTCGTTGATGCGCGGCAGGTAACGCTCGCGCACCTGCTCGACAATGAAGGCATTGGGGGCGTACAGCACCAGACTGTCGGTGCGCTGGTCAGCCTGCAACGGCTTCAACCAGGTGTGGACATCTTCGGGCGGGAATTCCGCTTCAAGACGTTCTAGGCAAAGAGACCAGGCATCCATCACAAATAATCGTCAAAGGCCTTGTATACCGGGCGCTGGAAGCGGCCCGGCCACCGGCAGAAACAGGGAAAAGAGATGGCTCAGACTACCACCGCGGGCCACAGGCGGGAATGCTTGACGCCGATTTATTCACAGGCTAATCCACAAGCTATGCACCGCCGGGTGAAAGCCAGCCCTTTCAGATGCTTGACGAGGCCAAGGTGCCTCTATACAATTTCCGGTTCTTTCCGTCCCATTCATACAAGGTGCCCCCATGGCCACCAAGCGCACGTTCCAACCCAGCAACCTCAAGCGCAAGCGCGACCACGGCTTTCGCGCACGTATGAAGACCGCTGACGGCCGCAAGATCCTGTCGCGTCGCCGCGCCAAGGGCCGTAAAGTCCTCAGCGCTTGATTGCGTTGCCGCTTATGGCGGCAACCGCAACTCCGATTGTGAGCAGTGACTTCCCGCGCAAGCGATTCCCTCGCTCTGCGCGGGTTCGTACGCGTGCCGAATATACAACGGTCTTCAACGGCGCCCGCCGTGTATCCGACCCTGTTATGACACTCCACTGGCTGAAAGGGGATACCCCCGCCCGGCTGGGCTTGGCTGTGTCCCGCAAGGTGGATGCGCGTGCGGTTGGCCGTAACCGTATCAAGCGTGTGCTGCGCGATGCCACACGCCACCTCCGGCCCTGTCTGGCCGGCGGCGACTACGTCGTGGTCGCCCGTTCCGCGGCCAAGACCGCGACCAATCTGCAGCTCCGCGAGGCGTTTGAACGCCTGCTTCGCCGTGCCGGCGCATTGCCGCCTGCCGGCCAGGGCGGCACAATGCCGCGGCGCGAGGGCGCTGAACCCCTTCCTTTGAACGCACCGGGCTCTTCGTCCGGCCGAGACGAGCCTGCCTGCTGATGAACCAGACCCGTGTATTCCTGATTTTTGCCTGGCTGATGGTGGCCGTGCTGTTGTGGATGGAATGGGGTCGCGAGAAGAACGCGCCGGACCCGGCCACCGTCGCTGCCACGCAGCCGGCCGTGCCCGTGGCCAACGACGCCGACCTTGCTGCGCCCACCACCGGCAACGTGCCGCAGGCCCATGTGCCGGGCCAGGCAGCGGCCACCGCGCCGGCTGCCGGCGTAGAAGCCGCCACCACCGCGCCACGCGTGACCGTGACCACCGACGTGCTGAAGCTGGTGCTGGATGGCCGCAGCGTGCTCGACGCCGACCTGCTGCAGTTCCCGCAGACCAAGGCTGCCGGCAGCCCGCCGGTGCAGCTGCTCACCGAAGACAAGGCGCACCCGTACAGCGCCACCGCCGGTTGGGCCAGCCAGTCCGGTTCGCCGGTTCCGGCTGCCGGCGGCTTCAAGCCGGTTGCCGGCACCACCGCCGTTGCACTGGCCGATGGCCAGAACGAAGTGCAGGTGCCGTTCGTGTGGAACGGCCCCAACGGCGTGACCATCAACCGCACCTACACCTTTACCCGCGGCGAGTACGCCGTCAGCGTGAAGGATGAAGTGGTCAATGCTGGTGCCGCACCGTGGGAAGGCTATGTGTTCCGCAAGCTGGACCGCGTGCCGACCGTGGTCACCCGCGGCATGACCAACCCGGATTCCTTCAGCTTCAACGGTGCCACCTGGTACAGCGCCGAAGGCGGCTACGAGCGCCGCCCTTTCAAGGACTATCTGGACGACGGCAACCTCAACCAGACCATCACCGGTGGCTGGGTGGCGATGCTGCAGCACCACTTCTTCACCGCGTGGATTCCGCAGGCCGACCAGGCCTCGCTGTACCTGCTCTCGCAGAACGGCCCGCGCAATGTGATTGAAGCCCGTGGCCCCGGTTTCACCGTGGCGCCCGGGCAGAAGGTCAGCACCGAGGCGCGCCTGTGGGTGGGCCCGAAGCTGGTCAACCAGATCGCCAAGGAAGACGTGAAGGGCCTGGACCGCGTGGTCGATTACAGCCGCTTCTCGCTGATGGCGGTCATCGGTCAGGGCCTGTTCTGGGTGCTCAACCAGGTGCACAAGCTGGTGAACAACTGGGGCTGGGCCATCGTCGGTCTGGTGATCCTGCTCAAGCTCGCGCTGTTCCCGCTGGCCAATGCGCAGTTCAAGTCGCAGGCCAAGATGCGCAAGTTCCAGCCGCGCATCGCCCAGCTCAAGGAACGCTACGGCGACGACAAGCAGAAGTTCCAGACGGCGATGATGGAGCTGTACAAGAAGGAGAAGATCAACCCGCTGGGTGGCTGCCTGCCGCTGCTGATCCAGATGCCGATCTTCTTCGCCCTGTACTGGGTGCTGGTGGAATCGGTGGAGCTGCGCCAGGCGCCATGGATGGGTTGGATCCAGGACCTGACCGCGCGTGACCCCTACTTCATCCTGCCGGTCATCAACATGGCGGTGATGTGGTTCACCCAGAAGCTGACGCCGGCCGTGGGCATGGACCCGATGCAGCAGAAGATGATGCAGTTCATGCCGCTGGTGTTCGGCGTCATGATGGCCTTCATGCCGGCCGGCCTGGTGCTGTACTGGGTGGTCAACGGTGGCCTGAGCCTGCTGCAGCAGTGGTGGATGATCAAGAAGCACGGCGAGGACGCGCCCACCAAGGCGGTCGAAGCCAAGTAAACCGAAAGCCCGCCGCAAGGCGGGCTTTTCGCATGTGGCGCTAGAATCGCCACGCTGTCCACGCTGTCCACGCTGCCGCGCCTGTGCCGGACCGCGCACGCAAACCCGACGAAACTCATGCCATGAGCCACGCATCGACCACCGACACCATTGTTGCCATCGCCAGCGGTGCTGCTGCCGGTGGTGTCGGGATGCTGCGTGTTTCCGGGCCGCAGGCACTGCGCATCGCCATCGCGCTGGGTTGCCCCTCACTGCAGCCGCGTCACGCGCATTACGCGCGGTTCCGCGATGCGGCGGGCGAGGTGATCGATGATGGCATCGCGTTGTACTTCCCCAATCCGCGCAGCTTCACCGGCGAGGACGTGGTGGAGCTGCAGGGCCACGGCAGCCCGGTGGTGCTGCGGCAGCTGCTTGCCCGCTGCATTGAACTGGGAGCGCGTCAGGCGCGTGCCGGTGAGTTCAGCGAACGCGCTTTCCTCAACGGCAAACTCGATCTGGCTCAAGCCGAGGCCATCGCCGATCTGATCGCCGCAGGTGACCTGCGTGCCGCGCGTGCCGCGCGGCGCTCACTCGATGGCGTGTTCTCGCGCCGCGTGGATGAAGTGGGCGAGCAGTTGGTGCGCCTGCGCATCCATGTCGAGGCCGCCATCGATTTCGCCGACGAACCGCTGGATACGCTGGGCGGTGAGCAGGTGCGTGCCGGCGTGGAACAGGCACGCGCGTTGCTGGCACAGCTGCGCATCGATGCCGAACGCGGACGCAAGCTGCGAGATGGCCTGCACGCGGTGCTGATCGGGCCGCCGAACGCAGGCAAGAGTTCGCTGCTCAATGCCTTGGCCGGCAGCGAGCGTGCCATCGTCACCGACATCGCCGGCACCACGCGCGACACCCTGCGCGAAACCATCCGCATCGATGGCTTGGAGCTGGAACTGGTGGACACCGCCGGCCTGCGCGAAGGCGGTGATGCCATCGAACGTGAAGGCATGCGCCGTGCCCGCGCGGAAATGCAGCGGGCCGATCTGGCCATCGTGGTGCTGGATGCGCGCGATCCCGAAGCAGGCCGCCAGGCCATCGGCGATGCTGCCGCACAGGCCAGCCGCCAGCTCTGGGTCTACAACAAATGTGATCTGCTGCCGCAATGGCCACTGGAGCTGGGCGCGGACAGCATCGCGCTGTCCGCCGCCAACGGGCAGGGGCTGGAGCAGCTGCACGCACGCCTGCGCGAAATTGCCGGCGAAGGCGCGGGCGAGGGCATGCAGGGCGAATTCTCCGCGCGCCTGCGCCATGTCGAAGCCATCATCAGCGCAGCCGGGCATCTGGAAACCGCGGCGGCGCAGCTACAGTACGAGCAGCTCGAACTGGCCGCCGAAGAGCTGCGTCTCGCGCATGACGCCTTAGGGGAGATCACCGGGCGCATGACCGCCGACGAGCTGTTGGGGAAGATATTTTCGAGCTTCTGCATCGGCAAGTGACTCGTTCGCCGCCCGCCTGTCAGCGGGTCTGGCTGGCAGTTCAGGGCTTGGCTGAACATCGCTTTCTTACCTCGGTCATATGCATGCGTCATCATCCCGCCTTCTTTTCGTAATGAAGGCTTGGGGACAGATGCGCAGTTGGGGATGGCTGGTGACATTGGGGATGGCAAGCTGTATGGCAATGAATGCTCAGGCAGCCAGTTATCCACAGGTTTCGGTGTACGCGCACCGGGGTGCCAGCGCACTGCTGCCCGAACACACCCTGGCGGCCTACGCCCAGGCCATTTCCGATGGCGCGGACTACATCGAGCCCGACCTGGTGATGACCAGGGACGGCGTGATGGTGGCGCGTCACGAGAATGAGATCAGCTCGACCACCGACGTTGCCGCGCACCCCGAGTTCGCCAGCCGCCGCACCACCAAGCTGATCGACGGGCAGAGGGTGGAAGGCTGGTTCACAGAGGATTTCACCCTTGCCGAGCTGAAGACGCTGTACGCGCGCGAGCGCCTGCCGCAGCTGCGCAGCACCGATTTCGATGGCCAGTTCCGCATTGCCTCGCTGGACGAGATCATCACCTTCCTGGTGCAGCAGGCCGGCCGCGCCAACCGTGGCATCGGGCTGGCACCGGAGATCAAGCACGGCAGTTATTTCCGTGGCATCGGCCTGCCGATGGAAGACAAGCTGCTGGCCGCCCTGCAGGGCAATGCCTACACCAGGGTGGCGCCGGTGCTGGTGCAGTCCTTCGAGACCGCCAACCTGCGCGCGCTGCACGGCAAGCTTGGTACCGGCTCCAACATCCGCCTGCTGCAGCTGCTGGGCGCGCCCACAGAGGTGCCGGCCGATGTCGCGCTGGCAGGTGGCAAGCTGACTTATGCACAGATGACGACGCCGGCGGGACTGCAGGACGTGGCCACCTATGCCAATGCCATCGGCCCCGAGCGCCATGCGGTGATGCCGCTGGATGCCCAGGGCCGCCTGGCGGCACCCACCTCGCTGGTGGCTGACGCGCACGCGGCAGGCCTGCAGGTGGTGGTCTACACCTTCCGCCCCGAGAACTACTTCCTGCCGCAGTCGCTGCGCAGTGGCGCCGACAACGCCCGCAACCCGGCAGGCTCGGTTTCGGAGATGCGCGAGTACCTGAAGGCCGGCATCGATGCCTTCTTCACCGACGACCCGGCGCTGGGCCGCAAGGCCGTGGACGGCAGCAGTTGAGGTAGTACTGCTGAGAGGGCGTAGCCCGGGTAAGCGCCGCGCACCCGGGGCTGTCATCGGTGACGGATCAGGGTGCGGAGCTTACGGCGGTCCTTGCATGGATGCGCCGGGAAAGATCATCGGCGCTGAGAGGCGCGTGCTTCCCGGGTGCGCGGCGCTTACCCGGGCTACGGGTGTCAGATCGCACGAGGATGGCCCCCTCCCTTTGCCGTAGGCAAGGGGAGGGTTGGGGAGGGGTTGGCTCTCTGCTGCACTCCCTCAGCTTCCTCCGCCAAAAACACCCCTCCTCGGTCCTCCCCTGCGCCTTCGGCGCAAGGAAGGAGGTGGAAGTGTCGCTGGGTGCAGTTGGAAGTGGTGGTTTGCCTGCATCGCTTCACGCTTCCCGGGTGCGCTGCGCTCACCCGGGCTACGGGATGCCCAGTCGCACGGGGACTGCTCCCTCCCTTTGCCGCAGGCAAGGGGAGGGTTGGGGAGGGGTTGGCTCTCCGCTGAACTCCCTCAGTGTCCTTCGCCAAAAGCACCCCTCCTCGGTCCTCCCCTGCGCCTTGGGCGCAAGGGAGGAGGCAGAGGCGATACTGGGTGCCTGCGATGGATGGTTTGCCTGCATCGCTTAGCGCTTCCCGAGTGCGCTGCGCTTACCCGGGATACGGGATGCCCGGTCGTACGGGGACTGCTCCCTCCCATTGCCGCAGGCAAGGGGAGGGTTGGGGAGGGGTTGGCTCTCCGCCGCACTCCCTCAGTGTCCTCCGCCAAAAGCACCCCTCCTCGGTCCTCCCCTGCGCCTTCGGCACAAGGGAGGAGGTGGAAGCGTCGCTGGGTGCATTGGAAGTGGTGGTTTGCCTGTATCGCTTCGTGATTCCCGGGTGCGCTGCGCTTACCCGGGCTACGGGATGCCCGGTCGCTCGGGCACTGCTCCCTCCCATTGCCGCAGGCAAGGGGAGGGTTGGGGAGGGGTTGGCTCTCCGCCGCACTCCCTCAGTGTCCTCCGCCAAAAGCACCCCTCCTCGGTCCTCCCCTGCGCCTTCGGCGCAAGGGAGGAGGCAGAGGCGATGCTGGGTGCCTGCTATGGATGGTTTGCCTGTATCGCTTCGTACTTCCCGGGTGCGCTGCGCTTACCCGGGCTACGAGGCGTCGTGATCATTCGCGTGGCAGGTCCTGCCGGTCGCGCGGGCGGAACGGCAACACCACGTAGTCGCGGCCCTCGCGTGGCTGCCACAGCACTGGCACCTGGCCGGGGGAGGGCGGCTCCAGCTCGCCGTCAGGCTGCGCTTCGGCGTCGGCCAGCTCTTCCTCGTCTTCCCAGCTGTAGCGCTTGCGCGGCGCCATCGGGTCGGCATGGCGGAACAGCAGCGCGGCAATCACACCCGCCGCGGCACCGCCCATATGCGACTGCCAGGACACCCCCGGCTCGTGCGGCAGCACGGTCATCAGCATGCTGCCGTAGAACAGGAAGGCGATCATGCCGGCGGCGATGGCCGCACGGTCGCGGCGCAGCAGGCCCAGCACGAACACCAGGAACATCAGGCCATGGGTCACGCCGCTGGCACCCAGATGGTGGCTGCCGATGTCGCCTAGCAGCCACGCACCCAGCCCGGAACCCAGCCACAGCAGCGGCAGGGCGCGCAGCGTGGCCCTGGGGTAGACGCTGCCGGCCAGCGTGCCGAGGATCAGCAGGGCCACCGCATTGGCGCCCAGGTGCTCCACCGAGCCATGCAGCAATGGTGCGCCCAGCAGGCCCCACAGGCCGCTGGCATCCAACGGTGCCACCGCCCAGCCACGCCAGTCCCAGCCGGTGCTCTGGATGGCAAACACCGCCACCAGCAGCAGCACGAAACCCAGGCTCAGGTTGAACGCGCGCAGCACCCGGCTGCGGTCGCTGTTGTTGGCGGCCGGCGCGGCGCCGGTCTCGGGCAGGGTTGGCGTGTCCATGTCTTTGGGATTGCGGCGGCCCCGGTGATTGCAAGGGGACGCCAGAGAGAATGCCCTGTGCCACCACCGGGACAATCCCGATGGCGGCATGCCATCACCCGTGGTTGTGCTTCGGCGGAATCTTCAGGCTCAGGACCATGGTGGTGACCAGGATCGCCGCCACCACGCCCAGCGAGATGGGCACCGGGACCTTGAAGATGTCAATCAGCAGCATCTTGGTACCGATGAAGGCCAGAATGACCGCTAGGCCGTACGGCAACAGGTGGAAGCGGTCGGCCATGCCGGCCAGCAGGAAGAACATCGCGCGCAGGCCCAGCACCGCGAACACGTTGGAGGTGAGCACGATGAACGGGTCGGTGGTGATGGCGAAGATGGCCGGAATGCTGTCCACCGCGAAGATCACGTCGGTCACCGCGATCAGCGTCAACACCACGAACATCGGGGTGAACCAGCGCACGCCGTCCTTTTCGGCCACCAGCCGGTTGCCGTTGTACTCGTGGGTGATGCGCAGGTGCCTGCGCATGAACTTGAGCGCCGGGTTGTCATCCAGGCTGGGTTCCTGGCCAGCGGCAAACCACATCTTCCAGCCGGTGAACAACAGAAACGCACCGAACACGTACATCAGCCAGTGGAACTGGGCCACCAGCACGCTGCCGGCGAAGATCATGATGGTACGCAGTGCGATGGCACCCAGGATGCCGATGATCAGCACACGCTGGCGGTAGGTCTCGGGCACCGCGAAGTAACTCATGATCAGCAGGAACACGAAGATGTTGTCCACCGCCAGGGCTTTTTCGATCAGGTAGCCGGTCAGGAACTGCAGGCCCACCTCGTTGGCCACCGCCGCGCCGGCGGTCTCGTGCAGGTAGTACCAGAGGCCGGCATTGAAGGCCAAGGCCAGCGCCACCCAGCCGATGGACCACCACATGGCCTCCTTGAAGGTGACCTTGTGCGGGCCGCCGTGGCGCATCAGCACCAGGTCTACCAGCAGGGCGGCGATGACGACGGCGATGAAGCCGCCCCACAGCCAGGGATTGCCAATTGTCTGCATCATGGGGAAATTCCGGTCGTGAATGAATGAGCTCGCGACCACAAGGGCCAAGGGCTGGACACGGAATCGGGGGAGACCGGGGACATACCTTCGCCATTGCGGCGAAGGTCTTGCTCACAGTTCCGCCGGGCGGAACTGCCGTTGCACCGGAGCCATGCGGCTCGAATTGACGGCGACAACGTCTGGGAGCTACTCCCCTTCTGGGGGCGAATACTGCCGCCTGCGGCCTGAGGAGTCAATGAATACGCCCCGGGCCCGGGCGTTCGCGCGGCTACAATAGCGGCATGAATACCCCACTTCCCGTCGTACGCCTGAAGAACGCGTGGCGCTCCAGCCACCCGTGGATTTTCCAGAAACTGGTCGAAAAGCCCGCCACCAAGCCCAGGTCCGGCACCATCGTCGATGTGGTCGGCGTGGACGGCGAGTGGATCGGCCGTGGCTTCTACAACGGTCATTCGCGGATTGCCGTGCGCATTCTGGAAACCCATCCGGACGTGGCGGTGGACCAGGCATGGTTCGCACGCAAGATCGCCGATGCGGTGTCGCTGCGTCGTGACGTGCTGAAGCTGGATGCGGTCTCCGACGCCTGGCGCGTGGTGCACAGCGAGGGCGACGGACTGTCCGGCCTGGTGGTGGACCGCTACGGCGACCTGATCGTGGTCGAGTTCTTCGCCGCCGGCATGTTCCGCCACCGCGAGTGGATCTACGAAGCGCTGCGCGCGCAGTTCCCGGGCTGCCGCTTCCACAGCTTCGCCGACGAGCATGTGCAGAAGCAGGAAAGTTTCGATTTCCACGGCAACACCACCACCGAACCGGCGGTGATCACCGAGTACGGCATCAAGTTCCGCGCCGACCCGGCGGGCGCGCACAAGACCGGCTTCTTCGCCGACCAGCGCGAGAACCGCGAGTGGCTGAGCCAGCAGGTGGAAGGCAAGAGCGTGCTGGACCTGTGCTGCAACACCGGCGGCTTCGCGGTGTACGCCGCCACGCGCGGTGCCAGCGAGGTGCTGGGCGTGGACATCGATCAGGATGTCATCCAGATCGCCAAGGGCAATGCGCGTCTGAACAACGCCAAGCCCAGGTTCGTGCAGGCCGACATCTTCCCGTGGCTGCGTGACGCGGCCAACCGCGGCGAGCAGTACGACGTGGTGATTCTGGACCCGGCCAAGATGACGCGCGACCGCGAGCAGGTGATCAACGCGCTGAAGAAATACCTGGACATGAACAAGCTGGCGCTGGGCGTGGTCAAGCCGGGCGGCCTGTTCGCCACGTTCTCTTGCACCGGTCTGGTCAGCGAAGAACAGTTCCTGGACATGCTGCGCCGCGCCGCGTTCTATTCCGGGCGCACCATCCAGATCCTCAAGGTGGCCGGCGCCGGCCCGGATCACCCGTTCATGGCGCATGTGCAGGAATCGCGCTACCTGAAAGCCGTGTTCTGCCGCGTGGTGGATTGAGGTTTCTGGCGCTTCAACACTATCGGTAGAGCTCCGCAACCCCTCCCCAACCCTCCCCTGCTGCGCAAGGGAGGGGGCGGTCATGGTGTCTGGAAACTTGCGGGGAACCGCTTTTCCCCCTCCCTTGCGCCGAAGGCGGAGGGGAGGGCCGGGGAGGGGTAAGCTCTTCCCCCGGTCCCCTGCCCTAGGTCACTGGCAGCAGGCGTCAAAGCAGCGTTAATGTCAGCCCTTTCCCGGATGGTGAGGCCTCATGACGCTGCGTCCCTTGTCCCTGTTGGTATCCCTGTCGCTGTGCTGGCCACTGGCCGCCTCGGCGGTGGAGTTCAACCACGCCGAACTGGCCAAGGCCAGCGCCCTGCAGCAGAAGCTGCTGACCCTGGACACCCACCTGGATACGCCGGCCAATTTCGCCCGCGCCGATTTCGACATCATGCAGCGCCACGACCACAACGCGCTGTCGCAGGTGGATTACCCGCGCATGGTGGAAGGCGCGCTGGATGGCGGCTTCTGGGCCATCTACACCGACCAGGGCGACCGCAGCCGCGCCGCGCACCTGGCCGAACGCGACCACGGCCTGCAGCGCATGCTGCAGATCCACGAAATGCTGGCCGCCAACAAGGACAAGTTCCAGCTGGCGCTCACCGCCGATGATGCCGCACGCATCAAGGCTGCGGGCAAGCGCGTGGTCTACATCAGCATGGAAAACGGCAGCCCGCTGGTGGCCGACCCTTCACTGCTGAGCTACTACTACAAGGCCGGCCTGCGCCTGATGTCCACGGTGCATTTCGCCAACAACGAGTTCGCCGATTCGGCCACCGACCCGAAGGGCGCCGAATGGAAGGGCCTGAGCCCGGCTGGCAAGACGCTGGTGAACGACGCGGTGAAGCTGGGCATCGTGATCGACCAGTCGCATTCCTCCGATGCGGTGTTCGACGACCTCATCGCGATGATGCCGGTGCCTTTCATCCTCTCGCACAGCTCGGCCAAGGCGGTGTTCAACCACCCGCGCAATCTGGACGATGCGCGCCTGCGCCAGCTGGCGGCCAAGGGCGGCGTGATCCAGGCCAATGCCTACGGTGGCTATCTTGTGGACGAAACCAAGACCGACGAACGCAAGGCAGCCGAAGAGGCGCTGGAAAAGCGCCTGGGTGGCTGGGAAAACATGAGCATGGCCAAGGGTGCCGAACTGGCCAAGGCCATGGCCGAGCTCGACAAACAGTACCCGCGCCGCAAGGCCACGCTGGATGATTTCTTCCAGCACTTCGCCCACCTGCTCGATGTGGTGGGCCCGGACCACGTGGGCATCGGCATGGACTGGGACGGCGGTGGCGGTGTGATCGGCATGGAAGACGCAGCCGATCTGCCCAAGATCACCGCGTGGATGCAGCGCCGTGGCCTGAGCGATGCGCAGATTGCCAACATCTGGAGCGGCAACGTGCTGCGCGTGATGCGTCAGGCGCAGGATTACGCGGCAGGCCAGGCCAGCAAGCCGTGACGCTGCGCCAACGCAGGCAGTGAAAAACAAGCGGGCTTCGGCCCGCTTTGTTTTTATCCACAGGTGATGTGTGGATAACTGCGTTTACCCCTCCCCAACCCTCCCCTGCTGCGCAAGGGAGGGGGGCGGTCATGGTGGCTGGAAGTTTGCGGGGAACGGCTTCTCCCCCTCCCTTGCGCCGAAGGCGGAGGGGAGGGCCGGGGAGGGGTAAGCTCTTCAAACAAACCCACACAAACAAAAAGCGGGCCGTAGCCCGCTTTCCGCAACCATCCACAGGTACCTGTGGATTACTTCCGCCCCAGCACCGCGTTGCGGCGGCTGTACAGCGCGTAGACCACCAGGCCCACCGCGTTCCACAGCAGGAACCACTTCTGCGTGCTGGTCGGCAGGCTGAAGAACAGGTAGATGCAGCCTCCGATGGCCAGCGGGCCCACCAGCCACGCCAGCGGCGTGCGGAAGGTGCGCGGGCGGTTCGGCTCGCGCTTGCGCAGCACCAGCAGGCACAGGCCCACGGCGGTGAACGCGGCCAACGTGCCGGCATTGGCCAGCGCCGCGATTTCATCCAGGCGCGCCACGCCGGCCAGCGCCGCCACCAGCACCGCAGTGAACAGGGTGATGGTCACCGGCGTGCCGGTGCGCTGGTTCACCTTGGACAGGCCACGCGGCAGCAGGCCATCGCGCGACATCACGAAGAAGATGCGGCTCTGGCCGTAGAAGAACGCCAGCAATACCGTCGGCAGTGCGACGATCGCCACGATGCCGATCACCAGCGCAGCCGTGCCATGGCCCAGTTCGCGCATGATCAGTGCCAGCGGCTCGGCGCTCTTGCCGAACACGGTGTAGCTCATCGCGCCCACGGCGGCCAATGCCACCAGCAGGTAGATCAGGGTGCAGCCCACCATCGAGCCGATGATGCCGATGGACAGATCACGCTTGGGGTTCTTGGTTTCCTCGGCCGCGGTGGAAATCGCATCAAAGCCGTAGAAGGCGAAGAAGATGATTGCCGCCGCTGCCATCACGCCGCGTTCCACGCCATCGGCGCTCAGCGATTTGGGGAAGCCATACGGCATGAACGGCTGCAGGTTCTCGGCGTTGAACGCCGGCAGCGCCACCGCCACGAACACGCCCAGTGCGATCAGCTTGAGCACCACCAGCACCGCGTTGACCGTGGCGCTTTCGCGCGTGCCCACCATCAGCATGCCCGCCACCAGGAAGGTGATGACGATGGCCGGTACGTTGAGGAAGCCACCTTCCACATGCGGGCCGGCGGCCAGTGACTGCGGCAGCATCACGTTCCAGCCGAAGCTGGTATGCAGCCACTCCAGGAAGCCGACGAAGTAGCCCGACCAGCCCACCGCCACCGTACTGACCACCAGCGAGTATTCAAGAATCAGGCTCCAGCCCACCACCCAGGCGATGGTCTCGCCCAGCGCGCTGTAGCTGTAGGTGTAGGCGCTGCCGGCGGCCGGCATCATGGTGGACAGCTCGGCGTAGGCCAGCGCGGCGCAGGCGCAGATGGTGCCGGCGATGATGAAGGACAGCAGCACGGCCGGGCCGGCCTTGTCCGCACCCACGCCGATGAGCGTATAGATGCCGGTGCCGACAATGGCGCCGATGCCCAGCGCAACCAGGTGGGGCCAGCTCAGCGAGGGGATCAGGCGGCGGCCTTCCTCGTGTTCGGTAAGCTGGTCAATGGGCTTGCGCCGGAGCCAGGACTGCATGCGGACCTCTCGGTTCGTTTAGTTCAGAAGGCGCCGAGTTTGGCCCAACGCAATGCAGCAATGCCAGAAATAACCGGTTTATTCCTCGATTTTGGCGGCTGTTGCTGGCATTGACGACGGATCCGGCACAATCCGGCCGCGCTGCATCACGGCTTTCGGCGGGGATGGGCCAGCAGATAGGCACGTAGAGCCACGGCCTGATTGTGCTGGGTGTCACGCGCGCCGTAGACCAGCGTGACGGGCCCCTCGTCCAGCGCGTCGCGCAGGGGCGCCAGCTGCTGCGGCTGCGCGGCCAGCTCGTGCCAGTAGCGTTGCTGGAACTCGGGCCAGCGTTCGGCCTGGTGGTCAAACCACTTGCGCAGTGCATCGCTGGGCGCCACTTCCTTCAACCAGGTGGCCTGCAGAGCCTCATGGCTCACGCCGCGTGGCCACAGGCGGTCCACCAGAAAGCGTTGGCCATCACCGGATGCCGCCGCCTCATAGGCGCGTTTGCAGTGGATATCCATTACCAATCCCTCCGCTGGGTGTGGAACCGGCTTCAATCGTACTGCTGGCGCGCGGCGCGCGCTGTGGCCGCACTCCGCTCACGGGAGAGGGGAGGTGGGCGCCAAACCTCAGGCGCCTTCAACCCCCAGGCGCACACCAAACACCATCAGGAACACGCCCACGCTGCGCCGCATCCAGGTGCCCACGCGCGGGTAGCCGGCCAGCCGGCGCGCAATCAGCTGCCCGCCGAAAATCAGCACCGAACACCACGCGATGCTGATCAGCGCGATCAACAGCGCCATCGTGAGCAGCGTCAGTGCACCGCGCTGGCGTACCGGGTCGATGAACAACGGGAAGAACGCCATGTAGAACAGGATGGCCTTCGGGTTGAGCACGCCCACCAGCAGCGCCTGCCGGAACCAGCGGCGGCCCAGCTGCGTGGGTGCGGTGCCGGCGCTGCCCGCGGCGCGCTCGCGCACCAGCTGGAAGCCCACCCAGATCAGATAGGCCGCGCCCACATAGCGCAGCCCGGCGAACAGCAACGGGTGCGCCTTCAGCAGTGCGGCCACGCCGGTAGCGGCGATGGTGATCAGAATCTGGTCACCCAGCATCAGGCCGGCCAGGGTCGAATACCCGGCACGAACGCCACCGCGCGCGGTGGCGGTGAGCAGGGTGAAGGTGCCCGGCCCGGGCAGCATCATGAACACAATGACCGCTACCACGAAGGTGCCCAGGTCGTTGATACCCATCCACGGCATGGCGCTGCTCCCGGCTCAGTACGCGCGCTGCAGGGCCGCGCGCTGCGGGGTGGCAGTGCGGGCAGGCAGGGCAGGGGAGAACAGGCAGGCAGCAACCGGCATCAGCCGGCCACCGGCCAGCCGCGGCAGCGGACAGGGCAGGGACTTCATGGGGGACCACCAACAAGGGGTGCCTATGATCGCAGATGCGGCGCAGCATCTGAGACGCCCGGGGCTACACTGCGGGGCATGCAAACCGAAATCCTGATTATTGTCAGCCTGCTCGCCCTTGTCGTGGTGCTGCAGCTGTTGCTGTTGTTCCGCCGTACCGACAATTCCACGCTGGAAACCACCCTGCGCGAAGAACAGCGCACCGGTCGCGGAGAGCTGCGCGAGGTGCTGGAAGGCATGGCCCGCCAGCAGGACGCGCGCATGGACGGCTTCAGCCGCAACCTGACCGACCTGTCCACCCGCACCGACCAGCGCCTGGACCAGTTGCGCGACAGCCTCAACGACGACGCGCGCAAGGGCCGCGAGGAGAACACCGCCCAGCAGAAGCAGATCGAGCAGCTGCTGGGCAGCCGCCTGCAGGAAGTGCGCGGCCAGCTGGAAGCCTTCGGCGAACAGCAGGGTGCCCGCATGGAGGCCTTCGCCCGCCAGCTTGCCGGGCTGCAGCAGAGCCTGCTGGAAGAAACCCGCAACGGCCGCGCGGAAGGTGCGCAGGCGCAGCTGCGTTTCGGCGAAACGCTCAACCAGCGGCTGGGCGAACTCACCCAGCGCAACGAACAACGCATCACCGAAATGCGCCAGACCCTGGAAGCACGCCTGAAGGACCTGCAGGGCGACAACGCCGCCAAGCTGGAACTGATGCGGCAGACCGTGGACGAGAAGCTGCAGAGCACGCTCAACCAGCGGCTGGATTCCTCGTTCAAGCTGGTGTCCGAGCGCCTGGAACAGGTGCAGCGTGGCCTGGGCGAAATGCAGCAGCTGGCCACCGGCGTGGGCGACCTCAAGCGCGTGCTGAGCAACGTCAAGAACCGTGGCGGCTGGGGCGAAGTGCAGCTGGACAACATTTTGGAGCAGACCCTCACCGCCGAGCAGTACGCGCGTGGGGTGAAGCTGCGCCCGGACAGCGGCGAGATGGTCGATTTCGCCGTGCGCCTGCCGGGCCGCAGCAGCGACGACGTGCCTGTGTGGCTGCCCATCGACGCCAAGTTCCCGCGCGAGGACTACGAGCGCCTGCTCGATGCGCAGGAAGCAGGCGACCAGGACGCGGTGCGCGCCTGCGGCAACCAGCTGGAGCGCGCCATCCGCGTGCAGGCCAAGTCCATCAGCGAGAAGTACATCGTGCCGCCGCACAGCACCGACTTCGCGGTGATGTTCCTGCCTACCGAAGGCCTTTACGCGGAGACCATCCGCCGCCCGGGGCTGGTGGATACGCTGCAGCGTGACCACCGCGTGGTCATCGCCGGCCCCACCACCGTCACCGCGCTGCTCAACAGCCTGCAGATGGGCTTCCGCACGCTGGCCATCGAACAGCGTTCGTCGGAAGTGTGGAGCCTGCTGGGCGCGGTGAAGAGCGAGTTCGGCAAGTTCGCCGGCATCCTGGAACGGGCCGAGAAGCAGATCAACACCGTGGGCAAGAGCCTGGGTGATGCCAGCCGCAAGACCCGCACCATCGAACGCAAGCTGCGCGGGGTGGAATCCCTGTCCAGCGACGCCTCGCAGGCGCTGCTGGGCGATCTCGGCAACGACGACGAAGCCGAAGAAGAAAACAGCGACAACCCATAGCGCAAGGCCGTGCAGTGGCACTACCTGCGGGTCGTGCCACTGCCATGCGCGGCGTTTATGCTTGCGCTCTCTCCCACCCCAGCAGGAAACCACCATGACCGCTTCCCTTTACGACACCGCACTGACCACCATCGACGGCGCGCCGGCTTCGCTGGGCGACTACCGTGGCAAGGTGCTGCTGCTGGTCAACGTGGCATCCAAGTGCGGCCTCACCCCGCAGTACGAAGGCCTGGAAAAGCTGTACCGCGAGAAGAAGGACGAAGGCTTCGCCGTGCTGGGTTTTCCGGCCAACAACTTCAACGGCCAGGAGCCGGGCAGCGAGGACGAGATCAAGCAGTTCTGCGCGCTCACCTATGACGTCAGCTTCCCGATGTTCTCCAAGATCAGCGTGGCCGGCGCCGATACCCACCCGCTGTACCAGCAGCTCACTGCCGAGCAGCCGGCAGCCACCGGCGAAGGCCCGATGCGCGAGAAGCTGGTGGGCTTCGGCATCGAAGCCAATCCGGCACCGGCCATCCTGTGGAACTTCGAGAAGTTCCTGATTGGCAAGGACGGCACCGTGCTGGCCCGCTTCTCGCCGGACACCGCCGCCGATGACGCCGGCCTGCGCGCCGCCATCGACCAGGCGCTGGCGGCCTGATCCAGCGCGCGTAGTTCCCGTAGCCCGGGTAAGCGAATGCGCACCCGGGGCTCTTGGCGCTGCACGAAGGGTTGTTTGTTGCAGGTGCCCGTTGGATCGTCGTGCATGATGTGCTCGCGGGCGCGCTGCGATTGACCGGGCGATCAAGCCCAAGGCTGCCCTCATCCCAACCCTTCTCCCGCTTGCGGGAAAAGGGCCAAGGCAGAGCTGCGTTGAACACCTCGATCAGGCGCTGGCCGTCTGAGTCAGTTCTCGTAACCCGTAGCCCGGGTAAGCGAACGCGCACCCGGGGCTCTTGGCGCTGCACGATGGGTTGCTGGCTGCAGGTGCCCGCGGGGGCGTCGTGCATGATGTGCTCGCGGGTGCGCTGCGCTTGGCCGGGCGATCAAGCCCAAGGCTGCCCTCATCCCAACCCTTCTCCCGCTTGCGGGAGAAGGGTTGGGATGAGGGCAGCGCAGAGCTGAGGTAGAGCCGAAAGCAAAGCGCAAAGCTCCCGTAGCCCGGGTAAGCGAACGCGCACCCGGGGCTTCTGGCGCGGTGTACCGGAACGCCTATCGGTGGCGGAACTGGTCGCCTGATTGTTGGGTGCACTGCGGTCGCGGATGCGCTGCGCTTATCCGGGCTACCAAAGCCAAAGCTGAAAAGGATGCAGAAAAAGAAAAGCCCGGGGAACCCCGGGCTCTTCTTCAACAACATGATCTGCGTGACGCAACCAGTCAGCCGCCCCATTCCGGCATCGGCATCGCATCGACCGGGATGGTCGGCTGATCGTCGTCCTGGTCACCACGGTCGTGGCGCAGGTCCTTTTCGATCTGGTAGCTGCGGCGCTGCAGCCATGCGTCGCGGGTCAGCGAGTACTCGTCCACCGCGCTGTCACGCAGCGAATCCACCGCCATCAGCTGCGCGCGCATGTCCACCAGCTGCAGGCCCTGCAGGCCGATGCGCA